>JAIOXZ010000059.1 GCA_021741355.1 Caulobacter sp.
GGTCAGCAGGCCCCAGGTGACCGCGGTCTCGAGGGGGGATACGTAGTGGATCTCCCGGTTCGCGAAGACCGGCGCCCTGGCGAAGGCGTTCATCTGGTCGGCGGTCAGGAAGAAGCAGCCGGCGTGCGGGTTGCTGACCTTGCGCAGGCGGACGGGCAGCCCGCACCAGTCGATCTCGTACCCCGTCTCGCCCTCGAACAGCGCCGCATGGCCGGGATTGCCGAAGACCAATCGTGCCGGGCCGTCGCCATAGAGCTTGCGCAAGGGCCGGCGGGGGTCGGCCTCGTAGCGGTTGGGCAGCACGACCACCCCGGAATTCGGGGTGGCGGCGCGCAGCTTGTGGAAGAACCAGCGGTCGGCGATCAGCACGTCGTCTTCGAGCAGGCCATACCAGTCGTAGCCCGAACCGAGATTGCGGGCCAGCACGTCGCGGGCGCCGAACGGCAGCATGCGCGGATCGCCGGCCGCCGGCTGGCGGTGCAGGCGGCGGCCCAGCGACGGGTCCAGGCGGTCGAGCAGGTGATCGTCCCCGACCGTGCAGACCACGACCTCGACCTCGACCCGCCCCAAGGCGTTGACCGGCAACCGGCCCGTTCCGCCGCGATGATCGATCAGGCCCGATTCGTCGCCAGCCATGTCAAACAGCGCCTGGATCGTGGTCTCGACCATGGCGGCGCGCTCCTCCGCCAGCATGAATTCGGACCCGTGCCGCGCCCCGTCGGAGCGGCGGTGGAAGTGCGGCACTGTGATCAGGGCTCTCATCGGCGGTCTCCGTGGCGCGACGGACAGTGCAGACTAGCCGGACCTGATCCCGCCGTCACCCACCCGAACGCGACCCGCATCGAGGCCGCGTCCCGCGGATGGGCAAACGGACGTTGAACCGCGCCAGCGTTGCCGCTAGGCTTCGCCCCGGCTCTCTTTTGGACCAGGGGCACATGAAGGGCATCATCCTCGCGGGTGGGGCGAACACTCGCCTTTTTCCGCTGACACTGGCGGTGAGCAAGCAGATGCTTCCCGTCTATGACAAGCCGATGATCTACTATCCATTGTCCCTGCTGATGCTGGCCGGCATCCGCGAGATCGTCGTCGTCTCGACGCCGCGCGACACGCCCCGGTTCCAGGAGCTTCTGGGTGACGGCCGGTCGCTCGGCCTGACCCTGCACTACCGCGTTCAGGAACGCCCGGCCGGCATCGCTCAGGCCTTTCTGGTCGCCGCAGACCTGATCCAGGACGAGCCCTGCACCCTGGTGCTGGGCGACAACATCCTGTTCGGCCACGGACTGAGCCAAGTGCTGCAGGCCGCCGCCGCCCGCCGCGGGGGCGCCACCGTGTTCGGCTACGAGGTCGAGGATCCCGAACGCTATGGCGTGGTCGAAATGGACGCCGCCGGCCGCGCCTTGTCGATCGAGGAGAAGCCGGCCCGGCCGAAGAGCAACATGGCGGTGATCGGCCTTTACATGTACGACCGCCATGTCCTGGAGGTGGCGCGCACCCTGACCCCTTCGGCCCGCGGCGAGCTCGAGATCACCGATTTGAACAACCGGTATCTGTCGCGGGGCGCCCTGACCGTCGAGCGCCTGGGCCGCGGCCACGTCTGGCTGGACGCCGGCACCTTCGAATCGCTGCAGGAAGCCTCGGAGCTGGTGCGCTCGATCCAACACCGCCAGGGATGGCACATCGCCTGCATCGAAGAGATCGCCCACCGCATGGGCCTGATCGACGCCGCCGCCCTGGCCGGCCTGGCCGAGCCTCTGGTGAACAACGAATACGGGCGCTACCTGATGGACATTGCCACGGGAAAGCGGGTCCGCGCATGAGCCGCACCGCCCTCATCCTCGGCATCTCGGGGCAGGACGGCGCGTATCTGGCGCGACTTCTGCTGGACAAGGGCTTCGACGTCCACGGCACCTCCCGTGACCACGAGGCGGCCTCGTTTCCCAACCTAACCAAGCTGGGCATCCGCGACCGGGTCCGGCTGCATTCGGCGGCGCTGAACGACTTCCGCAGCGTCATCCGGGTGCTGGACCGGGTCGAGCCGGACGAGATCTACAACCTTGCCGGACAGACATCGGTCGGCTTGTCCTTCGACATGCCCGTCGAGACCTACGAAAGCATCGCCGTCTCGGCGCTGAACATCCTGGAGTGCATCCGGTTCCTGAAGCGCCCCATCCGCCTGTTCAACGCGGCCTCGAGCGAGTGCTTCGGCAACACCGCCGAGCCGGCGAACGAGGAGACGCCTTTCCACCCCCGCAGCCCCTACGCCACCGCCAAGGCCACCGCCTTCTGGACGGTTCGCAACTACCGGGAAGCCTACGGCATGCACGCCTGTTCCGGCATCCTGTTCAACCACGAGAGCCCGCTGCGCCTGGGACGGTTCGTCACCCGCAAGATCGTCGCCACGGCGGTGCGGATCTCGCGTGGCTCGGACGAGCGGCTGCGCCTGGGCGACGTGTCGATCCGCCGCGACTGGGGCTGGGCGCCGGAATATGCCGAGGCCATGTGGCTGATGCTGCGCCGGGACGAACCCGCCGACTACGTCATCGCCACCGGCCACACCATCAGTCTCGAAGAATTCGTCGCCCTGGCCTTCGAACGGCTGGGACTGAACTGGCGCGACCATGTCGATGTCGATCCCTTGCTGTTCCGGCCCTCCGAAATCGCCTGCAGCCAGGCCGACCCGGCGCGCGCCCTGCGGGATCTGGGCTGGCGGGCGCAAACCCGGGTCGAGGGTGTGATCGCCAATCTGATCGGGCAGGAAATCCGGCTGCAATCATGAGACTTCTGTTCGTTCATCAGAGCTTCCCCGCGCAGTACAAGCACATCGTCGCCCATTTCGTACGACAGCCGGGCAACGAGGTGGTGATCCTGCGTCAGAAGCTGGGGCGCACCGTCGAAGGCGTGCGCGAGGTGGTCTACGCCCCGATCAGCGAAGGGAGCGAGAGCGCCAACCGCTACGTGCGCCTGGTCGAACCCGCCTTGCGCAACGCCGAGGCGGTGCTGGCCGCCGCCCGCGACCTGGCCCGCTCGGGCTTCCGCCCGGACATCATGATCGGCCACAACGCCTGGGGCGAGACGCTGTTCCTCAAGGAGGTCTGGCCGGACGTCCCGCTGCTGTCCTATTTCGAGTTCTTCTACCGCCCGACCGGGGCCGACCTGGGATTCGATCCCGAGTTTCCGCCGGGCCTGGACAGCCGGCCCCATTCCCGGCTGATGAACACCGTCAACCTTCTCGGCCTGCAGGCCGCCGACTGGGGTCAGTCTCCCACCCTCTGGCAGCGCGGCTGCTATCCCGAGGCTTTCCGCTCGAAGATCTCGGTGGTTCACGAGGGCATCGACACCGACGCCGTGGCGCCGCGGCCGACCCGCCGCGTCACCCTGCCGGACGGCTCTTCGCTGGGCTGCGAAGACGAGGTGATAACCTACGTTTCGCGCAATCTGGAACCCTATCGCGGCTTCCATGTCTTCATGCGCGCCCTGCCCCTGATCCTGAAGCGGCGGCCCCGGGCCCGGGTGCTGGTGGTGGGCGGCGACGGCGTCAGCTACGGGCCGGGCCTGACCGACGGCCGCTCGTTCAAGCAGGCGCTGCTCGAGGAACAGAAGGGCCGCATCGACCTGGACCGTGTTCACTTTCTCGGCCAGGTGCCCTACGACCACTTTCTGGCGATCCTGCAAGTCTCGTCGGTTCACATCTACCTGACCTATCCCTTTGTCCTGTCCTGGTCGATGCTCGAGGCGATGAGCGCCGGCTGTCTGGTGCTGGGCTCGGCCACGCCGCCGGTCCAGGAGTTGATCCGCGACGGCGAGAACGGGCTGCTGGTCGACTTCTTCTCGATCCAGGGTCTGGCCGACCGGGTCTGCGAGGTGCTGGATCACCCCGACCGGATGGCGGCGTTGCGCGCCGCGGCCCGCGAAACCATTCTGCGCGGCTACGACCTGAGGCGGGTCTGCCTGCCAGCGCATCTGAAGCTGATCGGGGATCTGGTGGCGGGCCGCCGTCCCGAGATTCCCTTCGGGCCGGCCGCCGCCGCCTCGCCGCCGCCCGCCCCGTCCGCGCCCCCTTCCGCGCCCCCGTCGTCCGGCCCGACGGCGGTTTCGGTCGAGCAGGCCTTCACCCTGGCCGGCCAGATGCAGCGCGACGGCAATCCCGCCAGGGCCGAGGCAATCCTGAGGAGCGTTACCGAACAGGCCTCCGGCAATCCCGAGGGACATTACCAGCTCGGACTGCATCTCTACGGTCGCGGCCGCTTCCCCGAGGCGGCCGAGGCCATGGCCCGTGCGGTCGAACTGGCACCGCACGTCGCCCATTACCATTGCGACCTGGGTGTGACCTGGAAGCACCTGAAGGATCTCGACCGGCGCCTGGTCTGCTACCGCAACGCCGTCGCCCTCGAGCCGCTCAACGTCACGGCACTGGTCAATCTGGCCTCGGCGCTGAACGAAATCGGCGAGGTCGGCGTGGCCGAGCGGATCTGCCGTCAAGCCATCCGGCTGCAACCCGATGCCTTCATCGCCCATGTCAATCTGGGCAGCGCGCTGTTGCGCCAGAACCGGCTCGAAGAGGCGCTGGCCGCCCTGCGCCGCGGCCGCGAGATCGAGCCCGGCTATCCCGAGCACGAGAAGAATCTCGGCATGTGCCTCCTGACGATGGGGAACTACCGTGAGGGCCTGCCGCTGTACGAAGGCCGGCTGAAATCCAAGACCGACATCGTCACCCGGCCCTACGGCCAACCCATGTGGACCGGACAGAAGTTCCGCGGCAAGACGGTGCTGCTGCATTCCGAGCAGGGCATGGGCGACACCCTGAACTTCATTCGCTACGCACCGCTGGTGAAACGGCGGGGCGGCCGGGTGGTGGTCGAGTGCCAGGCCCCGCTGATCCCGGTGATCCGCCGCATGGACGGAGTCGACGAGGTGGTCCCGGAAAACCGCCCGCCGGACCATTTCGACTATTATCGATCATTGGTCAGCCTGCCGCTGGTTTTCGGGCACACCCTCGAGACCATCCCCCGCGACATCCCCTATCTGTCGGCCCCACCCGAACGCCTGGAACACTGGCGCCGCCGCCTGCCGCCGGGCGAAGGCTTCCGGGTCGGGCTGGCCTGGGCCGGCAGTCCCGGTCACGGCAACGACCGACACCGCTCGACCTGCCTCGAGAGCCTGCGGCCGCTGCTCGACGTGCCCGGCGTCCGCTTCTGCAGCCTTCAGAAGGGCGATCCGGCCAAACAGCTCGCCGCATCGGACATGGCCGGACGAATCGAGGACATCGCCGCCGACTTCGCCGACTTCGGCGACACCGCGGCGGCTCTGGAATGCCTGGATCTGGTGATCTCGGTGGACACTTCGGTGATCCACATGGCGGGCGCCCTGGGTCGGCCGGTGTGGGTCCTGACCGCCTTCACGCCGGACTGGCGCTGGCTGCTGGACCGCGACGACACCCCCTGGTATTCGACCATGCGGCTGCTGCGCCAGGAGCGGCCCGGTGACTGGGAACCGCTGATCGCCCGGGCTGCCGGCGACCTGACCCGGCTGGCCGCCGCACCGGCCGTTCCGGCCTGACCCCCCCGCCGCCGCGACACGACTCGCTCCCTCAAGCGCCGCCCCCGGCAGCGGACGGCGCGTCTGCCGTGCCATGTCCGTCAGCCGAAAGGCCGTATTCGGGGTCCGAAAGCAGGTTCTCGAACGGCCGGTTGAAGGCGCGCACCGGCGGCAGCCCAGGGGTCGGCGGCATAGCGGCCAGGGCGAGAATACGGCCCTCGGAAATGATTCTGGCGACCGTCTGGCACAGGGTGAAGCTCATGTCCGCCTGTTCTCCGGCCCTGTCACCGGTGAATCTGTCCCGCTGCGCGTCCAGCGAATTTCCCTGCCGCCAACGATAGAACACCGTCTGATGCATTTTCCGGATTCCATAGAACCGGCAGCTCAGGGCATCGGAATAGGCCGCATCCTCGCCACCGCACTGACGGAAAACAGGGAGTTCCGGATAGCCGCCGACGAAGTGGTGACAGGCCGGCCGCACACACAGATTGATCGACGATGTGTTTTGATTGGCTATCCGGTACTCCGGCAGAACACGGTCGTCGATACCATCGAACAGAATTCCGCTCCGCACGAACCCGGCCATCGGGACCGCCCGCAGAAGGCTCCAGCCGAACACCAGATGGTCGGGCAGAAACTCGTCGTCGGCGTCGAGGAACCACAGGCACTCACCTGACGCCCGGGCCGCGCCCAGATTGCGGGCTGCGGCAGGACCGCCATTGACCGCCGCGCGGAGCACAACCAGGTCGGTGAAGCCGTTGTCCTCGGCCCAGCCGACGGCAACGGCCGACGTGGCGTCGGGAGAGGCGTCGTCGGCGACGACGATCCGGACACGCGCCTCGGGCTGGCCAGTCGCCTCGCGGAGATGCAGCACGGCCCGCAGCACGCTGTCGAGAGCGCGCGGCAATGTCTCGGCGGCCCGCCAAGCGGGAATGACCACGGTGCCGACGGGCTCGGCGGGTGGCGCGTTCTCCTCCCAGAGGTCACACATGCGACGAAAATCCAGGAAGGCGGGATCGGTACTGGTGTCGACCTCGGCCAACCGGCGCGCCTCGTCCCGCCGTCCGCTGGTCAGCAGGAGCATCAGCAGATAGCCGGCGGCCAAGCGGAATCCCGAATCCTGTTCGAGAGTCTGGCGCAGGATCCGTTCGGCGGCGTCCAGTTCCAGGCGCCTCATGTGCTCTGCCGCGAGGCGTACGGCTTCGAGGGGGGTGACCAGCATCGAGGCGCCTACCGAGAAGGGCGACCATTGAACAGAAGCATCCTGCCCCGGCTTTGCATGCCGCGCAACCCGCGTCTTTTCCGCCGCCCCCATGCCTGCTAACGTCTCGCCACTCCGAGACTGCGGCGAGACGCGACGTGACAGAACAGAGCCCGGACATCCTGGCCGAAGCCGTGCGCCTTCACAACGAAGGCGACCTGGTCGAGGCGGTCCGCCGTTATCAACTCGCCGTGCCCCAGCACGGCCGGCAGCCCGGCCTGTGGTGGAATCTCGGATTGGCCCGGCTGCGCCTGAACGATCCGGCGGGCGCCGCCCGGGCCTTCCGATGCGTCCTGGCGTTCCAGCCGGATCGCTTCGACGCCTGGATCAACCTGGCCCTGAGTTGCCGGGAAAACGAACGGCCCGACGACGCCGCTCCCGCCATCGCCGCGGCGGCCCGCTGTCGGCCCGACAGCCCCGAGCCCGTGGAACTCGCCCTGAACAGCGGCCAAGCCGATCTGGCCTGTGCGGTCGCCGGAACCTCCGGCGATCCGGAGGTGCGCAAAAGCCTGTCGATGCTGCTGAAGCAGGCGAACCGCCTGGCCGAGGCGGAAGCGCTGCTCAAGCTGACCCGCGCCGACGACCCGGACGGCGAGACCGACTATCTGCTCGGCCTGCTGCTGCAGGGCCAGGAGCGCCTTGCCGAGGCGTTCGAGGCCTATGACGCGGCGGTGTCCAAGGGCTTGGCCC
>JAIOXZ010000060.1 GCA_021741355.1 Caulobacter sp.
GGCTTGGTTGGCATCGGGGATGGCCGCGTTGTCGATCTCCCAGCGATAGGCCTGATAGCGGGTGGTCACCCCGGCCGGCGGGCTGCCGCCGTGATTGACCGACCAATAGCCGGCCAGATCCCAGACGCCGTCGCCGAAGCGCTGGCAGGTGCCGGCGATCAGGCAGGAATCGCGCGGCAGGGCCATCGCCTGGGGCGGGCTGGCGGTGGTCGGGTTGCACGGATTGCCGCCGGCCACCATGCCCTTGGTGACGTTGCGGGCCGGGCGGTAGGCCGGATTGTTCTTCGCGCCCGCGAAGAAGGGGGCCTCGTACATGTCGAAGCGGGTGTTCAAGGCGGTGCGCACCGAATTGGCCTGGCCCGGCCGGATGTCGACGCCTGGGCCATAGCAGTTGGGCGGATTGGCCGAGGCCAGGAAGCTGGCGATGGCCGAGGCGCCGGTGTTGCCGGTCGGCGGATCGAGCAGCCCGAAGGTGCCGGGTGCCCATTGCGCCCCCTGCCCCTGGCTCTTGACCAGGATCTGCTGGCCGATCGTGGCGCTGAACGGGGCGCCGACGCCCAGTGTGGCCTCGAACGGATTGCAGATCATCAAGGGCGGGATGCGGCAGGCGACCTGCATGAAGCCGGCGATGGCGCGGGCGTTGGTGGTGACCACCTTCGGCCCGGCCAGGGCGGCGATCAGGCTGGATGTGACCGAGCGCGGCTGAACGGTCACCTCGACGAAGCGGGCCTCGGTGTCGTCGGCCGCTTCGTTGGTGGCGTCGCGCAGGAACCGGACATTGGCGACGGCCACGGTGGCGCCCAGCCCGTCATCGGCGTGCGACTGGCCGTTGCTCCCGAAGGCGCCCGCGATGGCGGCCTGGGCGCTGGTCATCGCTCCGGCGGCGCCGTCCAACTCGGCGGCGCCGGCCAGCGCGGCGGCGTCGGCGGCGTTCTGGAGCTGACTGCTCAGCACCATGGCGCGGCCCAGATCGATGGCCAGGGCGCCCGCCCCCAGCAGCGCGGCGGCGGTCACCGCCACCTGCACCGCCACGGTGCCGCTTCGATCCCGCCACAGGCTGGTCATTTGCCGGCCCCGCCCTGGGTGACGTCCGAGGTGCCCAGCCGCGGCGGCTGGCGCACCTGGCCATCGCTGTAGCGCTGCCAGGCGGCGCCGGCGCGTTTGCCGTCGCCCATGGTGGGGGTCTCGGGCAGCGGCGCCGGATTGACCGTCTGCGCGGCGATGTTGTGGCGGACGGTGTCGCCGAAGCCGGGGGTCAGGGTGGCTTGCGGCGTGATGTCGCAGGCGCTTAAGCCCAGCACGGGAACGAGAATGAGAACGAGGTCGATGCGCTTCATGGGACGCCTCACTTGACGATGTGGCCGTACTGGCCTTCGATGCCGCCGCCCTGCGGGCCCAGCACGCGGCGGGCCGACACGGGCCGGGCCATCGCCGAGGCGGGGGCTTCGACGCGGCCCATCACGAACAGGTCCAGATCCGAGGGGGGCAGGAAGCCGTCGGTTGGCGCGGCCAGCATGTTGGACTCGACCGGGCGC
Source organism: Caulobacter sp. (assembly GCA_021741355.1). Taxonomy (GTDB): domain Bacteria; phylum Pseudomonadota; class Alphaproteobacteria; order Caulobacterales; family Caulobacteraceae; genus Caulobacter. The sequence goes on from JAIOXZ010000060.1 coordinate 1,536, forward strand.
ACCAGACGCGGGCTGACGATGATCACCAGCTCGCTCTCGCGCCGCTGGAATTCCGAGCTGCGGAACAGGGCGCCCAGCACCGGCACGTCGCCGATCCCCGGCAACTGGCGGACCTGATCCGAGAAGTCGCTTTGCAGCAGGCCGGCGATGGCGAAGGACTGGCCGTCGCGCAGCTCGACCGTGGTGGTGGCGCGCCGCGTCGACAGGCCGGGGATCATGAAGCCCGACAGGGTCACCGCGTTCTGGCGGTCGATCTGGCTGACCTCGGGGCTGACCACCAGATTGATCAGGTCGCGCCCGACCACGGTCGGGGTGAAGGCCAGGCTGACGCCGAATTGCTTGAACTCGATGGTGATGGTGACGTCGCCGCCATCGTCGGTGTTCTGCGCCACCGGCACGGGGAACTCGCCGCCGGCCAGGAAGTTGGCGGTGTCGCCCGACATGGCGACCAGATTGGGCTCGGCCAGGATCTTGACGACGCCCTTCTCCTCCAAGGCGTCGAGCAGCAGGTCCAGCGTCACGAACGGCGTCGTCCAGTGGCCCAGCGCCGTGGCGAAGCGGTTGAGGTCCAGCGTGTCCAGGGTGTCGAAGGCGAAGAAGTCCTCGCCGCCCAGGATGAAGCTGGGCTTGATGCCCAACTCGCGGGCCACGCTGCGCGACACCTCGGCGATGCGCACCGCCAGCATGACCTGCTGGCTGCCATTGACCTCCAGCAGGTTGGTCACCTTGCCGGGGGCGAAGCGCTCGGCGACCTGGGCGGCGCGGCCGGCGATCTGCGGGCTGGAGACCCGCCCCGCCAGCACCACCGAGTCGTTGACCGCGCGCACCTCGATCGGCTCGCCCGGCATCAGGTCGTTCAGGCGGGTCTTGATGCCGCCGACGTCATGGCCGACCACTAGGTCGAGCACGGCCAGCAATTCCTTGCGCGGGCCATAGACCGACAGGTTGGTGGTGCCCAGCGCCTTGCCCAGCACATAGACCGAACGGTTGGTCAGCGGCAGCACGTCGGCGATCTGCGGATTGCCCACCGACAACTCGCGGAAGGGCTGGTCCAGCCGCACGACCTGCGACTTGTTGACGGCGACCACCAGATCGCCGGCATGCACGTCGTCGCGCACACTGAGTCCGGGCCCCCCCTGGGCGGCGGCCGGGGGCGGGTCGGCCAGCAAGACCGGGGCGGCGATGGCGAGGGCCGTCGCGGCGTGAAGGAACATGCGGCCAAGGGGGAGGCGGAGGGTCATGGATCGTCCTTTCGGGTCTATCGAGCCTCGCGGGTCACCTGATGATTGGTGGCGACGGTGCCCCGCAGGATGCGCACGCTGAAGCCCGGATCGGCGACCGGGCGAAGCGGGGCGATGGGCGGCTGGGCTTGCGGCGAGGGGCCGCTTTTCAGGTCGGACAGGGTGATGGTGCGGACCTGGGCGGCGAGCGCGTCGGTGTGGTTGCGCAAGGCGAGGCCCAGCGTGCCGACCTGTTGCGCCAGGGTGATTCGTTGGGCCTGCTCGGGAGTCACCTCCAAGGTGACGGCGCGCGCCACCTGGGGCTTGTCCTTGCGGTCGCTGGCCTCTTGATCGATGCCCAGCACCTTGACGTTCTGCAACAGCACGTCGGTGGTGGCGTGGGTGTCGCGCTCCAACTCACGGGTGATCATCACGTCGACGTGGTCGCCGGGCAGCACGAAGCCCGCCACCCCATTGACGTCGTTGACGCGGATGGTCACCGCCCGCATGTCGGCGGCGATGATCGTGCTCAACGTGGCGCGCCCGCCCAGGCCCGAAACCTTCGAGGCCAGAATCGGTTCGCTCGGCTCCATCGACTTCAACACCACACGGTCCTCGCCGCCCGAGACTCCCAACACCTCTTCGATGGTGCCGAAGGCGCCCGGCGGCACGCTGGCCTGGGGCCAAGTGACTTCTTGGAGGTGCTCCCGATTGATCCGGTTGCCGAAGGTCAAGGCGGTGCGGGCGACCACGATCGTGGTGACGGGGAGGGGGGGATCGGATGGGCCGCCAGCACCCTTGCCCTCCAGCAGATTGCGGACCAGGGCGACGGACGACACGCCCAGGACCAGGGCGAAGCCCAGCATCATGAAGGCACGGTTTCTCATCGGGATTCCTTTGGCCGGGGTCTGGAAAGGGGGGGGCGCCGCGACCGGAAGGGCCGCGGCGCCGGCCGTGTCTCAGCTCCCGGCGGCGGTGACGGCCGTCGAAATGGTTTCGAACTTGGCGTCCAGGGCGGTGCCCGTGGCGGTCACGCCGCCGATGATGACGATGGCGATCAGGGCGGCGATCAGACCGTACTCGATCGCGGTGGCGCCGTTTTCCTCACGGGCAAGACGAACGATGAACTTCAGCATGTACATCTCCAAAGGTTATGACCAAAGGGCTGCACCATTGGGCCGACGAGACGAAGGCGATACCTTTTGCCTTTGTTCCCGGCCCTGACGCGACGCAGATTTTGTCTTTGGAGAGCATCTTTTTCGCCTGGGATTTTGGCGAAAAACTGGCCCGTCAGGGGATCGTCACGACCCGCCCGCGCCCATTACGGCCATTTCGGATAGGTTCATCAGGTGGGATCGAGGACGGTGTCCCAGTACAGGAAGTCCCGCCAGCTTTCGTGCAGATAATTGGGCGGGAAGGCGCGACCGTTTTCCTGAAGCTGGAAGTTGGTCGGCTGGAAGGGCCGCACGCGCGGCCACATGGCGCTTTCACCCGGCAGGCGGCTGCCCTTGCTCAGATTGCAGGGCGCGCAGGCGGTGACGACGTTCTCCCAGGTGGTGCGGCCGCCGCGCGAGCGCGGGATCACATGGTCGAAGGTCAAATCGTGCGAGGGAAACGCGCCGCCGCAATATTGGCAGGAGAAGCGGTCGCGCAAAAAGACGTTGAACCGGGTGAAGGCCGGCCGGCGCGACGAGGGGATGTACTCCTTCAGCGAAATGACGCTGGGCAGGCGCATTTCCCAATTCGGAGAGTGGATGGCGCGGTCATATTCCGAGACCACGTGGACGCGCTCGGCGACCACCGCCTTGATCGTCTCCTGCCATGACCACAGCGACAGCGGAAAATAGCTCAAGGGCCGGAAATCGGCGTTTAGAACCAAAGCGGGGCAACTGTCCAGGGCGAGCGGCACGGATGATCCTCCCTCGGCTGGAAAGCCGCCACTGACCATCAGGTAGGGTCCAGGAAGGCCTGCGCCAAGAAGGCCATGCCCATGGCGATGCCTTGCTCCGAGATCCCATGGCCGAGATTCGGCTCGGCATGCGCGGTCACCGGCACGCCCACCGCCTCCAAGGCGGCGGTCGCAGCGGCCAGCGCGGTGGGCGCCACGACGTCGTCGGCCTCGCCGTGAATCAGCAGAGTCCGCGGCCGCGCGGTGATTTCGGCGGGCAGCGAGGCGGGGTCGGCCATCATGCCGGAATAGCCCAGCACGGCCCGCATCCGCCGCGGTCGGCGCATCGCCGCGTGCAGCGCCATCATGGTGCCCTGGGAAAAGCCGATCAGGGCCAATGCGTCGTCGTCCAACCCCAAAGCGGCCAGGCTTTCGTCAAGGAAGGCGTCAAGAATCGGCGCGGCGACGCGCACTCCCCGCGCGATGGCCTGGGGCGAGCGGTCGGCCAAGCTGAACCACTGTCGCCCGACCGGCGCCATGTCATAGGGAAAGGGTGCGTGCGGCGAGGCGAACGCGGCGTCGGGCAGGACTTGGGCGAAATAGGGGGCGAGACCGATCAAGTCGTCGCCATCGGCGCCCACGCCGTGCAACAGGACGACGAGCTGCCGCGCCGCTCCGCCTGAGGCGGGTTGGGCCGTTGGTCCCTCTAGCCTGATTGTCGTCATGGCGGCTCCGGAACTGCGGACCGCACAGTCCTAGCCGAAAATCGCCCTCAAGGCCAGCCCGCGCAAGGGGTGGCCATGCTGCGGCATCCAACGCTGTAATACCGGCGAGCCAATGAATTGACCAATCGGCGGTAAAGCAACCAATGAACAGGAAAAAGTTTCACCACCAAGGCACCAAGGACACCAAGAGTCACCAAGGGACCGGGGCTGTACGGGCAATTCGCCGCCCCTTTGGTGTCCTTGGTGTCCTTGGTGTCCTTGGTGTTTCCCCACCTGCTTTCCATCGCCTCAAGCGGGCCGGTATGGTCCGCAGTGGCGGATCTTATCCATGCCGGCGTATCAACCGCAAAAGTGGCATGCGCTCTTTGACGAAGCGGCCGAAGAGCACCACGATCAGATGGATACCCGCTTTCGCGGGTATGACGGCCAAAATCAGCGAGTTGGAAATCCTCCTCGCTCGGCGGCCACGCCCGCTCAGGCGCTTTTTAGCAGCAATCCGCGCGAGGCCAGCACGGTGTCGCGGTACTGCATATCCATCTTCAGGATGTGATTGGTCAACCAGTCGGCCAGGAAGCGGTGGATCTCGGTCTCGGCCTCGCAGCCGGGACGCGACAGGTACAGGTCGCGCAGGACGCCCACCCGATCCTTCAGCGACAGATGGGCGAGGTGGTGATCGTCCAGGCCGCCGAAGCCCGCCTCGGCCATGATCCGTTCCTCGCGGTCGAAATGGTAAAGGGTGTAGTCGATCAGGCCACGGAAGATCTCGTCCATGGCGATCAGGCCCTCGTCATTGTCGACGACCTCGAGAAAGGTGTTGATCATCCGCACAAGGCCGCGATGATCGTCGTCCATCTCGACGATCCCCATTTCAAACAGAGGATTCCAGGGTATCGACTTGGCCGCCATGATCCCGTCCCCTCGATGCGCGAAATGCGTTTCCCGCCAATCCCGCGCCACAACTTTTGTCAAATTTTATCAGAACGTGGCGCGGTCGTCACGTCTGGTTGGGGACCTTTGGTCATGACGCTACGGCCGGTGACACGTTTCGCGCCCAGCCCGACGGGCCATCTCCATCTCGGACACGCCCATTCGGCGCTGTTCGCGGCGGCCCAGGGCGGCACCTTCCTGCTGCGCATCGAAGACATCGACGCGGGCCGCTGCCGGCCGGAATTCGAGGATTCGATCGCCGAAGACCTGGCTTGGCTTGGCCTTGACTGGCCAAAGCCGGTGCGGCGCCAGTCCGAGCACATGGACGATTACGCGGCGGCGCTGGCCCGATTGGAGGGGTTGGGCCTGCTTTACCCCTGCTTCTGCACGCGACGTGAGATACGGGACGAAGTGGCAGGCGCCGGACGGGCGCCGCACGGCCCCGAGGGCGCGCTTTATGGCGGCGCGTGTCGGCGCCTGTCGGATGCGCAATGCGCCGAGCGCAAGACCGAGGGACGGCCGTGGGCGTCGCGGCTGGATGTCGGGCGGGCGGTCGCGCTGACCGGGCCGCTGGTCTTCCACGATCGCGGCCGGGGAAGGATCGAGGCGGACCCCCGGATGTTCGGCGACGTGGTGCTGGCGCGCAAGGACGCGCCGACCAGCTACCATCTGGCGGTGACCGTCGACGACGCCCTGCAAGGCGTGACCCTGGTGACCCGCGGCGAGGATTTGCTGGCCGCGACCCACATCCACCGCCTGCTCCAGGCCCTGTTGGGCCTCGACGTTCCCGAGTACCACCATCACGGCCTGCTGCGCGACGCCCAGGGCCGCCGGCTGGCGAAGCGCGACCGCGCCGCCACGCTGCGTTCGCTGCGCGAAGCCGGCCGCACGCCCGAGGAGGTGCGGGCCATGGCGGGAGTCACCGCCGAGGCGGGCCCTCGTTCTCGCTCGTGACGGTGCGGACCAGATCCCACTGCGCCCGCAGCATGCGAATCGCCCCGCGCCAAGCCTCGTAGGCTTCCGGCGGATGGTTCGGTTGGCCGGTGGGCAAGGCGCGGTAGATGTCCAGC
>JAIOXZ010000029.1 GCA_021741355.1 Caulobacter sp.
TCGATTCACCGGCCTTCCAGCGATCCCAGATCTCAGCCCGCTGGGCCGCCGAATAGTAAATCCGCCGCCGCTGCTTCATCGCCCACGCTCCATCTCCGAAGAAAAGTTAGCGTGTTGCGGTCACCGGTTGAGCCCACCATCCTTCTCGGAACTTCAGAAGGTCTGCTTACGGTTAGAAAGCCGAGCGGCGCCTTCGAGGGTCGGGCCGTTCCTGGCTGGGCGCCAAGCGTCAGAAACTGTCCACTAGTAGCTCTTCGGCAGCCCGAGCACCTTCTCGGCGATGAAGTTGAGGATCATCTCGCGGCTGACCGGCGCGATGCGGGCGATCATGGCTTCGCGGAAGTAGCGCTCGACATCGTATTCCTTCGCATAGCCCATTCCGCCGTGCGCCAGCACCGCGGCCTCGGCAGCCCGGAAGCCGGCCTCGGCGCCGAGATACTTGCCCGCGTTGGCCTCCGCCCCGCACTCACGGCCGGCGTCGTAGAGGGCGGCCGCCTTGAAGGCCATCAGATCGGCGGCTTCCAGCTCGGCCCAGCTCTTCGCCAGCGGATGCTGGACACCCTGGTTCTGGCCGATGGGCCGCCCGAACACGACGCGCTCCTTCGCATAGGTCGCGGCCTTGCGCAGGGCCGCGCGACCGATGCCGACCGCCTCGGCGCCGAACAGCACGCGCTCGGGGTTCAGGCCGCTGATCAGATACTGGAAGCCCTTGCCCTCCTCGCCGATCAGATCCTCGGCGGGGACCTGCAGGTCCTCGATGAAAAGCATATTACATTCAACGGCTTTGCGGCCCATCTTGGGGATCGGTCGCGCGTCGATCTTCGCCCGGTCGAAGTCCGTGTAGAACAGGCTCAGCCCCTGCATCGGCTTTGCCGTCTGCTCCTTGGGGGTGGTCCGGGCGATGATCAGGATCTTGTTGGCGCGCTGGGCCATGGTGGTCCAGATCTTCCGGCCGTTGATCACATAGCCGTTGCCGCGCTTCTCGGCGCGGGTCTCCAGATTGGCCGTGTCGAGCCCGCTGTTAGGCTCGGTGACGGCGAAACAGGCCTTGTCCTGGCCGGCGATGATCCGCGGCAGATGGCGCTGCTTCTGCTCTTCCGTGCCGAACTTCACCACCGGCATCAGGCCGAAGATGTTCAGGTGAATGGCGCTGGCGCCGGTGAAGGCCGCGCCGGACTCGGTCACCGTCTGCATGACATGCGCCGCCTCGGTCAGGCCGAGGCCCGCGCCGCCGTATTCTTCCGGCATGGCGACGCCCAGCCAGCCACCGGCCGCCATGGCCTCGGCGAACGCTTCCGGGAATTCTCCGGTCTCATCGGTCCGCCGCCAGTATTCGTCGTCGAAGTCGGCGCAGATGCGGGCGACCGCGTCGCGGATGGCCTGCTGTTCCTCGGTCGGCCAGAAGCTGCTCATGCGCCTGTTTCCTTGTTGTCGAACCGGCGCGGGTCGAGCCGCGCGGCGTAGGGTCCCGGATCTTCGCCCGCGACATAGGCCGCGACCGCGCGAGCGACAAGCGGCGCCAGCAGCCAGCCGTTGCGGCGCGCGCCGACGGCCAGCAGCACCCCGGGGCGACGGCTCCAGCCGACCATCGGCAGGCCGTCGGGCGTGGCGGCGCGGACACCGGTGAAGGCCGTGGCCTTCAGATCCGCGAGCTCGGGCAGCAGCGCCTCGGCCGCGAGCCTCAGACCGGCCACCCGCGCCGCGTCGACCATACGGTCCGCGACGCCGTGCTCCATGGTCGCACCGACGACGGCGCCGGCGGGATCGGGGCAGACATAGACGCCGTCCCCCCGCATCACCGGTCCGATATCCGGACCGCCTTCGAGCCGCAGGATGTGACCCTTGATCGGCGTCAGCAGCCCCAGTTCCGGCGCGAGACCCGCCCCTTCGGCGCCGGTTGCGAGGATCAGCAGGCCGGAGTCCGGGAGCGAGTTGACCTCTGACGTCGCCAGGGTCACGCCCGCCTGCACGGCCGCCACACGCAGCGCCGCCATTGCGACCCCCGGCGACAGACGCCAGTCCTCCCGCGTGTACACCCGGTCGCCGTAGATACCGGACGAAACGCCCAGCGCCCGCAGCCGGGCCGCGACCTTCCCGATATGCGCGCCGTAGTAGGCGGCTCCCGACCGGTCCAGGTCGATCCCGATACTGTCCGCCAGCGCCGGCCAAAGGTCCCGCGCCGCCATCAGAAGGCCGAACGTATCCGTCGCGGCCGGATCCAGCGCCGTCTCGAACACGGGCGCCAGCATCCCTGCGGCGACGCCGGACGCATTGTCGCCGAACGACGCCGGGTCCCGCACCACGACCGACAAGCCCCGTCGCGCCAGCGCCAGAGCGATGCACAGGCCGAACGCGCCGGCCCCCGCCACAGTCACTTGCTCGCTCGATTTCGACGTCATGCGCCCAACCACCGATCCGACGGCGCTGCGTCAAGCACCCGACACAGGAACCGTTCGAGCCACACGCGAATTGATTGGGAGCAATTTTCACGGAGGAACGCGCCATGGCCACGCCGCAGACGAACAAGAGCAAGTCGACAACGACCCGCAAGACCCCCGCACTGAAGGCGCCGGACGCCATCAAGCTGCTGGAGGCGGACCACAAGGAGGTCGCCGCGTGGTTCGAGGACTACGACAAGACCGAGAGCGACGCGAAGAAGGGGAAGCTTTCCGAGAAGATCTGTCTGGCCCTCAAGGTGCACATGCAGATCGAGGAGGAGATCTTCTATCCGGCGTCCCGCGAGGCCCTGAAGACCGACCAGGAAGAGATGGTCGATGAGGCCGTCGTCGAGCACAGTTCCGCCAAGGCGCTGATCGCCGAGATCGAAATGATGGAGGTCGGCGAGGATCTCTATGACGCCAAGGTCAAGGTTCTCGGTGAGATCATCGAGCACCACGTCGAGGAAGAGGAGAAGGAGTACTTCCCCACCTGCCGCAAGACCGACATGGACCTGAAGGCTCTGGGCGCCAGGATGGCGGCGCGCAAGGAGCAGCTGATGAGGAAGCTCGCCCGGCCCAACGGCCAGGCCATGATATAGCGCGTCAGGGCCGCCAGATCAGGCCGATGCGGATCGTGCGAGGCATGTCGAAACTCTCGATCCCGTCGGCCGTCTGGCCGGTCTCGACCTCGGCGTCGGACAGGTTCTCGGCCGCGGCGTAGAAGGTCACGCCTCTGCCGGCCTGCCAGTCGATCCTCAGGTCGGAGGTGAAGGCCGCCGCCAGTCGTCGCAGGTTCAGGTCGTCGTCGAAACGTTCGCCCTCGTAGCGCAGGGTCGAGCGGATCGAGAGGCCGGCGATGGGGCGCCAAACGGATTCGGCGCTGGCCGACAGCTGTGGCGTCTGGGCCGGACGCAGACCGGTCAGCTGGGGCGCCGCAGCGCCGCCGTCGACTTCGGAGTCCGTCCAGGCCACCGCAACCTTCCAGGTGCGACGGGCGCCCCACGGGCCGCCAACGTCCGCCTCAAGGCCCCAGGCGTTGATATCGCCGGCGTTCTGGCGTTGCCGCAGCACGCCGCCGGCCGGAACGAAGCCCGCGACGGGAAAGATCCCCGGCCCCACGCCGATCGTAACGTTGGTCACCGCGCTTTCGAGCCTGTTGGCGAACAGGGTCGCGGCCCAGCGCACCTTGCCCTGGTCGCCGCCGCCCGCACCGAACTCCAGGCCGTAGAGAGTCTCCGGTTCAAGCCCGGCGTTGGCTTCGGTGATGTCATTGCCGACGCGGAACGGACGGTGCAGCTCGTTGAGGGTCGGCGGCCGGAAGCCGACATATCCGGCCCCGCGCAGGAAGGCCGAACCGAAGTCCTTGCGCGCGCCGAGACGCGCCGTCGGCTGCCAACCCTCGGCGTCGTCCGGGCGGACGGTCAGGGTTGGGAGGTCGGTCACCAGATCCCGCTCAAGGCGGCGACCGTCGAAACTGGTCCAGTGATCGACCCGCACGCCGCCGGTGACCGACAGCGAGTTCTGGCCATACCACCAGGCCTCGCCATAGACGCCTGCGACCGACTGCGCGCCGCCGGCGACCCGGCCGCGCGTAAAGGCGCCGGCGATGTAGCGGAACCGCTCCCGCGTCTCGCCCTCGGCGTAGCGCACATCCGCGCCAAGCTCCCATCCTCCGCCGCCCCACTCGCCCCGGACGGCCGCGTTGACGCCGATGCCCAGGGCCGGCGTGCCGAACTGGTCGTTGGCGGGCGTGGTGAACGCCCGGCCGGCGCCGACGGCCACCGAGCTGTTCTCGAAGTCTGACGCGCGCGCCCAGGCCTGCAGCCGCCACTCCCGCGCATCGCCGACGGGAAGACCGTCGCCGGTCAGGGTCGCCGAAGCGGACAATCCCTCCGAGCGCGACGCCGCGCCGACAAGGCCGCTGTCGCGCGACTCCTGATAGCCGGCGAGGCGCAGGGAGAACTCACGCTCGCCTAGATCCGGCGACCAGCGGATGGCCAGGCTGGAGGCCTCGAACGCCAGCGGCGCATCCGCCGCGCCCCGACCCTTGCGGACCGGGGTCCAGCCCTCGGTCTGCTGCACGGCGCCGACGACCATGACGTCGCCGAACCCGATCACGGCCTGACCGCCGGCAAGGCCGCGCTCGCCCGCGAAGAGTTCGTACTGACCGCGCGAGGGGACGACCCTGACTTCGCCCAGCTGAACCATGCCGGTCAGGGCGCCTGCGCCATAGGGGCCGGCGCCCGCACCGCGGACGACGATGGCGTCCCCGATCGACGCCGGCGGCAGGCCCGACCACAGCACCCAGCCCCCGAACGGGTCGTTTTGCGGCACGCCGTCGAGGGTCACCAGCGCCCGGCCGGCGCCCGACCCGGCGATGGCCCGCACGGTCATGCCCTGGGTCGTCGGATTGGCCGCCGCGCTGGAGGTCCGGCGAAACAGCTGCACGCCCGGCACGAGGGTCAACGCCTCGTCGACGCGCGGCGCGGTGGCGATCGTTTCACTGTCGAGTTCGACAGAGCCGAACGCATCGTCGGCCGGGCGCGGCGGCAGGCCCGCAGACGCCACGACTGTGACGCCGACCACCTCCACCGGGACCGGCCGCAGTTCCGGCGCCGGTCGATGGGCCTCGGAAACTACGGCGGGCGGCGGTTCGGCGTCGATCATGCCCTCCGTCTACTTCCGCGCTGGCGCGGCCGCGGCCGCTTTCTGGCCGTGCGCCAGAGACAGCACATAGAGGCGCACCTCTTCCGCGCTGGCCGGGGTCAGGAAGCGGGCGAAGGAGACCATGCCGTTCTCGACCCGGTCGCCGTCGATCACCACGCCCTTCCAGGCGTCCGCGCTGGTCATCACCGGCGAGTAGCGCAGGTCGGGGATCGAGAAGTCGGACACCGCGCTCGAGCCGTGACAGACGCCGCAATAGTTGGCGAAGGTCAGCTTGCCGGCAGCGATCTGGGCGGGCGTCGCGGTCAGCGGCGGCAGGTCCGGCATGGCTCTGGTCGAGGCCGGCCGAGGGGGCAAGACGCCATTGCCGCCGATCTTGAACACCAGCACCCGGCGCGGCCCTTCGGAGCGCGGATCAGCCCCGGCGCCGATGGTCAGGGCGAAGCCGCCGCCCCAGCCGGCCATGACGGCGATGTACTGCTCGCCATCGATCTCGTAGGTCATCGGCGGGGCGACGATCCCGGTCTGGGCGTCGAACGACCAGACCTTCTTGCCGGTCGCGGCGTCATAGGCCGACAGCTCGCCGGTGGCCGAGCCCTGGAAGACCAGGCCGCCGCCCGTGGCCAGCACGCCGCCGTTCCACGGGCCGCCGTGCGGCACGCTCCATTTCTCCGTCTGGCTGATCGGATCCCAGGCGATCAACCGGCCCTTGAGGCTGGCGCGGATCGCCTTGATGCCCGCCTGGTCGTCCGGCATGCCGGCGATCAGGCTGTCGACGCCGATGTTCCAGACACCCGGCTGATAGCGGAAGTTCGCGTTGGCGCCGCCCGGCTGCATGTACGGGAACGGGATCTCCTGGGCCGGGATGTAGACCAGGTTGGTTTTCGGGCTGTAGGCCATCGGCTGCCAGTTGTGGCCGCCCAGCGGCCCCGGCATCGCCAGGGCGGGACCCGATCCATAGCGGGCGTTGGGGGTCTCGACGGGCCGGCCGGTCGCCGGATCAACCCCGGTCGCCCAGGTGACCGGCACGTAGTTGTCGGCCGAGATCAGCTTCCCGTTCGTCCGGTCGATCACATAGAAGAAGCCGTTCTTCGGCGCCTGCATCAGCGCCTTCACGGGTTTGCCGCCGATCATAAGGTCGGCGAGGATGATGTGCTGGGTCGCCGTGTAGTCCCAGCTTTCGCCGGGCGTCGTCTGGTAGTGCCAGACGTACTGGCCGGTGTCGGGCTTCAGCGCCACGACCGAGGACAGGAACAGGTTGTCCCCGCCGCCGGGCGAGCGGATGTCGCGGTTCCAGGGCGAGCCGTTGCCGACGCCGATGTAGAGCAGGTCGAGGTCGGGATCATAGGCCATCGAATCCCAGACCGTGCCGCCGCCGCCGACCTTCCAGAACTCGCCCTTCCAGGTCGGCCGGGCGATCTTCATCGCCTCGTCCGAAGCCGCGTCGTCGGTCAGCTGTTCGCCGGGCACCGTGTAGAAGCGCCACAGGAGCTTGCCGTTGCGGGCGTCGTACGCCGACAGATAGCCCCGCACGCCCAGCTCGGCGCCGCCGTTGCCGATCATCACCTTGCCCTTGATCACCCGCGGTGCGCCGGTGATCGTGTAGGGCTTGGACTGGTCGACCGTCACCGTGGACCAGACCTGCTTGCCGGTCTTGGCGTCCAGCGAGATCAGACGGCCGTCGAGGGCCCCGAAATAGACCCGGCCTTCCCACAGGGCGACGCCGCGGTTCACGCTGTCGCAGCAGGCTTTCACGCCTGTCTTGCGCGGCACCTGCGGATCGAATTCCCAGATCAGCTTGCCGGTCTTCGCATCGAAGGCCCGGACGATCGACCACGACGAGGTGGTGTACATCACCCCGTCGGCGACCAGGGGCGTGGCCTCGATTCCGCGGTTCTCGGGCAGATCGAACGACCAGGCCAGGCCGAGCTGGCCGGCGTTCGAGACATTGACCTTGTCCAGCGGACTGAAGCGCTGCTCGCCGTAGGTCCGGCCGTGCGTGACCCATTCGGCGGCGTTGTCGTCGGCCGCCGCGATGCGGACCCCATCGATATCCGCCGTCTTGTCGCCACAGCCGGCCAGCAAGGCCATGGCCGCCAGCGTCGCCGCCAGTGCGCCGATCCGCTTCATTCCCGAGCTCCCTGTATCGGCCACGTCTGACGCGCGGCATTGAGGCAGTATGCGGACGCGCCGTTACGTCAGGCAAGCCGCTGTCGAAGAAGGTTGAGCATCGGGCGCTCGACCAGACGCCAACAGACCAGGCCCGAGACCACCGCGACCATGATCGCCAGCGGGATGAAGATCCACGGATTCCAGGCGCCGATGGTCATGGCCAGCGCCCCGATGGCCAGAGGGTGGATCAGGTAGGTCGAGTAGGAGGCGTCACCGAGCACTCGCAGGCCCGGGATGGGCTTCCAGCCGCCGTCCGCCTCGATGCTGACCGCGCCGGTCACCAGCATGATCGCCGGCGCACCCCAGACCATCGGCCGCCAGAGGTCCCAGTCCATGTTGATCAACTGGATCACCACGAACAGACCGATCCCGGCGCCCAGCAGCAGCCAGCCGATTGAGCGGTCGGGCAGCAGTCGCGTCTGGGTCATCCTGGCCAGCCAGACCCCGCCCAGAAACTCCAGGAACAGCGGATTGAGCAGCATCTGGTAGGCCGGCGGCCAGGCGAAGCCGGCGAAGGCCAGCACCATCAGCGCAAAGGTCAGGGCGACCAGCCGCCGGGCCTCCGGCAGCCACAGCAGGCCCGCGAACGCGAGATAGAACACCGCCTCGTAGTTCAGCGTCCAGCCCGGCGCCAGCAGCGGGAACGGGTAGCCCGCCGGGTTCATGTGCTGGATGAAGGCCATCGACAACGCGAGGTGCCCGGGCGTCACCGACAGGTCCGGAAACCGCGCCGGAAACAGAAGCACGCCCGCCGCCAGCGCCAGGGTGATCAGCCAGTAAAGTGGTACAACCCGGACTACGCGGCGCTTCAGGAACGCGAGCGGCCGGACCAGCTCGCCCGTCGTCGCCATCCACATCACAAAGCCGCTGATGACGAAGAAGACGTCCACGCCGGCCTGGCCCGTGGCGAAATCGATCTGCGACCACTGGCAGGCATGGAACAGAACCACCGACAGCGCCGCGAAGCCGCGCAGATGCTGGATCGACAGCCAGGTGCGGTCCCGGGCCGGGGCGGGGCTCACCGGCAGCCTGGCGGCATCGCCGCGATCCACTGTCGCAGCAGCGCCATCCCCTCGTCATGGACCAGCGCGCGGCCCAGTTCCGGCATCATCGCGCCCGGATCGGTCGAACCGGTCCTGAAGATCAGGATCGACTGGTCAGGCCGTCCGGGGTCGATGCCGTGCGAGAAGCCGCCCGTCCCCTGCCCGGCCGCCACAGGCGGCTTGCACAGGCCCAGCGACGGGCCCATCGGCGTGGCGCTGTCGAGATAGAGGCCGGACGTATCGGCCGGCCCCCTGGGGCTGTGGCAATGGCCGCAGTTGATATCGAGCCAGGCGCGGGCCCGGGCTTCCAGCGAGGCGGCCCCGTCGCGCCAGTCGGCGCCGCGCGTCCGGGCGGTCACAGGCGGCAGCCCCTTTAGGAAGCCGATGACGGCCAGCCGGTCCAGCTGGTTGAACCGGGCGCCGGCGAGCGTGACCTCCCGGTCCAGGTGGCGCCCCTTCAGGCCGATCGGCTGCAGCGCCTTGGCCGCATGGTCCGTCGCGTGGCAGCCGGCGCACTGGTTCACGTTGGGGACCTGGTAGACGAAGCGGTCGCCGCGGCCCGGACGGCTTAGGACCATCGGAATCGCCGCGCCGGTCCGCTTCAGCCGCGCCTCGGTCTGGGCCTCGTTCCAGACGTACGGAAACGCGACCCAGCCGGACGCACGCCGCACCAGGACCCGGGTCTCGATGAGGCGGATGCCCTGAAGGTCAAGACCCTCCCCGGTCTCCCCGAGCGAGAGGCTGTCGCCGGGCGTCACCGCGCCATCGGCGCCCTTGCGATAGAAGAAGGTCTTGGTGACCACCGTCCCGACCGGAAAGTCGAACGCCGCATCGGCCGTCCAGATCGCTGACTTGCCTTCCGGCATCCAGACAGTGCGCAACTTGCCCGCATAGTCGGTGAACAGCGGCGTATTGAGCTCGTAGGGCTGCACGCCGCTGGCCAGCACCAGCCGCGGCCCGCGCGCGCCGATCATGCCCCAGTCGCTCAACACCTCAGGCGCGCCGTCGGCGATGAACGTGGGCTCCAGCCGGCGCGGCGAACAGGACGTCAGCGCCAGGGCGACCAGGATGAGGACGAGGCGTTTCACGGTTTGGCGGGGGCCGGAATCCTGCGCTCCGCGGGCACCGGACCGGCGGCGGCGACGCTGATCGCCGGCAGCGGCGTCAGGCGGCAACGCGCGGCGTCACCCATGACCGCCGGCGCCTTGTTCTTGTTCGGGCTGTCGGCGTTGAGCATCTGCGCCTCGCCGTTGTCGAGACAGATGGCCAGCGCGGGATCGACCTTGCCGCTCTTGAACTTCTTCGCATCGACATAGCCGTCCCAGAGCACGTCCGGCAGATGGCCGGTCACCCCGAACAGCGCCACCCGCAGCGCCTGAAGGTCGAGCCCGTCCGGCTTCGAGCCGCCCTGTGTGAACCGGTTGTCGTGGATGAAGATCGCCTCCGGCCAGGGATCGAAGGTCTCCGCGACCCCCTTCTGCGTCATGTAGCCGGTCGAGAAGTAGCTGGAGATGATCACGTTGGCGGTGTTGTTACCGCCGATATCGTTGTCGAAGATCTCCACCTGGTCGTTGGAATTGACGATCACGCCGGTGCCGGCGGGCACGGAGGCCACCGCCGATCCCTTCAGCCCGAAGTTCTTCGTGTTGTTGGCTACAACGCGGTTGCGGAACACGCGGGTGGCGAAGCCAGGAACCTTCAGGTTGGGCATGTTGAACACCAGGATGCCGCCGGTGTTGTTGGTCGCCAGGTTGTCATAGACGTCGGCGTTCTGGGTGTTCTCGATCTCGATCCCGGCGACGTTGAATTCCGCCCGGTTGCGGCGGACCACCACGCCGTTGGACTGACCGACATAGATGCCGGCGTCGGAGGCGCCGATCGCCACGCTCTCCTCGATCAGCAGGTTGCGGACCTGCACCGGATAGATGCCGTAGGCGCCATTGGTCGTCTTGGGGCCGCCGGTCCATTCGGTGCGGATGCGGCGAATGACGATGTCCTCGCCTTCGTTGACCTTCAGGGCGTCGCCCTTGGCGTCCTCGATGGCCAGGTCCTCAATGGTGAAGTTCGAGGCATTGACCAGCAGGCCCTCGGCGCCGGCCGCCTGGCCCTTGAAGGTCAGGACCGTCTTGTCCATGCCCGCGCCGCGGATCGTCACGCCGTCGACCTCGAGGCTCAGCCCCCGGTCGATGGCGTAGACGCCGGCCGGAATGGCGATCACGTCGCCAGCCTTGGCGTCGATCAGCTGTTGGATCAGGGTTTCCTGGTAGGTGGTGTTCGGCTTCCCGGCCGAACCCCCGCCGCCGCAGGCCGCAAGGGCGAACGCGCCCGCCAATGTCAGCGCGCTCAAGGCGCGATTCCAGCCCTGCCCCATGGCCGATCTCCCCGTTCCCGTCAGGCCGGGACTCTACCGGTCCCGGTTTGGTGGAACCGTGGCACGCGTCGTGAGGAGCGGCAACAGTCGGGGGCAGCCAGCCTCGGTCTGGAAAGGGAGCGGGGCCTGTGGCCGCCTCGCGATGGTACCGCCTCTCAGGCTTGAACTGAGGACCTCCGGTTCCACAAACCGGCGCTCTAACCAACTGAGCTAAGGCGGCGCGCTTTCGCGAAGGGCGGGTTTAGTCGTTCGCGCGCTCTGGATCAAGCGCGGCGCTTGCACGGCGCGCGGACCGCCTCCACCCTGCGCTCATGACCGAGATCACAACGCGCACTCTTCAGGCCAACGGCCTGTCGTTCGTCATCGACGAAGCCGGCGAAGGCGACAACGTCGCCCTGTTCCTGCACGGTTTTCCCGAGAGCAAACACTCCTGGCGGCACCAGTTGCCATTGCTGGCGAAGCTGGGCTGGCGAGCCGTCGCCTTCGACCAGCGCGGCTATGGCGACTCGAGTCGGCCAAAGGGCGTGAAGGCCTACGACATCGAGCACCTGATGGCCGATGCCGGGGCGGTGTTCGACGCCCTTGGCGCGAAACGCCGGCTGCTGATCGCCCACGACTGGGGCGCGGCCGTCGCCTGGGCCTTTGCCATGGACCGGGTCCGCGACCTTGAGGGGCTCGTAATCATGAACGTGCCGCACCATGCGGTCTTCCAGCAGAACATCGCCGCCAATCCGGCGCAGCGGAAGAAGTCCTGGTACATCGCCTTTTTCCAGATTCCCTGGCTCCCCGAATGGGTCCTGACCAGGAAGGGCGCTGAGATGGTCGGTCGGGCGTTCAGCGACATGGCGGTCGACAAGAGCCGCTTCAGCGAAGCCGACCTGGATCACTATCGCCAGAATGCCCTCAAGCCCGGCGCGGCGACCGCCATGGTCAACTGGTATCGGGCCGGCGCGCGCAACGGCATGAAGAAATGGGCCCCCGGCAAGGCGCCGGTGATCGACATCCCGACCCTGATGATCTGGGGCGAGGAGGACACGGCGCTGGGGATCGAACTCACCGAAGGCTACGAGCCGTACGTGAAGGACTTCACCCTCAACCGCCTGCCCGGCGTGTCGCACTGGGTGCAGCAGGAGGCGCCGGAGGCTGTGAACGAACGGCTGGAGGCCTGGTTGAAAGAGAAGGGGCTGGCGCAGTAGCGCCGAGCGCGCCCTCTGATCCCGTCATCGTCGGACTTGTTCCGACGACCCAAGCACACCGTGCGCCAGGATTAGGCGCCGGGCGATCCGCAGCCCAATTCCCAACCAGCCAGATCATGGGTCGTCGGAACAAGTCCGACGATGACGGGTACGGGGCGCTCACAGCAAAACGCCCCGGAGGTTTCCCTCCGGGGCGTTCGCGTTTTCAGGGTGTCGTCGCCTACTGCGGCAGCTTGAACACCAGCGGGATACGGACCGAAGCCCCATCCACCGGCGCGCCATCGCGCGTTTGCGGCTTCATCTTGAACAGGCGGGACAGCTTGAGGGCTGCATCGCCAAAGCCGAGATCGGCCGGGTCTTCCGAAACCACTTCGCAGGCTTCCAGAGTACCGTTCGCCTTGACCCGGCAGAGGATGGTCGCACGACCTTCCTTTTCCAGGCGCTGGGCGCGATCCGGGTAGAACCTGGCCACATCATCCCCGCTCGGGCGACGCGCCCAATCCGGGTTGCTGATGATCGAGGGCCGCGGCGGAGTCGGAGGCGACGGCGGCGCGATCACGGGCGGAGCCGTGGTCTCGACGCGGTCCTTCTTCTCGACCGGCGGCACCTGCAGCGGCGGCGGCGGCGCGATATCCGGCGGAACGATCGCAGGAGGACGCGGCTGCAGCTTGGCCGGGGGTGGCGGCTTCTCCGAAGGCGGAGGCGGCGGCGGAGGCGGCGGCGGAGGAGGCGGCGGCTTGATCAGCTGGGTATCCAGCTTCTCGTCCTCGAACGCCTTCTCCTTGATCTCGAACCGCGACTTGGCGACCCAGAAGATCAGGCCGGCGTTGAGAGCCAGCGCGAGCGTCAGGCCGACAAGGAACCCGCCACCGTTCTTCGGCGCCGGAGCGTCGAAGGGGTTGTGGACGCGGCGCGGAGCGTCATTTTCTTGCTCTGCCATGCGTCACCCACCACTGCCGGGTTCACTGTTGTCCTCACCGATGAGGGCCACGCTGTAGAAGCTGTTATCCTGCAACGTGTTCATCAACTGCATGAAGTCGCCGTACCGGACCTTCTTGTCGCCGCGGATGAAGATCCGCGCCGTGGCCTGGCTCCGAACGGGAATTTGAGCCCGGAGATCCGCACCAATCGAGGCCAGATCCGACGGGTTATCTCCAAGGAAGATGTCCCCGTTCGGCGTGATTGAAATGTAAACCGGCGTGGGAGGGTTCGGTCGAGGCTTGGCCACCGCGGTGGGCAGCTTTACCTCGATCGAGACCGATGCCAGCGGCGCAGCCACCATGAAGATGATCAGGAGGACCAGCATGACATCCACGAAGGGCGTCACATTGATTTCGCTGTTCTGCTCTACATTGTACCTGCTGCCGCCGCCGGAGCCCGAGAGTTTGGCGGCCATCTGTGCTTAAGCCCCTTTGTCGAGCTGCCGCGAGATGTTGTTCATCAACTCGGCGTTGAAACCATCCGACCGCACCCCATACGAGGAAATCCGCGTCTGGAAGTAGTTGTAGAAGATAACCGCGGGGATAGCGGCGAACAGACCGATACCAGTGGCGAGCAGGGCCTCGGCGATGCCGGGGGCCACGACGGCCAGGTTGGTCGTGTTCGATTCGGCGATGCCGATGAACGAGTTCATGATCCCGTACACGGTGCCGAAGAGGCCGATGAACGGACCCGACGAACCGACCGAGGCGAGGAACTGCATCCCACTGGACAGGCGCTTGGACAGCGAAGACTGCACGGCCGACACAGCGGTCTGCGCGCGATAGATCGTCGTATCCCGGTGAGCGCCGGTGATGGCGAGGCCGGCCTGGCGGGACAGTTCCACTTCGGAAGCCGCCGCGGCGGCCATGTCGGCCAGCGGGTTGCCTTCGAATTCGTCCGACAGGGCGATACGGCCCATGTCACCGACGGACTTGGCGCCACGGAAGGCTTCCACGAAGCGGTCCGACTTGCGGTTCAGCGAACCGAACTCGAGCAGCTTGGTGACCAGCAGGGTCCATGAGAAGACCGAGGCGAGCATCAGGCCCAGCATCACGATCTTCACGACCCAGTTGGCCTCCATGAACATGGTGACCGGCGTGATGCGCGATTCTTTCTTGGGTTCTGGCGCGGCAGCCGGAGCTTCCGGTTCGGCAACCGGGGCGGCGGCGTCAGCGGCGGGGGCCGCGGCGTCGGCGGCCGGGGCCGCGGCGGCCGCAGCAGGATCAGCCGCCGGAGCAGCCGCATCCTGCGCAAAGGCCGGAGCGCTCATCATCAGCGCCGCGGCGCCGAGGATAGCAATGAGGGGGGTCATTCGTTTGTTGTCGAGCATCTTTCGCCAGTTCCTGGTTGGTCTAGCTAGTTTGGACCGAGGGTCGTCGCGCGAAGCGTCTCCACCCTAACTCTGAAAACTCCCACCGCCTGGGCCCTGGGGCTCTGACGACGAGAAACCGCTGTCGCTGCACCGACCCGAAACACTTGCCCGGGACCATCGTGGTCCATGAGGGCGTTCCGAAGGCGCAAGACGGCCCGACGAACCGGAGTTCGTCAGGTCGTTCGACCAAGTTAGACTTGGCGCAGAGGTCCTTTGGCAACCCCTATTCGCATCGTCAAGGGCGTTTGCCCGGTGATTTCGTTCCCCAAATTCAAGGGGGGCATATGTTTTATTGCGCTGCACAATCTGATTATCGGGAAAGTTCGGGAGTTTTTCCCCCGGTTGGAGAAAATGGATGCTGCGATGCAGCAAAGCTGGCCGAACACAGGTCTTTTGGGAGAACTTCCCGCGCGAGGCGAATGGCGGGCGATGATCGGGGGCGGATGGTGCCTGGGGGCGGATTCGAACCACCGACACGCGGATTTTCAATCCGCTGCTCTACCAACTGAGCTACCCAGGCAAACGACCCGAAGGACGCCCCGCGTCGCGGGAGCCGCGTCTATAAAAGAGCCCCTCCGGCAAGTCCAGCACGGTTTGGGGCCTTGTTCAAACTACTGCTCGTCGCCCGGCTCGCTGTCGGATTCGTCGTCCAGCTCACTGCCGGGGATGGCGTAGCTTCCGGTGAGCCACTTCTGCAGGTCGATGTCCGCACACCGCTTCGAACAGAACGGGCGGTAGACCGGGTCCATCGGCTTGTCGCAGCGGCTGCAGGTGCGGGTCATGCGCCGGCGACCTCGAGCCGGTCGACGGCCCAGCCGGCCCGCGCCTCGACAGTGAACCGGGCGCCGAGCTTGTCGACGACGCCGGCCCGGAGCGGTTCGAACGCGGCAAGCACCGCCGGCGCGCAAGCAGCGACCAGCTTGCCGCCGGGATCTGCACGCCCCTCCCGCTCCAGCCGCCTGGCCAGCCGCAGGGCGACCGTCAGGGGCGTCAGGGCGCCGGCGCCGTCGGTCAGAAGATCGAGCACCGGGCGCCGCCGGCGCGGTACGGTGAGCGTGAGCGTGCCGAAGCGGCTGATCTGATCGATCGCCACGCCGGGGTTGTCGGGTCCGAACGACGCCCGCGCCGCGCCGAGCAGCGCCTTGCCGTCGTGGCCCCGCCCCACGAAGTCGAAGACCACCAGCCCGCCGAGCCCCTTGAGCCGCAGCAGCCGGGCCGCCGCGCCGATGGCGGTCAGGTTCGCCAGCCGGGCCGCGCGTTTTGTGTCGCTGCCGGGACGCCCGCCCAGATCGACGTCGATGGAAATCAGCGCGCGGGTCGGCTCGATGGCCATGGACCCGCCGCCGGGAAGCGGATGGATCGTCTCCAGCGCCTCGGCCTCGGCCGCGTCGGCGGCCTCGCGGGCGCCGAATCCCTCGACCACCTTGCCGCCCCGAGCGAGGTCGCGGATCTCGGCCTCGACGTCGGGCGCCGCCTCCAGCAGCCGCGGCTCCCCGTCGGCCGGGCCGATGAGTTTCACCGTCGCCAGCTTGTCATGACGGGCCTCGGTGCGAATCTCGACCTCGATCGTGGTTCCGCGCGGCGGGGGAACTTCGTCCGTCCGCAGGGAGTAGATGGCTTCCGCACCCCCGGGCAGATCGAGGAAGGCGACGCCGATGGCCTTTTCCAGAGAGCGGACGCGGGCGACGTTTCGTGCGCCCAGCTGCAGCGCCGGGGTATAGCCGTCCCGCTGGATCATCAACCGCTCGGGTCGCCCCTCGAGCGTCACCACGCCCCGGACCTCGCCCACGCAACGATCGAGGAAGAACTGGCGACCGCTCACGGTTTCCACCCCAGGCCGGTCAGCAGGCTGACCGCCTCATAGAGAGGGAGGCCAACCACCGAGGTGTAGGAGCCCTGCAGTTCGGTCACGAAGGCCCCTGCCCGCTGGTGGATCTTGTAGCCGCCGGCCGCATCGTTCCAGTCGCCGCCGGCAATGAAGCCGTCGGTATCCTCGACGCTGAGCCGCTTCAACCGGACCCGGGTCTCGACCAGCCGTTCGGACAGCCGGCCACCCGGGGCGATGACGGCGACACCGGTGAGCACCTTGTGAGCCCTTCCGGACAGCAGCGCCAGCATGGCCCGAGCCTCGGCCTCGCTCTCCGGCTTGTTGAGGATCCGCCGCCCTACCGCGACCAGGGTGTCCGCACCCAGCACGAACGCCTGCGGATGCCGCACCGCCACGGCGCGCGCCTTCTCGCGCGCAAGGCGCGAGGCCAGCAGTCGCGGCGTCTCGTCGCGTCCGGGCGTTTCATCGATGTCTGCGGGATCTACGAGGTCGGGTTCAATGCCGACCTGGCGGAGCAGCTCAAGCCGCCTGGGGCTGGCGCTGGCCAGAACCAGAGGGCCGCGCGACCTGCTCACTTGAAGCGGTAGGTAATACGCCCCTTGGTCAGGTCGTAGGGCGTCATCTCGACCAACACCTTGTCGCCGGCCAGGACGCGGATGCGGTTCTTGCGCATCTTCCCCGCGGTGTGGGCAATGATCTCGTGGTCATTTTCAAGCTTCACGCGGAACGTGGCGTTGGGCAGCAGTTCGCTGACGGTGCCGGGAAACTCAAGAAGTTCTTCTTTAGCCATAGGCCTCTCGAATACGTCCAAATAAGCAAACGGCCCGCGCCGAACACGATTCGGGACGCGAGCCGAGGCTCCAAGTTCCCAGTATAACGCGGCTAGCCTCCGAAAGTCGACGCCTTGCCGAACCGCTCGCGGATGCGACGGGCCAGTTCGTCCCGAACCTGCCGGTAGGCGTCCAGCCGCTGCTCGCGCGTGCCGTCTGCAAGGGTCGGATCAAGGGTCGGCCAGTACTCGATATCGACCGCCCTCCCCCGGGCCAGTTCAACCGCCCGGTGCTGCGCTTCGGGCGTCAGCGAGATGACCATATCGAAGGATTCGTCCTCCAGATCGTCGAACAGCTTTGGCCGGAAGCCGGCCAGGTCCCCGCCGATTTCGTCGATGACGGCCGCGGCGAAGGGATCGACCTCCTTCTCGCCGGCCTCGCGCCGCAGACCGACGCTGTCGACAAAAACCCGGTCGCCGTAGATCATCTTCATAAGGGCCTCCGCCATCGGCGAGCGGACGCGATTGAAGTTGCAGGCGAACAGCACCGCCCCCGGCAGCCCGTTCACGCGGTCAGCCCCGCCAGTGCAGGGCGCAGATCAGGGTGAACAACCGCCGCGCGGTGTCGAGGTCGGTCTTCACCTTGCCCTCGAGCCGGGCCTGCAGAAGCGTCGAGCCTTCGTTGTGCAGACCCCGCCGCCCCATATCCAGCGCCTCGATCTGGGCGGGGGTCGCGTTGCGGATCGCCTGGTAGTAGCTCTCGCAGATCATGAAGTAGTCGCGGATCACGCCCCGGAAGGGCGACAGCGACAGCAGGTGGGTCACATCGAGACCCGGCCCGATGATGTGCAGCGCCAGCCGGTTCTCGGCCAGGGCGATCTTCAGATCATAGGGACCGCCCGAGGCGCCTTCGGGCTGAAAGTAGTTGTCCTCGATCAGATCGAAGATGGCGATCTGCCGTTCCTGCTCCTGGTCGCGCGACGCCGCGCCGAGCGACTCGTCGTCGAGCTCGATCATCTGCAGGCGGTGGGTGGCGCGATCGTCGGTCATGGATCCAGGTTCGTGGTTCGGGGCGCTCGCCTGATGGCAAGCGCCTCACCATGACGAGCTTTAGTGCAAGCCCACCCCCTTCGTCATCCTGAGGAGCGGCTGAAAGCCGCGTCTCGAGCAACGCCAGGCTATTTTTGTAGCCTCAGCGCCGCCGAAAGCGCGTGCGCCGGCAGACCCTCCGCCCGCGCCAGGGCGACCGTATGCGGCCCAAGCCTGGCGAACGCGGCAGCGTCGCACTTCACAATCGAGGTGCGCTTGAGGAAATCGTAGATCGACAGTCCCGACTGGAACCGCGCGGCGCGGCTGGTCGGAAGCACATGGTTGGAGCCCGCGACATAATCGCCGATGGCTTCGGGCGTGTAGCGGCCAAGGAAGATCGCGCCGGCGTGACGCACGCGGTCGGACAGGGCCTCCGGCGCGGCTGTGCAGAATTCGACGTGCTCGGGCGCGATCAGATCGACCAGCGCCGGACTCTGGTCCAGCGGCGCGATGATCACCGCACCATGGTCGCGCCAGGAGGCGGCGGCGTCCTCGGCAGTGGCGAGCGTCTCGAGGCTACGCGCCACGGCGGCTTCCACGGCGGCGGCGAAGGCCTCGTCATCGGTGATCAGGATCGACTGGGCGGACGGGTCGTGCTCGGCCTGGGACAGCAGATCAGCGGCAATCCAGTCCGGGTTGTTGTCGGCGTCGGCGACCACAACGATCTCGGACGGCCCGGCCAGGGCGTCGATGCCGACCACGCCGTAAAGCCGGCGTTTGGCCGCCGTCACATAGGCGTTGCCGGGGCCGACGATCTTGTCCACCGGCAGGATCGGTCCGGCGCCCCAGGCCAGCGCCGCGACCGCCTGGGCTCCGCCGATGCGCCATATCTCGGTGACGCCCGCTTCCTTCGCAGCCGCCAGCACGGCCGGCTGAAGCTTGCCGGGCGGGGTGACCATGGCGATCCGGTCCACGCCGGCGACGGCGGCGGGCACACAGTTCATCAGCACTGTCGAAGGATAGGCCGCCCGACCGCCCGGCACATAGACCCCGACGGCCTCCAGCGGCGTCCAGCGCCAGCCCAGCTCGACGCCCGCGTCATCGGTCCAGCGCTGGTCGGCGGGCTTCTGGCGGGTGTGGTAGTCCCGAATGCGAGCCGCGGCGAAGGCGATCGCCTCGCGGACGGCCGGATCGCAGGCGGCCGCGCCCGCCTCGATCTCCTCAGCCGAGACCCGCACCGTCTCTTCGGTCAGGTCCACCCTGTCGAACTTGCGGGTGTAGTCCAGCACGGCCTTGAGGCCGTCGGCCTTCACAGCGGCCAGCACCTCGGCGGCCGCGGCGTCCACGTCGGCGGGCGAGCCGCGCCGCTCGTTCAGGAACGCGCGGAAGGCGGTGGAGAAATCCGGGTCTGTGAAGCGAAGGCGGCGCATGGCGGCTAGATGCGTGCTCCGACGCGGAAGGCAAGTGTTTTCGATTGAGTCCATACACTTAAGGCTGTAGTATCGCTACATGCGCGCTCGAAGAAGCCTCGATGAGCGAAAGCGGCGGTGGCGGGAGCGGATGAAGCTGCTAACGGCCAATATGACCACTTATGGCTACGCCCTCTTGGGGTCAGCGCTGATCGACCCTGCGATCAAGACCGCCGGGCTCAAGCCCCTGAACTTCGCCATGATCGCGGCCGCGCTCGCCCTTCACGTTTTCGCGGGCTATCTTGTGCCGGAGGGAGAGAAGCCATGAGCTTTTCAGAGGCCGCGCTGATGGTTGGATTGATCGTGCTGGTCTTCGGCGGCGGTTATGGTCTGCTGTTGAAGTACAGGATCGAGCACGCCCACGAGGACGAGGATTCCACGCTCACGGCCCCGCCCGCCGAATAGCTTCAGTCCGCGTGCGTCGGGGCGCGCGGAGTCGGCCAGGGCGTCGAGACATCGGCGAGCACGGCCTCGATGCACTCCACCTCGGCCCGCAGATCGCCGCCGCCGGCGAACGTCAAGACGACCGCCCCGCCCGGCGCCTCGGCCGGCTCGAAGGTCAGGGCCAGCAGTTCGACGACGGCGCCTTTCGCATCGCGCCGCAGATTGCGGCTGCGGACGGTCATGACACCGCCGAGCTGAAGTCCCGACCGGACCCGCTCGCGGGTCTTGCCGTCCGCCTCCCAGCGAAACCGGTTGAACGCCAGCGTGAGCCTGCGCGCGCGGGCGTCGAAGGCGATGTCGCCGATCTTCGCCACGGCGTCCTGCAGCGCCGCGGATATGACGGCGAGGTCTTCAGTGTCCTGGGCCAGCAGGCGCAGCGGCGGGATGGCGGCCATGGTCAGCCGTCCATCTCCGGAACGGACGCATCGCCCTTGATGCGTCGTACATTGGCCCCGCAGGCGCCGAGCTTCTCCTCAAGCCGCTCAAAGCCGCGATCGAGGTGGTAGACACGGCCGACGGTTGTTTCGCCGCTGGCCACCAGGCCGGCGATGACCAGTCCGACCGAGGCGCGCAGATCCGTGGCCATCACCTGGGCGCCTTCCAGCCGATCAACGCCGCGCACGCGGGCCTCGGTGCCCGACACCGTGATATCCGCGCCCAGCCGCGCCAGTTCCGGCGCGTGCATGAAGCGGTTCTCGAAGATGGTCTCGCGGATGACGCTCTCGCCCTCGGCGAGGGTCATCAGCGCCATGAACTGCGCCTGCAGGTCGGTCGGAAAGCCCGGGTAGACGCCGGTCTCGACATCCACCGCTTTCAGCCGCGCGCCGTTGCGGTGGATGACCACGCCGTCATTGAGGCGTTCGACGCCGACCCCGGCCTCTTCCATCTTGAGCAGCAGGGCCTCGATGAGGTCAGCCCGGGTATTGGTCAGGCGGACTTCGCCTCCGGCCATGGCCGCGGCGACGGCGTAGGTGCCCGCCTCGATACGGTCGGTGATCACCGCATGGGTCGTACCCGACAGTTTCGGGACTCCGGTGATCGTTATGGTCGACGTTCCGGCATTCTCGACCCTGGCGCCCATCTTGTTCAGGCAGTCCGCGAGATCGACGATCTCGGGCTCGCAGGCCGCGTTGGCAAGCGTGGTGACGCCTTCGGCGAGGACGGCCGCCAGCATGGCGTGTTCGGTGGCACCCACGGAGACGAACGGGAATTCGATATGCGCGCCCCTCAGCCCACGGGGAGCCTGGGCGTAGACGTAGCCTTCATGCAGTTCGATCTTTGCGCCCAAGGCCTCGAGCGCCTTCAGGTGCAGGTCAACCGGCCGGCCGCCGATGGCGCAACCGCCCGGCAACGAGACCTTCGCATGTCCCGTTCGCGCGATCAGCGGGCCCAGCACATTGAAGCTGGCCCGCATCTGGCGGACCAGGTCGTAGGGGGCGAACGAGGTGATGATCTCGGGGGTGTGGAGGATCGTCTCGGCGCCCTCCGGGCCGTCCCGTTCGTCCACCAGCGTGCCCAGCCGGGTCAGCAGGGTGCCGAGGAAACGAGTGTCCGCCAGACGCGGCATATTGGTCAGGCGCAGCGGCTCGTCCGTCAGGAGCGAGGCGACCATCAGCTTGATGGCGGAGTTCTTGGCGCCGCTGATCTGGATTTCCCCATTCAGCCGCGCGCCGCCGACGATGGCGATGCGGTCCATTCAGGCCCCTCGAAACACCGGGAGCCTGTCGCCCCGGCGGTCTTGTTCACATGTGAGGGCCGGGTTCTAGCGGGCGCAAGCCCCGGCGCAAGAGTCACTTATGCTTGATGCCGTCCGTCGCCGGGCCGCCGAAACAGGGTCGCCGGGTCGTAGGCGCCGCCGTCGGCGAACGCCAGCCCCAGTTTTTCGGCCGCCAACTCCAGTTCGAAATGCGCCATGAACAGCGCATGCTCGATCGCCTGCATCGGATCTACGCCGAAAAAAGCCCGTCCATGCTCGGCTCTGTGACCGGGATCGAGTCCGACAATCCGCATCGCGCAGGCCCAGTCGTCGCTGTCGGCGAGTCGGAAGGCGTCCGAGATCTCCACCGTGATGTCGAACGGAGCGCCTTCCGGAGGACGCGTGGCGCGCAGATGCCGAACCTCGCGATACGGCCGGGGCGCCAGGCGGGCGGTGTTGGCCTGATGGGTCATTCGGCGGCCTTGGGCGCGGCGCTCGCCTTCGGCGCGGCCTTGCGGCGCCTCAGGTTGGCGCGCAGGGCCTGGGCGAGCTTCGCCTCGCGATCGGCGTTCCCGGGTGGCGGCGCTTGCGGCGGTTTTTTCATCCTGCAAGCAGCGCCATGCACACGGAGACGCGTCAAGGAGGATTAGGCCTTCCCATGGCGCCCGGGTTTCGCTATCAGGCGCGCCTCGTCTTTCGCCGCCGTAGCTCAGTGGTAGAGCGCATCCTTGGTAAGGCTGAGGTCGGCAGTTCAATCCTGCCCGGCGGCACCATCCCTGAACCAGAGGGAAGAAGACGATGAAGCGACCCCGAAAAGATGGTGGTTTCCCACCGGCAGAGATGCCGGTGAGGACCGTCCATTCGGGCTGGCTGGATCTGCACCTGGTCGAACTGACCGGTCCAGACGGCGCCGCATACGAGCGCTATGTCGAGGATCATGGCCGTGCGGCGGCCGTCCTGCCCTACAATCCCGATACCCGGATGGCGCTGCTGGTGACCATGCCCCGCGCCGCCCTGCGCTTCATGGGCAGGGGCGATGTGCTGGAAGCGCCCGCCGGCCTCGTGGACGAGGGCGAGACGCCGCTTGAGAGCGCACGCCGCGAACTGGTCGAGGAAGCCGGGCTGGAGGTCGACGCTCTCGAGCCCGCCGGCGCGATCCTGACGTCACCCGGCATCTCGACCGAGCGGATCGACCTGTTTCTGGCCGCGTACAACGACGCTCAGCGCACCGGCGCCGGCGGGGGGCTGGAAAGCGAGAACGAGAATATCACCGTCGTGGAGATGCCGCTCGACGCCCTCTGGGCGCTGGTCGAGGGTGGCGAGGCGACGGACGCCAAGACACGCGTGCTGGTCCAGACGCTAAGGATACGTCGGCCGGACTTGTTCAGCTGAACCTTGACGAAGCGGCGTAGCCAGCGAGAGCTGCGGCCGCGGACACGAACGCTCCCCAGGCCAGGTCGGGGATCACCACCTTGAACGGAAAGCCCTTCAGGGTCGCCAGGTTGGTCAGATCGTAGGTCGCGTAGGCGATCAGGCCGAACAGCGCGCCATGGATCAGCGCCCGGCTCCACGACCCCGTCTCCAGCGCCGGCTTCACCGCGAAGAACACCACCCCGAACAGGTAGAGGGCGTAGAAGACCGCGGCCGCGGCCATGTTGGGCGTTTCGAGCAGCAGCGGACCGAACTCGCGCTGGTACATCTTCTGCGCCACGACGCCGAGCCACAGGGCGTCCAGCGCCAGAAACGTCACGGCCGAGGCGATGTAGGCGGCGATCCAGGGCATTCGGGCATCCTTCGCGTTTGCCATAAACCTAGACCGGCGCGCGCCGCCGCCAAGGTCAGCCCTGATCATCCCGCCGGGGCGCGCGATCTCCGAACCACCAGGCCAGCGCTGTCGAGGCGGAGAAGGCGATGGTCTCGACGGCCGTCCGGATCACCCCGGACGCGGTGTCGGTCTCAAGCGCCCCGCTGGCGGCTGACATGAACAGCACCGCGAACAGAACCCAAAGCAGCAACGTCAGCGCTGGTCGCGTCAGGGCGCGGACCGCCGCGACCCACGGCCAACTGGCGCCGACCGTCGCTTCCGCTTTCAGCGAGGCCTCCAGGCCCCGCCACGATCCCTCGGCGTTCGCTGTGTCGAGCGCCTGACGGGCTTCCTCGATGCGGCCCGCCCGCGCTTCGGAGGCCAGTCGCAGGTCGTGGCTCCAGCGCTCGGTCTCGTGGACCATCTCGAGTTGACGGTCCTTGCGCTTCTCGCGCGTCTCGAAGATGCCGAGCCCGCGATTGAGAATGGAGCCCAGCGCCCCGAAGGCCGCGCCCAGCGCTCCGCCGGCGAGTCCGCCGCCAGCTGCGGTGATGATGTCCATGGTGAGGTCCTCCCTCAGGCGCCCGGGGCGTCGAACTGGATGAGATGAATGGCGACGCGCACTGTGCCGCCGGTGAAGTCGCCGCCAATGCCGGTCAGCAGCACCGGGCTGTCGGCATAGAAGGCGGTCGGGCCGATGACGCCGACATTGGTCGACCCGGCCGCCGCGCCCAGCGCGCCGCCGAACTTTGCAGGCTCGCCGGTGAGGCCGCAGTCGTAGGCCGTGGCCCCGATGATGGCGGTCAGGGTGCGGGTCGCCACCGCGAAGACGATCGCCCGGGCCGGAATCACCATGCTGGTGCTGGCCGTGGCCCCCGCGAGCGTGACGTCTTCCTCGAGGATCGCGAACCGGGTGCGGCCGCCGGAGGGCGCGGTCGCGGCGTCCAGGGCCTCGAAGGCGAGAAAATCGGCCAGCGGTCGCCAGTCGTCGCCGTCGAAGACCAGGGCCAGGGTCTCGTCGCTGACCCAGACCAGATGGCCGGCCCGCCGCGCGACGGTCTGCCAGCCGCCGGCCTCGAAGCGGATCAGCGCGCCCTCCTCCGCCCCGGCCCAGACCTCGCCAGTCGCCGAGCCCGGCAGGATGTAGAGGGCGCCGTCGTCGGGATCGGCCGGTTCGACGGCGAGCGAGCGGCTGACGACCGCGGTCTGCACCAGGCCGTCGAGGCGGGCGAAGGCCTCGTTGACCGTAACATGCTTCTGGGCCTGACCTGCCGCCACATAGGGCAGACCGAGGCGGGGTGTGGCGTCGTCGGACACGCGAAAGCTCCCTGTCGTTCTTCACGACAAGGATGGGCGCGGATGTTCAGGCGAGGCCCCGAATACGAATGCGCCCGGCGTTCACGAGGAACCGCCGGGCGCAAACCGTTGAATTGGCGACTGAACGTCCGGACTATTCCGCCGCGAACGCCAGATGAACGCCGCTGGTCAGGGCGGTCTTGGCCGCGAGTTCGGCCTTGGCCTCCTCGTACTCGGCCGACAGCCGCGCGACCAGTTCGCCGGCGCTCAGCACCGATTTCACCGCGCCGATACCCTGGCCGCAGCCCCAGATGTCCTTCCAGGCCTTGGCCTCGGTGTTGCCGCCAGAGCCGAAGTTCATCGCCGAGGGGTCGCTGACCGGCAGATTGTCCGGATCCATACCCGCCCGGATGATCGAGGGCCGGAGGTAGTTGCCGTGCACGCCGGTGAACAGGTTCGAGTAGACGATGTCCTCGCCGGAGCTCTCGACGATCATGTCCTTGTAGCCTTCGACGGCGTTGGCCTCCTTGGTGGCGATAAAGGCCGAGCCGATGTAGGCGAGGTCCGCGCCCATGGCCTGGGCGGCGAGGATGGCCTTGCCGCTGGCGATGGCCCCCGACAGCGCCACCGGCCCGTCGAACCACTGGCGGATTTCCTGGATCAGGGCGAACGGCGACAGCGCACCGGCGTGGCCGCCGGCTCCGGCCGCCACCGGAATCAGGCCGTCCGCGCCCTTCTCGATGGCCTTGTGGGCATGCTTGTCATTGATGATGTCATGAAGCGTGATGCCGCCCCAGCCGTGCACCGCCTGGTTCAGCTCCTCGCGGGCGCCCAGCGAGGTGATGACGATCGGCGCCTTGTACTTCTCGCAGAGGGCGAGGTCCTCCTCGAGGCGGTTGTTGGTCTTGTGGACAATCTGGTTCACCGCGAACGGCGCCGAGAGCTTGTCCGGATTGGCCTTGTCCCAGGCCGCCAGTTCGCTGGTGATCCGGTCAAGCCACTCGTCGAGCAGACTGATCGGGCGGGCGTTCAGCGACGGGAACGAGCCGACGATGCCGGCCTTGCACTGGGCGATCACCAGGTCGGGCCCCGAGATGATGAACAGCGGCGAAGCGATCGCGGGCAGGCGCAGGCGGTCACGCAGGATGGGCGGCAGGGCCATGGTCGATCGTCTCCGGCTATGAATATACGCTGTAAATAGAACAGCTGTTCGGACTCGGCAAGAGGCGCGTGAGGTCGTCGGCTCGCATTATCGCCACGGCCCGGCGGCGCCCTCGCTTGACGCACCTAACGGCAGGGGCGCATCACGCCAGCGGAATTGCTGCAACGCACTTGGGGAGATCGAAGGTTTGTCCGGGACGATCCTGCCGCTGGCCGATGACTTCGCGCCGCCCGCTCGCGAGGACTGGCTGAAGCTGGTCGAAAAGACCCTCAGGGGCGAGTCGTTCGAGGACGCGCTGGTCCGGCGCACCGCCGATGGCCTGAACATCCAGCCGCTCTACACCGCCGAAAGCGCGCCGGGTGTCGTGCGGGACCTGATCCCGCGAGATGCCGACCGCCCCTGGGACCTGCGCATGCGGGTGGCCCATCCTGATCCGCGACGAGCCGCCGCCGAAGCGGTGAAGGATCTCGAGGGTGGCGCCGCCTCCCTGCTGGTAGCCATCGATCCGACCGGCCGGGACGGCGTCGCGGTCGGCTCGGGCGAGGACCTGGGCAAGGCGCTCGACGGCGTGCTGCTCGATCTGGCGCCGGTCGCCCTGGACGCCGGCTACCTCGGCCCGAAGGCGGCCGACTGGCTGGGAACCCTGGCCAAGGCCGCGCCGAATGCGCCCCTCGCCTTCCACATGGACCCGCTGACGACCTTCGCGCAGACCGGCGCGAGCCCGGGGCCGATCGAGAGCCACGTCATCTCGGCCGCCACAGTCGCCGCGCGGCTCGCCGCCACCTACGGCAAGGCCAGCCTGTTCCTCGCCACCGGCCGGGCTGCGCATGAAGCGGGCGGCTCGAACACCCAGGAACTGGCGCTCATGATGGCCAGCGCCCTCGCCTACGCAAAGGCGATGGTTCGGGCCGGCCTGCCGATGGATGAGGCCTTCCGCCGCATCACGCTCGGCGTCAGCCTCGACGGCGAGTATTTCACCGGCATCGCCAAGGTGCGGGCGGCGCGGGCGCTGTGGTCGCGCCTGACGCAGGCCTGCGGCGTTGACGTTCCTGCGCGGGTCGAGGTGCGCTCCTCGGGTCGCATGCTGACCCGGGCCGACGCCTGGACCAACCTGCTGCGGCTGACCAGCGCCGGCTTCGCGGCCGCCGTCGGCGGTGCGGACGTCATTGTGCTGGGCGCCTTCACCGACGCCATCGGCCTGCCGACCGCCTTCGCCCGCCGCCAGTCGCGCAACACCCAGCTGGTGCTGATGGAGGAGAGCCATCTGGGCCGCGTCGCCGACCCGGCCGGCGGCGCCTGGTTCCTCGACACCGTCACGGACGACCTGGCCCGCGCCGCCTGGGGCGACTTCCAGGCCATCGAAGCGGCCGGCGGCGTCATCGCGGCCCTCCAGTCCGGCAAGGTCGCCGAGGCGGTGAATACCAGCCAGACCGCCCAGGCCGCCGCCTACGCCGACAAGTCGCGCAAGATCCTCGGCGTGACCGTGTTCCCCAACGCGGACGACAAGACCCCGGAGGTCGCCGTTGTCGACCCGTCCGCCTTCGCGGTCGCCGGCCCGGACCCGAAGCTGCCGGGACCGGACTCGGCCTGCCCGCCCCTGACGCCCATCCGTTTCGCCGCCGCGTTCGAGGAGGCCTGAGCCATGAGCACCTTCCCCGACTTCACCACGGTCGACTTCGCAGCCGGCGCAGCGCCCGGCGCAGCGCCGACGGGCGGAACGGTCTGGAACACCCCGGAAGGGGTCGCCGTCGCGGCCGCCTACGGTCCGCAGGACGTCGCTGGCCTCGACTTCCTGAACGGCTACCCCGGTCTGGAACCGTTCGTGCGCGGCCCCTACCCCACGATGTACGCCACCAACCCCTGGACGGTGCGGCAGTACGCGGGCTTCTCGACCGCCGAGGACTCCAACGCCTTCTATCGCCGCAACCTTGCGGCCGGTCAGATGGGCCTCTCGGTGGCCTTCGACCTGGCCACGCACCGCGGCTATGACAGCGACCATGAACGGGTGAAGGGCGACGTCGGCATGGCCGGCGTGGCCATCGACAGCATCCTCGACATGCGCACGCTGTTCGACGGCATCCCGCTCGACAAGATGAGCGTGTCGATGACCATGAACGGCGCGGTGTTGCCGATTCTGGCGCTCTACATCGTCGCGGCCGAGGAACAGGGCGTGAGCCCCGACAAGCTGCAGGGCACGATCCAGAACGACATCCTCAAGGAGTTTATGGTCCGGAACACCTACATCTATCCGCCGCTGCCCTCGATGCGGATCATTTCGGACATCTTTTCATATACTTCGAGCAAGATGCCGAAGTTCAACTCGATCTCGATTTCCGGCTATCACATGCAGGAAGCCGGGGCGACGGCGGACCTTGAGCTGGCCTACACCCTGGCCGACGGCATCGAGTATGTCCGCGCCGGCATCGCCGCCGGGATGACGGTCGACCAGTTCGCGCCCCGCCTGTCGTTCTTCTGGGCCATCGGCATGAACTACTTCATGGAAGTGGCCAAGATGCGCGCCGCGCGCCTGCTCTGGGCGCGGCTGATGAAGCGGGAATTCGATCCGAAGGACAGCCGCTCCCTCTCCCTGCGCACGCACAGCCAGACGTCCGGATGGTCGCTGGCGGCACAGGACGTGTTCAACAACGTCTCGCGCACCTGCGTTGAGGCCATGGCGGCCGTGAACGGCCACACCCAGAGCCTGCACACCAACAGCCTCGACGAAGCCCTGGCCCTGCCGACCGACTTCTCGGCCCGGATCAGCCGCAACACCCAGCTGTTCCTGCAGATGGAAAGCGGCACGACCGCCGTCGCCGACCCCTGGGGCGGCAGCTACTACGTCGAGCGCCTGACCCACGACCTGGCCGCCCGCGCGCTGGAGCACATCGACGAGGTCGAAAAGCTCGGCGGCATGGCCAAGGCCATCGAGCAGGGCCTGCCCAAGCTGCGCATCGAGGAGGCCGCGGCCCGCACCCAGGCGCGGATCGACAGCGGCCGCCAGAGCGTGGTCGGGGTCAACCGCTACAAGCCCGAAGTCGCTGACGACATCCCGGTGCTCAAGGTCGACAACACCGCCGTGCGCAATGCCCAGCTGGAAAAGCTGAGCCGTCTCAAGGCTGAACGTAACGAAGCTGAGACACAGGATGCGCTCGCCGCACTGGAAGCCGGGGCTCGCGCCGACGGCAACCTGCTGGAGCTGGCCGTCAACGCCGGTCGCGCCAAGGCGACCGTTGGCGAGATCAGCTATGCTCTGGAGAAGGTCTTCGGCCGGCACCGGGCGGAGATCAAATCGATTACGGGGGTCTATATGTCCGAGGCCGGATCCAACGCCCTGGTCGCCCGCGCCAAGGCCATGGTCGAGGCTTTCGAACAGGCCGACGGCCGCCGCCCGCGTATCCTGATCGCCAAGATGGGCCAGGACGGCCACGACCGCGGCCAGAAGGTCATCGCCACCGCGTTCGCCGATCTGGGCTTCGATGTCGACATCGGCCCGCTGTTCCAGACCCCGGCCGAAGCCGCCCGCCAGGCCGTGGAGAACGATGTGCACGTCGTCGGGGCGAGTTCGCTGGCCGCCGGCCACCTGACCCTCGCCCCCGACCTGATCGCCGAACTGGGCAAGCAGGGCCGTCCGGACATCATGGCCGTGATCGGCGGGGTGATCCCGCAACAGGACTGGCAGGCCCTCAAGGACGCTGGCGTCGCGGCCATCTTCCCGCCTGGCACGGTGATCGCCGAGTCGGCCATCGAGCTGCTGGAGAAGCTGAACCGGCAGTTGGGGTACGAGCAGGCGTAGGCGGCGGAGTAGTTGACAGCGGAGCCAACGAAGTCACGGTGATTCATTCAACAGCGAGATGGTTTCGTGAATTATTGTTGGGCATGGACTACGAGTTGCGAGGTCGACTGGCCCGGTTGGGCCGGTGCTGTAATGAATGCTCTTGCGATCTTGGCATCCACTGGCATCGCGGTCTTCATTCCATGGCGGGAGCGTCGGTCTAATCGTGCAGATGCTTGCGACGCCGCGAATACGGCAATGATTGAAGCCGTTAAGCGGCTGACAATGGTCGCGTATACGGCTGGACGGCCCTAGTTCCAGTTTGGCCGACATGCCGATGAAACCGCGCCTTTCAAGATAGCCGACGAAATGCTCGCATCGGCGAGCCTGCTGAGCCTCGGCTCCCACCTTGCCCGAGCTCAAATGATCTCAATGAGAGAACACATCAGAACAATTGCCGCACATTTCGCGGATATGGGCGAAGATCGAAACCTCATTATCTCGACTGTGGCAGATTCAGCTTGGCAATCATTGCATGCTTTTCAAACAGCTCTCAATTTTCAACTCTCTTCCCGCGAGGAAGAAGAAATGGAAATCGATCGATTGTTGACTGACCTTGAGCCGAGCCCGGCCTGACGAATCCCATCAGATAGAGGCATTGCTTCCGCCGATTGCGTCCGGTGGTCCCTAGCTGATCCCAGTCAGCCCGCTGTCCACCGCCAAGGTCTGCCCGGTCACGTACACCGCCTCATCGCTCATGAAGAACAGCGCCGCATAGGCGATTTCCCAGCCGGTGGCCTGCCTGCCGAAGAACTGCGGCGCGGTCCCGCGGCTCGGGCGGCCCTGGGTCGCGCGGCGGCCGAGCGGCGTGTCGACCAGGCCCGGCGCGATGACGTTGGCCCGCACCCCCTTGCGGCTACCCTCCAGCGCCACATGCCGCATCAGCCCGCCCAGCGCCGCCTTCGAGGCGTCGTAGGCTGGCAGGCGTGAGCCGGCGACCAGGCCGGCGATCGAGGAGATGAACACAATCGAGCTGCCCTCGGCGAGCTGCGGCAGGGCCTCGCGGCAGCAGAGCATAGGTCCCCGCAGGTTCACCCCCAGCACCGCGTCCCACTCCTCAGCCTTGACCGCTCCGAGCCCCAGGCCGCCGACGCCGATGCCGACATTGAGCACCAGGCCGTCGAGCCCTCCGAGGTTCTCGACCGCGGTCCCGACCATCCGCACGATGTCGTCCTCGCGGCTTATGTCGGCCTGGATCAGACTCGCTTGCCCGCCTTCGGCGTGGATCAGCTCCACCGTCGCCTGCGCGGCCTCGGCGCTGCGGTCGGCGACAGCCACATGGGCCCCTTCCCGCGCGAACAGCATGGCCATGGCCCGGCCGTTGCCGACGGGATCGGTGTCCGCGTCGACCACCTGCTGCCCGCCGCCGACCACGAGGATGCGGCGTCCGGTCAGGCGACCGCGCCCGGGCGCCTCACCAAGGGACTCGGCGCTGTGGGGCCGCACATAGGGTTGTTTCTCGCTCACGACCGTTTCCTGTCCTGCTGTTTTGGCAAGACTAGGCAGGCATCGGATGGCCGTCCACGGGTCAGGCCTTCCGGCGCGCCGGGCGGTTGATGGCGTTGACGATGAACATCAGCAGGACAACGGCCCCGACCGTCCAGGGCAGCGCCACGGTGACCCCGGTCAGGGAGACGGTCGCGTCGCGGAAGGCCGGCCACCAGCCGGCCGACAGGGTCTCGTTGAAGTCCGACATCCAGACCGCCGCGATCAGCACGATCAGCAGCAGCCAGCTGACCCAGCCCAGGCCCCGGCCCCGCTTCAGCCGTTCCTTCTCGACCCGTTCGACATGAGAGGGCGGAACGCCGTGCCGCGCCTCGATGTCCTTCTGCAGGAAATTGGCCGCCATCAGGTGCCCCTGCCAGAGCATGTCGACGAGGTCAGGGACCAGCGGCAGCGGCACGCCGGACATCAGAACATCGACGCCGAGAACCCCGGCCATCTTGGCGATGGCGGAGAAGCTCGCGCCCGACCGGAGCGCTTGATAGAGCAGATAGATCGCAGCGCCGCCGGAGTAGATCAGTCCGGCGCCGGGGATCCAGGCCAGCAGACCGTCGAGCCCGATGCCAAAGGGCCCGAACCCGACGACCCGGTCGGAGAGCTTCTTGATCGTCTCGGCCGATTTCCAGGCGCTGTGCGCGATGTCCCTGCTCATGGGACGCTAACCTAGGTCGGGCGAACAAGGTTCCGCTAGTCCCCACGGACGTCATGGCCCGACTTGTTCGGGCCACCCAAGAACTCGGTGCTGAAGCGGAACTCGTTAAACGCCATGAGGGCGTTCTGATTCGGCGGTGTGCCTGGGTGGCCCGAACAAGTCGGGCCATGACGGTCTGAAAACTAGACCTTCGGGCTTTTCCCCAGGAACACCACCCGGCGCTTTTCCTTGCCGGCGCGGACGCGCGCCATCAGATCCCGGTATTCCGACGAGGCCTGCGCCTGTTCACGGCTGCCTTCGAAGTAGATCGTCTCGTCCATGTGGCGCAGCAGCAGGTCCGCCGCCCATTTGTGACCGGTGAACAGGGCGTCGATGATGCCGCCGGCCTTGGGGATAATGGGCGCCAGGGTGTCGATCGCCAGGATCAGGGCCATTTCGGCCACGACCATCGGTGCGGCGCGAGCGCGGATGGCGTCCACGCAAAGCAGCATCGAAGCGCCGCCGCTGTAGGCGATGCCGAGCGGCGGAATGAAGCCGAGCAGTCCGTCGAGACCAATCCCGAACGGCCCGATCTTGACGATGCCGTCGGACATCTTCTTGGTCCGGTCGATACTGCTCTTGATGTTGTGCAGATCGAGGTGCGATCGGGCGAGGAACATCACAGCGTCTCCCGACGGCACAGGTCGCCGCCGTCGCGACTCACTCTGCAATAACCGTGTTGCGGCGCAAAGGGCGCTGACATGCTTTTCCCTCGCAGGCGCTCGGGATGTCGCCAATTATTCGCCTGACAGGAGAACCCTCGCCGTTCGGCGCGTTTAGCCTTAATAGTAAAGGGTCGTTTCGACCGGGAGCCGCCGATGCTGATCACGACCACCCCGTTCATCGAGGGTCGGCCCGTGAAGGAATACAAGGGCGCGATCTACGCCCAGTCGATCCTTGGCGCGACAGTCACGACCGACCTCTGGGGCTCCATCCGCGACTTTCTGCACGGCAAATCGCGGACCTATGAGAGCGCCCTCGCCCAGGCGCGGAACGACGCGATGAAGAACCTGACCAAAGAGGCCGAAAAGACCGGAGCCAATGCGATCATTGGCGTGGACCTGGACTACAACACCGTCGGTCCGCAGGGGCAGATGCTGATGGTTTCGGTTTCGGGAACGGCCGTCGTCATCTAGACCGGGGCGGTGAGCCCGATCCCCGAAATTACAGGCCTTGAACGTGGCATCCTGGCCGGCGGCCGCGCCGCGCTGGCGCGCGCGATTACGCTGGTGGAAAGCCGCCGCGCGGATCACCAGCTCGCCGCCCGGACCCTGCTCGAGCGACTCATGCCTCACACCGGAGGGGCGCAGCGGATCGGGATCACCGGCGTGCCCGGCGCCGGCAAGTCGACCACCATTGAGGCGCTGGGCTGCAACCTGACCGCGGCCGGGCATCGCGTGGCGGTGCTGGCGGTGGATCCGTCCTCCAGCCGCACCGGCGGCTCGATCCTCGGCGACAAGACACGGATGGAGCGGCTGTCGGTCGATCCGGACGCCTACATTCGTCCTTCGCCCTCCAGCGGCACGCTCGGCGGCGTGGCGCGCAAGACCCGCGAGGCGATGCTGCTGTGCGAGGCGGCCGGCTTCGACGTGGTGATCGTCGAGACCGTCGGCGTGGGCCAGTCCGAGACGGTTGTCGCCGACATGGTCGACATGTTTCTGGCCTTGCTGATTCCGGGCGGCGGGGACGAATTGCAGGGGATCAAGAAGGGCCTGATCGAGATCGCGGACCTGATCGTGATCAACAAGGCCGATGCCGATCCGGAGCGGGCCGAGCGATCAGCGCGGGAATACCGGACGGCGCTGCACATCCTGACCCCCGCGTCTCCCGACTGGACACCGCCGGTGATCACCGCGTCGGGACTGAAGAACGACGGGCTGGACAGGCTGTGGGCCCAGATCGAGCGGCATCGCGAGGTCATGGGCGCCAACGGCGAGCGCGAGGCGCGCCGGGCTGCGCAGAACGCCCGCTGGATGTGGGCCATGGTCATGGACCGGCTGGAAGGCGCCTTCCGCGATCATCCGCAGGTCGCGGTCCTGTCGCCGGACCTGGAACAACAAGTCCGCGCGGGCCGTCTGCCGGCGTCTGTCGCTGCTGATCGGCTGTTGAAGAGTTTCGGCCTCTAACCCCCTTTTGAAGGGGCGACCCGGTCGTCGCCGTCAGTCAAATGCGGTGTTGGGTTGGGGGCGGAGTGCATGATGATTGTGATTCTGGCGGCAGTAGTCGCCCTGGCCTGCGAACAGACATCGGCGCCTGCGCCGTCTGCACCGCCGCCGCTTGGCGCGGACCTGATCAAGCCGCGCGCCGCGCCCGGCGCACCTCCGCCGCCGGCCATCAGGATGGCGCCGGGTGTCGACTGGTCAAAGGAGCCCGCGCGGAAATCGCCGCCCGCCGCTGCCGAGCCATCGGTGGCCGACCTGTTCCGGGAGCGCAATGCCCGGGAAGCCGCGGCGCGGGCCGCGCCCCCGCCGCCGCCGCCCGTCCCGGATGGCGTCTATCGCTGTCGCCGGACCGAGACGGGCATGGTCTGCGGCACCAGCGAAGACGCGATGAAGCGCGCCGAAGAGGACTCAAAGGCGGCGCTGAAGCGGATCGAGAGCCAGTCCACAGCGCCGAACTGACGTTGGCTCAGAGACCGGCCAGGCGGGTGGCCTGGGCGACCCAGGCTTCGCGGCCGATGCGACCCATAAGCTTCAGCTCCTTGTCGAAGCCGGCGATGTCTTCCTCGGTCCAGGCGGCGATCTCGGCGAAGCGGGTCACGCCGCGTTCGGCCAGGGCGGCCGCCAGCTTGGGGCCGATGCCGGTCAGCACGGTCAGATCATCGTACACGGTCGGCGCGACAGGCTCGGGCGCCAGGGCGGCCATGACTTCGGCGACCGGCCCAGGCGCGGCCTCGACAAGGGCGTCGACAGCGTCCGTGACGGCTTCGGCCTCGACTTCCATCACATCGACCACCGTTTCGGCGGCGACCTCGACGGTCTCTGCTACGGTCTCAACCACCTCGGTCGCAGCCTTGATCGCCGCTTCCGGCAGAGCCGTCAGCGCTTCGAGATTGGTCGGCTTGAAGAAGGTGCGACTCCAGAAGTAGGCGGCGCCGACCGTGGCGGCGCCGGCGAACATCAGCCAGAGCGGCGAGATGGCGCCCATCGGCAGGGTCAGCATCTTTTCGGTGTCGGCGGTCGGGAAGACGGGCTTTTCCATGAATTATCTCCGTGGCGCGCGGAAAATTGTGCAGCGCAGCATATCACGGTTTCTCATATCGCAAGTGCGAAAGATTCGTTACGGGCCGGTCCGCCAGACATCACCCTTGCCGCCGGGTTCTCCCAGGCGCCGGGCCACCCAGAGGCATACGTCGGTCAGGGAGGATTCGAGACCGGCGGGCGCGTTCGCGATGACCATCGCGCAGCCATTCATCTTCATCGGATCGGTCAGCGGCTTGAGGCGACTCTCAGCCACCAGCATGTCGGCGCCCGCCGGCTCGACCGCCCGCAGGAAGGCGTCGAAGGTCTCCAGATCCTT
Source organism: Caulobacter sp. (assembly GCA_021741355.1). GTDB lineage: Bacteria > Pseudomonadota > Alphaproteobacteria > Caulobacterales > Caulobacteraceae > Caulobacter. Next base: position 35,280 of record JAIOXZ010000029.1, read on the forward strand.
GAGCGGCAGCCAGACGGCGATGCAGGCGTCCGGATCGAGCAGAAGCGCCGCGGCCATGGTTTCGGCGATCCGGGCATAGTCGTCCCCGCGCTCGAACGGCGGATCGATCAGAATGAACAGGCGCCCGCCCTTCCCGGCTTCGCGCCGCGCCACCTCGAAACCGTCGGACTGGAGAGCCGTCGCGCCCGGGAACGGCGCAAGCGTCTGGCCGAGCAGCGTCGCGTCATCGTCCCGAAGCTCGCAGGCGACGTAGCGGTCACCCCGACGCAAACCCGTCGAAATCAGGCTGGGTGAGCCCGGATAGAAGCGCACCCCGCCGCCGGGATTGCCGGCCCGGATCGCCGCCTTCAGCGTATCGAACGCCACGGGGGCGTCGTCGGCCGCCATGAGGCGGAATATCCCCTGGGCCGCCTCACCCGTTCGCCGGGCGAGTTCGCCGTCCAGATCGTAGCCGCCGGCTCCGGCATGGGTGTCGACGATGGTAAGCGGTGAAGGATCTGTCCGCAGCGCTTCGAGCAGCAACGTCAGGGTCGCGTGCTTGACCAGGTCGGCGAAGTTTCCCGCGTGAAAGGCGTGGCGATAGTTCATCCTGCTTCTCTAGCGCAACTGCGCCGCTGCGCCAGTGTGCTGGACTTGAAGTTCGCCTCATTGATGGATCACGCAGGGAGCGAACTTCAAATCCAAAAAAGCACACTGGAAACATATACTTGCTAGTGTCCTCTTCGATTCCGAAGTTCGTCGGAGGTCTCCATAAGCGATTGCGAACTTCGGAATCGGGACACTAGGCTGGCGACCATGTGCAACACCTTCCTCAGCCCCTCGAAGCCGGAACGCGTCGAATGGGCCTTTTCGCAACTGCGGATTCCGGTGCTCTGGCCGGAAGCGCCCAGGCCCAACCGCGGGATCACCGGCGACATCCGGCCGACCGATCCGGCTTGTGTCGTCGTGCCGGAGGGCGAAGGCGGGCGCATGGACTGGATGGCCTGGGGATTTCCGCGCGACAAGGGCGGGCCGGTGATCAACTTCCGCACCGAGGGGCGGGTTTTTCCCCGGGCGTCCCGCTGTCTGGTCATGGCCGCCGGCTTCTATGAGACCACCGATCCGGTCATCCCCGGCCAGAAACGCAAGGACTGGTGGCTGTTCACGGTTCCCGGCGTGGAGCTTTTCGCGCTCGCGGGCCATGTCCGGGGCGACCGGTTCACCGTCCTGACCTGTGAGCCCGGCGCGGACATCGAGCCGTACCACAGCCGCCAGCCGGTCTGCCTGTTGCCGGATCAGTGGTCAGCCTGGCTCACAGGCGCGCCGGAGGCGGACCTGCTGGTCCCAAGCCCGCCCGGAACGTTCACTGTCGCGCCGAGGCCGACCTGACGTTGATTGACTCCGTCGGAGCGGCTGGAACAAAATGGGAACATAGAGGTTCTCATGGACGGCTCTCCCCATCTCTCCCAACGACTGCATTCGGAGGCCGAAGTCCGCGGCTGGCCGATTTCGGCGGCGCTCAAGGCGGGCCTGCATCTGCGGGCGCGTTGCCTCAATCAACGGTGCGGGCGCGTCAGCGTGGTGGATACGGCGTGGTGGGCGGCCGGCAACGGCGCCGACGACCGGCTGCATATGCTGGGGCGGAGAATGCGCTGTTCGGCCTGTGGCGCCAGGGAAGCCGGTATTGAAGTCTGGAGCGGCCTACCGACGGACGGCCCTGCCCCCGGGCCCTATGCCTTCCGATGATGCCGTTTTTTGGCGCCTTGCCGTTGCGGCGCCCCGAATTTTCACCTGACCGGCCTGTCGGGCGCGGTTAGACTGATCGCAGATAACCAACGATGCTCCTGGGAGGGACACGCCATGGCCGGCGCCAAGATGCGCTTTGGGGCATTCATCGCCCCGTTTCACCCGCTCCGCGAAAACCCGACCCTGGCGCTGGAGCGCGATCTGGAGCTGGTCCAGCACATGGACCGCCTCGGCTACGAGGAAGCCTGGATCGGCGAGCATCACTCCGCCGGCTATGAGCTGATCGCCAGTCCCGAGGTGTTCATCGCCACGGCCGCCGAGCGGACGAAGCACATCCGTCTGGGCACAGGCGTGGCGTCGCTGCCCTATCATCACCCGTTGATGCTCGCCGACCGGATCAACCAGCTGGATCATATCACCCGCGGCCGGGTGATGTTCGGCGTCGGACCAGGCGCTCTGCCCTCGGACGCCTTCATGATGGGTATCCCGGTTTCGGCCCAGCGCGATCGCATGGACGAGGCGATCGACGTGATGGTGCCGCTGCTGCGCGGCGAACTGGTGACGAAGAAGACCGACTGGTTCGAGCTGAACGAAGCGCGTCTGCAGATGACGCCCTTCAGTCGGCCGTCCGTCGAGATCTGCGCCGCCAGCCAGGTCTCGCCGACCGGCGCGACCGCCGCGGGCCGCCATGGCCTGGGCCTGCTGTCGATCGGCGCGACCCAGAGCGGCGGCTTCAATGCGCTGGCCTCCAACTGGGCCATCGCCGAGGAGAAGGCGAAGGAAAGCGGCCAGGTGATGAACCGCGCCGGCTGGCGTCTGGTCGGCCCCATGCACATCGCCGAGACGCGCGAACAGGCTCGCGCCGACGTGCGCCACGGCCTCGAGGACTGGCTCTACTATTTCCGCGAGGTCGCGGCCCTGCCGCTGGCGCCGCAGGACGGCACCGATCCGGTCGACGCTCTGATCGCCTCGGGCATGGCGGTGATCGGCACACCAGAGGATGCGATCGCCCAGATCGAGCGACTGGAAGCCCAGTCGGGCGGCTTCGGCGCCTTCCTGTTCATGGATCACAACTGGGCCAACTGGGACGCCAAGCGGAAGTCGTACGAGCTGTTTGCGCGCTACGTCACACCGAAGTTCCAGGACCTGAATTCCAACCGCGAGGCGTCGCTGACCTGGGCGGCGGAAAACCGTCCGCGGTTCATGGGCGAAGCCATGGCCGCTGTCGGCATGCGGGTCGCCCAGCACATCCAGGCCAAGGGCACGGACAATATTCGTCCTGAGATCCTCGAGGCCATGGGCATGAACAAGAAGCCGGCCGCCGAGTAGCTCGTGTCAGGGCGGGCTTCGGCCCGCCCTCGCTCAGGCTCGCCTGAACAGTCCGCCGAGGAAGCTCCGCTTCCCGGAGCCTGTCTCGCCTGACAGCCTTCGTGCCGTCTCCTCCAGCACCTTTCGGCGGGCGGTGCGGTTGGTCGGGCGAGCGGCCTTTTCACGCGCGACCCGCAGCGCGTCATCGCCATGCAGCTTGCGGAGAAACTCGACCTCGATCCGCACCTCGCGCTCGAACGTCTCTCGACGCGTATTCCAGCCAAGCATTGAGGGATCACCGGTTTGTCCGAAGATATCGTATTGCCCGATTAATGTGACCGGCGATCATTCAAAAATGGGGGTATGACAATACGTCGCATAGTGCCGCGATGTGGCTCAGGCGCAGGCCCAAGTGCCCGGACTTTAACCAATTCTCGTCGCGAGCCGGGTCAAACGGCGACCGGTGTCGCTGGGGAGGTGATCGACCTTGTCGCCCCTCGGGGCGCGGGCGCCCGAAACCGAACGACGAGCGTCTCTGCTTCAAGCATCACTTCGAGATGCAGCGGGGAGCCTGACCTGAAGCGCAGATCGACGTAGTTCCAGGCCACCGTTGCGTCCTGTCCATGCTCCGCAGCCGACCCCGGAACGATCCGGGAGTGGCCGTGCCGTTCCACGATCTCGCAGTCGGCCTGAAGCGCGGCGTCGTACAGACCGTTCGACATCTGGCACAGGCCGCCGCCGATCGCCGGCACCAGACGGCCCTCCTTGAGCATGCGGCCATCGACGAAGCCGCGGCGGCGGCTGGCGCGGCCAACGTGTCGCCAGAAGCTGAACACCTGCCCCGCCGGCAGAGTCCCCTGCCCGATCGCCGCGGCCGCCCGGCGCAGGTTCTCGACCTTGCCGCGCTGGTGGCGATGCTCGCGGGACCGGTCTTCCGACCAGAGCGGCGTGCGGGAGAGGCCGACTGTCACCCAGTCAGCCGGCGCCGGGCCGGGCTCAAAGCGCTTCAGGCCCCGGACGAGATCGAGGGCCGCGCGGCGGGTCTGGAAGATCGCGACCTTGGCCTGAAACAGCAGGGCGGATAGCCTGCCGGGCGTCTCCGCCCAGGCCAAATCCGCATCGTCGGCCTGCCCTTCGGTCATCGCCCCGGCCCCCGCCCGCGTCTAGCGGTGTTTGAAATCCCTAAGGATTTCCCGCGCCGCATTGTGCCCCGGCGCGCCGGTGACTCCGCCGCCCGGGTGTGTCCCCGCGCCGCAAAGATAGAGGCCCTTCAGAGGTCCGCGATAGGCGCCATGGCCCAGAACCGGACGCGCCGAGAACAGCTGATCCAGGCTCAGCACGCCGTGCATGATATCGCCGTTGACCAGCCCGAAGGTCCTCTCCAGGTCCAGCGGGCTGTTGATCTGCCGGGCGATGACCGAAGCCTTGAAGCCGGGCGCCCATTTCTCGACCGTGTCGATCATCAGGTCGGCGACTTCCTCGCGGTGGTCGTCCCAGTTGCGGCCGCCGGAGAGCACGGGCTGGACGTGCTGACAGAACAGGCTGGCGACGTGCTGGCCCGGAGGCGCGAGGCTGTCGTCGACGACGGACGGGATCAGCATCTCGACGATCGGCTCTTTCGACCAGCCGTCCCGGCGCGCGTCGGCGTAGGCGCGCTCCATGTAGCCCATGTCCGGGGCGATGATGATGCCGCCGGTCAGGTGGTCGCCGGGTTCGGGTTTGCAGGTGAACCTCGGCAGGTCGCTGAGCGCCACGTTCATGCGGAATGTGCCGGAGCCTGAGCGATAGCGGTTGATCCGCTCGTTGAAGTCCGCCGGCAGCAGCGCGGGATCGATGAGCTTCTGGAACAGCAGTTGGGGGTGGAGGTTCGAGACAACCGATCTGGCCCGCAGCGTCTCCCCCGCCTCGGTGACAACGCCGACCGCACGGCCCTTTTCGGTCAGGACCTCGGCGACGCTGACGCCGGTGCGGATCTCGACGCCCTTCTCGCGGCAGGCGGCGGCCATGGCGTGGGTGATCGCGCCCATGCCGCCGACGGCATGGCCCCAGGCTCCCTTCTCGCCGTTCACCTCGCCAAAGACGTGGTGCAGCAGAACGTAGGCGGTGCCGGGCGTATAGGGGCTGGCGAAGGCGCCGACGATGCCGTCAAAGCCCAGCACCGCCTTGATCGGGTCGCTCTCGAACCAGCCGTCCAGCCAGTCGCCGGCCGACTGGGAGAACATCGCCAGCAGATCGCGGCGGCCGGTCGTGTCGAGGTTGGAGATGCGCTTGCCGAGCATCGCGCTCTTCAGCAGTTGCGGGATCGCCTCGACCAGGCTGCCCTGGGTCATGTTCGGCGGACTCTGCAGCACCAGTTCGCGCAGGATGTCGGCGATCGCCTCGAGGCGCGCGTTGTAGGCGTCCAGCGCCTCGGCGTCCTTGACCGAGAACTTCGCCACTTCCTCCTTCGTCCGGCCACCGCCCGTGGCGAGGTAGCCGCCGTCTGCGGTCGGCAGGAAGTTGGAGACCCTGCGGTTGATAACCTTCAGGCCGTGCCGGGGCAGATCCAGGTCGGCGATGACCTTCGGATTGAGCAGGCTGACCGTGTAGCTGGCGACGGAGTTGCGGAAGCCCGGATGGAACTCCTCGGTCACCGCCGCGCCGCCGACAACGTCGCGGCGCTCCAGCACGGTGACCTTCAGCCCCGCCTGGGCAAGATAGAAGGCGCAGACGAGGCCGTTGTGGCCTCCTCCGATGATGATGGCGTCGGTCATGGGGCCTGCAGGAACTCGGTGATGGCGGGAAAAGCGGCGCGGTCCTGGATCAGGAACATGTGGCCGCCCTCGAACATGCGCAGTCGGGCGTTCGGGATGCGGTCGGCCATGCGCTGCTGCGTCTCGGGAAGGGCGATGCCGTCATACAGGCCGCCGCAGATCAGGGTCGGGGCGGTGATCGAGGGCAGCCGGTCCCAGGTGTCCAGGTCCTTGCGAGCCAGCAGCTGCAGTTCCGCCCCCATGGCCCGTCGAGGTTCGTTGGCGAAGGGATCACTGGTCCGCAGATCGAACATCATCTTGAAGGCGTCCGGATTGGCGGCCTGCCAGATGGCGTCATGCCGGATGTCCGAAATGGGGATCATCTGGCGGGCCTGGTCCGCCGGATCCATGCCCACCAGGGTGTGCAGCGGATATGAGGCTCCCCCCTCCCCGCCAGGCGACGTGCAGCAGAGCACCAGTTTGCGGACGCGTTCCGGATGACGAACCGCCAGCTCCTGGGCGACCATGCCGCCGAAGGACACGCCGACCACGTTGGCCGTGGCCCAGTCCAGCTCGTCGAGCAGACCGGCCGCGTCCTCGGCGTAGTCGCCCATGGTGTAGGGGCCGTCGGGCTTGTCGGTCCGGCCAAGGCCGCGCTGATCATAGGCGACCATGTCGAACTGCTTTGCCAGCGGACCGTCAAGCGGCCCCGGCTTGTTCCGCAAATCAGAGCCGCTGCCGGAAATGAACAGCAGGGGCTCGCCCTCGCCCCTTCGCTCGCACCAGATCTGCAGGCCGTTGGCTGTGATGTAGCTCATGGCCTGATCTCTCACAGCGAAGCGACGGGCGAAAGAGGGCGCGTCAGACGGGCTTCAGCGGCCGGTGCGGACCGGCCGGCGGCACAATGGTGATCCGGTCTCCGGGACGGATGTCCCCGCCGCGGACGACGATGCCCATCACGCCGGCCTTGCGCACCGGTTCGCCACCCGCCCCCTGGCCGAGGCAGGCCTGCATCAGGCCCGGCTGCATCTCGTCCAGCTGGTAGCAGGGATTGCGCAGGCCGGTGACCTCGACCACCGCGCTGTCGCCCAGACACAGCAAGGCGCCCGCGGGCAGACCCAGAAGGTCGACGTCGCGGGTTGTGATGTTCTCGCCCATGGCGCCGGGCGCTATAGCGAAACCGCCTGCCGCCAGTTCATCGAACAGTTCGGCGTGGATCAGGTGGACCTGACGCAGGTTTGGCTGGGTCGGATCCCTGGCCACACGGGAGCGATGCTTCACGGTCGCGCCGGCATGGACATCGCCTTCGACGCCGAGACCGGCGACCAGACGGATAACGGGCTGGTTGATCTTGCCCGGACCGTGCCGGTCGCCCCGGCTGACAGCGACAACAGATCCCATCGGCTAGGGCTGCGCGGCCCGGCCGGTGATGGTGAAGCCGGCGGGCGCCGCCGTCTCGTAGTGATCCGCGTGGTACATATCCATGTAGATCAGGCTCTCCGCGGGCAGGCCTCCGTTCGGGCAGACGACGCGGTAGCCGTCGATGATCGAGCCGAAAACGCCGGCCCCGAAATTGCCCACCCGACCGTAGGTTGGCCGCTCGCCATTGGAGCAGCGCAGCCGGTCGAGATAGGCCCGCTGACCGGCGGGCATGTTGACCCGCACCGGGTTGTCGCGGCTGCCGAGGGGGAAGGTCGACGCCTTGCGGATGCGGGCAGCGAGCTCGGGTCCGCTCACACGGCCGCCCGTCAGGATGGAGAAGTCTGAATCGCCGGACAGCGGCGATGGGGTCGTGGTCGCACAGGCCCCGAGACCCAGGGTCAGGAGAATCGCTGCTGTCGTCGCCAGTCTCATGTCGCACACCCCGGGTGGTCCAGGCGCGACGCTCCCGCGCTTTACGGCCGGGATCAAGGGTGACAACGGGCTGAAACGACAAAACCCGCCAGACCGGGGTCCGACGGGTTTGAAGAATTTGGTTGCGGGAGCAGGATTTGAACCTGCGACCTTCAGGTTATGAGCCTGACGAGCTACCGGGCTGCTCCATCCCGCGGCAATCCGGACGTAAGTAATCGTTATGAAGGGTCGATTTGGAAGACATCTCATTCGCATCCCTTCGGCGGACCTGGCGGCGACCTACTCTCCCGCGCCTTGAGACGAAGTACCATTGGCCCTGGGGGACTTAACGACCGAGTTCGGAATGGGATCGGGTGGGGAACCCCCGGCATAGCCACCAGGTCGGCGGAAGGGATGTGAATGAGTGAGAAGACATCATTGCCGCAAATACGGCGCTTCATGAGTTCAACTAAGAACGATCAAGCCTATCGAGCGATTAGTACCAGTAAGCTGCATGCCTCGCGGCACTTCCACACCTGGCCTATCAACGTGGTGGTCTACCACGGCTCTCAGCGAGACCTTGTTTTGAGGTTAGTTTCCCGCTTAGATGCTTTCAGCGGTTATCTATTCCATACTTAGCTACCCTGCTGCGCGGCTGGCGCCACGACAGGTCCACCAGAGGTATGTCCATCCCGGTCCTCTCGTACTAGGGACAGATCCTCCCAAGTCTCGTACACCCACGGCAGATAGGGACCAAACTGTCTCACGACGTTCTGAACCCAGCTCACGTACCACTTTAATCGGCGAACAGCCGAACCCTTGGGACCTGCTCCAGCCCCAGGATGTGATGAGCCGACATCGA
>JAIOXZ010000030.1 GCA_021741355.1 Caulobacter sp.
TCCAGCGCCGCGCTTCCGCCCCGCCGACCAGCACCGACCTCGCCAAAGCCAAGCTGACCCGTGCCCTTCACCGACATCAACGACCCTCCGCCTCAACAGACAGAGAATCACGATCAGCGAATTACGCAACGGTCCCCTTCATGGGGAGGGTGGTCCCGAAGGGACCGGGTGGGGGAGCCGCCCGCGACCCCGATGTTTGCCGATTGGCGGGCTGTTTCCCCACCCTGGCGGCTTCGCCGCCTGTCCCTCCCCATAAAGGGGAGGGAGGAAGCTAAAGCGCTAGCCGGGCTTCCAGCTCGGCCAGGCGGCGGCGCGTGATCGCGAGATCCGCGCCGTAGGCCTGCGGGTCCTTCACGGCCAGCTTGCCGGCGATATCAAAACTCTCGCGATACAGATCCAGGGCGCGCACCCGGTGGCCGCGATCCTCGCGGGCGTCGGCCAGGCGTTCGAGCGCCAGCGACAGGGCCCGCAGGCTCGGTCCGTCCGTCTTCGCCGCCGCCACCTTGCGGCGCAGGGCGAGGGCTTCCTCATAAGCGTCGACGGCGACCTCCAGCCGCGCCTCGTCCTGGGCGGCGTCGCCGACGCCGGTCAGCGCGCCCGCGAGCGCGGCCATCGCGCCGGCGTCCTTCGGGCTGGCTTCGTGCAGCATGCGCGCGTAGCCCAGCGCGGTCTCGTAGGCCTCGGCGGCGTCATCGGACGCGCCCAGCGAACGGTGGAAATCGCCCACTTCGCTCGCGGCCGTCAGGCGCTCGGCGTCGGTGGTCGCAGATGCAGGAAGCCGCCGCGCGAGGGCGGCGGCTTCGGTCCAGGACTCCGCCTGGACAAGGGCCTTGAACTGTTCGCGCAGCACCGGGAAGGGCGCGTCGCCGGCGGCTTCGGCGCGCGGCGGCGGCTGCGGCGGCGGAGCCGCCGGCTCCGCCTCCGCGAACGTCAGGTTCGCCACGACGTCCTCCGCCAGATGGCTGCCGGCCCCCTCCGGATGGTGTGGCGCCGAGTCCGCCGGCGGATCGATCACCGCATCAAAGTCGACGGCGGGCGGCCCCTTGCGCTTGCGCCCCCCCGGCCCGCCCCCGCGCGGCAACACCGCCGAGAGCAGTGCGACGATCCCCAGCGCCAGCACGCCCCAGCCGATGAACGGCCGGTGCCCCTCGAACATCCCCAGATCGAGGGCCCCCAGCTTCGCGCCGGCGAACCCTGAGGGGTCGACGATCGCCCAGCCGATGCCGCTCAGCATCACTCCCAGCAGAAAGCTCAGGATACGCGCGCCCATGGTTTTCCCCGCTTTTTCCCCAACGCAGGACGAAGCTTCGTCCTCGCCGGGGGCGGGTCAAAAGGCTGCAACCGTCAGGGGAAGGCCTGTCCCCGGACCGTTCGTTCGTTGGGCAGAAGGGGGCCTGACTGCCTTTAAAACAGCCACGCGTCGGGTCGCGGATGGGGCTCGTCCTGCGCCAGATAGATCAGCCCGACCGCCAGCCGGACGTAGAACCAGATGTGTACAGCGGCCAGAATGAGCACGCCGGCGATCAGGAACGGGATGCCGATCAGCACCACCGAGAAGATGCCGCCGACGATGCACAGCACCACGCCGATCACCGCCCACCAGATCGACTTCCAGAAGGTCTGGATCAGGAACTGGTAGTGGGTGGCCATGCGCGGACCGGCATGCTCGCGGTTGGCATAGGCCAGCACCAGGCCGAGCAAGACCGCCACCCAGACCGAGGGGACGCTGAGCAGATACAGGCCATAGACGACGAGCGGCAGAACCCGGTCCTCGTGCGGACGATCAGTGACATCGGTCATTGGGGGCCTCCATGGGCGATGCTGGACGGTTGCGACCCGACTGGCGAACGATGGCCGTTCATACTCACGGGAGCAAGTCCTGCGGCAGGGCGGCAGGATCGAGCGTTCCGGTCCGGCCCCTGAGCCAGGGCAGGGCGGCGAGCATCAGGATCAGGACGAACACCAGCCGCGCCGCCAGGGCAATGCCGAGCGAGGCGGCGCCGGCGCTGATCGAGGTGACCAGCAGCACGACGGCGCCGATCCCCAGCAGGCCGATGGTCCAGAGGAAGGCCTCGCCGATCTCGAGACCGGCGGTCGCGAACCTGGCCCGTGGCGCGTGGTCGGCGGCCAGCGCCACCAGCGTCCGGACAAACGGCGAATAGCTGTCCGTGCGGTCGTCGAAACGGCCCGGTCCGCGCCAGCTGTGCGAGGGGACCACGCAGCGGCCGCGGGCGAACTGCAGCACCACCGCGCGGCGCGGGCTGCCGGGCAGGCCGGCGAACCGCAGGGTGCGCAGGTCCTTCAGAAGCCAGCGGCGTTCGCGCTTGCCGCCGGTCTCGATCAGGCTGTCGTCGGAGAGTGTCCAGACGGTCTCGGGCCTCAGCGGCGCGAGGCGGGCGGCGTGCGTTGGTGCGGGGCCGTTCAGACCCTGACCGCCGTGATCTCGACCCCGGCCGCCTCGGCGTGTGGGGCCAGGGCGAGGGGCTTTTCGACACGCACCCGCGCGCGGGTGACGCGCGGATCGACGAGGCAGCGCTCGGCCAGCCGTTCGGCGAAGGTCTCGACCAGTTCGATATGGCCTTCAGCGGCCAGTTCACGGGCGGCGGTGGCGATGGTCTCGTAGTTGACCGTCTGGACCAGCCGCTCGGCATGCACCGTCGTCACATCCAGCTCGACATCGACGATCAGCGGCTGGGTCTTGCCGTGCTCGTGCGCGTACACCCCGACCTCGGCCTCGACCTTGAGGCCGCGCACGAACACGCGGGCGACGACGATGCGCGCCGCGCTGGCCGGCTCGAAAGGCGTTTCGGGAAGGGTGGCGGCCACGACTCCTCGGGGTCAGGGGTGGATAATGTCGGGCGTTCGCCAGCCCAGATGCTGGCCGCTGTCCACGGCGATCATCTGACCGGTCACTGACGGAGCGTCAATCAGATAGCGCAGGGCGGCGGCGATCTCGTCCGGCGAGACGGCGCGGGCCAGCGGCGTGCCGGCGGCTTCCTGTTCGAACTCGCCCGGGACCTGATGCACCGAGCCCAGGGTCGGCCCCGGTCCGATCGCGTTGACGCGGATACGCGGCGCCAGCGCCTGGGCCATGGTCTGCGTCGCATGCCAGAGCGCCGCCTTGGACAGGCTGTAGCTGAAGAACTGCGGGTTGGGCCGCCAGACCCGCTGGTCGAGGATATTGACGATCAGTCCCGCGCGGTCGCCGGGCAGGTTCGCCGCGAACGCCTGGGCCAGCACGGCCGGCGCGCGCAGGTTCGTCGCCATGTGAGCGTCCAGCCCATCGGCGTCGAACGTCTGCAGCCGGTCTTCAAGGAACAGCGACGCGTTGTTGACCAGCAGGGTCACGGGACCCAGGTCCGCGGCAGCCCGGCCGATCAGGTCGGCGGCATCGCGGGTGGTCAGGTCGCCGGCCAGCACGCAGGCGCGGCGGCCCTCGGCGCGCACGAGCGCGGCCGTCTCCTCGGCGTCGTCAGTGGAGTCTCGGTGGTGGACGGCGACGTCATACCCTGAGCGGGCGGCCTGAACGGCCAGAGCCCGCCCGATGCGCCGCGCGGCGCCGGTGATGACGGCTACGCCGCTCAAGACAGGATCAGTCGACCCGGCCGAACTCGAACAGGTTCAGGCCGGCCAGAACGACGATGAAAATTGCGATGACGCCGATGGCGAGCATGACGCGGCTCCCGTTGAAAACACGACCCGGCTTTAGCCGCCGCTCTCGCCCCGGGCAAGCGGGCGTTCTAGGCTGGGACCATGTCCGCCCTCAAGCGTCGCCTCTATCGCCTGCTGTTGCCGGCCTACCGCGTGGCGATGCGGCAGGTGCGGGGCCTGACCCTGGGCGCGCGGGCCATCGTGCTGGACGGCGAGGGGCGGGTGCTGCTGATCGAGCACAGCTACACCCCCGGCTGGCACCTGCCCGGCGGCGGTGTCGAGTCCGGCGAGACGACCGAAGAGGCGGTGATCCGCGAGCTGGAGGAAGAGGGCGGCATTCGGGTCGAGGGCCGGCCGGTGCTGCTGTCGATCCATTCCAACGGCGCCAGCTTCAAGGGCGACCACGTCCTGCTGTTCCGGGTCGAGACCTTCACCGCCGTTCCCGCCACCTCACGCGGCGAAATCCTGCGGGCTGAGTGGTTCCATCCGCACGACCTGCCCGAGGGGACCGTCGGCGGGGTCCGGCGCCGGATCGCCGAGATGCTGGACGGCGGGCCGCCCGACCTGTTCTGGTAGGGGCAACAAGCAAGGCAAGGGAGGCGCAGATGCCGGACTGGATGAGGCCCGAAGACTTCAGCAAGATCGCTGTCGGCATTGACCGGCCGGAGGACGTGGTCGTCGGCAAGGACGGCCGGGTGTTCGCCTCCGACCACCAGTGCGCCGTGGCCGAGATCCACCCCGACGGGTCGTTCACCCGTATGGGGCCCAGGGGGGGCGCGCCCAACGGCATCAACATGGACCTGCAGGGCCGGGTGCTGATCGCCAACTTCGGTATCTACGACAAGGAAGAGGGGCCGCTGCAGCGGTTCGATCCGGCCACCGGCAAACACGAGACCCTGGTGGCGGAGGTCGGCGGCAAGCGGCTGACCAGCGCCAACTATCCGGTGCTCGACCGCGCCGGCAACATCTGGTGCGCCAACTCCACCCATGCCGAGACCTGGCCCCAGGCGCTGGACGGCCGCACCGACGGCTTCATCTTCGTGCTGCGGCCCGACGGCTCGAGCGAGATCGTCGCCGAGGGCCTGAAGTTCCCGAACGGGACAGCGCTGTCGGCGGACGACCGCTACCTGTTCTGCGCCCAGACGAGCGGCGCGGACGTCATGCGGTTCGAAATCCTGCCCGGGGGCAAGCTGGGCCCCGGCGAGCGCTATGGTCCGGTGCTGGGCCGGCTGGTCGACGCGACGCAGGTCCAGGCTGAAGCCGCCGCGGAGCATCACCCGGGCGACCTCGGCTACACCGACGGCGTGGGCATGGACGCCAACGGCAACCTCTGGGTCTGCCTTCCCGCCGCCAACAAGGTGGTGATGATCCGTCCGTCGGGCGTCGTCGAGACGGTGGTTCACGACCCTTCCGGCGAGATCGTCAACCACCCGACCAACGTCACCTGGGGTGGCGCGGACCTCAAGGACCTCTACATCGGCTCGATCCGCGCGGGCTATGTGCTCAAGGCCCGCAGCCCGGTCGCAGGCCAGCCGCATGTGCATCAGCTTTGAAGCCTGATGCATCAAGTTTGAAGTCGGCCCTTTCCGAGGTGATCGGCGGTAACTAAACTAGCGTTTGAAGAGGCCGCTCGGCGGTCCGCAGGGAGAGACGGTGATGCGCGACTACACGAAGTTCTACATCGACGGCCAATGGGTCCAGCCCACCGGCGTCACGACGCTCGACGTCATCAACCCGGCGACCGAAGAGGTCTGCGGCAAGATCTCGCTGGGCACGGCCGAGCATGTCGACCAGGCGGCCAAGGCGGCCCGCAAGGCGTTCGCCACCTTCTCGCAGACCACGGTCGAGGAGCGGATCGACCTGCTCGAGCGCATCGTCGTCGAGTACCAGAAGCGCTACGGCGACATGGCCGACGCGATCACTGAGGAAATGGGCGCCCCGGCCTCGCTGGCGCAACGCGCGCAGGCCGCCATGGGCCTCGCCCACACCCAGACCGCCATCGGCGTGCTGAAGAGCTTCAAGTTCGTCGAGGATCGCGGCCCGACCCGGCTGGTCAAGGAGCCGATCGGCGTCTGCGGCATGATCACCCCCTGGAACTGGCCGGTGAACCAGATCGCCTGCAAGGTCGCCCCGGCCCTGGCCGTGGGCTGCACCATGGTGCTCAAGCCGTCGGAAATCGCGCCGTTCTCCGCCTACGTCTGGGCCGAGATCCTGCATGCCGCCGGTGTGCCGGCCGGCGTGTTCAACCTGGTCAACGGCGACGGGCCCACCGTCGGCGCCGCCATCTCCAGCCATCCCGAGATCGACATGGTCTCGTTCACCGGCTCGACCCGCGCCGGCATCGAGGTGGCCAAGAACGCCGCCCCGACCGTCAAGCGCGTGGCCCAGGAACTGGGCGGCAAGAGCCCCAACATCATCCTCGATGACGCGGACTTCCAGTCGGCCGTCACCGGCGGCGTCCGCTCGGTGATGATGAACTCGGGCCAGTCCTGCAACGCCCCGACCCGCATGCTGGTCCCCGGCAAGCGCATGGATGAGGTGATCGCCATCGCCAAGGCCGCCGCCGACTCCACGACCGTCGGCGACCCCAAGGGCAACGCCCAGATGGGCCCGGTGGTCTCCGAGGTGCAGTTCAACAAGATCCAGAAGCTGATCCAGGCCGGCATCGACGAGGGCGCGACCCTGGTCAGCGGCGGCGTCGGCCGTCCGGACGGCATCGAAAAGGGCTACTTCGTCAAGCCGACCGTCTTCGCCAACGTGACCAACGACATGACCATCGCCAAGGAAGAGATCTTCGGCCCGGTCGTCTCGATCATCGGCTACGACACGGTCGACGAAGCCGTGCAGGTCGGCAACGACACCGAATACGGCCTCGCCGCCTACGTCAGCGGCACGGACGTGACCAAGATCCGCGAAGTGGCCTCGAAGCTGCGCGCCGGTCAGGTCAGCATCAACGGCGGCGGCGGGGACCTGATGGCTCCCTTCGGCGGCTACAAGATGAGCGGCAACGGGCGCGAGTGGGGCGACTACGGCTTCCACGAGTTCCTCGAAACCAAGGCCATGCTCGGCTACGCCCCGCCGCAAGCGGCTGAATAGGGGTTGCGTGGTTCGAGACGCTCGGCTTGAGCCTCGCTCCTCACCATGACGAATAGAGGTGCAATGCACCCCTCGTCGTCATCCTGAGGAGCGATCCCTCAGGATCGCGTCTCGAAGGACGCACCAGCACAAGCGAAGGGCCGCCGGATCACACCGGCGCCCCTTTTGCTTTGGGGAATCCTGTGCATCCTTGTCGCGCCAGCGCCCGACAGAGGCAGCGGCCCATGAGGAAACAGCATGACCCTACTCGCCGGTATCCAGTCCGTGGCCGACGTGACCCGTGTTCAGGCCCGCTTGCGGCCCAACGCGGAGGCCATCTGGTTCGAGGGGCGGGTGACCACCTTCGGCGAGTTGGACCGCGCCTCGAACCAGTGCGCCCAGGCGCTGCTGGCCCAGGGGCTCAAGCCCGGCGACCGGGTCGGCGTGCTGGCCAAGAACATCGACGACTTCTTCGTGCTCTGGTTCGGCTGCATCAAGGCGCGGGTGACCCTGGCGCCGGTCAACTGGCGGCTGGCCCCGCCGGAGATCGCCTTCATCCTCAAGGACGCCGGAGCCAGGCTGCTCGTCGTCGGCGAGGATCTGGGCGGCGTGGTCGACATGATCATCAGCGACCTGCCGGACATCAAGGGACTGGTGCAGTTCGAGCCCGGCCACCCGCGCTGGCCGGCCTTCCGCGCCTGGATCGGCAGCCACGACGCGAGTGACCCCAACCTCGCTATCCAGCCGGACGACGACGTGATCCAGCTCTACACCTCGGGCACGACCGGCCTGCCCAAGGGCGTGCAGCTGACCCAGACCAACTTCCTCACCCTGTTCGCCCTGGCGCTGGAGGCCGGCTGGGCGAAGTACGAGGCGGAGAAGACCAATCTGGTGGTCATGCCGCTGTTCCACGTGGCGGGCACCAACTGTGGCCTGCTGGCGCTGCTGCAGGGGGTGCGCAACATCCTGACCCGCGAGGTGAACCCCGTGGAGATCATCGCCCGGCTGCAGGACAAGCAGGTTGCCTACGCCTTCCTGGCCCCGACGATCATCAACATGCTGCTGCAGACGCCGGGCGTGGAGACCGCCGACTTCAGCAAGCTGGAGCGCATCTTCTACGGCGCCTCGCCGATCTCGGAGTCGGTGCTGCGCCAGGCCCAGGACCGGTTCGGCTGCGACTTCACCCAGCTCTACGGCCTGACCGAGACGATCGGCGGCGCCACCTATCTGCCGCCCGAGGACCACACGCCCGAGCGGGACAAGCTGCGCTCGTGCGGCAAGCCCTGGCCTGGATTCGAGGTCCGGGTGCTGACCCCGACCGGCGAGGCGGGCAAGCCAGGCGAGGTGGGCGAGATCCAGATTCGCGCCAAGGGGGTCATGAAGGGCTACTGGAACCGGCCCGAGGCGACGACCGAGGCCATCTGCCCGCAGGGCTGGTTCTCCAGCGGCGACGCCGGCTATTTCGATGACGAGGGCTACCTCTACATCTACGACCGGGTGAAGGACATGATCGTCAGCGGCGGCGAGAACGTCTATCCGGCCGAGGTCGAGAACGCCCTGTTCAGCCACCCCGCCGTCGCCGACGCCGCCGTGATCGGGGTGCCGGACGACAAGTGGGGCGAGGCGGTCAAGGGCATCGTCGTCCTCAAGCCCGGCGCCACCGCCACCCCCGACGAGATCATCGCCCACGCCCGCACCCAGATCGCCGCCTACAAGGCCCCCAAATCCATCGACTTCATCACGGCGCTTCCGAGGAACCCGTCCGGCAAGGTGCTCCGGCGGGAGCTCAGGGCGCCGTTCTGGGAGGGGCGGGAGCGGCTGGTGGGATAGGGCTCACTCTGGCCGCCGCGCGGCATGCCGGACTTCAAGGATTCTGACCACCTCCGCCTTCACCCTGTAGCGGATCAGGTAGGGGCGGACGTGGGTCAACTCGCGTCGCCCGCTGCCGATTGGCCGGCCGCGAGCAGGCAGAATCGCCAACGAATCTGACGCCGCAAGCAGCTTCAGGAAGGTTCGTCGCGCCGCGTGAGGGTTATCCTTGGCGATGTAGGTTCTGATCGCACGTAGTTGCCGAAGCGCCTCGCGGGTCCAGATTACTTCAGCCACGACTCGGGCATCGGGAATTCGTCTTGCGTACCCACAGCCAAAAGCCACTTTCGGACTTCAGAGTGCGTCACGACCCGGTCAGCCGCGACATCCGCGTCGGCGGCGGCCGAGCGTTCGTCATAGTCTGCATCGAACGCGGCGGGCGCTTCTTCGAAGCCCGGGGACTTTTCATCGCTCATAGCCAAAGCTTATCACGTCCCCTGACATATTCAAGCGCATCAGACTATAAAGCGCGTCAGGGTTGTGTAAGCGCGACCATCCATTGACCCTTGCCTGCCCCGACGTCGCCCGTGATGGTTTCGGGACAAACGGGGAAACGCCATGACAGACTTCACCACCATCCCGACCAACGGGATCAATCTGCGCGCGGTCGTGCAGGGCGCCGGGCCGCTGGTGGTGCTGGTCCACGGGTTTCCGGAGAGCTGGTACAGCTGGCGTCACCAGATTGCGCCGATCGCCGCCGCCGGCTTCACCGTCTGCGCCATCGACGTGCGCGGCTACGGCGGCTCGGACAAGCCCGGTCGGGTCGAGGACTACAGCCTCCAGCAGATCACCGCAGACGTCGCCGGGGTGATCGAGCATCTGTCGCCGAACGAGAAGGCTGTCCTCATTGGTCACGACTGGGGCGCGCCGATCGTCTGGAACACGGCCCTGACGCGGCCGGACCGGGTGCGGGCGGTGGCCGGGCTGTCGGTGCCCTACACCGGCGTGCCGGCGGTGCAGTTCATGGACGTGATCAAGGCCGCCTTCACCGACCGCGGCCGGTTCTTCTACCAGGTCTATTTCCAGGACGTCGGCCCGGCCGAGGCGGAACTGGGCAGCGATCCGCGCGCGGCGATCCGCAAGTTCTACTACGCCATCAGCGGCGACGCGCCGGACGGAACCTGGCCGGTCGACAAGCCGCACGGCGAGCGGCTGCTGGACCGTCTGCCCGACCCCGATCCCTTCCCGGCCTGGCTGACGCCTGAGGATGAGGACTATTTCACCGCCGAATTCCACCGCTCCGGCTTCTTCGGGCCGCTCAGCCGCTACCGCAATCACCAGCGGGACTTCGACTGGCTGCAGCAGTTCAAGGACCGCAGGATCGAGCAGCCCAGCTTCTTCATCGGCGGCGACCGCGACCTGGTGCTGAAGATGATCCCGGGCGTGAACCCGCTCGACTTCATGAAGCCCCACCTGCCGAACCTGCAGGGCGCCCACGTCCTGCCGGGCATCGGCCACTGGACCCAGCAGGAGGCGCCGGAAGCGGTGACCGACCTGCTGCTGGGGTGGCTGAAGGGGCTGTGAGGTCGTGCGTGGTTCGAGACGCGGCTGCGCCGCTCCTCACCCTGACGAATGTCTGTGAAGCCCACCCCTCCACGTCATCCTGAGGAGCGAGCCTCAAGCGAGCGTCTCGAAGGACCAACCCCCTGTTTGACTCCCCTAGGGTCAGGAATAGTCTCAAGGGAACAACGATAACAAACGCTCCAGGAAACGCTCATGACCCCCGCTGACGGTGCGGCCACGGCTGCCGCGGCTCCCGCCAAGCCCGCTTTCAAACCGTTGCCCCAGAAGGGGCCGGACGTGTCGGTCGAGCGCCGCGCCGACGGGTCGGTGCTGATCTGGTCGAACCATGCGCCGGGCGAGGGGCCCCGCTCGATCGCCCATCTCCTGAAGGACAAGGCGCAGGCGCACCCTGACCGCCCCTGGATGAAGCAGCGCGAACCGGGCCACGGCCCCTGGCGCCAGATCACCTACGGCGAGGCGCTGAAGGCCGCCGAGGGCATCGCCCAGTGGCTGCTGGACCACGGCCTGACCGGCGCCGACAGCGTCATGGTGCTGTCGTCCAACTCGATCGAGCACGCGCTGGTGACCGTCGGCTGCTACACCGCCGGCGTGCCGGTGGCGCCGATCAGCCCGGCCTACAGCCTGATCTCCAGCGACCATGGCAAGCTCAAGCACTGCGCGGCCGTGGTGAAGCCGCGCGTGGTCTTCGCCCAGTCCGGCGATATGTTCCAGAACGCCTTCAACACGCTGAAGGCGGCCATGCCGAACCTGGTTTTCGTCACGGCGGACGGGACGGGCGAGGGCGCCATCCCGCTGTCGGACCTGACCGGCACGACGTCGACGGCGGCGGTCGAGGTCGCGCGCGAAACCCTCGGCCATGCGACGGTGGCCAAGTACCTGTTCACCTCCGGCTCGACCGGCATGCCCAAGGGCGTGCCCCAGACCTTCGGCATGATGGCGGCGACCATCGCCGGCGGCGAGGGGCTGCGCGCCGAGGACGCGGATCCGGACGTCATCCCCCAGAGCCTCGAATGGATGCCCTGGAGTCATATCAGCGCCGGCAACATCGGCTTCAACGGCGTGCTCTGGTCCGGCGGCACGGTGCACCTCGACGAGGGCAAGCCGATTCCCGGCATGTTCGATACGACGATCAAGAACCTCTACGAGGTCTCGCCGATCGTGTTCGGCTCGGCCCCGATCGCCTTCGGCATGCTGGCCGAGGCGATGGAGCGCGACCCGGTGCTGCGCGCGTCCTTCTTCAAGAACCTGCGCTACATGGGCTATGGCGGCGCGACGCTGTCGAACGACGTCAATGACCGGCTGCAGGCCCTGGCCGTGGCCGAGACTGGCCATCGCATCCCGCTGACCACGATGTACGGCGCGACGGAGACCCAGGGCGTCACGGTCACCCACTGGGCCACCGAGCGGGTCGGCCTGGTCGGCCTGCCGGTGCCGGGCGTGACCATCAAGCTGGTGCCGAACGGGACCAAGATGGAGGTCCGGGTCAAGGGTCCCACCGTCACCACCGGCTATCACGACGATCCGGAAAAGACCGCCGCCGCCTTCGACGAGGAGGGCTTCTACAAGCTCGGCGACGCGGCGAAATTCGTCGACGACAATGACCCCTCGCAGGGCATGATCTTCGACGGTCGGGTGACCGAGGACTTCAAGCTCGACAGCGGCACCTGGGTCAGCGTCGGCACCCTGCGCCCCGATCTGGTCGGCGCGGCCAGCCCCTATGTCATGGACGCGGTGATCGCCGGCCAGGACAAGCCGTTCATCGGCGCGCTGTTCTGGCCGTCGATGGCCGGCATGCAGGCGCTCGCCGCCGACAGCGGTCCCGGAACGCCGATCGAAAAGCTGGCGGCGATCATCAGGGAGCGCCTCGCGGCGTTCAACGCGACGGCGGGGGGCTCCTCCCGCCGGGTCGGCAAGTTCGTGATCATGACCGAGCCGCCGTCGATCGACGCCGGCGAAATCACCGACAAGGGCTACGTCAACCAGCGGGCGACGCTGGAACGCCGCGACGCCCTGGTCCAGGCTCTCTACGCCACGCCGGCCGGCGACGGCGTCATCACCGTTCAGGATTGACCCCATGCTCGATCAAGCTTTCCGCGCGATGCTCGACGCCGCCGCGGCGATCCAGATGCCGCCGCTGTCCCAGCTGCCCGCCGATATGGTCCGCGCCGGCTACATCGCCCAGCGTTCGGGCCTCGACATGGGGGCGCCGAAGGATCTCGATGTCCGCAATCTCGAGGTCGCCGGCGCCGACGGCCCGCTGAAGGCGCGCCTCTACAAGCCGCAGGGCGCGACGGGCGCGGGGCCGGGGTTGGTCTATTTCCACGGCGGCGGCTTCGTCATCGGCAACCTCGACACCCACGACGACTTCCTGCGCCGGCTGTGCAAGGCCTCGGGCGTGCGGGTGCTGTCGGTGGACTATCGCCTCGCGCCCGAGCACCCGTTCCCGGCGGCCCACGACGACGCGCTCGCCGCGACCCGCTGGGCGTTCGACCATGCCGCCGAGATCGGCTTCGACCCGGCCCGCATCGCGGTCGGCGGCGACTCCGCCGGCGGCAACCTGTCGGCCTGCATGGCGCTGGAAATGCGCGGCGACGCCGGCCGCAAGCTGGCCTTCCAGCTGCTGCTTTATCCGGCCACGGCCATGACGCTCGACACGCCCTCGCGCCGCGCGCTCGCTACCGGCTACGTCCTGACGGCCGAGGTGATGGAGTGGTTCGGCAACCACTACGGCGCGGGCGCGCATCCGGATGCGAAACGCGCCGAGCCGGTCAACGCCAAGGACCTCGCGGGCCTGCCGCCGGCCCTGGTGGTCACCGCCGGCTTCGATCCGCTGAAGGACGAGGGCAAGGCCTACGCCGAGGCGCTGAACAAGGCCGGCGGAACGGCCCGGCACATCGAGTACCCGACCTTCGTCCATGACTTCTACACCCTGTCCGCCATCTGCCCCGGCGTCGTCCCGGCCATCGAGGAAACAGCGGCGGCCTTGAAGGCGGCGCTGGGGTGATTGCGTGGTTCGAGACGCGGGCCTGAGGGCCCGCTCCTCACCATGACGAACAGGCATGACGCCCAACCCGCTGCGTCATCCTGAGGAGCGATCCCTCAGGATCGCGTCTCGAAGGACGCACAACGTCCCTGAAACCAAAGAAAAGGGCGGCCCGGGTTTCCCCGAGCCGCCCTTCGCTATTTCAGCGATGTCTGCGAGGGCTAGAACTTGCCGCGCAGAGTCACGCCCACCGTCCGGGGCGCGCCCAGGAAGGTGTCGTAGGTCGAGATGTTGTCGTCGGCCGCGAGGCTGTACGGGTTGGACGTGTCCACCTGGAACGGGCCGTTGAAGGCCACCTGCAGGTAGTCCTGGTCGAACAGGTTGTTCGACCACAGTTCGACCGTCCAGCGCTCGTCCGTCGAGCCGATGCCGACGCGCGCGTTCACCAGGGTGAAGCCTTCCTGTTCCTTGACGGGGTGCAGGTCGGAACCGGTGTTGTAGCGCGAGGAGTACTTGGCCGAGATGTTGGTGCGGAACACCAGCGACTCGGTCAGGTCACGCTCGTAGGTCGCCGCCACGGACGAGGACCAGCGCGGCGCGAACGCGGCCTGGGCGCCCGGCAGGCGGAACACGCCGTTGAAGCGGGTCGGGTCGCTGAGGTCAGCAGCCGTGAACTCGCCGAACTGGGTCTCGGCGTAGGTCACGCCGCCCTGCAGGGCCAGGCCGTCGACCGGGGTGAACCAGACGAAGTCGGCGTCGACGCCCTTGGACGTCAGCTCGGGGATCGACTCGACGATGAAGGCCGTGCCGACGAAGGTGTTCAGCTGGAAGTCGGTGAACTCCTGGTAGAAGACGGTCGCGTTCAGCAGCAGCGAGTTGTTGAGCCACTTGGTCTTCACGCCGAGCTCGTAGGAGTCCGCGAACTCCGGAGCGAAGCTGGTGTCGTTCAGGACCGCGAAGTCCAGGCAGCCGGTCGCCACGGCGCAGTTGACCGCCGTGTTGTAAGGCAGCGGCGACCCGAGCGGGGTGATCCGGCCGCGGCTCGAACGGTCAAGGTTGAAGCCGCCCGACTTGTAGCCCCGCGCGAACGACGCGTAGGTCATGATGTCGTCCGAGATCTTGTACGACAGCTTGACGGTGCCGGTCAGTTCTTCCTCGGCGCTGTTCTGCTTGAACGTGCCGAGCCCGTCGAAGTCGTTGTTCTGGGCGTTGAGGCACAGACCGCCGACGATCGAACGCGCGCCGGCGACGCCGACGGCGCCCACGAACGCGCCGTAGAAGTTCTCCGCCTGGTCGCACGAGGCGCCGGTGGTGGAGTAGCGCGTGATCAGCGTCTTTTCGCTGCTCGAGAAGCGCAGGCCCATCGTCAGCTTCAGCGCGTCCGTGACCGACCAGGTGTTGTCGGTGAACAGGGCGAACGTGGTGTCGGTCTGGTCGTAGCGGTCATCCGAACCGTTGCCGGCCTGGTGAACCGTGCCGGGGAGCAGGCCGATCAGGCCAGGCGCGCCGCCCAGAACGCGGGTGTCGAAGTAGGCGTAGAAGTCCGAGCCGTAGTTCAGCACCGAACGGGATTCGAGGTCTTCCTTGGCGTAGAAGGCGCCGACCAGCCAGTCGAAGCGCTCGGTCGTGCCGGCCAGGCGGACCTCCTGCGAGAACTGGCCGAACTCGGTGAAGTTCGAGCCGTCGTTCGGACGATAGGCGATGTCCGCGCCGGTGAAGTCAGAGTCCTGACCGGTCTCGGCCCGCCAGTTGCGCCAGGCGGTGATCGAGGTCAGCGTGACATCGTCATTGATGTCCCAGTCGGCCTGGAGCGAGAAGCCCGTGTCGACGATGTTCTGGCCGGTGTCGCGGTTGGCGTAGGCCTCACGTTCAAACGGCGACTCCGAGACGTCGATCGAGCCGGGACGCACCTGGTTGACGAAGGCCGCGCGCGAGTTGGCGGCGTTGCCGACCTGAAGCTGGGTGGCCAGGCAGCAGGATTCGTCACGCGACGTGTAGTCGCCGATGATCCGGACGGTCAGGGAGTCGGTGGGAACCGCGAGCAGCTGGCCGCGGATGGTCCAGAAGTCCTGGGTCACATCATCGTCCTGCGAGCGCGGGCCGCCCGAACCGGTGACGACGTCGAGGTAGCCGTCGCGCTTGCGCGTGGCGAAGAACAGGCGGCCGGCGACGCTGTCGTCCGCGAAGATCGGGCCGGTGACCGAGCCGGACACGCCCTGCGCGCCGTAGTCGCCGACGGTGACTTCACCCTGGGCGCCGAAGTTGAACGACGGGGCGACCGACAGGATGTTGATGACGCCGGCCGAGGTGTTCTTGCCGAACAGCGTGCCCTGCGGGCCCTTCAGCACTTCAACGCGCTGCAGTTCGCCGAGGTCGCCGAACGAGACGCCGTTGCGCGGGCGATAGACGCCGTCGATCACGACGCCGACCGAGGATTCCAGGCCGGGATTGTCGCCGACGGTGCCGACGCCGCGGATGCGGGCGGTGGTGACGGTTTCGTTCGAGGTCGAGGTGACGGTGAGGCCCGGGGTCAGGATCGTCAGATCCTTGATGTCCTTGACGCCCGCGTCCTGCATCAGCTGGCCGCTGACAGCGGTCACCACGACCGGCACGTCCTGGAGGCTCTGCTCACGCTTGGTGGCGGTGACGATGATGGCGTCGACGGTCGAGGCGTCTTCAGCCTCCTGGGCGTAGGCGGCGCCAGAGATGACCGCCGAGAGCACGGCGGCCGAAGCCGACGCGCGAAGCAACTGTGAAAAGCGCATTTCCTGTCCTGAAGTTTTTGGCGCGCTCGGGGAGGAGCAGCGCGATTACTGACACTTGAGAGCCTGACGGCCCCGTCAAAGTTGACGGCGATCACCTACGGTGTGTGGTGAAACCTGCGCAAGCGTCAATCCCTTACAGATAAGGGGAAATGCCAGTTTCGTGTCGCTTATGTAACAGCACGGGTGTCAAAAATCAGCGTTCGCCATTTTTGGCACAGGAGGCTGGGCGAGACGCAGGGTGATGGCCCCCGCGAGGACGGAAAGCACCGAGCCCGCGATGACGCCGAGCTGCACCTGCGAGGCCGCCGCGCCGTCGTGGAAGGCCAGCCCGCCGATGAACAGGCTCATGGTGAATCCGACGCCGCACAGCATGGAGACCCCGAGAATCTGCAGCCACGTCGATCCGCTGGGCCGGTGTCCCAGCTTCAGCGCGCAGGCCAGGGCCGTGGCGCCCAGTACGCCGAGCGGCTTGCCGATCACCAGCCCGGCGACGATCCCCAGCGGCAGGGGCGCGAGCAGCCCGTCCGCCGGGAAAGCGTCAAAGGCGAATCCCGCCGCCACGAAGGCGAAGAAGGGCAGCACGGCGTAGGCAACGTAGGGATGGAGGGCCTCCATATATTGCTTCAACTGCCCCTCCTCGCCGTGCTTGTGGCCGGCGACCGGGACGGTCAGGGCCGCGGCGACGCCGGCCAGCGACGTGTTGACGCCGGACATCAGCGTGAGCGCCCAGACCACCAGGAAGACGAGGGCGAAGAGCACTGTCGGATCGCCCTTCCAGCGCCCGAACCAGGCCAGAATCGCCAGCCCGACGCCTGCGCCGGCCAGGGCCGTCAGGTTGATCTCGCCGCTGAAGAGCACTGCAATCAGCAGCACCGCGCCAAGGTCGTCGGCGATGGCCAGGGTCAGCAGGAACACGCGCAGCGAGGCCGGCAGCCGTGGCGCCGCAATGGCCAGCGCCGCGAGGGCGAAGGCGATGTCGGTCGCGGTCGGGATCGGCCAGCCGCGCAGCTCCCCGCCGTCGCCGAAATTGAAGGCCAGGAAGACGAGAGCCGGGACGAGCATGCCGCCCAGCGCCGCGAACACCGGCGTCGCCAGCTTGCGCGGACTGGACAGTTCACCCCGGAGAATCTCGTATTTGATCTCCAGGCCGACGACGAAGAAGAACACGGCCATCAGGCCGTCCTTGGTCCACTTCAGGACCGACTTGGTCTCTTCCCAGCCCCCGAACTGCAGGGTGAAGGGCGATTTCACGAAGCCGAAATAGGCCTCGCGCCAGGGCGAATTGGCCAGCAGGATTGCGGCAAGAGCAGCGGCGGCCAGCACCAGGCCGGAAGCAGCTTCGGTCTTGAGAAAATCGAGTGTGAAACGACGCGCCATGGCGGTGAGGTATCATGGGGGCGCCGCCGGCCCAACCTGAACCGGACCTTTGTCGGGACGGTTTTTGGGCCGCTGGGCGAATTTCGGTCCGCGGATCGAACCGATTGGCGGGCGCCGGCGACTGTATCGGTGAGGTGGGCAGATGAACCGCAAGGCCGAGGACGTCCTGGATGAATACCTGGTGCTGTCCGCCCGGGCCGGATCGTCCGACGCCTTTCGCCGCCTGGTCGTCCGCTGGACGCCGAGGCTGTCGCGGCATGCCGCGCGGCTTCTGCTCGACGCCGACGTCGCCCGGGACGCCGTTCAGGACGCCTGGCTGGGGATCGCCAGGGGACTGCGGCGGCTGGACGATCCATCGCGCTTCCCCGCCTGGGCCCTGGCCATCACGACGCGCCGATGCGTGGACGAGGTTCGCCGGCGGCAACGGCGCCGCGCGCTCGCCGCCGGCGTGCTCGACGATCCTTCGTTCGCGTCCCCACCGGTCGGGCCGGGCAATCCGGATGAGACCCTGGATCTGACCGCCGCCGTCTCAGCCCTGCCGGCTGATCAGCGTCTG
Organism: Caulobacter sp.; assembly: GCA_021741355.1. Classification (GTDB taxonomy): domain Bacteria; phylum Pseudomonadota; class Alphaproteobacteria; order Caulobacterales; family Caulobacteraceae; genus Caulobacter. Next base: position 17,801 of record JAIOXZ010000030.1, read on the forward strand.
CTGGTCAGCCTGTTCTACGGCGAAGGCCTCTCGATCGAGGAAATCGCCGACTCTCTCACCATCCCCGCGGGGACAGTGAAGTCGCGCCTCCATGCGATCCGACTTTCCCTGAGAACCCTCCTGAAAGGAGACGACCATGTCCAATCTTGACCAGGCTCTGCGCCGCGCCCTGTCACCGGAAGATCTTCGGCTGCTGGACGACCTCAGCCGCGAGGAACCGGTCTTCATCCAGGCCCTGAACGCCTTTCAGGACCAGCACCGGCTGATTGGCTTCATCGGCTGGATCGGCGGCTTCGCGATGTTCGGCGTCGGTTGCTACTTCACGTCCCGGTTCATCCAGGCGGCGGACCTCCGGTCCATGATCCTCTGGGGTGCGGCGGCCGCCCTGGCCTTTTTCGGCCTTGGCATGGTCAAGCTGGGCTTCCTGCTGGAAATGCAGAAGAACAGCATCCTGCGCGAGGTGAAGCGTCTGGAACTGCAGGTTGCCAGCCTGCGGGTGATCGGGGCCGGGGGCGACTAGCCGTCCGGCCGCGCCTCCGGAAATCAGGATCGCCGCCCGAGAATCCTGTACCGTTATCCAAACGGCGGGGGTGGTCTGGTGTCTCTTTGGCTGGGAATTCTGGCGGGCCTTGCGATGCTCGCGGTCGGCGGCGATCTGCTGGTGCGAGGCGCCTCCAGCGCGGCCCGGCGGCTGGGCGTCAGCCCCCTCCTGATCGGCCTGACCCTGGTCGGGTTCGGCACATCCACCCCGGAGCTGGTGACCAGCCTCCAGGCCGCCCTCGCTGGATCGCCGGGCATCGCCATCGGCAATGTGGTGGGCTCGAACATCTCCAACACCCTGCTGATTCTCGGCGCGACGGCCCTGATCGCGCCGCTGGTGGTCAACCGCCGCGCCTTTCGTCGCGACGCCATCGCGCTGGTCTTCGCGACAGGAGGCCTGGTCTGGGCGATCCTGCAGGGACGACTGACCCGCGAGATGGGCGGCGTCGCGGTCATGCTGCTGATTGTCTACATCCTCATCGTCTGGCTGACGGAACGCAGGCAGCCCGATGCCGAAGGCGCGCGCATCGAGGAAGGGGCGGCCGAGGCCTCGCGGTCGCTTCCCAGCCTGTGGATCGCGCTGCCCCTCGCTGTGGCGGGCATCGGGATCACGATCTATGGCGCCCACCTGCTGGTTGGCGGCGCCATCGTGCTGGCCCGCGACCTGGGCGTCTCCGACACGCTTGTCGGACTGACGATCGTCGCGATCGGCACGTCCCTGCCCGAACTGGTGACCAGCGTGATCGCCGGTCTGCGCAAGCAGGGCGACGTCGCCCTGGGCAACGTCATCGGATCCAACCTCTACAACATCCTGGGGATCCTCGGGATCACGGCCGTCATCCAGCCCGTCGACGTTCCGGCCGAGATCGCGCGCTTCGACATTTGGGTCCTGACAGGGGCCACCGCCCTGCTGGTTCTGGTGGCGATACGCCTGAGCAAGATAACGCGCACCGAGGGCCTTCTGCTTCTGCTGGCCTACGGCGCCTACCTCGCCTGGCTTGTCTGGACCGCGGGCCCGCAGGCCTGAGTTCAGCCCGGGGCGCCCTTGCGCCGGCGCCATCGACCGGTCATCTGCCAAGCATGCCCGTTTCCCCCGACTACCGCCCTGATCCGAAGTTCATGCAGCTTGGCCCGGAGTTTTCCGACCCGGTCACGGCGGCGGACTTTCCGCAGACCATCCTGCGCCACCGGAACCAGCGGGCGGCGGAGACGGTGGGCCTGGGCGCCCTGACCGACGCCGAGTGGATCGGCCATTTCGGCCGGTTCGCGCCGCTGCCCGACAACCAGCCCGGGCCGCTGGCCATGCGCTATCACGGCCATCAGTTCCGCAACTACAACCCCGACCTCGGCGACGGGCGCGGGTTCCTGTTCGCCCAATTGCGCGAGGCGGGCGGCGACCGACTGCTGGACCTGGCGACCAAGGGCTCAGGCCAGACGCCCTGGTCGCGGCGCGGCGACGGCAGGCTGACCCTCAAGGGCGGGATGCGGGAGATTCTGGCGGCGACGCTGCTGGAGGCGCTGGGGGTGCCGACTAGCCGCTGCTTCTCCCTGATCGAGACCGGCGAGCCGCTGGAGCGCAACGACGAGCCCAGCCCGACGCGGTCGGCAGTGATGGTCCGGCTGTCGCACAGCCACATGCGCTTTGGCACCTTTCAGCGGCAGGCCTTCTTCCAGCGCGCCGACAATGTCGGGCTCCTCGTCGACCACTGCATCGACGCCTACTTCCCGGAACTGACGGACGCGTCAGACCGGCCCGTCGCCCTGCTGGAGGCGATCGTGGCCCGCACGGCCAGGCTGGCGTCCCGCTGGATGAGCGCCGGCTTCGTCCATGGCGTGCTCAACACCGACAACATGGTCGTCACGGGCGAGAGCTTCGACTACGGCCCCTGGCGGTTCCTGCCACACAACGATCCCAACTTCACCGCCGCCTATTTCGACGAGACCGGCCTCTACAGCTTCGGCCGCCAGCCGGAGGCGGCGTTCTGGAACCTGCAGCAACTGGCGGGGTGTCTGTCGCTGGTCGCCGAATCGGACGCCCTGATCGCCGCGCTGAACGGGTTCGGGACGGCCTACCGCGACGAACTGCGCGCGGCCATGCTGGCGCGGCTGGGGCTCAAGGGGCAGGGCGGCGAGGCCGACATTGACCTGGTCAACGCCGCCTTCCGCGCCCTCGCCGAGGGCGGCGAGGCCCTGCGCTGGGAGCCGTTCTTCTTCGACTGGTTCTGCGGCGTCGAAGGCCGGGCGATGGCGAGCGCGCGGGCGGGTCTCTACGATGGCGAGGCCTTCACGGCCTTCCGCGCGCTGCTGGCCGGGTTCGAGGCCGACCGGCCCGAACGTCTGGCGCACCCCTTCTTCGCCGCCGCCGAGCCGGAGGAGCTGCTGGTGGATGAGGTGGAAGCGCTTTGGGCGGCCATCGCCGAGCGCGACGACTGGGCTCCGTTGACGGACAAGCTCGAGCGCATCGAGGCTGCCCGCGTGGGGTGGGGGCTTGGCGGCTGAGCCTTCCTTTCACTGTCATCCCGGACGGCCTGCAAGGCCGATCCGGGACCCAGATTGAATCCCAACCGAAATGCATGAAGCCGAATCTGGGTCCCGGATAGCCGCTGCGCGACTTCCGGGATGACAGTGTGTGGAAATCACCCCCCAAACGGCGGCCGCCTGTCCGCCCACGGCCGAGCCTGTTCCAGCTGACCCGCCAGCCGGAACAGGGTCGCCTCGTCGCCCATCGGCGCGACGAACTGGATGCCGATCGGCAGCCCGGCCCTGCTCCAGGCCAGCGGCACGGTCATCGCCGGCTGGCCGGTGACGTTGAACAGCTGGGTGTTGGGCATGAAGGCGAACAGGCGCGGGCCGTAGCCGGCCAGATCCAGTGGCTCGCCGCGCAGGGAGCCCTTGGGGATCGGCGGCGAGCCGAGGGTCGAGCTGAGCAGCACGTCGAACCGCTCATGGATCGCCGCAACCGCCCGTCCGGCGGCGTGCAGCGTCTGCATACCCTGCACATAGGCCGCGCCGGTCACCCGCGCGCCGCGCGAGGCCATGGCCCGGGTGACAATGTCGACCTCGCCGTCCTCCAGCGGGCGTCCGCGCTGGGCGGTGACCATCTCGAGGGTGGCGTGGACGCTCGCGGCGATCACCCCGCCGGCGGCGTCGCGGATCGCGTCGAAGTCCAGGCCGAGGGCGACCTCATCGACCGAATGGCCGAGCGACTCGCAGAGCTTCGCCACATCCGCCACTGCGGCGCTGCATTCCGGGTCGATCGACCCGCCGTCGAGCGCGCCCGAGATGACGCCGATGCGCAGCTTGCCCGGATCGCGCCGGACCTCCTCGCTGAAGGGCGTCGCTGGCGGGGCGAGGAAATACGGATCGCCCGGTTGGGGGGCGCAGATCAGGTCCAGCAGCAGGGCGCTGTCGCGGACCGATCGGGTCACCGCGTGCTGCACCGAGGCGCCGCCCCAGCCCTCACCCGCGGGAGCGGAAGAGACCCGGCCCCGCGAGGGCTTCATGCCGAACAGGCCGCAGCAGGCGGCGGGCGTGCGGATCGACCCGCCGCCGTCGCTGGCGTGGGCCGCCGGGACGATGCCGCCGGCCACCGCCGCGCCCGCGCCGCCGGACGAGCCGCCCGGCGTGCGGGTCAGGTCCCAGGGATTGAGTGTGGGCCCGAAGAACTCCGGCTCGGTCACCGGCTCCAGGCCGAACTCGGGCGTGTTGGTCTTGCCGAAGATCACCAGCCCCGCCTTGCGGTACTGGGTGACGATGGCGCTGTCGGCGGGCGCGACCGCGTCCTTCATCAGGCGCGAACCGCTGGTGGTCGGGGTCCCGGCGACCAGGGCGCCGATGTCCTTGATCAGCCAGGGCACGCCGCCGAGCGGCCCGGCGGGGGTTCCCTGTTTCAGCTGCGCCCTCGCCTGGTCGGTCAGGTCGAGGATCACCGCGTTGAGGGTCGGATTGACCTGCTCCATCCGCGCGATGGCGGCGTCGAGGACCTCGTCGGCGCTGACCTGTCTGTCCGCGATCAGGGCCGCGAGGCCCGTGGCGTCCTGAGCCTGATAGTCGTCCTGGTTCATGCCTTCGCTCCCGCTTTTCTTGTTGAGCGATCCGACCACAGTCCGCGCGTCGCGCCAACGGCCCGGTGGCCCGAACGAAGTGAACGCTGATCAGTTTGAACAAGACAAACGGCCGTTTGAACGGCAGTATGACGCTGGGGCACACGCATCTACCGGCACAGGATTCAGGCGCACATGGCGACCGAGCATTTCGACGTGGTGATCATCGGCGCGGGCCTGTCGGGCGTCGGCGCGGGCTACCACCTGCAGGACAAGGCCCCGGGCCGCACCTACGTGATCCTCGAAGGCCGCGACACGATGGGCGGCACCTGGGACCTGTTCCGCTATCCGGGCATCCGGTCGGACTCGGACATGTACACGCTCGGCTATTCGTTCCGCCCCTGGACCGAGGCCAAGGCCATCGCCGACGGCCCGTCGATCCTGAAATACGTCAAGGAAACCGCGGCCCACTACGGCATCGACAAGCAAATCCGCTACGGCTGCATGGTCAAACGCGCCAGCTGGTCGACCGAGACGGCGACCTGGACCGTCGAGGTCGACAAGGGCGGCCAGGCGCTCAAGTTCACCTGCAACTTCCTGTTCCTGTGCGGCGGCTACTACAGCTACGTCGAGGGCTACACCCCCGACTGGACCGGCATGGACAGCTTCAAGGGCGCCATCGTCCATCCCCAGAAGTGGCCGCAGGACCTCGACTATGCGGGCAAGAAGGTCGTGGTGATCGGCAGCGGCGCGACCGCCGTGACGCTGGTCCCGGAAATGGCCAAGGCCGCCGGCCACGTCACCATGCTGCAGCGCTCGCCGACCTATGTGGTCTCGCGCCCGGCCGAGGACTCCATCGCCAACTGGCTACGCACCAAGCTGTCGCCGATGGCCGCCTATGGCGTGACGCGCTGGAAGAACGTGTTGCTCAACATGGTGTTCTACAACCTGGCGCGGAAGAATCCGGAGAAGACCAAGGAACGGCTGGTCGGGATGGTGCGGGAGCAGATGGGCCCCGACTACGACGTCGCCACCCATTTCACGCCGACCTACAATCCCTGGGACCAGCGCCTCTGCCTGGTGCCGGACGCCGACCTGTTCGACGCCCTCAAGACCGGCAAGGCCTCGGTGGTCACCGACCATATCGAGACGTTCACCAGCAAGGGCCTGAAACTGAAGTCCGGCGCGGAGCTGGAGGCCGACGTCATCGTCACCGCCACCGGCCTGAACCTGGAAGTGTTCAACGGCCTGGAACTGGTGGTCGACGGCCAGATCATCGAGCCCGCGAAGACCCTGAGCTACAAGGGCATGATGTACAGCGACGTGCCGAACATGGCCTCCTCGTTCGGCTACACCAACGCCTCCTGGACGCTGAAGTGCGACCTGACCTGCGAGTACGTCACCCGTCTGCTCAACCACATGAGCCGCACGGGCCTCCGCCAGGCGACGCCGCGCCGCAGCGACCCGTCGATCCAGGAAGAGCCGTGGCTGGACTTCTCGTCGGGCTACGTCCAGCGGACCATCGGCAAGTTCCCCCGGCAGGGCTCGAAGGCGCCGTGGAAGCTGCACCAGAACTACGCGCGCGACCTGATGGCGCTGAAGTTCGGCTCGGTCACCGACGAGGTCATGGTCTTCTCCAATCCCGCGCCGAAGGCCGGGCTGAAGACCGCCGCCTGATCGGGCGCCGTCTTTCGCGGCGATTGCGATCCTGTCACAAGGCTGAGCCCGGTTCGTGGTAGCGAGCCGCCTTCAGCCGTGACTTCTGTGACCTCATGACCGACGCGCCCCGCAGGCCGATCCTCAGCCTGAAATTCCCGCCCGCGCCCAAGGCGCCGCCGCCGCCCGCGCCCACGGTGCAGCCGTGGAAGTGCAAGCCCTGCGGCGCCGCCGTGGTGCTGACCGGGACGGAGCCCGAGGATCAGGAAGTCCGTTGTCCCAAGTGCAACGCCAAGCTCGGCCTCGCCGGCCAGTTCCTCAGCGATCCCCCCAGCCCGAAGATCCGCGCCCGTCGCTGATGGGTTGATTGACCGCGGCGCCTGGCGGTCGGAAACTCCCGTTCGCCAGAACGACGCCCGCAGGGGCGCGGCGGCGGGGGAACGACCATGACACACCGGCTGATCGCAGGATTGGCGGCCGCGGCCGCGCTTCTCGGCCTGGCGGCCTGCGCCGGAGGCGGTCAGCAGGTGACCAGTGCGCCCGCGCGCCAGCCCAATGTGATCGTCATCCTCGCCGATGACCTGGGCTATGGGGACACCTCGGCCTACGGGGGCCCGGCGCCGACGCCCAATCTGGAAGCCCTGGCCGCCTCAGGCGTGAAGTTCACCAACGCCTATGTCGCGGCGGCTGTCTGTGCGCCCTCGAGGGCCGCCCTGATGAGCGGTCGCTCGCCCACCCGGTACGGCTTTGAGTTCAATCCTGTCGGCCGCGACGAACTCACCGGCCTGGCCCTGACCGAAACAACCGTCGCCCAGCTGATGAAGCGGGCCGGGTACGCCACCGCCATGGTCGGCAAATGGCATATCGGCCAGGCGCCGGGCTATCACCCGCTGGACCGGGGCTTTGACAGCTATTTCGGCCTGCAGGGCGGGGCGACCGACTACATCACCCGGCCGGCGGACGGCGACATCTCGGCCAAGGTCTACGGCGACGCCCAGACCACCCGGGCCGCGTTCCCTGTCTACCGCGGGCGCCAGCCGGTGGACGAGCCGCGCTATCTGACCGAGGCCTTCACCGAGGAGGCCCGCGGGTTCATCCGCGCCAACCGCGACCGGCCGTTCTTCCTCTACCTGGCCTACAACGCCCCCCATACGCCGCTGCAGGCGACGAAGAAGTACGCCGACCGGTTCCCGGACATCGCCTCGCCGTACAAGCGGACCTACACCGCCATGGTCTCAGCCCTCGATGACGGTATCGGCGAGGTGATGGCCGAACTGCGCGCCCAGGGCCTGGAGCGGGACACGGTGGTGATCTTCCTCAGCGACAACGGCTGCGCCGGCTATATCAACGGCGGCTGCACCAATGCGCCGCTGGAAGGGGCCAAGGCCACGCCCTGGGAGGGCGGCATCCGGGTGCCCTTCGTAATCGCCGCGCCGGGCCGCCTGCCGGCCGGACGGGTTGATGACCGGATGGTGTCGAGCCTCGATATCCTGCCGACGGCCGTGGCGCTGGCCGGCGCCGCCATCCCGGCGCGCCTCGACGGCGTCGACCTGTTCCCACGCCTGGCCGGTGGCCGGCGTGGCGACATCCACCCTGCGCTGATGTGGCGGATGGGCCCAAATCACGCGGTCCGCGAGGGGCGGTGGAAAATGATCGTGGTCAACAAGTCCGAGACCAGCGACGACCTCAGCCGCATCCTCGGCTCACCGGTGCCGGATGGCGTGCAGGCGACCGTCGGGCCGCTGGGCCAGTGGGTCCTGCTGTACGACCTGCAGACGGATCCGGGCGAGACCCGCGATGTCGCCGCCGATCACCCGGAGGTCGTCCGGCGGCTGGCGGCGCGGTTCACCGTGTGGGACCGGGGGAACGTCGCGCCGATGTTCACCAGCCGTCGTCAGGTGCAGACCGTGATCGGCGGCCGGGGCGTCCAGCTGTTCAACTGACGGCGCCTACCGGATGCAGGCTCTCTGCGCCGGCGTGAGCGGGCGCAGCCTGAGGAACAGCCGGTAGAGCTGTTCCAGGACGGCCAGGATCGCGGCGTGGCGGGCGATCAGACCGAGCGGCCTGAGCAGGGGCAAGGCACGCCACAGGGCGGCAAACGCGGCGGGCCCGGAAAGCATGGGGCCGTTGGCTTCGCGAGCGTGGAACCGGTTCAGGAGGTCTGACCGGTCGATCGGGCAGACCCCTTTGCCGGTTCCGATGTCGATGAAGTTCACAGCGGCGTCGCGGTCCAGCCGCCGCATCCACGCCACCTCGCGGCGACAGAGCGGGCAGGATCCATCGAACCAGACGGTGATCTTGGTCATCGCGCAGGATCTAGGACGGCCGGCGCCGATCTCAAGCCGGCGTCACGCCGTCGCGGTCGCCACGCGCGCTGCATCCACCCGCGCGCCGGGAAAGATGCGCAGGAAGTTCTCGGCGTAGAACTTCTCCCGCACCGTCTCGCTGCGGTCGCCCAGCGACGCCTCGAACCGGCCGATCGGATTCCGCCCGCCCTCGATGTGCGGATAGTCGCTGGAGAACAGGTAGAGGTCCGGGTTGGACTGGTCGATGAACAGCCCGACCTCCTCGAACACGAAGGGGGTGAAGGCCAGCTGCTGGGTGATCTGCTCCGACGGGATACGGCTCAGGCCCTGCAGGTTCGCGTCGTTCCGGCTCCAGTGCTTCACCACCCAGTCCAGCCGACGCAACAGTTCGGGGACCCAGCCGGCGCCCAGCTCGACGCTGGCGCCGCGCAGGCCGGGATGTCGCTCCAGCACGCCGTCCAGCACCATCATGGTCAGGAAGGCTTCGGGTCCCTCGTGCAACAGGGCGACGTCCTTGGTGCGCAGGTTCTCGCCGCCGCCCAGCCAGTCCTTGGTCGGCGGACGGCCGTTGTTCATCCAGGCCTTGGCCAGCTGCAGCGGCGCGCCGCCCACGTGCAGCAGGAAGGGCAGGCCGCTTTCCGCCAGGGTCGCCCAGAAGGGGTCGAAGTCGACGTGGCCGGGTGACCGGTCGCCGCTCGGCCGGTGCGGAATCCAGACCGCTTCGAGACCGCTGGTCAGCACCTGCTTCAGCTCGGCCATGGCCAGGTCAGGATCGTCGAGCGGGATGATCGCCACGCCCATCAGCCGGTCGTCGGCGCTGCAGAAGTCGGCCATGTGCCGGTTGTGCGCCCGGGCCCCGCCATAGCGCAGACGGGGATCGATCTTCGAGCTGGGCGAGAACGGCATGGCCACGCTGTGGGTGGCGAACACCAGCTGCTTGCGGAAGCCGAGCAGGTCCATGGCCTTGCTGCGGTCGCTGCTGTTGAAGGCCCCCAGGGCCTGGATTTCCTTCGAGGCCTCGATCAGCCGGTCGCCCAGAGCGATCTGGGCGGCGACATGGTCGTCGCTGTGCCGCCCGCCCTGGTCCATGATCACCGCCACCTCCTCGTCGGTGACGATGGAGGCGGAATAGCTGACCTCCGGGATCTCCTCCCGCAGCGCCGGATCGGCGTACCGCTTCAGGAAGTCCGGCAGCTCCATGATGTGGCTGTCGGCGTCATAGAAGGCGCGCGTGGCGGGGGCGTAGGTCATGGTTCTCTCCCGGACGTCCGCCCCGATCCTGCGCCTGGGGCGGCGGGCGGGGCGTCACGTCCGGGGAGTATTCATCGCCACGCGGGCGGAGTCGATCAGGCCGCGTCCTCGACCTTCAGGCTTTCGCGCAGTTCCCGCTTGAGGAACTTGCCGCTGGCGTTGCGGGGCAGGGACTGGGTCAGCAGCCAGACGTAGCGCGGCGCCTTGTGCTTCGCGACGAGGCTGACGCAGTGCTCGCGGATCTGGTCGGCCGACAGGGTCTCGCCCGGGCGCAGCACGATGGCCGCACCGACTTCCTCGCCCAGCCGCGCATCGGCGACGCCGAACACGCAGCATTCGGCGATCGCCGGGTGCTGGTGGATCGTCGCCTCGACCTCGGCGCAGTAGATGTTCTCGCCGCCGCGCAGGACCATGTCCTTCTTGCGGTCGACGAGGAAGATGAAGCCCTCCTCGTCGAGCTTCGCCACGTCGCCGGTGTGCAGCCAGCCGTCGGTGATCGACTCGGCGGTGGCGTCAGGACGGTTGATGTAGCCCTTGATCACCGACGAGCCGCGCACCCAGAGCTCGCCGGGCTCTCCTGGCGGCAGGGCATTGCCGGCGTCGTCGACGACCATGGTTTCGAAGCTCGGCATGGCGCGGCCGCAGCTGGCCGGCTTGTCGACGAAGAAGTCGCCGCTGATCGAGGTGATGATGCCGCAGGTCTCGGTCATGCCGTAGCCGGTGTTCGGCCGGGCGGTCGCGACGGTGCTCTCGATCTTCTCGACGAGGTCTGGCTGGATCTGGGCGCCGCCGCCCCCGACGCTCATCAGGCTCGAGGTGTCGTACTTGCCGAAGTCAGGGTGGGTGACCAGCTCGCGGGCCATGACCGGCACGCCGCTGACGCTGCTGATCTTCTCACGCTCGATCAGCTTGAGGGCCTCCCCGGCGTCCCAACGGTACATCAGCACCATCTTGCCACCCGCCGCCGTGGTCGCGTAGGCGCCGCAGTTGTTGGCCGTGACGTGGAACAGCGGCGTGGTCACCAGGGTGGCGGGGACCGGGACCGGCACGTCCGGGTCGGGCATGACGCCCGTGCCATGGGCGGTGGCGAGGGCGGTCACCTGGCCGGCGAACATCATGTTGAACAGGTTGCTGACGCAGCCCCGGTGGGTCAGCTGCGCGCCCTTCGGAAAGCCCGTCGTGCCCGAGGTGTAGAAGATGCAGGCGTCGGCGTCCGGATCGACCTGGATGTCGGGCAGGTCACCACCCGTGGCGATCACCTCCGACCACGGCGTCGCGCCGGCGGGCAGGGTGTCCGCGCGCACGGCGACCAGCCTGGCGCCGCCGAGCATGGCGGGGTCCTCGTTGATCCGGGCGATCCGCTCTTCGTCGGCGAAGACCAGCTTCGGTTCGGAGTCCTTCAGGCCGTACGCCATTTCCGGCGCGGTCCACCAGGCGTTCATACCGACCACGGCGACGCCGATGCAGCAGCCGGCCCAGTAGATCAGCATCCATTCGGGATAGTTGCGCATCGCCACCGCGACGCGGTCGCCCGGCTTGACGCCCTGGGCCAGCATCCAGTTGGCGATCGACGCCACCTGGGCATGGGCGTCGGCGTAGGTGAACCGCTCCCCCTCGTAGACGAGGTAGTCGCGCTCGGCGAAGGGCAGGGTGGAGAGCCAGACCTCGCGCACGCTGGGCGGAGCGTTCTTGAAGGACCGGATGCGGGCGCCCCGGACCTCGATCTCGGCGATCTCGAAGGGCGCGCCCGGCGCGGTCAGTTCAGCCCAGGCGTCGTTCAGCTCGGCGTAGTGCATCTCGTCTCCATCCCGATGTGATCGCGCCCGCTCTTACGGCCGGCTGCGAGGTGGTGTCATAGCGCCGGACGGCATTGGCGTCCGGCCAGAAATCCTGTCAGGTCGCAGCGGCGCGGCTGGCGGCCTCGACCTTGGTCCGGTCGACCATCTGCAGGGTCGAGCTGGCCTTGGCCAGGACCTTGCCGGCCGGGTCGAGCAGCCGGCCCTCGAAGAAGCAGGTCGTGCGGCCGCGCTTCTCCACCCAGGCCTCGGCGATCACCTTGCCGGGTCGGGCGGGGGCGAAGAAGCTGACCTTAAGCTCCAGCGACATCGGCACGATGCCGGGACCGGACATGGCGATGGCGGCATGCGCCATGGCTGCGTCGATCCAGCCGGTGACAAATCCGCCCTGAACCACGCCGCCGGAATGGCACATATGCAGGCCGGCCTCGTACTCCAGGGTCGCCCGTCCTTCCGGACTCATCTCGATCCGCCGGACCAGTCCGAGCGTACGGTTCAGGTCTTCGACGCCGGTCGACGTGGTCTCGGACATCAGGGCTCCCCTTGCTGCGTCCGACTCCTATATCCGATTGCCCTAGGGGCGCCTCAAGGCGTCAGGGCTGGTCTCACGCGCAAGGGGCGCTAGGGTCCGGCCAGGGGCGGGAGTGTCGCGATGGAAATGCAGCAGATCCGGTACTTCCTGGCGCTGTCCCGGACGCTGAACTTCACACGCGCCGCCGAGGCGGCCGGCGTCTCCCAGCCTGCCCTGACGCGCGCCATCCAGCAGCTCGAGACCGAACTCGGCGGGCCGCTGTTTCATCGCGAACGCCAGAAGACCCATCTGTCCGAGCTGGGCCGGATGATGCTGCCCTATTTCGAGGGCATCCAGGCCGAGGCGGACGCGGCGCGATCGCAGGCGATGGCGCTGAAGAGCCTCGGACAGGCGACGCTGCACATCGGGGCGATGTGCACGGTCGGCCCGGCGATCGTCGCGGACCTGATCGTGGCGTTCCGGGCCGCCAATCCGGGCGTCGAACTGCGGGTCAGCGACATGGCCGCCGCGGTGCTGATGGATCGGCTCGACGCGGGCGATCTGGATGTCGGCCTGTTTGGCCTTCCGGGACCAATCGACGACCGCTTCCACGCCCTGCCGCTGTTTCAGGAGCGGTTCGTCGTCGCCGTGCCGCGCGAGCACCGCTTCGCCGCCCAGAATGTCGTGCGGGCGGAGGAGCTTCACGAGGAAAACTACGTCAGCCGCGCCAGCTGCGAATATTTCGACCACGCGCGGCAGGCGTTCCACAGCCAGGGCGTCTTCATGCGCAAGGTGTTCTCCAGCGAGCGAGACGACTGGGTGCAGGGCATGATCAGGGCCGGTCTCGGCATCGGCTTCATCCCGGAGTTCTGTGTGACCGACCCGGCGCTGGTGGCCCGCAAGCTGATCGATCCGGAATTCGAGCGGACCATCAGCCTGGTAACCGTTCGCGGCCGCCCCCACTCGCCGGCCGTCGGCGCCTTCGTCAGCCAGGCGCGGTCCTTCGCCTGGCCGCGGGCCCGGGATCTGACCTGACGTCGGGTCATACTTTCCGCGCACGTAAGACACGTCCATGATCGCGCCAAACGAGGGTTGCCCGGTCGTCTGATCGAGGCTGGCCGGCGACGGGAGAGCGACATGCATGAGCTGGTAATCCGCAACGGGCGGATCATCGACGGCGCTGAGACGCCCGCCTTCACGGCCGACATCGCCATCGACAACGGCCGGATCACCGCCATCGGGACGGTGGCGGGCACGGGCCGGCGTGAAATCGACGCGGCCGGCATGATCGTCACCCCGGGCTGGGTCGACATCCACACCCACTACGACGGTCAGGTCACCTGGGACCCCTATCTGTCGCCGTCCAGCTGGCACGGCGTGACGACTGCGGTCATGGGCAACTGCGGCGTCGGCTTCGCGCCGGTGAAGCGCGACCGCCACGACTGGTTGATCGAGCTGATGGAGGGTGTGGAGGATATCCCCGGCTCGGCCCTGGCCGAGGGCATCAGCTGGGACTGGGAGACCTTCCCTGAGTATCTCGACAGCCTCGACTCCAGGCCCCGCGTGCTCGATGTGGCGACCCATGTGCCGCACAGCGCCGTCCGCGCCTACGTCATGGGCGATCGCGGCGCGCGCAACGAGGACGCCACGCCGGACGATATCGCCGCGATGTCCGCCATCGTCGCCGAGGGCATGCGGGCCGGCGCCCTCGGCTTCTCGACCTCGCGCACCGTGGTGCACACGACCAAGGACGGCACGGTGATGCCGGGCACGACGGCGGCGGCGGACGAGCTGCTGGCGATCGGCAAGGCCATGGCCGCTGTCGGCCCCGGCGTGTTCGAGATGTCGTCCGACATGAACCCGGCCGAGCGCGAATTCGACTGGATGAAATCCATGTCGATGGATACCGGCGTGACGGTGACCTACAGCCTGCTGCAGTCGCCCCTGCAGCCCGGCAACTGGATCAAGCTGCTGGACCTGACGGCAAAGGCGCGGGCCCAGGGCGCCAGCATCGCCGCCCAGATCGCCTGCCGCCCGACCGGCCTGGTGCTGGGCTGGCAGAGCACGATCCACCCGTTCGTCGGCCGCCAGACCTACCGCGATCTCGCCCATCTGCCCTTCGAGGACCGTCTGGAACGGCTGAAGGACCCCGCGGTCCGCGCCGCGATCCTCGCCGACCCGAGCAAGAAGATGGGGCCCCTCGGCGCCATCATGACCCAGGGCTTCGACCGCATGTTCCGGCTGCAGCAGCCTGACGGCAACCTCGACTACGAGCCGCGCGCCGAGGACTCGATCAAGGCGCTGGCGGAAGCCGGCGGCCAGGCCCCCGACGCGGTGGTTTATGACATGCTCATGGAGAACAACGGCCGGGGCTACATCTACCTGCCGCTGCTGAACTACACCGAGTTCAACTTCGACCACATCCACACGATGATGCACGATCCCAACACGGTGCTCAGCCTGTCGGACGGCGGGGCCCACTGCGGGGTGATCTGCGACGCCAGCTTCCCGACCTACATGCTGACCCACTGGGTGCGCGACCGGAAGCGCGGGCCGACCCTGCCGCTGGAGAAGGTGGTCGCTATGCAGACGCGCGACACCGCGCGCCTGTACGGGCTGAACGACCGCGGCGTGCTGGCGGTCGGGATGAAGGCGGACGTCAACATCATCGACTTCGACGCCCTGGCGATCCAGCCGCCGGAAATGGTCTTCGACCTGCCCGCCGACGGCCGCCGCATGATCCAGCGCGCCAACGGCTATGTCGCCACCATCGTCAGCGGCGTCGTCACCTACGAGAACGGCGAGGCGACCGGCGAGATGCCCGGCAAGTTGATCCGCGGACCGCAATACACCTCCGCCGCCATGGCGGCGGAATAGACATCAGAACAGAGAGACACGCGTCATGAAGGTCGCCGCCCTGAAAGCCCCCGGCGGGCTGGACAAGATTCTGATCGAGGAGCGCGAGAAGCCCTCGCCCAAGGCCGGCGAGGTCCTGGTCCGCGTCCGCGCGAGCTCGCTGAACTTCCACGACTTCGCGGTCGTGGCCGGGATGATCCGCTGCCCGGACGGCCGGATCCCGATGTCCGATGGGGCCGGCGTCGTCGAAGCTGTCGGCGAGGGCGTGACCCGCTTCAAGGTCGGCGACGAGGTCCTGTCGACCTTCTTCCCGAACTGGGATGCCGGCAAACCCACCCTGCCGCGCCTGCTGGGCGTGCCCGGCGATGGCGCCGACGGCTTCGCGTCCGAGTATGTGGCGATGCCGGCGACGGCCTTCACCCGCATTCCCAAGGGCTGGTCGCTGAAGCAGGCGGCGACGCTGCCCTGCGCGGCCCTCACGGCCTGGCGGGCGCTGTTCGTCGAGGCGAAGATCAAGCCAGGCTCGATCGTCCTGACGCAGGGCACGGGCGGGGTGTCGATCTTCGCGCTGCAGCTGGCCAAGGCGGCCGGCGCGACGGTCATCTCGACCTCGTCCTCGCCCGAGAAGCTGGCGAAGCTCAAGGCGCTCGGGGCCGACCATCTGATCAACTACAAGGAAACCGCCGACTGGGGCGCGGCCGCGATGGCGGCGACCGGCGGTCGCGGCGTGGACGCCGTCGTCGAGATCGGCGGCTCGGGCACCATGCCCCAGTCGATCGTCTCCTGCGCCATCGGCGGCCATATCTCGCTGATCGGCGTGCTGGCGGGGATCAACGGCGACGTGCCGACCGCGCTAGCCATGTCCAAGAACGTCTGCATCCAGGGTCTGACGGTCGGCTCGCGCACAGACCAGGAAGACATGGTCGCGGCCATCGACGCCAATCCGTTCGAGCCGATCATCGACTCGACCTTCCCGCTGGAAGGCATCGCGGCGGCCTTCGCGCACCAGATGTCGCAGAAGCACTTCGGCAAGATCTGTCTCGAGTTCTGATGCCAGGAACGCCCGGTCGCCGTCCGGCGGCTGGGCGTTTTCCAAAGTCGCCCTAGCTCAAGGGGCGGACAATACCGGGGGGTTACATGAAACGCGTCGCCATGCTGCTGGCCCTGCTCGCTCTGGCCGCCTGTTCGAGTCCGCCCCCGGCCGATCCGGGACCGCCCCAGGTGGATCGGCTGACAACCCGCAATCTGCCCCAGGGCGACATCGTCGGCTTCGTCGATGACGACACCCAGGCCCACATCTGGCGCTCCATTCCCTATGCCAAGGCGCCCGTCGGCGATCTGCGCTGGCGCGCGCCGCGCCCGCCGGAACGCTGGACAGGCTGGCGCGAGGCGGTCAAGCCCGCGCCCTGGTGCCCGCAACAGCTCAGCGCCCTCGACGGCGTCGACAAGGCCCGCTTCGGCGAGGTCGTCGGCCAGGAGGACTGCCTCTACCTCAACGTCTACGCCCCCTCGATGAGCCAGGCCGCCGCCCTGCAGGCGAAGCTGCCGGTGATGGTCTGGATTCACGGCGGCTCGAACACCTGGGGCCGGGCGGAGCAGTATGACGCCTCGGTGCTGGCCTCGCGGTTCGAGGTCATCGTGGTGGTCATCCAGTACCGCATCGGCGCCCTCGGCTGGATGGCGCACCCGGCGCTGCGCGAAGGCGGAACCCTGCCCGACGACGCCTCGCCGAACTTCGGCACGCTCGACCAGATCCGCGCACTGGAATGGGTCCGCGACGAGATCGCCCCGTTCGGCGGCGACCCGGGCCGCGTGACGATCTTCGGCGAGAGCGCCGGCGGTCACAACGTCGCCAGTCTGCTGGTCAGCCCGCGCGCCAGGGGCCTGTTCCACCGCGCGATCATCCAGTCCGGCTCGTTCCGCTCGACCCCGCTGGCGCAGGCCGAGGGGCTGGAGGGCGACAAGCCCGAGGCCGGCCTGGTGATCGCGCCGCGTATCCTCGGCGCTGGCAAGCCCGTGACGGGCGATGCGCTGCGAGCAGCGCCGGTGAAGGCGATCTACGACGCTTACAAGCGGCCTGACGGCGACCTGGATCCCATCCGGGTCATCGCCGACGGGACGGTGTTGCCGGCCGGTGGACTTGACGCCGTGCTCGCCGATCCCGCCGGCTACAACGCGGTTCCGGTCATCACCGGGGCCAACCTCGACGAGATGAAGCTGTTCAACGCGCTGAATCCGAAGCTGGTGGACTTCGTCTTCGGCAAACTGCCGCGCATCCGCGACAAGCCGTTCTACGAGGCGGTTTCCCGCTACCCCAGCCGGATGTGGCGGGCCAATGCGGTCGATGAACCCGCCGCCCGGATGACCGGGGGCGGTCACGCGCCGGTCTGGGCCTATCGCTTCGACTGGGACGAGGAAGGCAAGATCCTCGGCTCGGATCTCGGCGCGCTGCTGGGCGCCGGCCACAGCCTGGAAATCCCCTTCGTGTTCGGCAACTTCAAGCTGCTCGGCGCCTTCGACAAATACGCCTTCACCGCCGGAAACCGCGCGACCCGAACGACGCTGTCCGATGCGATGATGAGCTACTGGGTCAACTTCGCGGCCACCGGTGCGCCGGGCAAGGGCGTCGAGGGCGACCTGCCGGAATGGAAGGCCTGGTCGAGCGCCCCGAAGGCCGAGCGGCTGATCCTGTTCGACACCGAAAAGGGTGGTGGTGTGCGCATGACGGCCGATCGGGAGGGTGGCAGGCGGATCGTCGCCGACCTGCTCGCCGACGCCACGCTGAAGACGCCGGCCCAGCGTTGCGACATCTTCACCCGGTTGGTGCGCGACAATCCGGAGCTGCGGCCGTTGGGTCCGGCCGGTTGTCCCGCGACGGCGACTGAAGGACAGTAGATCCGGACGAGCCGGCGCCACGACGAAGCGCTGGTCGTCCTGCACGAGGAAGCGCGACCATGACCGAGCGGCCCATCCCCACGATCGACGACCTGACGCCCGCCAACCCGCAGTACCAGGTCGACCCGCACGTCGTGCTGGACGACCTGCGCAGCCGCTGCCCCGTGCTGGATGATCCGATGTCGGGGAGCATGATCCTGACCCGCTACGCCGATGTGCGCAGCATCGTGAACAACCGCGACCTCTGGCGCGACCCGGTGCGCAGCGAAAGCGGCGGCGTGCTGCGGCGCAACTTCAGCGACCAGGTGATGGCCGGCGTGCCGCGCACGCACATCACCAGCATCCTGACCCTCGACGAGCCCGACCACAGCCGCATCCGCCAACCGCTGGCCCAGGCCCTGTACGCCCGGGTGGCGAAGTTCCGGCCGCAGGTCGAGGCGCTGGTCGACGAGACGCTCGACGCGCTGGAAGGCGAGACCGCGTTCGACCTGATGGACCGGTTCTGCGTGCCGATCCCGATCGACGCCATCGCCCGGATCCTGGGGGTCGAGCACAGCCGGCTGGCTGACTTCCGCGCCTGGTCGGAGGGCGTCATCCAGGGCCTGAACCCGTTCCGCAACGCCGAGCAGACGGCGCAGATGGAGGCGGCCGCCGCCGCCCTCAACGCCTATTTCACCGACGCCATGGCCGACCGCCGCGCCAATCCGCGCGACGACCTGATCAGCGACATGGTCCAGCTGATCGCCGACGGCGCGCCGCTGGACGACGAGGAAGTCCGGCTGAACCTCCAGGCGCTGCTGGTCGGCGGCAACCTGACGACCACCGACCTGATCGGCAATGCCGTGCGGCTGCTGGTGCTCAATCCCTCGGAGCTGGCCAAGCTGCGCGCCGATCCGGGCATCATCAACGCGGTGGTCGAGGAGGTGCTGCGCTACGAGCCGCCGATCGACGTCACCAGCCGGGTGTTGTCGTCGCCCGCCGAGGTCGGGGGTTGTCCGATGAAGCAGGGCCAGTCGGTGCTGGTCTCCCTGCGCGCCGCCAACCGCGACCCGGAAACCTACGACGAACCCCATCGCTTCGATGTCAGCCGCAAGCACAAGCCGCACATCGCCTTCGGCGGCGGCGCCCATATCTGCATCGGCGCGCCGCTGGCCCGCCTCGAGGCGAGCGTCGCCCTGGTCAAGCTGTTCGAGCGGTTCCCGAACCTGACGCTGGCCAACCCCGACGAGACGCCGGCCTGGCGCACCATGCCCTTCTTCCGGGGCATGGAGACGCTGCCGGTCGTGGTTTGACGTCGAGGTCTCTTCGACCTTCAACCCAACCATCGTCATGGCCCGACTTGTTCGGGCCACCCAAGCACAATGACGCCAGAAATTTTCCCGCTGAAGGTCAGCGGTTCACCACCAGAACAACCGTGTTCTTGGGTAGCCCGAACAAGTCGGGCCATGACGGTTTTTTTGGTCCAGAGAGCGCCCGGCAGTTTGAATCCCGGGCGCCCCTAGAAGTTCACCCGCCGGCTGATCGCGCCGTCGACCAGCATGTTGATGCCGGTGGTGAAGGACGACAGCGGGCTGGAGAGGAACACCGCCGCCTTGGCGATGTCGTCCGGCGTAGCCATGCGGCCCATCGGATTGCGCTCCATGGCGCCCTTGAACATCTCCGGCATGTTGGTCTCGACCATGTTCCAGACGCCGCCCTTGAAATAGACGGTGCCCGGCGAGACGACGTTGGTCCGGATGTGGCGGCCGGCGTACTGGCGGGCCAGACCCTTGGCGTAGTGGATCAGGGCGGCCTTGATCGGGCCGTAGGAGCTGGCGTTGTCGGTCTCGGCTGCCGAGACCGACGCGATGATCACGAACGAGGCGTCGCCGTGGGTCTCCGCAGCCTTCAATAGATAGGGCTTGGCCGCGTCGAAGGCGTTGACCATGCCCAGCACGTCGAGCCGGAAGTTCTGTTCCCACGAGGCGGGGTCGCCGCCCTGGGCCATGGCGCCGGCGTTGGACACCAGCATGTCGATGCCGCCCAGCTCGTCGCCGGCCGAGGCGATCCAGGCCTTGAGCGCGGCGCCGTCCATGATGTCCACCGAGGCGCCGGTGGCCTTCAGCGCCGCGACCGTCTCGGCCACCTGGTCGGCGTTGCGCGCGCAGACGGCGACATTGGCGCCCTCCGCGGCCAGGGTTTCGGCGATCGCCCGGCCGATGCCGCGCGTGCCGCCGAGGACGACGGCGGTCTTGCCCGTGAGCTGGAGGTCCATGTTCGTTTCCCCTTTGTGTGCTTTGACCGAACCATAGGCGTGGCGGTGAGCAGGGGGCGACCCCAGAAATCCTGCACTCGACTCGCCGATCGGGAGTGTGTCACCCAGATGGAAAGACGAACGGGCCGCCGACGCGCCCGCAGCACCCGGGAGCCCGACCGATGACCGACACCGCCGACTACGTCCCGCCGAAGGTCTGGACCTGGAACAAGGAGAACGGCGGCCGCTTCGCCGCCATCAACCGCCCGATCGCCGGCCCGACGCACGACAAGGACCTGCCGGTCGGCAAGCATCCGATGCAGCTGCATTCGCTGGCGACGCCGAACGGCGTGAAGGTCACGGTGATGCTCGAGGAGCTTCTGGCCAAGGGCCACAGCGGCGCCGAGTACGACGCCTGGCTGATCAACATCAGTTCCGGCGCCCAGTTCAGCAGTGGCTTCGTCTCGATCAATCCCAACTCGAAGATCCCCGCCCTGCTGGACCGCAGCAATCCGGACAAGCCGATCCGCGTCTTCGAGTCCGGCGCGATCCTGATCCATCTGGCCGAAAAGTTCGGCGAGTTCCTGCCGACCGAGCCGGGCGCCCGGGCCGAGACCCTGTCGTGGCTGATGTGGCAGATGGGCAGCGCGCCCTATCTGGGCGGCGGCTTCGGCCACTTCTACGCCTACGCCCCGACCAAGATGGAATACCCGATCGACCGGTTCGCCATGGAGGTGAAGCGCCAGCTCGATGTGCTCGACCGCCGTCTGGCCGAGAGCGAATACCTCGCCGGGTCCGACTACACGATCGCCGACATGGCCGTCTGGCCCTGGTACGGCGCGCTCGTCAAAGGCCTGGTCTACGAGGCCGGCGAGTTCCTGCAGGTGCGGGAGTACAAGAACGTCCAGCGCTGGACCGACCAGATCGCCGAACGCCCCGCCGTCAAGCGTGGCCGGATGGTCAACCGCGCGATGGGCGACCCGGCCAGCCAGCTGCTCGAACGCCACGACGCCAGCGACTTCGACCTGCGCACCCAGGACAAGCTGCTGGCGAAGGACTGACCCCGGTCAGGTCAGCTCTTCGGACGAGTAGCCGAGGATCTCCCGGGCGATAATCAGCCGCTGGATCTGGCCGGTGCCTTCGTAGATGTCGCTGATGCGGCCATCGCGAAGGTACTTCTCGACCAGATGGTCATGGCTGACCGACATCCCGCCCAGCAGGTCCATCGCGGCCTGCGGGATGGTGCGGCAGACCTCGCCGCCCTTGGCCTTGCAGATCGAGCTTTCGAGGTTGTTGGGCTGCTTGACGTCGCTCAGCCAGGCCGCGTGCAGCACGGTCAGGGCGGCGGCTTCCGTGTCGGCCTCCATCTCGATCAGCTTCTGCTCGACGGCGCTGCGCTGGTTGAAGCTCTTGCTCCAGTCGACCTCGACCCCCTCGGCCGCCAGGGCGTCGCGGGCGAAGTTGAACGCGCCCAGCGCCTTGGACACGCCGCCGGAGGCGACCGCCGGGCGGGTCATGTTGAATGTCTTCATCACCCCCTTGTAGCCGGCCGAGCCGCCGTCTTTCGGGACCGTCTCGTCGCCGCCCAGCAGGGCGTCGCGCGGCACGCGGCAATCGACGAAGGCATAGGCGGCGGTGTCGCTGGCGCGGATGCCCAGCTTCTTCTCCTGGCGGACGAGGTGGAAGCCCGGTGCGTCCTTCAAAACCAGGAACGACTTGATCCCGGCCCGTCCGGCCGACTTGTCGATCGTCGCCCAGACGATCGCGCCGTCGCACTTCACCCCGTCGGTGACGAAGATCTTGTCGCCGTTGATCACCCATTCGTCGCCGTCGAGGCGTGCCGTGGATTGGATGGCCTTGGTGTCCGAGCCGACGCCCGGCTCGGTGATCGACATGGCCAGGAACAGGTTGCCCCATTTGGCCTTCTGCTCCGGCGTGCCGGCCGATTGCAGGGCCGCGTTGCCGAGGCCCCCGGCGCGGCCGTTGGGCATGCCGAGGCCCAGGCCCCGCACGACGCCACTGGTCGAGCCGCGCGCGATGCTGACCGCCATCATGAAGGTCATCAGCGGGGTGTCGTCCGGCTTGCGCTGGCCGAACAGCGGGAAGACCGCTTCGAAGCCGATCTCGCCGTCCAGCCGGGCCGGCGGGGTCTCGTGCTCGTGGTCCTCGTAGTAGCGGGTGTGCTGGACGGTCGAATTGCCGACCTCGACGACCTTGTCGAGGATCTGCTGGTCGATGTCGGAGAGACGGAAGTCAGCCATGGTCGTTCTCCCTAAACCGAGACCGGACCGTCGAGGACGGTCAGGGTGCGGGCGTTGCGCAGCCACATTTCCAGCGGCAGTTCGCGGATGAAGCCGTGGCCGCCGAAGATCTGCAGCGCGTCGTCGGCGACCTTCACGGCCTTGCGGCGCACATAGTCCTGCGCCAGCACGGTCGCCTTCGCGGCGCCCGGGTCATTGTGCTCCAGCAGGCTTGCGGCCTTCCAGACCATCCAGCGCATCGTCTCGCACTCGATGTGCATGTCGGCCAGCATGAAGGCGATCGACTGCTTCTTGCCGATCGGCTCGCCGAACGCGACGCGCTCCTTGGCGTAGGGAATGGCGAAGTCGGTGGCCTGGCGGCACAGGCCCACGGCCACGGCGGCGGCGCCGATCCGGGCCTGGTTGACCAGCCGCTGCGCGTCGATGCCGGCGTCGCCGCCGAGGCGGGCCGAGCCGGGCAGTTCGACCGAGCTCAGCGTGATCTTCGCCTTCGGGACGGGTTTGAGGCCCTGGGTCCCGGCCTCGGCCGCCACGGTCAGACCCGCCGTGTCGCGCGGCACGATGAAGGCCTGGACGGCGCCGCTGTCCTCGCGCGCCAGAACCAGGAAGGTGTCAGCCCGGTCGCCCAGCGGGATCAGCCGCTTCTCGCCATCCAGCACCCAGCCGTTGCCCTTGCGGGTGGCCGTCGTGCGCTGCGCCTCGGCGGCGAAGCCGAACTGGCTCTCCTGGATCGCGACGGCCGCCGCGACCGGGTCCGCGCCGGCGAAGCGCGGCAGGTGCTCGGCCTTCTGCTCCTCGGTGCCGAAGTCGATCAGCGCGCCGACGAACTGTCCCGGCGCCATGATGGCCACGGCCTGGCTGGCGCAGCCTCCGCCCAGCGCTTCCAGCGCCACGGCGTTGGTGATGCAGGACCGCTCGCCGCCGCCGCCGCCGTAGGCTTCCGGGATCGAGGCCGCGATCAGCCCGAAGTCCCAGCCCTGCCTGATGATATCGGCGGGCGTCTCCCCGGCCTCGTCAATGGCCCGCGCCCCCGGCGCCAGCACTTCCGCGGCGAAAGCCTGAAGGCTGTCGCGGATCATGGTCTGCTCTTCATCGAGCGCGAATGTGATCATGGCGTTCTCCCTGTTCCAAGGGATGGCAGGCGAACGGCGGGGAAGGCAAGATGCTGGATGTGACCTAACACCATCTTCTCCCCGCTCATCCTCGCGGAAGCGAGGACCCAGGTTTACGGCCGGTGCACTCACGGTCAGGGATGTCTGGCGCTCAGCAAATCTCCGGAAACAGGTCCCGCCATCCAGGATTGGTCTTCTCGATCAGCTCGATCTTCCAGGCCCGGCGCCAGACCTTCATCTGTCGCTCGCGGCGGAAGGCGTCGTCGTGGGAATCGAGAACGTTCATATGAAACGCAATCCCGAGACCCTGCCCCACCGGGGAGCCAGACATCCCATGAAGTGACTGCACCGGCCGTAAACCTGGGTCCTCGCTTCCGCGAGGATGAGCGGGGAAAGGAGGGCTGGATCTCCGCTACCCACCCGCCATCTCGATCCACCCCCACCCAACGTGAAGACAGCCAGACAAGAGCCCTCCGCGACCTATTGCCTTACGTTGTAAGTCCAGCGAGGTTGCGCGCCACAAACCGGAGCGCCCGTCATGAATCCCTCGGCTGAATTCGACATCATCGTCTACGGCGCCACCGGCTTCACCGGCCGGCTGGTCGCGGAGTATCTCGCCGCCAAGTACGGCGTCGGCGGGTCGGTCAAATGGGCCATGGCGGGCCGTAGCGCCGCCAAGCTGGAAGCGGTGCGCGACGAGATCGGCGCGCCGAAGGACACGCCGCTGATCGTCGCCGACGCCGACGACGCGGCCTCGCTCAAGGCGATGGTCGGGCGGGCGAAAGCCATCCTCACGACGGTCGGCCCCTATCAGCTCTACGGCTCGGCCCTCGTGGCGGCCTGCGCGGCGGCGGGGACGGACTACCTCGACCTGTCGGGCGAGCCCAACTGGATGGCCGAGATGATCGAGGCCCACGAGGCCGCCGCGAAGGCCTCGGGCGCGCGGATCGTTTTCTCCTGCGGCTTCGATTCGATCCCGTTCGAACTGGGCGTCATTTACACCCAGTCGCTCGCGCAGAAGCGGCTTGGCCACGCCGTTCCGCGCATCAAGGGCCGGGTCCGCTCCATGCGCGGCGGCCTGTCCGGCGGCACGGCGGCCAGCGGGGCGGCGACCATGGCGGCGATCCAGAAGAACCCGGCGCTGGGCATGCTGATGTTCAACCCCTTCGCCCTGACCCCCGGCTTCACCGGCCCGGCCCAGCCGACCGGCATGGACAAGCATGTCGATCCGGACCTCGGCCAGGAGGTCGGGCCGTTCATGATGGCGACGATCAACACCAAGAACGTCCACCGCTCCAACTTCCTGGCGGGTCAGCCCTGGGGCGCGGACTTTGTCTATGACGAGATGAGCGTGATCCTGCCGGGCGCGGACACGTCCTTCACCAGCATGGGCGGCGCGGGCGCGCCCAAGCCGGGCGAGGGGCCGAGCAAGGAAGACCGCGAGGCCGGCTTCTACGATCTGCTGTTCATCGGCATTGACGCCAACGGCGAGCAGGTGCGCGGCTCGGTCTATGGCGACAAGGATCCCGGCTACGGCTCGACCTCCAAGATCATCGCCGAAACCGCCATCTGCCTGGTCCAGGACCGGCCTGAAGTCCCCGGCGGCATCTGGGTGCCGGGCGCGGCCCTGGGGCAGGCGCTGATCGACCGGCTGGCCGCCAACGCCGGCCTGACCTTCAAGGACGAGACCGCCTAGGGTCCGTACTCAATTGGGCTAGCGGGATTTGTGAGTTGCTGATTCAAGGCTTCTGGAAGGGAGCGTTGATATGGCCAAGCAGATTTACTGGCTCAGCGACGAGGAGTGGGCCCGGCTGGAACCGCTGCTGCC
>JAIOXZ010000031.1 GCA_021741355.1 Caulobacter sp.
AACCTGCGCCGTGTCGCGGTCCTGACCGGCTGACCAGGCCCGGACTCCCACCTAAACCAGCCGATCCCCGCTCACCGGGGCCCATCAAGGCCGTCTCAGACGCCGAAACCGGACACAGCGACCGTAATGCAGCGGTCCCATAAAGGGGAGGGAGAGCGCTATCCGTCCAGATCCAGCGAGTACCCCGCCGACCGCACCGTGCGGATCGGGTCGGCGTCGGTCTTGCCGTTGAGGGCCTTGCGCAGACGGCCGATGTGCACATCCACGGTCCGCGCCTCGACATAGACGTCCGAGCCCCAGACCGCGTCGAGCAGTTGTTCGCGGCTGAACACCCGGCCGGGGTGCTGCATCAGGTGGTCGAGCAGGCGGAACTCGGTCGGGCCCAGATGGATCTCCAGGCCTCCCCGCTTCACCCGGTGGGCGACCCGGTCCATGACAATGTCGCCGCAGCTTACGCGGTCATCGGCCAGGCCGGGGCGGATCCGCCGCATCACGGCGCGGATCCGGGCAGTCAGTTCGCTCATGGCGAACGGCTTGACCACATAGTCGTCGGCGCCGGTGTCCAGGCCGCGGACCCGGTCGCTCTCCTCGCCGCGCGCGGTGAGCATCAGGATCGGCAGGTTGCGGCTCTCGGGCCGTTGTCGAAGGCGGCGGCAGACCTCGATGCCGGAGACCTTCGGCAGCATCCAGTCCAGCACCACCAGATCGGGCAGTTCTTCCTGGACCAGGATCAGCGCCTCCTCACCGTCGCCCGCCTGGACGACGCGATAGCCTTCCTTCTCGAGGTTGTACTGGAGCAGGGTGGCGAGGGCGTCTTCGTCCTCGACCACAAGCACGGTGGGGGTCATGGCGTGAGCGTATCCAGCTTGGGCCGTTCGGAGACGATTTCCTGGCCGGTGATCTCGAAGTGAACGATCTCGGCGATGTTGGTAGCGTGGTCGCCGATCCGTTCGAGGTTCTTGGCGACGAACAGCAGATGGGCCCCGGCGGTGATCGTGCGCGGATCGCCCATCATGTAGGTCAGCAGTTCGCGGAACAGGCTCTCGTAGTGTTCGTCGACCTCGGTGTCGCGCACCCAGACGGACACCGCGCGCTCGACCTCGGAGGCGGTGTAGGCGTCGATCACTTCCTTCAGACGCGAGGCGACCAGCCGGCCCATCCGCTCGATGGAGCGGGTGACCGGCCCCGCCGGCTCGGCTTCGGCCAGGATCAGGGTCCGCTTGCCGATGTTCTTGGCGAGATCGCCGCACCGTTCGAGGTTCATGGCGATCTTCATCGCCGACATCGTCCGTCGCAGGTCATTGGCCATCGGCTGGCGCAGGGCGATCATCCGGATGGCGGCCCGCTCGATATCGGCCTCCATCGCGTCGAGCTTCACGTCCCGGCCGATCATCGCCTGGGCCAGCGGAACGTCGCGCCGGGCGAAGGCCTGGATCGAGTCGCCCACCTGGGCCTCGGCGAGACCGCCCATGCGAACCACCTCGGCGGCCAGCTGGTTCAGCTCATCTTCGTAGGATCTGACGATGTGTTCGTTCATGGCGCGCCTCAGCCGATCCGGCCGGTGATGTAGTCCTGGGTCCGCGACTCGCGCGGGTTGGTGAAGATCTCTTCGGTCGGCCCGGCCTCGATCAGCCGGCCCATATGGAAGAAGGCCGTGCGTTGCGACACCCGCGCGGCCTGGGCCATCGAGTGGGTGACGATGACGATGCAGAACTGCTGCCGCAGATCGTCGATCAGCTCCTCGATGCGCGCCGTGGCGATCGGGTCGAGCGCCGAGCAGGGCTCGTCCATCAGGATGATCTCGGGATTGACCGCGATGGCCCGGGCGATGACCAGGCGCTGCTGCTGGCCGCCCGACAGGCTGGTGCCCGGCGCGTTCAGCCGATCGGACACCTCGGCCCACAGGCCGGCCTTCTTCAGCGAGGCCTCGACGATGCCCTCCAGCTCGCTCTTGCTGGAAGCGATGCCGTGGATGCGCGGACCGTAGGCGACGTTCTCGAAGATCGACTTGGGGAAGGGGTTCGGCTTCTGGAAGACCATCCCGACCTTGGCGCGCAGGACGACCGGATCGACCGTCTTGTCGTTGACGTCCGCGCCGTCGATCTCGATGGCGCCCTCGACCCGGCAGCCGGGGATCGTGTCGTTCATCCGGTTGATGCAGCGCAGGAAGGTCGACTTGCCGCAGCCGGACGGACCGATGAAGGCGGTCACGGACCTGCCCGGGATGTCGATCGACACCGAATCCAGCGCCTGCTTGGCGCCATAGAAGACGTTGACGTCACGGATGACGATCTTGGACGGCTCGACCGCAGCCGGATTGTGGCTGTGCGGCGCGGCGGTGCGGATGAGGGGTGGCTGAAGGGTCATGGAGGTTACCATCTGCGCTCGAAGCGGCGGCGCAGGATCACCGCGGCCGCGTTCATCGCGATCATGAAGACCAGCAGCACAACGATGGCTGCGGCGGTGCGCTCGTGGAACGCACGTTCGGAGGCGTTTTCCCAGATGAACACCTGCACCGGCAGCACGCTGGCGGAACCGGTGAAGCTCTCGGGAAGGCCGGGGTTGAAGGCGATCATGCCGATCATCAGCAGGGGCGCCGTCTCGCCCAGGGCGTGGGCGAGCGACAGGATGGTCCCCGTCATCACCCCGGGCATGGCCTGCGGCAGGACGTGGTGGAAGACGGTCTGGGTGCGGGAGGCGCCGACGCCCAGGGCGGCTTCCCGGATCGAGGGCGGGACCGCCTTCAGCGCCGAGCGGGTGGCGATGATCACCGTGGGCAGCGCCATCAGCGCCAGCACCATCCCGCCCGTCAGCGGAGCCCCGCGGGGCGCGCCGAACCAGTTGATGAACACCGCCAGGCCAAGCAGGCCGTAGACGATCGACGGCACGGCGGCGAGGTTGTTGATGTTGACCTCGATGACGTCGGTCCAGCGGTTCTTCGGCGCGAATTCCTCAAGCCAGACCGCGGCCAGCACGCCCATCGGCACCGCGATCAGCGCGGTCACCAGCAGCATCATCGCCGAGCCGACGATCGCCCCCAGGATCCCCGCCTGTTCGGGTTCCGTGGAGTCTCCGTGGGTGAAGAAGCCGACGTTGAACCCGCCGGTGACGGCGCCGCTCTTCTTCAGGCGATCCAGCCAGGCCAGCTGCCGGTCGTTGAGCTTGCGGTCGGCCTGGTCCGTCGATCGCTTGAGCTGGCCCTTGTAGTACAGGTCGGCGTCAGCCTTGACCGGGCCGGTGACGGTGATCGTCCTGCCGATCAGCGCCGGGTCGGCCTTGATCCTGTTGAGGATCTGGAAGCCAAGGTCCCGGCTGATCAGGTCCATGACCTGGCCCGATACCGTGTAGGACTCGTCATCCGTCTCACCCAGTTGCTTCAGCAGCGCCTGGGCGACCAGGGAGTCGTAGTTGGAGCCTTCCAGGTAGGTGCGATCGATCCGCGCCGGATCGAGGTAGACCGGAAGCGAAAGGGTGTGGGTGGTGAAGGTCGAGTAGCCCTGCATCCCGATCCGGCCCAGCAGCAGGACCAGGAACGACAGGGCCACGATGATGGCGACGCGGCCATACATCCTGAACCGCGTTTCGGCGGCGTGACGCTTCTTCAGGCGGGTGGCGGCGGCGTCAGTCATATTGTTCGCGATACTTCCGCACGAAGCCCAGGGCGACGATGTTCAGGGCCAGGGTCACGGTGAAGAGGGTGAGGCCGAGCCCGAAGGCGGCCAGCGTCTTGGGACTGTCGAATTCCTGGTCGCCGGTCAGCAGGGTGACGATCTGGACCGTGACCGTGGTGACCGTGTCCAGCGGGTTGGCGGTCAGCTTCGCCTGCAGGCCGGCGGCCATGGTCACGATCATGGTCTCGCCGATGGCCCGCGAGACCGCCAGCATCAGGGCGCCGGCCACCCCGGGAAGGGCCGCGGGCAGGATCACCCGCTTCACCGTTTCGGATTTCGTCGCGCCCATGGCGTAGCTGCCGTCGCGCAGGGTCTGCGGCACCGCGTTGATGATGTCGTCCGACAGCGATGACACGAACGGAATCAGCATGATCCCCATCACCACGCCGGCGGTCAGGGCCATCTGGTTCTGCACGGTCATCAGATACTGGCCCAGAGGGTCCATCGGGCCCTCGACCAGCATGGCGCCGACCCAGTTGAAGAAGGCGCGGAAGGAGGGACCCACCGTCAGGGCGGCGAAGAAGCCGTAGACCACGGTCGGCACGCCGGCGAGAATCTCGAGCAGCGGCTTGATCGTCGCCCGCGTACCCGGCCCGGCGTATTCCGAAAGATAGATGGCCGAGAACAACCCGACGGGGGCGGCCACGGTCATGGCGATCAGCATGATAAGGAAGGTGCCGACGAACAGCGGCACGGCGCCGAACGCGCCCTTGGCGGCGACCTGGTCGCTGCGCATGGCGATCTGCGGGTCCCAGCTGGTTCCGAACAGGAAGTCGGCCGGCGAGACCGACTGGAAGAACCGCATGCTCTCCCAGATCAGCGAACCGAGGATGCCGACGGTCGTCAGAACGGCCAGGGTCGAGCAGGCGATCAGGAGAACGCCGGTCCAGCCTTCGACGCGATTGCGGGCGCGGAAGTCCTTCGACAGCCGGGGGTAGGCCAGCAGAACTCCGCACAGGGCCAGGACGCCGGACAGGGCCAGGACCGAAACCAGGCCGATGACCGAAAGCCTGCGGGCCTCGGCGGTCTTCGCCGCAAGGGCCTCGCCGATCGGGCCCTGATAGCTGATTTCACTGGGCGTCTGGCCGCGGGCGATCGCCGAGGCGTCGCTCCAGAACACCTCTTGGCGCTCGGCGGGGAGCTCGGCGACGGCCGCAGGAACCTGCGCGCGCAGGGCGCTGTCCTCGATCCGCGCGCCGAAGATGGCGAACAGGATGATGATCAGGGCGGCGGGAACCCCCGCCCAGAGCGCGACCCAGGTCCCGTGATAGCCCGGCAGCGAATGCAGGGACGCCGACCGCCCCTCCGCCAGGGCCACGGCGCGGCGCCGGCTCAGCATGTAGACGCTGGCGGAGAAGGCGGCGAGCAAGGCCAGGGCGATCAGGATGGTCATCGAGGGTCCGGGAAACGCGTCGGCGGGTACGGCGGGACCTTGCCCCGCCGAAGCTGTCCCTATGCGACAGTCCTATGACACTTCCGTGACACCCTCCGGCCGGGCTTGCCGGACACCGGCGGCGAGCGGCAGCCAGATCGAAAAAGTCGCGCCGCGCCCCTCGATGCTCTCGACGGAAACCCCGCCACGGTGGCGGTTGACGATATGTTTGACGATCGCGAGGCCGAGCCCCGTGCCCGACCGGTCGCCACTCTTCTGGCCCTCGACCCGGTAGAAGCGCTCGGTCAGCCGCGGCAACGCGTCGCGTGGCATGCCTGGTCCCGAATCGCTGATTCGCAGGAGCGCGTAGAGCTCTCCGGGGCGATGCTCGGGCGTCAGGAGCGCGAGCCCGGCCGCCTCCGGGTCACGCACGGGTGGCGGATCGCCCGCCACAGGCGCCAGAATCTCCACTCGGATAACGCCGCCGCGCGGCGAGTATTTCACCCCGTTGTCGATCAGGTTCTGGATCACCTGGATGATCTGGTCGCGATCGCCCTCGACGATCGCGGCGCCGGGCGCCGGGGCAGTCCAGTCGACGCGCACGGCCTTGTCGCGGAGCACGGGGGTCATGGCGTCGGCGACATCGGTTACGGCCAGGGCCAGATCGACCCGACCCTGGGGGGCGATGTGCTCGTTCAGTTCGATGCGCGACAGGCTCATCAGATCGTCGATCAGCCGGGCCATCCGCTCGGCCTGGACCTGCATGATGCCGAGGAACCGGTCGCGCGCCTCGGTGTCGTCGCGGGCCGGGCCGCGCAGGGTCTCGATGAAGCCGGTCAGCGACGCCAGGGGCGTGCGCAGCTCATGGCTGGCGTTGGCGAGGAAGTCCGCCCGCATCCGCTCGGCCCGACGCAGGTCGGTCTGGTCGCGCAGCACCAGCAGGGCCAGCGCCGGTCGCGCCTCCTGCCGGGCCAGTGGCCGCGCGGTCGCGGTCCAGACCCGGTCGTGGGCGCCGGCCGGCTCAAAGGCGACATGGCCGGCGATCCCGCCGATCAGCGCCTCGTCGACCAGCTCGATCACCTGCGGGTTGCGGATCACCGTGATCAGCCGCGCGTCCTGGCGCTGGACGCGGAACAGGGACCGCGCGGGGGCGTTGGCGAAGACCAGTCTGTGGCCGGCGGGTTCACCGGGACCGCCCGCCTCGATCACCATCACGGGATCCTCGAGTTCGTCGAGGACGCCGGAAAATGGCGGGGGAGTGGACGGCGGCGGCCCGGAAGGGTGCGCCGCCAGGGCCGGACTCGGCGCCCGCGGGCGGCGGGCCAGCATCACGGCCGCCCCGGCTACGCCCGCGGAGAACAGAAGCGCGGGCAAGGTTTGCGCCTGCCCAAGTCCGGCCAGCACCAGCGGCGCGGCGGCTCCCGCGACCCCGGCCAGGACCGTGTATCGGTCAAGTCTGGCCTCACTTTGCGAGGGCATGGCGCGAAAGCCTCGATTCAATTTTTTCAACGGGCTAAGGTGACCGGAGATATGGCGCCCTTGCAGGCCTTGCGATAGACGAGGCGAGGGTCCCTGGGGATGGTTCATGACGGCTGACGCAATTTCGCCGCATCGTAAGGGGACTGACGTGTCGCCGTTGAAGGTCCGGGGTTCTCTGTACATGTTTCGCAAGCGTCTGGTCGCAACTGTCGCCGCCGCCCCCCTGCTGCTCTTTGCGAGCCAGGCGATGGCCGACGTCACCATCACCGACAAGCGGACCGCGCCGGTCGCGACCGATACGATCAACAGCGGCGCACCTGACAACATCATCATCAGCAACACCGGCGGCGTGAAGATCACCACGGCCGGGCCGATGGTGACGATCAACAGCAACAACACCGTCGTGAGCAGCGGCGAGATCTCGTCGGCCGACGTCGATGGCTCGATCGGCATCCAGGTCAATGGCGGCACGACCACCAGCCTGACGAACAACGGCATCATCAACGTCCTGGACGGCTTCAACCAGAGCGCCGCGGCCAATGATGCGGACAAGGACGGCGACCTCGACGGCGCGTTCGCGACGGGCACGGGACGTTATGGCATTCGGGTCACCGGGCCGGGCGCGGTTACCGGCGACATCACGAACAGCGCGAGCGGCACGATCACCGTCGAGGGCGACAACTCCTGGGGCATCAGCCTCGAGAGCGCCCTGATCGGCGACTTCACCAACCTCGGCAGCGTCACGATCACCGGCAACAACACCTACGCCATCCAGGCGACCGGAGACATTACGGGCGACGTGTGGCTGGCCGGCACGGTCTCGGCGACCGGCGAGGACGCCGTGGGCATCGCGCTCGACTCCGACGTCAACGGCGCCGTGACCGTCCAGGGCGGTATCAGCGTCACGGGCTATCGCTACTCCACGCGGCCGAACAACCCGGCGGCGCGGGCCATTCTCGACGCCGACGACCTGCTCCAGTCCGGCCCGGCGATGCGCATCTCCGGCGACGTCACCGGCGGCGTCAATCTGGCGACCGCGCCGGTCGCCGATACGGACAATGACAACGACGGCTGGGCCGACAACGTCGACACCGACGACGACAACGACGGCATCCTCGACACGACAGATACCGACCTCGACGGCGACGGGATCACCGACAACGACTATGACGATGACGGTATTCTCAACGCCACCGACACCGACGACGACGACGACGGCATCCTCGACGCCGACGACGATGACGACGACGGCGACGGCTTCCTTGATGGCGACAGCGACCTCGACGGCCTGATCGACAGCGGGGAAGGCAACGCCAACATCTCGATCGCCGGCGGCGCGCCCGCGCTGCTCATCGGGTCCGACACCCAGGCGATCACGCTCGGCGCGGTCGGCCCCGGCAGCCTGAACTACGGCCTGATCGTCTCGGGCTCGATCAGCGCGTCGGGAACCTACGACGATGTCGACTCCACGGGCATCAAGATCGGTGGCGAAAACGGGTTCGCGACGACCCTGACGGGCGGCCTCTATGTCGACGGCTCGATCTCGGCGATCGGCTACAACGGCAATGTTCAGTCGGTCCATCTCGCGTCGGGCGCCAATGTCTCGACTATCGTGAACGACGGTGTGATCTACGCCGGGATGGCCAGCACGTCCGCGCCGCTGGCCAGCGAGGACTCGTTCAACGTCCTGGCGATCCGCATAGATCCGGGCGCCACCACGACATCGCTGGTCAACTCCAGCTCGATCTCCGCCTTCGTCAGCGGCGAGCGCAGCAACGTCTACGCGGTGTGGGACGGCAGCGGGCAGCTGAACTCGGTCACCAACACCGGCACGATTTCGGCGCTGATCAATCCGAACGACGATCTGGACGATACCGACGACGCCAACACCGACGCGACCGATGAGGTCATCTCCGGCCAGGCGATCGCGCTCGACCTGCGCTACAACGTCACCGGCGTCAGCATCGTCCAGTACTCGATCCTCGGCGACTTCGACGGCGACGGTGTCGGGGACGCGACGGACCAGGACAATGACGACGACGGCATCGCCAACGTCAACGACACCGACGACGACAACGACGGCATCCTCGACGCAGACGACACGATCAACGACCTGGACCTGGATGGCGACGGCGTCGCCGACAGACTGGAAGCCTCGATCTACGGCGCGATCATGCTGGGTTCGGGCGCCGACCTCGTCGATCTGCAGAACGGCGTCATCTCGGGCGACATCTCGTTCGGTGACGGCGCGGACGTCTTCAATGTCGGCACGGGGGCCTGGATTGCGGGCTATCTGGGCGAGATCACCGACAGCGACGGTCAGCTGGACATCAATATCGTCAATGGCACCGTCCAGCTGAACAATACGGGCGTGCTGGATGCGACCAGCCTGTCGGTTTCGGCGGACAGCACCCTGGTCGTTACGGCCGATCCGGCCGCTGGCACGGCGACCCAGATCACGGTGGCCACGGCCGACATTGCCACCGGCGCCCAGCTTGGTCTCGAGCTGACCAGCCTGATCACCACGCCGACCGAGCGCTACACCATCATCCGCACCGATACGCCGGCGGGACTCACAGCCGGCGTGATCGATGACAGCCTGCTCGGCAATTCTCCGTACCTGGTTATCGCGGACGCGTCGGCCAACGCCGCCACCGGTGAGGTCTACATCGACATCCGCCGCCGCACGGCGCTGGAGATGGACCTGGGAATCAATCAGGCGCTCGCGCTGGACGCGGTCTATGACGCGCTCAGCAGCGACGACGCGGTGCTGCAGGCGTTCCTCGGCGCCGATACGCGCCAGGAGTTCCTCGCGCTGTACGACCAGATGCTGCCGGACCAGGGCGAGGGCCTGTTCTCGTCGATCGGCGCGATCACCAGCACGATCTCCCGGCTGACGGCCACCCGTCCCGACCCGCGCGCCCGCTACGGCCCCGACAGCTTCTGGATGCAGGAGATCAACGTCGGCGTCATGCGCGAGGCCGGCGTCGGCCTCGGCTCCGACACGCAGGCCTTCGGCTTCGTCGGCGGCTACGAAAGCATGGGCGCCGACGGCGGCGCGCTGGGGGCCACGCTGGCCTTCATCAGCGCCGAGGAAAAGGACGACATCGCGCAGATCGGCGAGGAAACGACCATCTCGCTGCTCGAGGCCGGAGTTTACTGGCGCCGGTCGGTCAACAACTGGCTGTTCAGCGCGCGCGGCAGCGCCGGCTACGCCTGGTTCGACGGCGATCGCGTGTTTGTCTCGCCGACCGACAGCCTGATCCGCCAGGCGGACTCCGGCTGGAACGGCTTCACCGGACTGGCCAGCCTCAGCGCCGCCTATGAAGCCAACGTCGGCGTGGCCTATATCCGTCCGCTGATCAGCATCGACTACCTCTACCTGAGCGAGGGATCGCGCCAGGAGACGGGCGGTCAGGACGCCTTCAACCTGTTCATCGAGGATCGCACCAGCAGCCGCCTGTCCGGCACCGCCGAGATCGCCTTCGGCGCCACCTTCGGCCGCGAACTCTGGTGGCGTCCGGAGCTGCGCCTGGGCTACCGGGCGCGCCTCGGCGGCGAGATGGGCCAGACGGTCTTCCGCTTCAAGAACGGCCAGCTGGTCGCCCTGGACCCGGCCGAGCTCGGTGACGGCGCCACGATCATCGGCCTGTCGCTCAAGGCCGGGACGCCGATGTCCTACGTCGCGATCGAGGGCGAGTACGAGGCCACCGACGGTCAGGACGTCTACAACCTGCAGATCGCCGGCCGGATGATGTTCTAGGCTTCCAGGTCGCCGAAGCCGGCTTCCCGCATCACTGCTTTGACGGAAACGCCGCCCGGTCTGGAACCGGGCGGCGTTTCTTTCGTTTGCAGCCCGCCGGGGGGCTGACTTGAGGTCGTATGCAGGACAACATTCCACGCGGGCGCGAGACTGACCTGCTGGTCAG
Source organism: Caulobacter sp. (assembly GCA_021741355.1). GTDB lineage: Bacteria > Pseudomonadota > Alphaproteobacteria > Caulobacterales > Caulobacteraceae > Caulobacter. The sequence goes on from JAIOXZ010000031.1 coordinate 10,452, forward strand.
CGGCCAAGGCTCCCGCGACCCCCCGGTCCCCGATCTGGCCCGGGCGCTTGAGCAGAAGCTCGCGCTGCTCCACGAGGTCGATCACCGGGTCAAGAACAACCTTCAGCTCATCACCTCGTTGCTGAAGCTGCAGGCGCGGCGATCCTGCGACCCTGCCGTCAAACTGGCCCTGACCGGCGCCCAGCAGCGGGTGAGCGCCGTCGCCACGGTCCACCGGCGCCTGTTCAGGGGCGAGGAGGTCGAGCGATTCGACGTCGCGGCCTTTGTCGAAGACCTGGTCGACGACGTCATCGGCGGAGCGGGGCGGGGCGATATCCAGGTGCGCCTGAACCTCGAGCCGGTTGACCTGCCGGCAACCCAGGCCGCGCCGCTGGCGCTGTTGATCAGCGAGCTTCTGGTCAACGCGGTGCGTCATGCGTTTCCGAACGGTCGGTCGGGTCTGATCTCTATTTCGGTCGGCCGCGACGCCGACGGTCTCCGGGTCGAAATCGCCGACAATGGCGTCGGCATGGGAACCCCCGCCGCCGCACCGGGTTTTGGAGGGACCATTGTGACGTTGCTGAGCGGACAACTCGGAGCCCGGCGCGAAACGATTGACGCCGACCCTGGCGTGCGGACCGTGATCCGGCTACCGGTGAACGGAAGACCTTGAGTGCGTAGTGATGGCGTCCTGTGACCCTCTGAATATCCTGATCGTTGAAGACGAAGTGCTGCTGGCCGCCGAGCTGGGCTATCTCATCGGTGAGGTCGGCTGCATCGAGGTCGGCCACGCCATGACCTCGCAGGAGGCGGTCGCCCTGGCCCGCAAGCTGCGGCCCGATCTGGCCCTGGTCGATGTCCACCTGGGCGATGGTCCGACGGGCATCGATGTGGCGCGCTGCATCGCGCGCGACTGCGGTGGCGTCGCTCTGTTCATGACGGCCAATGTCCGACGCCTGCCTGATGACTTCGCCGGCGCCTGTGGCGTGATCGGCAAGCCCTATTCCGAGCACGGCGTGAAGATGGCCCTGGTCTATCTGGATGCCTGCCTCAGGGATGGCCGGGCGCCCGGATTGCCGCCGGCCGGCCTGCAGCTGGCGCCCCTCTGGGCCGAGCTCTGGGGCGTGCACGATATGCCCCGCTCGGCGTGAGCCCCGTCTGGATCAACGTCGTCGGCGCGGGCGCCGCCCTCTGTTCGATGGCCAGCTTTACCCCGCAGATCCTGAAGATCTGGCGCGAGCGCGACGCCTCCTCGGTGTCGCTGCGCATGTGGCTGATGACCGTGTCCGGTTTCATCCTGTGGACGTCCTACGGCGTGATGCTGGGCAGCTGGCCGGTGGCCGTGTCGAACGCCGTCTGCCTGGTGGCGAGCGGCGTCATCCTCGGACTGAAGTGGAAATTCAGAGACGCTTAACCACGCCTCTCAACCGTCCCTACATCGGCCGCCGGCATAGTCGCGGCATGGACCTGTTCGCACCCGCCCTGCGCCTGCGCCTCCTCGGAGGCGATGTAGACCCCGTCACGCCGACCGAGATGCTGGCGGCGACGGAGGTGTTCGTCGCCGGCGGCGGCACGGCGGTGATCGCCAACCACAACAGTCACAGCCTGTTCCTGCTGCAACGGACACCCGCCCTGCGCGCCTTCTTCGAGGACGCGGAGCTGACCCAGATCGACAGCCTGCCGATGATCCTGTGGGGCCGCCTGATGGGGCTGAAGGTCGGGCGCGAGCACCGCTCCACCTATCTCGACTGGCGCGAGGACTTCTGGCGCCTGGCCCGCGAGCGCGGCTGGCGCGTGTTCCACGTCGGCGGGGCGCCGGATGTGGGCGAGCGGGCGGCGGCGGAAATCCGCCGGCGGCATCCGGGCGTGAACCTGGCCGTCCACGACGGCTTCTTCGACATCGCGCCGCAGAGCGCCGACAGCATCGCCCTGCGTCGGGACATCGCCGCCTTTGATCCCGACATTGTCCTCGTCGGTATGGGCATGCCGCGCCAGGAAGACTGGATCGCGGCCAACCGCCATCTGATCGGCCGTGGCGTCTTCTTCCCGGTCGGCGCCGCCTTCGACTACGAGGCGGGCGTACAGAGCGCCGCGCCGCGCTGGACCGGCCGGTTGGGGATCGAGTGGCTCTATCGCCTGCTGTCCCAGCCCAAACGCCTGGCCTTCCGCTACCTGGTCGAGCCCTGGTTCCTGGCCCCGGCGGCCCTGGCCGACGTCGGCGCGCGGTTCAGCCGCCGCTAGCGGACAGAACGCCTGGTCCCTGATATTCGGTAGGCGAATAGCCAGGGGGCCATCCATGATCGAACGTCAGCTCGACATCGCGACGAAGGACGGCGCGACGACGACCTTCATCGTCCATCCCGAGCGGGAAGGGCCCCATCCCGTCATCCTGTTCTTCATGGACGCGCCGGCGATCCGCGAGGAGTTGCGCGACATGGCCCGGCGGCTGGCGACCAGCGGCTACTACGTGATGCTGCCCAACCTCTACTACCGCGCCGGGGTGATGGAGCTGGGGACCCTGTCGCCGGACCCGAACGATCCGGGCCGTGCGCGGATGTTCGCGCTGATGAACAGCCTTTCGATCCCGCTGGTGATGAGCGACGCCGAGGCCCTGCTGACGTTCGCCGATGCGGACCCGGCCGCCTGGAGCCGGGCCGTCGGGACGGTCGGCTACTGCATGAGCGGCCCCTACGCGATCGCCGCCGCCGCCCGCTTCCGCGACCGGGTCAAGGCCGCGGCCTCGATCCATGGCGTCTCGCTGATGACCGACCAGCCGGACAGCCCGCATCTGCTGGCCCGGCAGACGGACGCCGAGCTCTATTTCGGTTGCGCCCAGATCGACCGCTGGTTCCCGGAGGAAAGCATCGCGCCGCTGCGTGACGACCTGGCCGCAAACGGGGTGAAGGCCGAGGTCGAGCTCTGCCCGGGCGTCGAGCATGGCTACGTGTTTCCCCAGCGCGCGGCCTACGACAAGGCCGCGTCCGAGCGCCACTGGGAGCGGATCCTGGCGCTCTTCCGGCGCAATCTTCGCTGACCGAACCATATTGTCGGAGCGGACGTCGGTCGTTCGTCATCCTGACAGCGTTACCCAGACAGGAGACCCGACCATGCGCTTCATGATGCTGATGATCCCCGGCGGCTACGAGTCGGCCGGCCCCGAGCTCGACCTGCCCGTCGACGACGTCGAAAAGATGATGGCCTACAACCAGTCGCTGGTGGACGCCGGCATCCTGCGGGGCGCCGAGGGTCTGCATCCGCCGGCGGTCGGCAAGCGCGTGTCGTTCAAGGGTGGCAAGCCGCTGATCACCGACGGCCCGTTCGCGGAGTCCAAGGAGGCGCTCGGCGGCTTCTGGATCATCGAGGTCGGCTCGCTGGAAGAGGCCACGGCCTGGGCCGCCCGGTGCCCCGCCCAGGAGAACGAGGTGATCGAGATCCGCCGCCTCCAGGAGATGGAAGACTTCTCTTCCGAGGTCCAGGAGGTCGCCAGGGGCCTCGACCTCGAAGGCAGCGGTTGGTCCCGGGCCTGAGGCGATCGGAGGGGCCCGGGCGGCGCCCAGGGCCCCTCGCGCATTGAGGAAATCCGGCGCTTGCCGCAACGACAGGCGTGCAGTGAAAACCGCGCGCCTGTATTTCTGTGGCGCTGAACGGCCCTTTGCCCTATGATGCCAAAGTCGAATATCGTTCTGGTTCGGTTGCTCACTCAGCTTGGTCTTCGGATCGGGCGCCGGGCCTCCCGCGTTCCTTTCCGACAATTTGATCGTGCGGCGCCTGACCCGGTCCGCGCGTCCTCAAGCAGATCAAGACCATGTCCACTGTTCAACGCGCCTACGCCCTGGCCCGGTCCGGCCAGTTCCGCGATGTCGATGTCCTCAAGGACCGGCTGAAGGCGGAAGGCTGCCGCGCTGTCGACGCCCTGCTCGCGGCACGCTCCATCCGCAAGCACCTCGAGGCGATCTGCGCCGCCACCTTCAAGCCGCCCGTCGAGGCGGCTCCCGAGACTCCGACGCCGACTCCGCCGCCGGAATGATCCGGGCGCATCAGCCCGCACCCCGAAAGATTCATGAACGATATTCTGAAAACCGGTTTCGCTGACCGGCTCAAGACTGCCTCGGCCGCCAAACAGGCGATGCTCGCCAAGATGAAACCCAAGGCCACCGTCACCGACCCGCTGTATGCGGAGCGCGCGGCGATGAAGGCCGCCGAGCTGGAGAAGGTCCGCCTTGAGCGGGCCGAAGCCAAGGCCGCCGCGAAACAGGCCCTGGCTGACGCCGAGGAAGCCGCCCGTCTCGCCGAAGCCGCCCGCGCCGAAGCCGACCTCGACGCCCGCCGTGGCGAGCGCAAGGAACGCAAGGCGCTGACCAAGGCCGAGCAAAAGGCCGCCCGAGACGCCAAGTACGCCGCCCGCAAGGCGCGGCAGTAGTTTCAGACCCTGACGGGAGATCGCCGCCATGGCCCGCAAGCCCAACTACAATTTCGAACGCAGCGAACGCGAGCGTCTCAAGGCCGTGAAGGCCGCCGAGAAGGCCGAGGCCAAACGCCGCGCGCGTGAACTGGGCCAGCCGGAAGCCCCGGCCGAGCCTGAGGACGAAGACGAGTAACGACCATGCAGACCGCCACCATCTTCAATCTCGAGACCGTTCCGCTGGATGACGAGGTGTTCGCCGACTGCGAATTCCGCGAATGCCGGATGGTCTACAGCGGTGGCAAGCCGCCGGTGTTCGACAACTGCCGCTTCGACGCCTGCGACTGGCGCTTCGATGACTCGGCGGCGCGCACCCTGGCGCATCTGAAGGTCATCTGGGCGGCCGGCGGCAAGGCTCAGGTCCAGGCGATGATCAAGGAAATCACCGGCGGCGGCGGGAAGTAGTCCCGCTAAAGCTGCGGCTTGAATCCGTCGAACCGGAACGCCGCCCCGTCGCGCTTCACGTGACCGGCGGTCGGCGCCGCATAGTGCGTGCCGATCACCAGAATCGGCTTGTCCGCCCATTCCGAGAACATCCGCGCTCGCGTCGCCGCTGACGCCTTCGGGTCGCTGTCGAAGCTCGGCGACCAGTGCGGATGCGCCATCTGGCAGGGATGGTGGCTCATGTCGCCGGTGATGACCGCCGTCTGCCCTTCCGACTCGATGACCACGCTGACATGGCCGGGCGTATGGCCGGTGGTCGGAGTCAACCGAACCTCCGGCGAGAGGCGATGATCCATCTCGACGAAATCCGCCAGGCCCGCCGCGATCACCGGACGGACCGAGTCGTCGAGGATCGCCTGGTTCTCTTCACCGGCCTCTCCTGACCAGTGCTCGAATTCCACCCGGCCCAGCAGGTAGCGGGCGTTGGGAAAGGTCGGGACCCAGGCGCCGTCGACCAGCATGGTGTTCCAGCCGACGTGATCCACATGCAGATGGGTGCAGATCACCGCATCGACGCTGTCCCGCGTCCAGCCCGCCTCCGCCATGGCTTCCAGGAACGTCGTCGCCAGCGGCTGGCCGCCGGTGATGGCGCGCGGACGGTCGTTGCCGATACAGGTGTCGACCACCAGCCGCAGACCGGGCGCCTCGACCAGCAGCGCGTGGATCGACAACAGCAACTGGTCCTGATCATTGACGAAGTCCGGATAGAGCCACGGCACGCGCCGCAGGGCCTCCGGCGTCGCCTCGGCGATCATCGGGCGCCTGGCGCTGTAGGGGACCGGGATTTCCAGCTCCACCACCCGGGTGACCTTCACCGCCCCGACCTGCCACGTCAGCATTGCGCCATCCCCCGTCCGCCGATGGTCATGAGCCTAGGACGGACCGGCGTCTCCGGCCAGCATCAGGCTGTGGTCCGCCCGCTTGCGCACCACGAGGTCGGCCTCGTCCCGCGCCTTGATGATGTGCTCCCGCAGGTTCGGCAGGTTCATCTGCGTCCAGACCATCGAACGGGCGAAGGCCTCGGCCTCCGGCGCCGTCATGGCCCGGAACCGCGCATAGAACGAGGTCGGGTCCGACTCCGCCGCCCGCCAGAAGTCCATGAACCGCGCGGCGAACCAGTCCTCGAGATCGGCCTCTGCAGCGTCGATGTAGACCAGCAGGTCGAGACCCTCCGGTCTCGGCGTCAGGCCCAGCCCCTCGACGATCAGGATGTCCGGCGGCGCAACCGCGCGGCTCAGGGCCGGGTCGATGTCATAGATGATGTGCGAATACCCCGGGACCGTCACCGGCCCCGCCCGAACGCCCTCAAGTACCGCCGCCAGCCCCTCGACGTCGTAGGTCTCCGGATAGCCCTTGCGCATCAGCACGCCGCGACCGGTCAGCACGGCGTTGGGAAACAGGAAACCATCGGTCGACACCACCTCGACCCGCAGGGGCGGCTCCAGGGCCGCCTTCAGCGCCGCGCAGAGGGTGCTCTTGCCGGCCGCCACCGATCCGGTGACCCCGACGACCAGGACCGCGCCGGGCGAAGCCCTGTCCGCGATCCGTCGCGCGAGCTCCGGCAGGCTCATCGCGCTCAGGCGTGCGCCTTGACCGGGGGCTCCGAATAGGAGGCGCCGGCCGTCAGCATCTCGTCGGGAATGGCCAGCATCTTCAGATACGCCTCCTTCGGATAGGCCATGTGCGGCTTGTCCTCGGCATAAGCCGGTTGCGGCACGGGGCTGGGACCGGTGTAGGGCGCCGGGGCCTTGAACCGCTCGGCCTCGGCGTCGTCGATCCCGGCCTTGGCCAGCACGGCCGGGTCGATCCACAGCTTCGGGTCGATGCCGCCGGTGGCCGTGGCCACCTCCAGGGTCATGTGGTCGGGGCCGGCGAAGTAGATCGACTGGCACATGCCGTGGTCGATCGGGCCGATGACGTTGACGCCGTGGCTGCGGATGCGGTCGCGCATGGCGATCAGGTCCTCGAGCGTATCCGCCCGGAACGCCAGGTGCTGCAGCGTGCCCGCGGCGCTGGGCAGGGCGCCGTTGCCCGCATGGGTCTCGCCCAGCTTGATCGGGATCTTGTCGACGTCGGGCAGCTGGACGATCGAGAAATAGCTGTGCTCGTTCATCCGCAGGAAGGCGTGCAGGCCGCCCGGCACGCCGTGCATGTCGAACAGCGCCACCAGCGGGCAGCCCATCACCTCCGAGAAGAAGGCGATGTGTTTCTTGATGTCCCCGGCCATGAAGGCCAGGTGGTGGATGCCGGAAGGTTGCTGGGACATGGTCGTTTCCTTGACTCTCCGCCCTGAATTCCGGACTCAGAAACCAGAAACAACAGCCCCCCGCAAGCGGGCGAACAGGCGACGTAGGGGAACCCCATGAGCATTGTCCGCGAACCCTATGGCTTCGCCTACGCCGAAAAGAGCCGGCTCAAGGAGACCTATGGCGGGCCCGAGGGACGGGTGTTCATCGAGTGCATGCGCATCCGGCCGGAGGCGGGTGAGTCGAAAACGGCGCTGCTGTTCAGCCACCCGATCGGCGGCGGGTCCTTCCTGCCGCTGGTCACCGCCCTGGCCCACGCCGGCCACCACGTCATCTACTGCAACCCGCGCTATCGCGGGAACGACACCGCCCTGATCCTCGAAAAGTGCGTCACCGACCTCGGCGCCTGTATCGCCGACCTGAAGAAGCGCTTCGGCTATGAGAAGGTTGTGCTCGGCGGCTGGTCGGGCGGCGGGTCGCTGTCGCTGTTCTACCAGGAGCAGGCGGTCCATCCGACGATCACGCAGACCCCGGCCGGCGACCCGATCGATCTGGCCGCCGCGAACCTGCAGCCGGCCGACGGCATCATGCTGCTGGCGGCGCACATCAGCCGCTCGGTGACCATGACCGAGTGGCTCGACCCCTCGATCCTCGATGAGGACAAACCCTTCGAGCGCGATCCGTCACTGAACATCTACGACCCTGCCTGTCCGGACCAGCCGCCCTACAGCGCGGCCTTCGTCGCCCGCTTCCGCGAGGCGCAGATCGCCCGCAACCGCCGCATCACCGCCCGCGCGAAGGCGACCCTGGCCGAGCTGAAGAAGACCGACCCGGATATGGAGCGGCCGTTCGTCGTCTACGGCACCATGAGCGACGTGCGCTGGACCGATCCGACGCAGGATCCGTCCGACCGCAAGCCCTACACCTGCTACCTCGGCGACCCGCGGATCGTGAACGACGGGCCGGTGGGGCTCGGCCGCTTCACCACCCTGCGGTCCTGGCTGTCGCAGTGGAGCTATGACGAGAGCCGGGCGCACGGCCTGAAGAACGCCGCCAACGTGACCTGCCCGACCCTGGTGATCAGCAACACCGCCGACCTCGCCTGCACCCCCAGCCACGCCGCGCGGCTCTTTGAGGCCCTGGCGTCGCCCGACAAGACCTTCGTCGAGGTCAAGGACGCCGACCACTACTACATCGAACGCCACGACCTGCTGCCCGAGGCGGTGAAGACCGTCGGTGATTGGTTGGAGACGCGGGGATTCTAGGGGGATCGGTCCCCTCTGGCAGGGGGAGAAAATGGCGCGCCCGGAACGATTCGAACGTCCGACCCTCAGATTCGTAGTCTGATGCTCTATCCAGCTGAGCTACGGGCGCGCATTTCGCGGGGGGCGTCTAGGCCTCCTGCAAGGGCGCGGAACCTAGTCGGGGTCCGGGGGAAAGGCAAGCGCTCCCGGGCGCTTTTTCAGCGGGCCGCGCGCGATCGCCAGTCGGGGGTGTCGCAGCCGGGCCAGGCGACGGCTTCGAAGACCCCGCGGGCGATGGCGCGGGCGAGGCAGTCGGCGGCCAGGGCGCCGATGCGGGCGACCTGCCGTTCGGGGGCGTCGCCCAGCGGAACGCGGCCGGTGGAGAGGGCGAAGACGACGTCGCCGTCGAACGGCGTGTGCACCGGCCGGATCGCCTGGGCCATGCCGGCCTGGGCCATGATCGCCACCCGCTTCGCCTGGACCGGGGTCAGGATCGCGTCCGTCGCGACGCAGGCGATGGTCGTGTTCTCGCGCACGCCGGGGTTCATCTTGGCCAGACCCCAGTCATCGGCGGCGATCGGCAGGCCCGCTGGCGAGCGGCCGCCGAACTCGCCGTCGATCTCGAACAGCGAGGCCCAGAAGGTCAGGCCGTCGCCGCCGACGACGGAGCCGAAGCTGTTGACCCCGGCGATCGCGCCGACGGTGTAGCCGTCCGGGGTGACGATCGAGGCGGAGCCGGTGCCGCCCTTCAGCTGGCCCGCCTTGGCGCCATAGCCGGCGCCGGCGACGCCGAGGGCGACGTCGAGGCCCGCCGCCTGCGCCGCCTCGATGCCGAGCCGGCGATAGGGCGGCTCGAGGCCCCAGGCCTTGTCGCCGCCGTTGGCCATGTCGAACAGGATGGCGGCCGGCACGATCGGCGCGACCGGGACGTCCGGCCGGACGGAGACAGGATAGCCGCGCCCCTGCGCGCCCAGCCAGGCGGCCACGCCGTCGCCGGCGGCGAGGCCGTACATCGAGCCGCCCGAGAGGACCACCGCGTCCACCCGGCCGCCGACGAGGTTCTCCGGATCCAGCGCGTCGGTCTCGCGGGTGCCGGGGCCGCCGCCGCGTACGTCGACCGCGCAGACCGCGCGCTCGGTCGGCAGGATGACCGTCACACCGGTGCGGACCTTGTCGTCCTGCGCCTGCCCGACCGTCAGGCCGGGCACGTCGGTGATCAGGTTGCGGGGGCCGGGGCGCGCCTTGTCCATGCCGTTCGAGTGGCACGACCTCCGGAACTTGTCCATGCGCGGGGGTTTCCCTTCAGCGCACGGCCCCTATGCTGCCGCGGCCTTGTCCGGAGTTCGCATGCGCCTCGTCAGTCTTCTCGCCGCCCTTCTGCTGGGCGGGTGTTCGCTGTTGCCGCTCCCGCGCGAAGCCGCTGCGCCGCCGCGTCCGGGTCCGGCCGCCATGGTGGTCACGGCCAATCCTCTGGCGACGGAAGCGGGTCTGAAGGTCCTGCGCGAGGGCGGCAGCGCCGTTGACGCGGCCGTGGCGGTGCAGGCGGTGCTGGGGCTGGTCGAGCCGCAGAGCTCGGGCCTCGGCGGCGGCGCCTTCATGGTCTACTACGACGCCGCCACGAAGAAGGTCACCGCCTACGACGGCCGCGAGACCGCCCCGGCGGCCGCGACCGACGCGCTGTTCCTGGGGGCCGACGGCAAGCCGTTGCCGTTCGTGAAGGCGCTGCTCAGCGGCCGGTCGACCGGCGTGCCGGGCGTGGTCGCCATGCTGGCGCTGGCGCACGAGGATCATGGAGAGCGGCCGTGGTCGACGCTGTTCGCCGACGGCGCGCGCCTGGCCGACGAGGGCTTCATCGTCAGCCCGCGCCTCGCCGGCATGATCGCCGGACCCGCCCCGCAGTCCGGCGCGCCCGACAGCCGCCGCTACTTCAGCAAGGCCGACGGAACGCGGATGGTCGCCGGCGACCGGCTGCGCAATCCCGACTACGCCGCCACCCTGCGCCGGCTGGCCGCCGAGGGGCCGGACGCGCTGTATGAGGGCCCCATCGCCGAGGCGATCGTCGCCCGGCTGGGCGAGGGCGATCTGCCCGGGGCGATGACGGTCGCGGACATCCGCGCCTACCGCCCGGTCGCGGACGCGGCGCTGTGCCGGCCCTACCGGATCTATGTCGTCTGCACCGCCAACCCGCCGTCGAGCGGCGTGGGCCTGCTGCAGGGGCTGATGCTGCTGGAGCGGACCGATATCGCCACGCGCGGTCCGACCGATCCGGTGGGCTGGCTGCGGTTCGCCCAGGTCCAGCGGCTGATGTACGCCGACCGCGACCGGTTCGTCGGCGACGTCGAGGTGCCGGTGAAGGGGCTGCTGAAACCCGCCTATGTCGACAGCCGGGCCGCCCTGATCGGTGACCGGCTGGGCGCGGCGCCGAAGGCCGGCGACCCGGACGGCGCCGGGGTGCGCGGTCCTGACCGCACGGTCGAGCCCGCCGGCACCTCGCACTTCGTCATCGTCGACACGAAGGGCAACGTCGTCTCAATGACCACCACCGTGGAAAGCATCTTCGGTTCCGGCCGGATGGTCGGCGGCTTCTTCCTCAACAACCAGCTGACCGACTTTAGCTTCTCGCCGAAGGACGCGGACGGCGCTCCGGCGGCCAACGCGGTGGGGCCCGGCAAGCGGCCGCGCTCGTCGATGTCGCCGGTCATCGTGCTGGACCGTCAGGGACGGCTCGTGGCGGCGCTCGGCTCGCCGGGCGGCCCGTCGATCATCGCCTATAACCTGAAGGCTCTGGTGGGCCTCCTGGACTGGCGGCTGACGCTGCAGGAGGCGTTCAACCTGCCCAACCTCGTCGCGCGCGGCGAGCGCATCTCCAGCGAACCCGCCCGCTACGCCCCCGGGGTCGTCGAGGGGCTCCAGGCGCTGGGGCTGACGTTCAGCAACACCGGCGGCGAAAATTCCGGCCTGCACGGCGTCGTCGTCACGCCGCAAGGCCTCGTCGGCGCCGCCGATCCGCGCCGCGAGGGCGTGGCGAAGGGGCTCTAGGCCCGGACGGACCGGTTCAGGCGTCCGTCTTCTTCCGGCGCGGGCGCTTCGGCTTCGCCGGGGCATCCTCGACGACGCCGGGCAGGGTCAGCTCGAACACCGTGCCCTCGGCCGTGGACCGGACCAGCGTCAGATCGCCGCCGTGGGCCTGGGCCAGTTCGCGGGAGATGGCGAGGCCGAGGCCCGTGCCGCCGCGCCGGGCCGAGCCCGAGAACGGCTGAAACAGGTTGGCCATCGCCCGCTCCGGCAGGCCCGGGCCGTCGTCGGACAGGCGCAGGGTGCTGACGCCGTCTTCGCGGGTCAGGGCGGCCTGGACGCGGCCCGCGCGCGCGGGGTCCTTGTCCTGGATCGCCTCGCGGGCGTTGCGCAGCAGGTTGACCAGGATGCGGTGCAACTGGTCGGCGTCGGCCAGCACCGCGTCGCCCGCGACGATCCCGGTTTCAAGCCGCACGCCGCTTTCGCTCAGGCCAGCGTCCTCGGCCGCGGCCTCGAGCGCCGCCAGCAGTGGCGTCGGCCGGGCTTCCGGCGCGGCCTCGGCCGACTTGCCGTAGGCCAGCACATCCGTGGCCAGGGTCACCGCCCGGTCCAGCGCCCGTTCGAGCCGGGGCATGGCCTGGGCCACCTTGGGGTCGCCGATCTCGGCCAGCCGGTCCGAGGCGATCTGGGCGCTGGTCAGCATGTTGCGCAGATCGTGATTGATCTTGGCCACCGCCTCGCCGAGCTGCGCCAACCGAGCGCGGGAGGAGAGGGCGGCCAGCAGGTCGATCTGCATCCGCTCCAGTTCGACCTCGGCGCGGCCGATCTCGTCGCGGCGGCGGGAGGGCGTGACGCGCGCGGCCGGGTCGTTCGGGTCGGCGCGGAACCGCTCCATCGCGCGGGTGATCCGCTGCATCGGCTGCACGAGGAAGGCGTTGAGGGCCAGATAGACGGCCAGACCGGCCAGTAGGGCGACGAACAGCGTCACCAGCATCAGCTGGCCCAGATAGCCCAGCAGGGCTTCGCGCAGCGGCGCGTCCGGGGTGACGATCTCGACGAACTCGCCCGAGCGGAAGCGTGGCTCGGCGATCACCCGGACCATGCGGCCTTCACCACCGAACAGGGTCTGGAACGGGGCCGACATCCAGCTGAGCGGGTTCTGGTTGCGCATGTCGACGAGATACGGCGTGCGCAGGTCGCGCGGCGCGGCGAGGATCAGCCGCCGCATCCCGTCGGTCTGGATCGCCACCGACACGACGCCGGCCTGTTCCAGCAGCTGCTGGCGGACCGGGGCGGTGACGCGGCGGGCGGGGTCGGCCTCGGCGATGGTTGAGGCCAGTTCCGCGGCGCGGATGCGGTCGAGCAGCCACTGCTCCTCGAACGCGGCCAGGGTCGCGGGAAGCACGAACAACGCCGCGCCGGCGACGAACAGGGCGGTGAGGACCAGCAGGCGCGCGGACAGGCCGCCGGGCCAAAGCCAGCGCCGGGATGGCTGGTTCCGGGGTCCGGTCGTCTCCGTCTCGGGCGGCGGGGCGTCGACCATGGTTATGGGTTACTTCACGTCCGACAGCAGGGCAACGCGGCGACAGTTCGCGCGTCGGGCGAAAAGTGCAAGACAGCGTGGCGGTTCCGGGGCGCGGACGCCGACGCATTGGGCGAGGGTCGCGGTCATCCCGCGCCGATCGCCTCGCGAACGGACGCGAACCCCTCGGCGCGCAGGCGGGCGGCCAGGTCCTGTTTCACCCGGGTGACCAGGCCCGGACCCTCGAAGACCATCGCCGAATAGAGCTGCACGGCGCTGGCGCCCGCGCGGATCTTGGCCAGGGCGTCGGCCCCCGAGGCGACGCCGCCGGCGCCGATCAGGGTGAGGCCCGGGCTGTTGGCGGCGTGGAAGCGGGCGAGCATGGCGGTCGACAGGGTCATCAGCGGCGGGCCGGACAGGCCGCCGGTCTCCGCCTTCAGGGCGGAACGCAGGCTGTCGGGCCGCGAGATGGTCGTATTGGAGACGATGATCCCCTGCAGGCCGAAGGCGGCGACCGTCTCGACGATGGTCTCGACCTCGTCGTCCTCGAGATCGGGGGCGACCTTGAGAAAGACCGGATAGTCGCCGGTCAGCGCCGCCCGCGCCTCGGCCAGCCGTCCGAGCAGTTCCTCGAGCGCCGCTCGCGTCTGCAGCGCGCGCAGGCCGGGCGTATTGGGCGAGGAGATGTTGACCGTGAACCAGTCCGCCAGACCCCAGAGCCATTTCAGGCCCTGCACGTAGTCGCCGATGCGGTCCGCCGAGTCCTTGTTGGCGCCGATGTTGGCGCCGACGGGCCCGGTCTTGCTGCGGCGGATGAGGTTGGCGGCGAAGGCGGCCAGGCCCGCGTTGTTGAACCCCATCCGGTTGATGACCGCGCGGTCCTCGCTGAGACGGAACAGCCGCGGCCGCGGATTGCCAGCCTGGGGCAGCGGCGTGACCGTGCCGCATTCCACAAAGCCGAACCCGGCGCGCAGCATGGCGGCCGGGGCTTCAGCGTTCTTGTCGAAGCCAGCCGCCAGCCCGATCGGCGAGGCCAACGGAATGCCGGCCAGGCTTGTCGCGAGAATGGGGTCGTCGGGCGTACGGTCGACAGGGCCGAGACCGAGCTTCAGGCCGAGCAGGGTGGCGGTGTGGGCGTCTTCGGGGTCGAGAACATGCAGGGCACGGGCGAGGGAGTCGTGAACGGTCACGCCTTCAACCCGGTCAGCAACGGCACGCCGCCCTCATCCAGTTCCACCGGCATGGCTTCCACCGCCAGGGCCGTCGGCAGCGGGCCATAGAGGTGGGGGAACAGGTCGCCGCCGCGTGAGGGCTCCCACGTCAGGGCCTCGCCCAGCGCCTCGGCCTCGAACGCCACGGCCACCAGGCCCTCGACGCCGGCGAAGTACTTTCGACCGGTCTCCTGCGCCTGGGCGGCGGTGGAGAAGTGGATGAAACCGTCGGCGATATCGACCGGCGAACCGGTGAACACGCCCGCGTCTGACGCCGCCAGCCATTCGGGGCGGGTCAGCAGCTTGTAGATCCGCGTCACTCGCCGCCGCCTCCGCCGTGATCGGCGGCGTAGAACAGGCCGTCGTAGGAGGGGCGTCCCGCGGCGTCGAAGGTGAAGGCCGCGACCGTCGCGGTGGGGAAGCGGCTCTCGGCCCGCGCGATCAGCGCCGAGCCAGCGCCGCCTTCGCGCAGCAGGCTGACGGTCAGGGCGTGCATGCCCGGATTGTGGCCGACGACCATCACCGTGTCGTATTCCTCGCCGGCGGCCTCGGCCTCGAACAGGATCCGGCCCGCCTCGGCGTTGTAGAGCCCGACCAGGGCGCGCGTCTGCGCGTTCGGAAACGACGCCGAGACCTCGCGCCAGGTCTGCTGGGTGCGCAGCGCGGTCGAGACCACGCCGATGTCGGGAACCAGGCCTTCATCGACCAGCAGGCGGCCCATCAGGGCGGCGTCGGTGAGGCCGCGCTCGGCCAGGGCGCGGGAGAAGTCGCCGGCGGGGCTGGACCGTTCGGCCTTGGCGTGGCGCATGAGGATCAGGCGTTTCATCGACTCCCTCATACCTGCGCGAACCCTGCGCCGGAAGGCGCCGGTTGACAGGGGCGGCGCGTGGCGGTCCAACGCGCGACATGACCCTCGAGGCGACCAGCGACATCGAACAGAATGGCGGCATCTGGCGGTTTCCCGCCGGCCAGCCGCTGCTGCTCGATTCCGGCGCGCGCATCGACGGGCTCGAGGTCGCCTGGTCCAGCTATGGCGCGCTCAACGCCGACAAATCCAACGCCGTCCTGATCTGCCACGCCCTGACGCTCGACCAGCATGTCGCCGCGGTTCACCCGGTGACCGGCAAGCCGGGCTGGTGGACGCGGCTGGTGGGGCCGGGCAAGCCGCTCGATCCGGCGCGGCATTTCATCCTCTGCGCCAATGTGGTCGGCGGTTGTCAGGGCACCACGGGCCCGGGCTCGATCAACGCGGCGACGGGCCGGCCCTGGGGTCTGACGTTCCCGGTGATCACCATCGCCGACATGGTCCGCGCCCAGGCGATGCTGGTCGAGGCCATGGGCATCGAGACCCTGCTGTGCGTCGTCGGCGGGTCGATGGGCGGCATGCAGGTGCTGCAGTGGGCGGCGGACTATCCCGAGCGGATGTTCAGCGCTGTCTGCGTGGCCTCGGCCGCGCGACACAGCGCCCAGAACATCGCCTTCCACGAGGTCGGCCGTCAGGCGATCATGGCTGATCCCGAATGGCGCGGCGGCGACTATGCCCACCACGGCGGCCGGCCCGAAAAGGGGCTGGCCGTCGCGCGGATGGCCGCCCACATCACCTATCTGTCCGAGACGGCGCTGCAGCGGAAGTTCGGCCGCGAGCTGCAGCGCGACGGCCTTAGCTGGGGCTTCGACGCCGACTTCCAGGTCGAGAGCTATCTGCGCCACCAGGGGGCGACCTTCGTCGACCGCTTCGACGCCAACAGCTACCTCTACATCACCCGGGCGATGGACTATTTCGACCTGGCGGCGTCGCATGGCGGGGTGCTGGCCGAGGCGTTCGGCGGGGCCAAGCACATCCGGTTCTGCGTGCTGTCGTTCACCTCCGACTGGCTCTATCCGACGGCCGAGAGCCGGCACATCGTGCGGGCGCTGAACGCCGCCGGCGCGCGCGCCAGCTTCGTCGAGATCGAGAGCGACAAGGGCCATGACGCCTTCCTGCTGGACGAGCCGGTGATGGACTCGGCGCTGTCCGGGTTCCTCGATTCCGTCGACGCCGCGCGGGGCCTGAAATGACCGGCGTGCGCGAGGACTTCCGCGAGATCCTGCGGCTGGTGCGGCCCGGCGCGCGGGTGCTGGATGTCGGCTGCGGCGGCGGCGAGCTGCTGGAACTGCTGGCCCGCGAGAAGCAGGCCGACGGCCGCGGCGTCGAGATCAGCCCGCAGGGCGTGTCCGCCTGCCTGGCGCGGGGTCTGGCCGTGATGCAAGGGGACGCGGACCGCGACCTCGACCAGTTTCCCACCGGCGCCTTCGACTACGCCGTGCTCTCCCAGACGCTGCAGGCGACGCGCAATCCGCGCCGGGTTCTCAGCGAGCTGCTGCGGATCGCCGACCGGGCCGTCGTCAGCTTCCCGAATTTCGGCCACTGGCGGGTGCGCTGGTCGTTGCTGAGCCGGGGCCGTATGCCGGAGACGCGGTCGCTGCCCGAGCCCTGGTGGTCGACGCCCAATATCCACCTCTGCACCCTGGCCGACTTCAATGCGCTGGTCGCCGATCTGGACGTGCGGATAGAGGCCTGCGCGGCGCTGTCGGAGGGTCACCCGGCCCGCCCGATGAACCCGGACAGCGTGATCGAGAACTGGCGGGCGGAGGCGGCCCTGTTTCTGCTGGCCCGTCGAAGTGCAGCCCCCGTGGAACCGGACGCCGTCTCCCGCGATCTCTTTGGTGGATGAAGCTTCGCCTGATGACATGGAACGTCCACCGCTGTGTGGGCGTGGACCGCAAGCTCGATGTGGAACGGGTCGCTGACGTTATCGCCAGCTGCCGGGCCGACATCGTCGCGTTGCAGGAGCTGGACGTCGGGCGGCTGCGCACCCGCGGCGTCGACCAGGCGCACCGGCTGGCCGAGCTGCTGAAAATGCGGTCGCACTTTCACCCGGCGATCATGGTGGAGGGTGAGCGCTATGGCGATGCGATCCTGACCGCCCTGCCCGAGCGGCTGGTCAAGACCGGCGCCCTGCCGGGCCTGCCGAAGATCAAGGCGCTGGAGCCGCGCGGCGCGCTCTGGGTCGCGGTCGATATCGGCGGCGTCGAGCTGCAGGTGATCAACACCCATCTGGGACTGGTCCCCCGCGAGCAACAGGTCCAGGTCGCTGAACTGCTGGGCGAGCGCTGGCTGGGGTCGGAGGGGTTCACTCCGCCGGCGGTGCTGCTCGGCGACTTCAACGCACTGCCGCTGTCCCAGACCTACCGGATGCTGACCGCCGTGCTGCGCGACGCCCAGGAAGGGCGGGGCAAGGCGCCGACAGCGACCTTCCCCTCCGGCTTCCCGGTCCTGCGCATCGACCACGTCTTCCTCGCCGGCGACATTTCCGTCACCGGTGTCGAGTCGCCGTTTGATCCGCGGTCGCGGGTGGCGTCGGATCATCTGCCGTTGATCGTCGAGCTGGAGGTTGCGGCGCTGGCGGCGTGACCATGTCCCGCTGCGCGTCGAGGCGTTTGCGGCGTATCCACGGCCGCCAGGCGTCTGATGGCGCGATAGGGTCGCCGAGACACCAGGCGGTGATGAACGTTTCGATCGGGCCCAGCGGCCGGGGCTCCATGGGCTTCAGCCGGCGGGGCGCGCCGTCCAGCCGGTCGATGGCGGCGGCCAGACTGCCGGTCTGTTGGATCGCCGCCTCGGTCTCCGGCAGGCTGCGCCCGAGATAGTGGCCGATCAGCAGATTGCGGAAGGTCTCGATGGTCTCGCGCGCCATTCCGCCCGTCTGGCCGTCCCGGACCTCGAAGGCCAGGTCCAGCTCGCTGTCCAGGCCGTTCGAACGGTTGTTGAGATTGGCCGACCCGATCCGCAGGAAGCGATCGTCGATGATCGTCACCTTGGAATGAACGATAATCTGCCTGCCCGCACGGGTGCGGGCCGTCAGGGCGCGGAAGCGGCCGTGCACATCCGCCGCCATGAGCTTGCCGATGGCCGAGATCCGGGCGCTGTCCATGGTCAGCCGGTCGAAGAAGCTGGGGCTGGAGGCCGGACCGATGACCAGCACCTCCGGCCCGTCCGCCTCAGCCAGCCGCCGCGACAGGGCCTCCACCACCGTCGGCGAGGTCAGGTACTGGTTCTCGATGTAGATCGACCGCCGGGCCGCCGCGATCGAGGCGAGGTGCAGCCGCAGGCCTTCCATGACCTCCGGCTGGCCCTTCCAGCCGGGCATCGTCCGCACCAGGCTGACGTCGTGGCCGATGAGGTCCGGCGTCACCGAGGCCGGCCACGGCGATTCCCGCGAGAGATCCACCTCCGGCAGGTCGAGCCGTCCGCCGCCGGCGCGCGCCCAGCGATCCACGAACAGCCGGGCGCAGTCCTGCGCCGCCGGGCCTTCGATCATCACTGAGACATCGTGGCGGGCGGGGTAGCGGCGCAGGTTCGGCAGGCGTCGGTGCGGGTCGCCGTCGCTGTGTTCGCAGGTGTCCCAGCGGTCGGCGCCGAGATCCCCGCCGCTGACGAAGGCCACCCGCCCGTCGATGATCAGCGCCTTCTGATGATGGCAGGCGCTGGCGGGCAGGGTGGAATCGAGCCGGAATTTGACCTTCGAGCCGACAAACTCCGCCAGCGCCCGCTGCGGGGCAAACCCCTGCGAGGCGTTGATCGGAAAGGGCATGTCCCAGGCCAGCACCCGCACATCGAGGCCCGGATGCAGGGCCGCCATGCGCCGGAGCAACAGACCCAGCCGGTCGGCGGTCGCCGGATCGCCGCTGCGGGCGACCTGGTCGGGCTGGAGGCGCGTGAGCGGGTCGAACACCCAGGCCAGCAGCCAGATCGAACGCCGGGCCTGCTTCATGGCGGCCTTCACCGCGGTGAAGTAATCCGCGCCGTCCACGAGGAACGCCAGCGCGTCGGCCTTCGCCGTTCGCCAGCAGGTATCGCCGTCCCGTAGAATGTCCGTAATGCCGCCCCGTCGCCGTTCAGGGCATCAACGCGCAAGCCTTCCGGCGGCTCCCTGGAGCGGGACCCGATTTGACGGAATCAAATCGGCCGCTCCAGGTTCTTTGCTGTCGCGCGTTTGATCCGATTACCGGTTCCCACTAATCGGAACGCGCTCTAGCCGGCGATCGCCGCGGCGCCGGTTTCACCCGTGCGGATGCGCAGGACCTGGTCCAGGTCCATGACGAACACCTTGCCGTCGCCGATCTTGCCGGTGTTCGCCGTGCGGACGATGGCGTCGAGGATCGCCTGGACCACGTCGTCCGGCGCGGCGATCTCCAGCTTCACCTTGGGCAGCAGCTTCACCTCGTACTCGGCGCCGCGATAGACCTCGGTCTTGCCCTTCTGCCGGCCGTAGCCGCGCACCTCGGTGACGGTCAGACCCGAGGCGCCGGCCTCCGTCACCCCGTCGAGTACGGCGTCCAGTCGGCTGGGCTTGATGATGGCGACGATCATTTTCATGGCGGCGGCTCCGGTCGGACGTCGGCGTGGCGAAAGGCCAAGCTAGGGCGAAACTGGTCCGGCCGCCAAGGGGTCTTGCTGCATTGCGGTATCCGGTGAGCGTCCGGCGGGCGCCGGCGGGACGGGAACCAGCGTTCCGGGCGCGAAAACCCTGGCCCTGGCGCGCACGCCCTTGGGTTTCACGGCAAACGTCTGCTTGACCGCCTCCATCAGGATCACCCCGCCCAGCGGCGGCCAGAGCCAGGCGCCGATCTGTTCGAATCCCTCCGCCCAGCGCGCGGTCCAGGCGAACGGCGGCGCGTAGAGGGCGCGGGTCCAGCCGGACGGTTCCAGCTCCGCGTCGCGCAGCACCTGTTCCAGCTGGGCGCGGCTCCAGGGCCGGCCGTGGCCGAACGGGGTGCCCTCGGCGTTGGACCACAGGCCGTTGCGGGCGGCGACCGCGACGATCACCCGGCCAGACGGCGCCAGCACGCGGCAAACCTCGGACATCAGACCGACGGCGTCATCGGCCTCTTCCAGCGCGTGGACGCAGAGCACGCGGTCAAACAGGGCGTTGGTCAGGGGCAGGGCGGTCTCGTGGCCGATGCAGGCGAGGTTGCGGCCAACCGCCGGCCAGACCTCGACCCCCTGGGTCGCGGGCATCATCGCCACCGTGCGTCGGGCGCGATCGCGGAACTGTTCGAGGTAGGGTGTGGGGTAGCCGACGCCGAGGATATCGAGCCCGCGCGGGTCGCCCCAGGCCTCGGCCACCTTGCGGCCGACCATCTCCCGCGCCGCCCGCCCGCGTGCGGAGGCGTAGAAGGCCCTCAGTTCCAGAACGTCGCGGCGCATTCGCGCTCCCGTTTCGAGTCGCTGTCAATGTAGGGTGGCGATGTCCCCGCCGTCACTGCCCGAGGCCGTCATGACTCTCACCGTCCACCAGTTTCCCTGTCTGTCCGACAACTACGGATTCCTGATCCGCGATGACGCGACCGGCCAGGCGGCCTGTATCGACACGCCGGACGCCGCCGCCATCCTGCGCGAGCTGAAAACGCTGGGCTGGACCCTGACCCATATTCTCAACACCCACTGGCACCCCGACCACGCCGGCGGCAACGCGGAGATCAAGGCGGCCACCGGCTGCCAGGTGGTCGGTCCGGCCGAGGTCGAGCGGCTCGGGACCGCGCCGGACCGGGTCGTCGATGACGGTGATGTAGTGATGCTGGGCGAGACCCGGTTCGAGGTGATCAACACCGGCGGCCATACGCTCGGACACATCACCTTCCACGACGCCGCCGACCAGATCGCCTTTGTCGGCGACACCCTGTTCGCGCTGGGCTGCGGCCGGCTCTTTGAGGGCACGCCGCAACAGATGTGGGCGAGCCTGGCGAAGCTGACCGCCCTGCCGGACGCCACGGCCGTCTACTGCGCGCACGAATACACCGCCTCCAACGCCCGCTTCGCCCTGTCGGTCGACGCCGATCCGGCGCTGAAACGCCGCGCGGATGCGATCTTCGCCGCCCGCGAGAAGGGCGAATGGACGGTGCCGACCAGCATCGGTCTGGAGAAGGCGACCAATCCCTTCCTGCGCGCGCCGTTGCTGCGGCCCGACATCGCCGACCCGGCGGAGGCCTTCGGCGCGGTGCGGGCGGCCAAGGACAGCTTCAAGGGATGACGGCCGCCGAGGTCATCGCCCTGCTCGATCTCGCGCCGCATCCGGAAGGCGGCTGGTACCGCCAGACCTTTCGCGACACGACCGGACCCGAAGGACGTGGGGCCTCGACGGCGATCTACTTTATGCTTGAGGCCGGGCAGGAAAGCCGCTGGCATCGGGTGGACGCCGCCGAGGTCTGGCACTTCCATGCCGGCGCGTCGCTGCTGCTGACCATCGGCGCGGTCGAGCACCGGCTGGGCGCGGACCTGGCCGCCGGCGAACGCCCGCAGGCCGTCGTGCCGACCGGCGTCTGGCAGAAGGCGCGCTCGCTGGGGGACTGGACGCTGGTCGGCTGCACCGTCGCGCCGGGCTTCGACTTCGCCGGCTTCGAGATGGCGCCGGAAGGGTGGGAGCCGCCTATTTCGTCGTGACGAACGCGATCCGTTCGGAGGAGGGGCGGCCGGCGACGCCGAGCGCCGGGCTAACCACCACCAGCAGGGTGCCGGCGCGCAGGGCGACTTCGGGACGGCGTCCCTCGACGATGATCACCCGCTGGATTCTCGACATCAGGGCCGCGCCGTCGGGCCGACGCGAGACCCGTTCGATGGCCATGACCGTCAGGATCGCGGCGTCTGCGATCAGGGTCGAGGAGACGGGCGTGGCCTCGGACTCGAAACTGATCCGGTGGCGGGCCAGCCGGCTGGCCCGGGTGCTGGCGGCGAGCAGCACGCGCCACAGATCGACCGGGCCGATCACCTTCAGCCGGATTGGCGGCGAGGCGCCGACCAACGACGCAGAGGCGCCGGCCGGCCGCTTGCCGGTGAACAGGGTCAGACCGCCGACGCGCGTGGCGCGCAGCAGCACCTGGCCGATGTCGTTCTTGTAGATGACGTCGCCGCGCGGCCCGATCTGCGGCTGCAGCACCCAGATCTCGGGGCTGTCCTCGAACCGCAGCAACGCGCGGTCGTTGGAGCGGTCGAGGATGAAGCCCTCGCCGGTCTCGGAGACGTAGCGGGCGACCGGCGGGGGCGGCGCCTGGCGCTGGCCCTCGGCCGGGCGCTCGGGAAACAGGAAATCCTTGAGCGACGGAGCCTGTGCGAACGCCGGTCCCGCCATGCCGGAGCACAGCAGGGTCAGCGTCGCCGCGACTGTCGCCGCGACCGCAGGAAACCGGATTTCGGTACGCGCCATCCCCTCGGTTCTGCACCGTGACTGGGGCGATTCTTGGACGGGTTCGGGGAGGGGGGCAAGCACGGGGACATGCACTTCAGTGCGTGTCCCCATTTTGCCGGTTGAGAGGGGACACGCACTGAAGTGCATGTCCCCGCACAACATCAGGAAGCCAGGTACTGACCGCCATTGAGCGTGAAGGTCGCGCCCGTGACGAAGCCCGCGCGTTCGCCGGCGAGGTAGGAGACCATATCGGCGATCTCCTCGCCCTTGCCGAGGCGGCCGACGGGGATGCCCGCGACGATGCCGGCCAGGACGTTTTCCGGCACGCCGGCGACCATGTCGGTGTCGATGTAGCCGGGGCAGATCACGTTGACGGTGATGCCCTTCTTGGCGTTTTCGAGCGCCAGCGCCTTGGTGAAGCCGATCAGGCCGGCCTTGGCGGCGGAGTAGTTGGTCTGGCCGACCTGGCCCTTCTGGCCGTTGATCGAGCTGATGTTGATGACCCGGCCCCAGCTGCGCTCGCGCATGCCCTCGATGACCGGACGGGTCATGTTGAAGGCGCTGTCCATGTTCACGCGGATGACCTCGCTCCACTGCTCATAGGTCATCTTGTGGAAGAAGCCGTCGCGGGTGATGCCGGCGTTGTTGACCAGCACCTCGATCGGGCCGAGCGCGTCCTCGACTTGCTTCACCGCGCGGGCGCAGTCCTCGAAGTTGCCGACGTTGCCCTTGACCACCTGGACGCCGAGTTCCTCGGCGGTCTCGGCGGCGGCCTTGTCATTGCCCGAATAGCCGGCCGCGACCTTCATGCCGTCGGCCTTCAGCCGCTCGACGATCGCCTTGCCGATGCCGCGGGTCCCGCCCGTGACGAATGCAACCCTGCTCATGCGCTTCTTCCCTGCAGATTAGTGTTTGTTTTTATGGGTATTTCAGACGGCTTCGACGCACATCGCCACGCCCATGCCGCCGCCGACACAGAGGGTCGCGGCGCCCTTCTTCGCGCCGGACCGCTTCATCTCGTGGAGCAGGGTGGTGAGGATGCGCGCGCCCGAGGCGCCGATGGGATGGCCGATGGCGATCGCGCCGCCGTTGACGTTGGTCTTGGCCGGGTCGAGGCCCAGCTCGCGGACCACCGACAGCGACTGGGCGGCGAAGGCCTCGTTGGACTCGACGAGGTCGAGGTCGCTGACCGACCAGCCGGCCTTGTCGAGGGCCTTCTTCATCGCCGGGATCGGGCCGGTGCCCATGATTTCCGGCTCGACGCCGGCGCTGGCCCAGCTGGCGATGCGGGCGAGCGGGGTCAGGCCGCGCTTCTTCGCCTCATCAGCGCTCATCAGCACCAGGGCGGCGGCGCCGTCGTTGAGGCCCGAGGCGTTGGCCGCGGTGACCGTGCCGTCCTTGGTGAAGGCCGGGCGCAGGCCGGACATGCTTTCGTAGGTCGCGCCGTGGCGGATGTATTCGTCCTGGTCGACGACCGTGTCGCCCTTGCGGCCCTTGATGGTCACCGGCGCGATCTCGCCGGCGAACTTGCCGGCCTTCTGCGCCGCTTCGGCCTTGTTCTGCGAGGCGACGGCGAAGCGGTCCTGGTCTTCGCGGGTGATCTGCCAGCGGACGGCGATGTTCTCAGCCGTCTGGCCCATGTGGTAGCCGTGGAACGCGTCCCACAGGCCGTCCTTGATCATGGTGTCGACGAAGCCCAGGTCGCCCATCTTCTGGCCGTTGCGGATGTTGGCCGCGTGCGGCGACTGGCTCATGCTCTCCTGGCCGCCAACGACCACGATATTGACCGAGCCGTCCGCGATCTGCTGGGCGCCCAGGGCCACCGCGCGCAGGCCGGAGCCGCACAGCTGGTTCAGGCTCCAGGCCGGGCTTTCGGCGGGAATGCCGGCGTTCATCGCGGCCTGGCGGGCGGGGCCCTGGCCGGCGCCGGCCTGCAGCACCTGGCCCATGATCACTTCATCGACGTCCGAGGCGGCGATGCCGGCGCGCTCGACGGCGGCCTGGATGGCGATCCGGCCCAGCTCGTGGGCGGGCAGGCTGGAAAGGGTCCCGTTGAACGACCCGACGGGCGTGCGGGCAGCCGAAACGATAACGATGTCGGTCATGGAAGTTTCTCCGTCGTTCCCTGCGCGGCGTCCCCGGCGGTTACGAGCCCGGAGCGCTCATTTTTCGTTGTGAGGCCGCACCTTGCATAAACAGACGCTGTTCGTCGACTGTTCGTTTTGCAGTGCAATATGCTGCGCAGCAAAACGGCCCTTCCGTCATGCCTTTGCATCCGCAATAGTGCGGTGCGAAAAGGCGCGGTAAAGCGCTCTTCAGGGAATGGAAATGTCCGAGAAGCCCCAGTCCGGCGAAAATGCCGCCGGAGAGAAAAACAGCGCCGATCGCGTCGTCATCAAGAAATACGCGAACCGCCGCCTCTACAACACCGCGTCCAGTTCGTACGTCACGCTCGAGCACCTGTCGGACATGGTCAAGGAGGGCGTAGACTTCGTCGTCTATGACGCCAAGACCGGCGAGGACATCACCCGTCCGGTGCTGACCCAGATCATCTTCGAGGAAGAGAACCGCGGCGGCGGCCAGAACCTGCTGCCGATCCAGTTCCTGCGTCAGCTGATCGGCTTCTACGGCGGTCAGATGCAGGCCTTCGTGCCGAGCTTCCTGGAGATGAGCCTGGCCAACTTCGCCAAGCAGCAGGAACAGTTCCGCAGCCAGTTCGGGGCGATGACCCCGGGCGCCGGCCTGACCGGCGCGGGCCTTGGCGCCTATGAAGAGCAGATCCGCCAGAACATGGTCCTGTTCGACCGGGCGATGAAGATGTTCTCGCCCTTCGGCGGCTACGGCAATCGCAGCGAAGAGGGCGAGGCCGCGGCCAAGGCCTCCGAGACGCCCGCGGCCGGCGGCGACGAGGCCCTGACCGACCTGAAGCGGCAGATGGCCGCGATGCAGGCGCAGCTGGAAAAGCTCGCGTCCAAGGGCTGACCACTTGTTTACGATCCCGGCGTTAGGCTGGGTCCATGACCGGCTCCGTCGATCCCGTCCGTCCGTTTGAACGCCGCCAGGCCCGCCGCCGGGCGGAGGACACCGGACGGGCGCACGCGCCCGACGGCGGCGCCAATGTGCCGGCGATCATCGAGGGCGCGCACGCCGAGGAGATCGCTGATCCGGCGCCGGCCGAAGGTTTCTCGACCTTCGCTGCCCAGATGTACGGCCAGACTGGCCAGAAGCGCGGCCTGCGGGGCGGCCAGCCCGTCGTCGACCAGGCCCGCGCGGCCTACCTCGAGACCGAGTATTCCGGCCCTGACGACCGTCGCCCGCCCAAGGGGCTGTTGAAGAAGACCGAGATCTAGCCGCTTGGACCTCATCCTCTCCCAGAGGGAGAGGTGGCCCGGCGGAGCCGGGTCGGAGAGGGAAAAACAGTAGCGGGGTGTCCTCGCCTAAATCGGCGTCTCCCTCTCCACCATGCTCCGCATGGTCCCCCTCTCCCTCCGGGAGAGGTAAAGAGCTCAACCGCCCTTCAACCTTGCCAACTCCGCCTCCAGCGCGGCCACCCGCCGTTCCAGCACCGCGATGCGGGACAGCGGATCGGCGCCCGGCGTCGGAGTTGAAACACCAGCCCGGTCGGCCACCTCCGCGCCGCTGACGCCCAGCAACTCGGCAAAGGCGGCGACCTGCGCGGCAGAAAGCTCCCGCTGGTCTTTCCAGACGAGGGCCAGTTCGGCCTCGGTGAGGCCCGCCACGGCCGCCAGCACGGCCCGCGACAGGCTCCGCTCGGCCAGGCGGGCGTCAAACCAGGACTGATCGAAGAACAGGGCCATGCGGACTCGAACTGGCGCGGGTCTTGCTTAACCGGAGGTGAATCGAACCCCGGAGTCGCCCGTGACCCTCTTCGCCATCCGCCTGCTGGACGTCGCCGTCGTGACCATCATCTTCACCGTCCTGACCTGACGGATCAGTTGCCGTCCATGCCGCCGGCGAGGTCGATATCGCGGCGGGCGGCGACGATGGTGACGATGAACCCGGCCAGCACATCCAGCAGGACCATCACGGTCAGCAGGAAGAAGGTCGAGGTGGCGAAGGCCGGGGCGAGCAGGAACTCGACCAGGCAGATGATGAACAGGATCATCGACAGCGAGTGGTTGATGATCGCGATCCGCCGGCTGGTGGTCGATTTCAGCAGTTCGATGAACAGCACCACCAGGGCGCCGGCGAGCAGCAGGTCCGACAGGCTGACCGGCCAGGGCGCACCCGAGGTCATGGCGACGGTGAACAGCGGCTCGGTGAACTTGCTGCTGGCGATCTGCGACCCGAACCCGCCCTGCAGGGTCAGCGCGACCAGATTGTAAACCAGGACTGGCAAGGCCAGCAGCGGGAACGCGGCGAACATGGGCATGGTCTCCCCCAACCCGGATAACCCGGTTCGCAACGGTTAACGCTTTTCGGCCCGGCGGTGAAGCGGGCTCGCCTCAGTGGGGCGTAGCGGTGGTCGTCGCGGTCGGTTGATCAGGCGCGTTCAGCGCCGCTTCCTTCTCGGCGATGATCCGGTCAAGGCGGTGGATCTTCACCTTCTGGTACTGCAGAAAGGCCGTCAGTCCCGCGAAGATCAGGACAAGAGCGACGACTGCGACAGGGTCAACCATAGCGCTCTCCTTCCGGTACAAAATAGAGCGCGGTGAACAGGCAGGCCAGCCCGAACGCCATAGCGATCACGTGACCTGGGCCAACGACCGTCCGCTGAACAAGCGGTTCCCCGAATGCGAACCCCAAGGCGCCGTAGGCAAACGTCGTCAGCATCTGAACGGCGAGTTTGACCCGCTTGGCGCCGTAGACCCTCGATCGTCGATCCAGTTCCGCGAAGACCATGCTCCACCTCTCCGTGGAACATAGCGGGAACAATCGCTGATTGTCAAACCTCGTCGGCGCCGCCTGGGTTGCGGGCGCGGGACTGGAGCCACATCACGCCGAACAGATCGCTGACCGAGGCCTTGAGCCTGCCGAAGTTGGTGTATTTCGACACGCCCGTCTCGCGATGGCGGTGGTTCACCGGCTGAAAGCCGATCCGGTAGCCCTCGCGGATCATCAGCGCCGGCAGGTAGCGGTGGATGTGATCGAAGTAGGGCAGGCGCAGGAAGGCCTCGCGGCGAAAGGCCTTCAGGCCGCAGCCGGTGTCGGTCGCGCCGTCCTTCAGCAGCCAGTTGCGCACGCCGTTGCCGAACCGCGAGGCGATCTTCTTGGCGGCGCTGTCCTGGCGTTTGACGCGTTCGCCGCCGATCATCGCCAGATCGTCCGCTCCGGCCTGCAGCGCGAGCGCGAGGCGCGGCGCATCCGCGGGATCGTTCTGGCCGTCGCCGTCCAGCGTGATCACGATCGACGCCCGCGCGGCGAGGATGCCGGTGCGGATCGAGCGGCTCTGGCCGGCGTTCTTGCGGTGCGACAGCACCCGCAGCATCGGCAGCTCGGCCTTGAGCTCGGTCAGCAGCGCCAGGGTGTTGTCCCGGCTGGCGTCGTTGACGAACACCATCTCGAAGTTTGTGCCCTTGAAGGCTCCGGCGATTTCGCGGGCCAGGGCCGGCGCGGCGCCGCCCTCGTCGAACACGGGCACGACGACAGAGAAGTCGGGCGTCGAGGATGCAGCCTTCGCCACGCCCCTGGAAGCCGGGGCCGACGCGGCTTTCGCCGGGGGTTTCGGAGCGGCGGCGGTCTTGCGGCGCGGCGCGGGAGTCTTTTCGGTCATGTCCTCTCATAGCCGAAAAGACGGCGGAGGGGAGGATCGTGCTATCAGGCGTTTCATGACGCTCGAATCCCGCCTCGACCAATGGAGCCGCGGCTGGCGCGGTCCATTGCTGGCCGCCCTGATCGCGCTTGTCGCCGGTCTGCCCGGCGTGTTCGCCGTGCCGCCGCTGGACCGGGACGAATCCCGATTCGCCCAGGCTACCGCCCAGATGCTCGAGACCGACGACTACGTCTCGATCAACTACCAGGACCAGCCGCGCGACAAGAAGCCGGTCGGCATCCACTGGCTGCAGGCGATCAGCGTCGCCGCCCTGTCGGATGCTTCGGACCGCGATATCTGGCCCTACCGGATCCCGTCCCTGCTGGGCGCGATGCTGGCGGCGGCCGCCTGCGCCTGGGGCGGGGCGGCGCTGTTCGGCGCGCGGGCCGGGCTGCTGGCCGGGGCCATGATGGGCGCGAGCTTCCTGCTCTCGACAGAGGCGGGGATCGCCAAGACCGACGCCGTGCAGGCCGGCGCCACAACGCTTGCGCTGGCGGCCATGGCGCGGATCTACCTGTCCCACAGGGGCGGACCGCCCGTCGTCTGGAAGACGCGGCTGCTGTTCTGGCTGGGCATCGGCGTGGCGGCCCTGGTCAAGGGCCCGGTCGGGCCGCTGGTGGCGCTGCTGGCCGGGCTGGCGCTGTGGGCCTCCGAGCGCAGGATCGACTGGGCGAAGTCGCTGGGCTGGAGCTGGGGGCCGCTGCTGGTGCTGGCGATCGTCGGCCCGTGGGCCTGGGCGATCACCGTGGCCAGCGACGGGGCCTTCTGGGGCGCGGCGATCGGCGGCGACCTGGCGCCCAAGCTGGTCGGTGGGCATGAGCGGCATGGCGGGCTGTTCGGCTATCACGCCTTCCTGGCGCCGATGCTGACCTTCCCGGGCAGCCTGCTGCTGCCGGCCGGCCTGGTGCTGGGCTGGAAGGCCCGCAAGGAGCCGGCGGTGCTGTTCGCCCTCTGCTGGCTGATCCCGACCTGGCTGATGTTCGAACTGCTGCCGACCAAGCTGGCCCACTACAGCCTGCCGGCGCACGGGGCGCTGTTCATGCTGATGGCCGCCGCCCTGCGCGAGCCGCTGGGCCGGATCAGCCGGATCGCCGGCGTGGTCACGCTGGGTTTCGCCAGTCTGGTCTTCGTCGCCGTCTGCGTCGCGGGCATGGCCGAGTACGGCGACGACAGCGACCTGACCTGGGGCGCGATCACCATCGGTCTGTTCGTCGCCACGGCGATCACCGGCGGGGTGCTGATTTTCCGTCAGGCCGCCGGCACGGCGCTGGCCGCGGCGGGCGTACTCGGCGTCCTGGCCCACGCGGCCTTTTTCGGTCAGCTGGCCCCGCGCCTGGAGCCGCTCTGGCTGTCGCAGCGCCTCGCCATGGCGCTTGAGCGGACGGGTCTTGCACCCCGCGCCGGTGTCGTGCCGGGTCCGGTCGAGGTGGCCGGCTACGCCGAGCCCAGCCTGGTCTTCGCGCTGGGCACCAACACCGGGCTGGGCGGACCGGCCGAGGCGGTAAAGGCCATCGCCGAGGGCCGGCCGGCCGTCGTGGAAAAGCGCGAGCAGGCCGCCTTCCTCGCCGCCCTGAAGGCCGCCGGCTTGTCTCCGCGACCGGCCGGGGCCATCTCAGGGATCGACTATTCCAACGGCGACGACATGACCCTGACCCTCTATCGCGGCGAACCACAGGCCGGTCAGCTGGTCGGACAGGAGGCCCCATGAGCCGTTTCATCGACATCGTCGAGGTCGGCGCCCGCGACGGTCTGCAGAACGAGAAGACCGTCCTGGACGTCGGCCAGAAGCTGGAGCTGATCCGTCGGCTCGAAGCCGCCGGGGTGCGCCGCCAGGAGGTGGTCAGCTTCGTCAATCCCGCGCGCGTGCCGCAGATGGCCGGGGCCGAGGAGATGATGGCCGCCCTGCCGCACGACGGCGCCCGCTCGCGGATCGGGCTGGTGCTGAACATGCGCGGCTGGGACCGCTGCCTGGCCGGCGCCTGCGATGAGGCCAACGTCGTGGTCTGCGCCAGCGACGGCTTCGGCATCCGCAACCAGGGCGCCTCGGTGAGCGAACAGATCGCCGCCATGGCCGCCATCGCCGCCCGCAAGCACGCCGAGGGCGGCCCGCCGATCACCGGCACCGTCTCGGTCGCGTTCGGCTGTCCGTTCGACGGCGAAATCAGCGAGGACCAGGTCGTGGCGATCGTCCGCGAGATGGCCGTCGCGAAGCTCGACGAGATCGCCCTGGCCGACACCATCGGGGTCGCCGACCCTTGGGTCGTGCGCAAGCGCATTGAGGCGGTGCAGGCGGTGATCGGCGACATCCCGCTGCGGATGCACTTCCACGATACACGCAACACCGGCATCGCCAACGCCTACGCCAGCGTCGAGGCCGGGGTGACCATCCTGGACGCCTCGGTCGGCGGACTGGGCGGCTGCCCCTTTGCGCCGGCGGCGACCGGCAACATCGGCACCGAAGACCTGGCCTA
Organism: Caulobacter sp.; assembly: GCA_021741355.1. Lineage (GTDB taxonomy): Bacteria > Pseudomonadota > Alphaproteobacteria > Caulobacterales > Caulobacteraceae > Caulobacter. The sequence continues at coordinate 41,044 of JAIOXZ010000031.1, forward strand.
CATGCTGGACCGCGCGGGATTTGAGACGGGCCTGGATATTTCCGCCCTGATCGACACGGCTCAGTGGGTCGGCGGCCTGATCGGCAAGGCCCCGGCGTCGTCCGTGTCGCGCGCGGGGCTGTTTCCGAAGGTCGGCTGACATTCCTCTCCCTGAGGGAGAGGTGGCCTGGCGGAGCCAGGTCGGAGAGGGAGGAGCTATCTATCCGAAGGATAGTCCGGTCCCCGCCACTCCAGTTCTGCCCTGATCAACGCGAGCGCTGCGTCGATGTTCTCCAGCACCAGGCGAGACGGCAACCGAAGCGTCCGGACGCCGTGCCGTGCGACCCAATCATCGCGGGCGGCGTCCTGCAGCTTCCGCTCCTCAAGCTGATGGAAGCCGCCGTCGACCTCGACGGCCAGTTTGGCCTGGTCGCAGTAGAAATCGAGAATGTAGGGGCCGAATGGGTGCTGTCGCCGGAAGCGCAGGCCCTCGAGCCGGTTTGCCCTGACGACGCGCCAAAGGGTGATCTCCGATGGCGTCATTGTCTTGCGATGGGCGCGCGCCCGAGCGGGCGACCGGGGTGCATTCTGCATTGATACAGTTTAAACGCGTGTTCCCGGTGAGCGCAACATTGAAGGCTCTGGCGTCTCCCTCTCCGACCCGGCTCCGCCGGGCCACCTCTCCCTCCGGGAGAGGAAAGTTGGGCTACGCCACCAGCGCTTCCGCTTCCCGCAGATCCACGCTCACCAGCTGGCTCACCCCACGCTCCGCCATCGTCACCCCGAACAGGCGTTCCATGCGGCTCATGGTCACCGGATTGTGGGTGATGCAGATGAACCGCGTCTGGGTGCGGCTGCGCATTTCGTCGAGCATCGAGCAGAAGCGGTCGACGTTGGCGTCGTCGAGCGGGGCGTCGACTTCGTCGAGCACGCAGATCGGCGAGGGGTTGGCGAGAAACACCCCGAAGATCAGCGCCGACGCCGTCAGAGCCTGCTCGCCGCCGCTCATCAGGCTCATGGTCGACAGCCGCTTGCCCGGCGGGCAGGCGAAGATCTCCAGGCCGGCTTCCAGCGGATCGTCGGACTCGATGAGGCGCAGCTCGGCCTCGCCGCCGCCGAACAGGGCCTGGAACAGCGCCTGGAAGTGGCCGTTGATGATCTCGAAGGCGGCCAGCAGGCGGGCGCGGCCCTCGGCGTTCAGCTCCTCGATGCCCTCGCGCAGCTTTGCGACGGCGCCGGTCAGATCGGCGCGTTCGGTCTTGAGGATCAGCACGCGGGCGCCTTGTTCGGTCGCCTCTTCCTCGGCGCGCAGGTTGACCAGGCCGATGGCGTCGCGGTCGCGCTCCAGGGCGTAGAGATGGGCCTCGACCCCGCCGGCGTCGCCGGGGATGGCGATGGCCTCGTCGGCGATGCGCTGGCCGAGTTCCTCCGGCTCCATCTTGGCGGATTCGCGGATGTTGCCGGCGATCTCGCCGAACCGCTCGCGGGCGGCGTCGAGACGGGCGGCGAGGCCGGCGCGCTGTTCGCGGGCCTCGGCGGCGGCGGCGTCCGCGGCGCGGGCCGCGCG
>JAIOXZ010000061.1 GCA_021741355.1 Caulobacter sp.
GGACCGGACCGGGTCCGGCGGCTGGCGGCGGCAAGCGCCGACGCCCTGCTGTTCACCGGGGCCGGGGCTCGCGACCGTTTCGCGGCGCGTGTCGCCGTCCCGTCCCGGTCCCTCCTGCTGCCTTTGTCCGCGACCGCCGATCCGGTCGCCGCCGAGCGCTCGGCCCGCGCCCTGATCGGCCTGTGCCGTGAAGCCGTGGCCTGGTCCTGCGCGAACTGGGCCGGACGCGACCTCCTGCTCTCCTGAGGTCGGGACCAGCTTTCCCTTGCCGCGCCTCTGGTGTGGCCTTATCGTCCGCCCGCCATGAGAGTCGTCGCCGTCACCCGCAATCTGTCCCGTTCGGGCTCGGGCATCGCCTTGCTCCGGCTGCTGCGGGCCCTGCGCTCGCGTCATCCCGTCGAACTGATCCCGCCCGAAGGGGGCGGCGAATTGAGTCCGGACTTCGCCGCCGCGGACATTCCCCTGCAGGAGCGTGCGGTGCTGCGTCCGGGCGATCTGGTCCTGGTGAATTCGATCATCGGGGCCGACGTGCTGCTCGATCTGACCCCCGGCATCCATTCCCTGCTGTGGGTCCACGAGCCGCTTGGCGGGCTCGATTACATTCGCGATGGGGTCGTGTCGCCCGAGGCGCTGAAGCGCGCCGGGCGGGTGGTGTTCCCGACCCGCTGGCAGGCGGAACGGGTCTACGCCCCGTTGCTGGGCGACAATTGGTCGGTGGTGCCCATGGGCCTGCCGCTGCCCGAAACGGTTCCCGAGCCGCCCGCCGACGGGCCGGTGCGGGTCTTTTTCTCGGGCATGCTGGTGCCGCGCAAGGGTATCGACCTGCTGCTCGAGGCCGTGCGCCGGGTGCCGGGAACCGAGCTGGTGGTGGCCGGCACCGACGCCGTGGCGCCGGATTTCGCCGCCGCTCTGCGGCACACCGCGGCCGAGCCGGGACTCGCCGGACGGGTGATTTTCACCGGCCCGCTGGACGAAGCCGGAATATGGCGCGAGCTGGCCCGGTCCCATCTGTTCGCCTTTCCCTCGCGCGACGATCTGGTCACCTTGTCGGTGCTCGAGGCCATGGCCTTGGCGCGCTGCGTTCTGGTCACCGACTACGGGCCGGTTCGGGAAAGTCTGATTCACGGCGAAAACGTCCTGATGTCGCCGGTGAACGACGTCGAGGCCTTCGCCGCCAATCTCGCCCTGGCGGCCTCGGATGCCGCGTTGCGCCGCCGTCTGGGCGAGGCCGCCCGGAGCGTCGTGGCCGGAGGGCGCCACGACTTCACCCGCTTCGTCGACGCCATGGACGCCGAGTTGCACCGCGCCGCCGGACGCTGATCGAACGCTCACGACGGGTTCCCGGTGCTGGCCCGGATGGACCAGAACAGACAGGCGTCGCGGCGGGGATCGTCCTCGGCCATTCCGTCCCGATGGATCAAGGAAGGCAGCAGTGTCAGGCGCGGTCCGCTGCCCCGGGCCGCGAGGCTTCGCCAGGCGGCGAACAGGGCGATCTGGTCCAGAAACCAGCGTGGCAGCCCGCGGTCGAGGAAATGCCCGACATAGCGGGCTGTCAGATCGGCGAAAGCCAGGCCGGCCGCGGTCGGGCGCCAGAGCAGGACGTCGGCCCAGAGCTGATTCCAGGTTTCGAAATCCGGCTGGCCGCCGACCGCGGCGAGATCGGCGGTTCCGGCCATGTCCAGCAGCAGCCCCAGGGGACGCAGCACCACCAGGTCGATGTCGAGCAGCAGCACCGGGCGGCGGTAGTGGCGCAGAAGATGGGGCAGAAGAAGGAAGCGCTGGCAGGCGTAGTAGGTGCTCCGCTCCTTGCCGCCGCCCGGCGCCCGGTCGGGCTGGGTGGTGACCACGGCCGAATTCAGGCCGGCGCGCCGCACCAGTTCCCGCGCCCGCCCGGCTTCGTCGCCGATCAGGTGCAGATGCAGATGCACCGGAAGGCCCGCCGTTTCGGCCAGCGTCCGGGCGAAGGGTTCGGCGAAGCGGTCGAAATAGCCGGAGTCGCAGCTCGACAGCACCACCAGGGGCGCGTCGATGTCCGGAAGCTCACCGGCGACGGGCGGTCCGGGCAGGGGAGACGCCTCGAGCCGGTTCATGAAGTCTGTTCCGAAGCGCATCACGCTCTCGCGGGCCGGACCATGCCGGTCGGCACGGCGCAGATGTTCGTCGGCCTCCTCCAGCCGGCCCCCCAATGCCGCCAGGTGACCCAGGCGGGCGTGGGCGAAGGGCAGGCCCGGTTCCAGCACCGCCGCCTTGCGGCAGAACGCTTCGGCACCTGCCGGGTCGTTCCGGCTCCGGCGATAGTTGCCCTCGCCCATCGCGTCGATATAGGCCGGCAGCCCCTCGGGCGCCTGACGGCCGTTGACCAGCAGGCGGACGATGATCATCGACGCCTCGTCCAGGGTGACCGGGTTCGGATCGAGCTGGAAGGCCTTCAGCCCGTGCAGCATGGCCTCGGATGGACGGATCGGATAGAGCAGGGCGAGAAGCCTGGAATGGGCCGCCGGAAGGGGGTGCAGACGCAGGGCCAGGCGGCACAGGTTGATGGCGGTCGCGGCGTCGGCGCTGTCGGCCTTGACCAGGAGGCAGGCGGCCAGTACGGCGCTGCCATCCGGCCCCGGGGCCAGGACCAGGGCCATCCGTGACAGCCTCACCGCCTCGTCGGCGCGGCCTTCGTGACAGATCGCCGCTGCCCTTGCCAGAAGCGCCCGGATCAGCGGGTGACCGCCGTCCGGCCGGGCACGGGCGCTGGCTTCGGCCGCTTCCAGCACCGCGCCGGTGGCCGTCAGCACCGCCGCCAGTTCGCCATGGACCACGGGCAGCCGCAGCAGGGCGGCGGCGCGGGCGAGAAGGGCTACGGCTTCCGCCAGCCGGCCCTGGGTCTGGCGCAACAGGCCGAGCAGCCGGATCGTTTGGGCGTGGTCGGGCTGTCGGGCCAGCAGGGCCAGATAATGGGATTCGGCCTCGTCCAGGTGACCGGCGCGGTGAGCCTCGACGCCCCGTTCCAAATGCTCCGTCACCGTTTCTTCCTCAGCCCAGCGTGAAATTTCCAGCGCCGAGGCCGGTTTTGTCGAACACGGCGAGCAACCGCACGTCACCGGCCGCGACCGCTCCCGCAGCCGCCTTGGTGACGTAAAACAAACCCGTCTCGACCGGCGACGAGGCCACCACGAGGGCGTTCCCGGCCGAGGTGACATTGCCCATCGCGCTGGTGAACCAAGACATGCCGGAATCGGTCACCGACCACAACTGGTTGCTCAGAAGAACGATCTCGTCGTTCGCCAGATCGACCTCGTTGGCGGCCCGGCTGCCGACCGTCAGGCTGCCGCTGCTGTCGGCGTCGACGGTGGTTCTCAGGCTTCCGGTGAGCATGACCACGTCGCTGCCCACCTGGAAATCGACGACGCGGTCATAGCCGCTGTCGCTTCCCGCCGCTCCGCCGTCGGCGACGGCGGAAAAGACCACCGTGTCATGATGAGCGTCGGTCGACAATGTCAGGGTATCGGCGCCCGAGGATCCTTCGAACCGCACCGCCGAGGCGTGGGTCAGCACGTTGTCGACGGCGCTCGATCCGGTCACCGTGTCGACGCCGGAGACCACGATGGTGCTGCCCGTGGTGCCGAGCTGCGCCCAGTCCCCGAGCGCCCCGCCGACCAGGGTCTCGACCCCCAGCACCGTGACGGTGTTGGTGCGGCCGTTCAAAGTGACGCGGTCGCTGCCGCCGCCGCCGGTGACCGTCTCGACCAGGTCGATGAAGATGGTGTTGCTGGAACTGCCCAGGGACAGAAGGTCGTTTCCCGAGCCGCCGATCAGGCTCTCGATCCCGCTGACGGTGACGGTGGCCGAGGACAGCAGGGTGACGATGTCCTGCCCGGCTCCGCCGGTCACCGTCTCGAAGGACGAGATGGCCGTGCCGTTGCCCTGGTCGCCGAAGAACAGATGCTCGGACGCCGAGGTGCCGTAGAGGCTTTCCACCGACGACGCCCACAGGGTGGCGGATCCCGAGGCCGACAGGGCGACCACGTCGGACCAGTCACCGCCGCTGACGGACTCCAGTCCCGAGACCCAGATGGTGGTGCTGCTGGTGCTGGTCGGGGCGGCGGCGAAGACGATGTGATCGCCGCCGCCGCTGCCGCTGATGGTCTCGACGTCGCGCACCCGGGTCACGTTGCCGGCGCCGCCGAGGATCAGGGTGTCGGAACCGCTGCCGCCGAACAGGCTCTCGAGGCCGGTGATCGTCACCGTGCCGCCGCGTTTGCCCAAGGTGACCAGGTCCGATCCGCTGCCGCCGATGACGCTCTCGATTCCGGCCAGCAGGATGGTGTTGCCACCCGTGCCGAGGATGATTTGATCGTTGCCCGAGCCGCCCAGCAGCGTTTCGATGCGCGACACGGTCAGCGGAAGGTTCAACGAGCTGGACAGCACGACGAAGTCCGACGACGAGGAGCCGCTCAGGCTCTCGACCCCGCTCACCACGATGTTCTGGGTGCCGGCGCCGAAGGTGACGTGGTCGGGGCCGGAACTGCCGGTCAGGCTCTCGACGTCCGAAATCGTCGTGGTCTGGCCAGCGCCTCCCAGGGACACCACGTCGGTGCCGCCGCCGCCGATCAGATTCTCGATGGCGGTGACGGTGATCGTGTTGCCCCGTTTTCCCAAGGTCACCGAATCCGTGCCCGTACTGCCGTTCAGGGTTTCGATTCCGGCCATGATGAAGGAATTGGAGTCGCCGACCAGATAGACCGCGTCCAGGCCGGTGCCGCCGATCAGCGTCTCGACGCCGGTCAGGCTGATGGTGTTCCCGCGGTTGCCCAGGGTCAGCCAGTCCGCCGCGGCGCCGCCGACATAGCCCTCGATGGCGGCGATGACCGGCGAGACGACGGCGTCGCCGTCGACGATCAGTACGTCGATGCTGGCGCCGCCGACGATGGTCTCGACGGCGCTGAAGGTGACGGTGTTGCCGCGGTCGCCCAGGGTCACCCAGTCGCCGCCGGCGCTGCCGACCAGGGTTTCGACGGCCGCCATGATCAGATGGGAGGCCGTCCCCAGCACCAGCCGGTCGCCCAGGGCGCCGCCGATCACCGTCTCGACGCCGCTGATGGCGACGGTACGGTCGGCATCGGAGAAGTCGATCCAGTCGCCCCCTCCGCCGCCGGTCACCGAGGTGGCCGTTGTCACCACGACGCGGTTGCCGCCGTCACCGAGTATCAGCGTTTCCTCTGGCATGTCCCGGACCCCCTCGATCTCGGGGCAGCTTGCCACAGGCCTGGGGGCAGGGCCAAGGGGAACGGGAGCCGGTCACCGGATCACGGTACGGCTCAGCATGGTCTTCAAGCCCTTCTTTTCCGGATCGACCACGAAGAAGGGCTCGTCGTAGAGCGCCAGACGACAATGGTCGAGGATGACGTAGCGTCCCCGATAGGTCTTCAAGCCGGACGGTTCGAACGGCCGCGGGGTCCAGGAAGACAGGCGTCGCTCCCGTTCGAGAATTTCGATGGATTCCGTACTGTACCGCTCCCTGTGACGCTGGCTTATTTGGCCGGTGCGGTAGGTGAAGGCTCCGAGCATCAGATTGCTGCCATACGGTTCGGCATGGCGCGAGAAACGCATCCAAAGCGCGAAATCGGCGGCGAAGCGGTAATTCGTGTCCAGCGTCGCTCCGGCACGCTCCCACAAACCGCGGCGCCAGAAGGTGCTTTCCTGCTGCAGGGCCGAGACGAAAACAGGCTCGTCAAGCGGACCGAAAATCCCGTCCAGCAGCGCCTCGCGCGAGACACCTGGCAGGTTGCCCGACGACAGCATCCCGTCGAATCTGAAGGCCGGGCGAAGGGTGGTCAGCCATTCGACCTGGGGAAAGGTCTCGAAGATGCGGGTCACGGACATCAGGGCGCCGGGCAGAAGCATGTCATCTGCGCCGAGCCAGCCCATGACGTCGCCGGTCGAGCGGGAAAAGCCCCGCATCACGGCTTCGTAGGGCCCACCATCCTTTTCCGAGACGACATCGGCCAGACGGCTCGCATAGCGCCTCACCACGCTCATCGTCTCGTCCGACGAACCGCCGTCGATGACGATGTATTCGACTTCGGCATCCTGCGACAATACGCTTTCTATTGCGGGGCCTATGGTTGACGCGCAATCCAGGGCGGGCGTTACGATGGTGATTCGCAAAAGGGGATGTCCCGTCCGCTGTTGAAAATCTGAGGTAGGCGTTGCTCGCCTTGAGCCGGTAGGCTCGGGGTGTCGAATCCAACGAAGGAAAGCAACGCCATGAAGAAAACTACCATATCGGCCGCCGTTGTCCCGACTGGAATCGTCGAAGACGCTTGGCAAGAGGTCGGCGCCAGCTTCGAGCGTTTCTGCCTGACGGCGGGGATCGCGACATTGGCGAGGATGATGGAAGAGGACGCGGTTGATCTGTGCGGCCCGCGCTACGGCCGAAAGGCAGGGCTGTTCAGTTCTGCTGATCTGACAGGCGCGGTGTCGCAACGCGAGTCGTCCTGGCGGTCGTCGGCCTTAAAGCGAGTCTATCCGGCGCGGGAAAAGTCTGAATCTATAGCGGGCACCTTGATGAGGAGGGTGCCATGGTTCCGTTTTCCCATCTTCTGGCGGCCTTGGGCGACGTCCCCGACCCTCGGCGGGCGCAAGGCAAGCGGTATCCGCTGCCATACCTGCTGATGTTCACGGTATCCGTCAGGAGCGCCCCACGTGGACAGGCTTGGCGGATGTCGCGATGATGCTCGCGGGCGGATCGCCGGCGGGGGTGCGGGTCAGCCGGCGGCCTGGGCGGCGCGCTCGACCTTCCAAGCCCACGGGAGCAGGCGG
>JAIOXZ010000062.1 GCA_021741355.1 Caulobacter sp.
AGCCGAGCGCGGCGCGCGTGGTGCCGCCGACATCGAACGGCCCCGAGCGATACCAGGCGCGATAGGCTGCGAGAACCCCGTCCTCCCACCAGCCCCGCGCGGCGACCAGGTCGCGGGCGGGCGCCAGCGCCAGTTCGGAATCGTCGGTCGGCTGACCCGCCAGGGTGTTCCAGCAGCCCCCGTCCCGCATGTCGCGGACGCCCCGCGGGTGGGCGCGCGCGATCTCGGCCGGGCTCTGGAACTCGACCAGCGATCCCAGGGCGTCGCCGGCCAATTGACCCATCAGGCAGCCGACGGCGCGCCCCAGAGCGTCCGCGTCCGCCGCGACGGGAAGCGGCAGCGCCAGGCGGGGCGCCGCCTTTCCCGCGTTGACGCGCCACGGGCGGGTCGCCAGATCACGCGCGACCGGCTCGGCGCCGCCGAAGCACCGCGCCACGCCGGCACGGCCGTCACGCCGGTAGGTCACCGGCCGCCCCGCGCCGTCCAGCAGCGCCATGCCGGCGCCGCGCAGCAGGGCGTGGCCGGCGGCGACATCCCAGGACGACAGATGCTGGAGCGAGACCGCCGCCTCCACCTCGCCCACCGCCGCCAGCGCCAAGCGGTAGGCGATGCTGGGCAGGGCGACGAAACGGGCCGGCGCCACCGCCTTGGCGTTGCCCACGGGATACTCGGCGGCGGCGGCGGAGAGCGCCACGACGGAGCCGCGCTCCAGGCGCTCGGGGCGCACGATGTCGACCGGCTCGCCGTTGCGGCGCAGCGGGCCGCATCCCTCGGCCCAGGCGATCAGGTCGCCACCATCGTCGGGGCAGGCGAACGCCTTGACGACGCCCAGCACCGGCGCCCCGTCGTGGAGCAGGGCCACCGAGACCGCGCTGCCGCGACGTCCCTCGAGGAACGCCTTGGTTCCGTCGTGCGGATCGACCACCCAGCAGAAGGGCGAGTCGGACGCCCGGTCGGCGGTCTCCTCGCCGCACCAGCCCCACGGAAACGGCCCGAGCAGCCGCTCGCGCAGCAAAGCCTCGATCTCGGCGTCGATGTCGGCGTGCTCGCCGCGTCCGCGGGGGCCGCCCGCGCGGTGGAATTCGGCGCGCAGCAGCGCCCCGGCCTCCTCGACGGCGGCGAGCGCCGCCTCATGGGCGGCGGCGATCAGCACGGCGCGTTCGGAGACACCGTCGGCGACCGGCTCGCTTCCCAGGATGTGCTCGACCTGCTCGTCGGTCTGGATGGCGCCGGGGCGAGCGGCGCGCACCGTCGCGATCGCCCCTTCCGCATCCTGGCCGAGTTCGACCAGCAGGCGCGCCGCGACCGTGCCGCTGCGTCCCAGTCCGCCGCGGCAGTGGATCAGCAGACGCCCGCCACCACGCAGCAGGGCGCGCAGGGGCGGCCCGATTTCCGCCCAGCGGGCGGCGAAGGCGGCATCGGGCGGCAATCCCTCGGTCAAGGGTGCCTCGACGAAGGTGAGGCCGAAGCGACCGGCGGCATCGGGAAGATTGGCGACGCGCAGCGCGGCGCGCTCGTCGACGCCGATCAGACACAACAGGGCGTCGGCCCCCCAGGCGCGGATGGCGGCGAGGTCGGCGTCGAGATCGCGCTCCCAGGGTGGTCCCTGGTGCGACGGGCCCTGGCGCCCCGGGCATGGGGCGAGACCGATCGCGCCGCCGGCCGCCAGCGGAAGTTCGGCGACCGTCAAGGGATGGGTTTCGCTGGTACGCGCTCGTGTCATGGCTCTCTCCCGAGGCGAAGGATGTCACGGGCACAGGATGACCGGAAGAATCGGGAAAAGGACGGACCGGCGGAAGTTTTCCCGCTGGTTGACGTGGGTCCGCGTCCGCCTATTCTGTGGTGGGAGGTGCGCCATGGACGACGATGATCCGGTTTACAAGAAGTTCGTGGGGTTCTATTGGACCTTCCCGGTTCCGTCGGTCGGGTTCATCGACCTGCCCAGCGACCCGGCGGCGGCGGCCGCCAAGAGCAGGACGATCCGCTATCAGCGCGAAATGGTTTACCGCCGCGTCACCTCGGAAAAGGGCGAACTGGTGGCCGAGATCGTCTACCTCGACACCGCCCCGGATCGCGGCACCGACGCCGTCAGACCCGAATTGCTGCGGGCGCTGCATGCCTGCCGGGCCAACGAGGCGCAGCTTCTCTACGTCGACTTCGCCGAGCACATTGGTTGGCGCCGTCACCCCTACATCGATCAGATTATGAAGCTGGAGCCGGTCTCCTGCCTCGGCTTGGCTCCCGAAGCGATCACCATGGATGGCGCGTTGTTCGACCCGATCGCCCATTTCCGGCAGTGGGAGGCCGAGCGGCGCCATCGTCGACTCTCCGCGAACGAGCGTCGCGAAACGCTGCTGCGGCGCGTGGCCGAGACGCTGGCGGGCGTGAAGGCCAAGGGCGGCGGCTTGGCCGAGGCTGCGGAAAGGCTGAACGAGGATGGTGTCCGGACCGTGACCGGCAAGGCGTGGACGGCGGCCAACGTGAAGATGTTTCTCGGCAAGCAAGGGGATCGGAACTGATGACCAGACCAACGCCTTCGATGATCTGTCGCGCGCCGTCTACTCCTGACCGATACCGTTCACCACCTTGCGGACATTTACCGTTCTCTGGTGACCGCCCGCTTCGCAAGGGAATGAGAGGTGGCCTTATCCGGGTACTGGAGGCGGAAAAGCCGGTCGAGGCGATCCCGGAGGCCGCAGAGGCGGCCCCACCTGAGAAAACCGGCGTCGTGGTCCACTTCCTTGACAAACCGCTTGACGACGTCCGGGACGCCCTGAAGAACGGGGGCGGGTTTACGTACAAAAAAGGCCGCTGGACGGGCGGCCAGCTGACCGCTGAACTACGTGAAATGGTTGTTAAAGCCGGAGGAGCGATCAATGAGTGATCAGCGTTGCGAGCATGAGTGGGAGGGCTGGGTGAACAACGACAAGGGGAGAAAATCCAGAACCTGTTCAGCCTGTGGTGTGGTAGAGGCGATCGAGGAACCCACGAAAACGGCGGATTCCCCGGCCGTCAGGGCCATGAAGAGGCTGCTGCCAAAATCGTCGCCGGACGGCTATCTTCCGATGGTGGTCTCCGGGCTGATGCCGCCCCGCACCTCGCCGCCGCCGTCGAGGCCGTTCACCATTCACGAAGACTAAAACGGGAAAACGGGGTTCTTGATTCCAAGCCGCCGGTTGGAGTCGTCGATCTGCCACAGGACACGTTCATCGCGAGGGGGAAGGGGCGGGGTGGGGATCTCGGGCGCGTCGAAACCGGGGAACACGGAGCCTCGGCCGCTGACCATCACGGCGTTCACGACCTCCAAGAGGGAGACATCGCGGGTGCAGCTGTTGTCGGGGTCGCTGAAGCGGGGGCAGAGGACCGCCCTCTCGGGCGGGTATCCGAGGGTGGCGACGATCCTCACGGGGCTGGCGTCCTCGATCACCTGGCTGAAAACGCCGTCGACGAAGAGGGCCACGTCCCCGGCGCGCAGGCGCCGCCGCTCAGCGAGCGTGGTCAGGAACGCGAAGTCGAACAGGTGGTTCACGGCTTTCTCAAGACGTTGATGTCTTCACTGAATTCAGGCATCAAGCTTTCAGATAAATCGAGCTGGCTTGAAGTAAAATCTCCGCGCGCACTGAATGGACGGCGAAATTCCGCGTCCCTCACTGCGCCGTCCGTGCTTTCTTCTGCTTCACGAAACGCGGCACACGCCTCGTGAAATTTCTTATCCGAGACCAAAATTGTTTCTTGATTGTCGTTCATCATTGTTCGCGTCCACTGCCGCAGTTTCGGGACTGGCTTGGCATCTCTACGCCTGGGGGCGTCACGTCGAGGTGCTGGAGCCTGGTTCCCTGGCCCAAATGGTCAATAGCCGGCGGGTCGATTGGCCGGGCCTGCCGTGAGAGCGGTCTGGGGCCGGGAGTTTCAGTCCAGTGTACGGCTCCAGCGCATAAAGGTCGGCAACTCAATGTCTCCCTGGCTCGGCCGATGGCGAGACCGCAGCACCTTGTGTCCCTCCGCAATGCAAGCCAGCAGGTAATCCGGGACGGACAGTCCCATGGCGTCCGCCACGGCCTTGGCCCGCTCATAAGCGGGGCCTTCGTTACGAAAGTTAAGGTCGATGCTCATGGCAACTCCTTGTCTTGCTCTGGTGATGCGGCTTCCCTGGCCAGGAAATCACACACCGTTTCGCGCATCAATCTCCGTTCGGGTGTCCAAACCGGGCACATGAAGGTCTCGGCATCGGAACGTGTCGACGCGAATGAGACACTGATGCCATCGACCTTCTCCGCCACGATCCAAGGCCCCGGGCCAATCCGTGACCCGCGTACCCCGGTGACAGCCGTCCCGCCTGGGATTATCGTCGCGGAAGCATTTTGGAGGGGGACCCATGAGCAAGGTTGATTTGGCGAAAGCTGTCCGTCATGCGACCGGCTGCACCGCGACCGAGGCCGACGCCGCCGTGGAAGCCGTGCTCGCAACCATCGTAGATGGCGCGAAGGGATGCGGGCGCTTCAGCGTCACCGGATTTGGCACTTTCACCAGGGTGGAAAGGGCGGCTCGAAAGGGGCGCAATCCCAAGACCGGCGAGAGCATAGCGATTCCGCCATCTTCGGGCATCAAGTTCAAACCAGCGCCGGCTCTCAAGAAGTCGCTCTGATCCGGTGTCCTTGGCCCCCCGGCGGCTGCATCGCTCGAGGTCCAGACCTCGCGAGGCTCACGCTCGAGCGGCGTTGCGGCCGGAGCTCGCCACGCTCTTGCCGCTCCCGTCGGATGTTGTTTCGCCGCCCTGGACAGGCGGACCGATCCTGACACCCTCGAGCGCTGAAATATCGGAACCGTCAGTTCGGTCGGCTCCCCACGGGAGGCACCATGGTGATCAGATGATCGATAGCGCTCAGGATGCGTTTGGAGAGGCGGTACTGGGCCAGGTCGCCCGCCGCCAGCCAGTGGTCGGCCCGTCGAGCTGCCACCACGACCGCGTCCGGACCATGAGCCTTGACGAGTTGTGCCGCCGCCGCCCACACGTCGCGTTCGCTGGGCTCGCCGCGCCCATCGGCCAGAAAAGTCTCGCATTCCGGATCCCAGTCCATCGAAACCTCTCATACGATGCCGGCCACGTTTCCAGATCGCGCCAACGTGACAACACCGGCTTACCATCACCGAGCATCTGCTGACCAGCCCGAGGGAAACGAATGCCGACCGACCAGACCCGATTCCCTGCCGAAGAGACGCTGATCGCCCAACTCGAAGCGACCGGCCGTTACCGGATCCTGCGCCGGCTCGATGACAGCCCTCCCTTTCCCGCCCCGCCACCCGACGCCCAACTGCGCTTGGCGGCCTTCGTCGACCTCGAGACCACGTCTCTGCAGCCTGAGAGTTGCGAGGTGATCGAGATCGCCATTGTGCGTTTCGAATACTGCGCCCGTACGAGCCAGATCACCCGCATCGTCGACAGCTTCGATCAGCTCAACCAGCCGTCCGGTTCGATACCGGCCGAGGTCAGCAAGATCACCCGAATCACCGACGCGATGGTGAGGGGGCAGAAGGCGGACCTCGCCGCGGCTTCGGCCATGCTCGAGGAGGTCGATATCGTCGTCGCCCACAACGCCGCCTTTGATCGTCCCGTGCTGGAACGCCTGGTGCCGATTGCCGCGGAGAAGGCGTGGGCGTGCAGCCAGCGGGACATCCCTTGGCTCGACGAAGGCTGCGACAGCGGAAAGCTCGCGTTCCTCGGTATGTCGCACGGCTTCTACTACGAGGGGCATCGGGCCGAGAATGACTGCCGGGCCGGAATCGTGCTTTTGGCGCAACGTCTTGCCGTTTCCGGCCGCCCCGCTCTGGCGGTGCTGCTGGACTCTGCCCGCCGGGTGGCCAAGCGGGTCTGGGCGGTGCGTGCTCCCTTCGAGATGAAGGACGTGCTCAAGGAAAACGGCTACCGCTGGTTTACGGGAAGCGCGAAACGCGCGAAGTGCTGGTGGAAGGAGGTGGAGGCCGGTGCCCTTGAGGCGGAGTTGGCGTGGCTTGGTGAAAAAATATACTTTGGCCCCTGTCAGGCACAGATATCCGATGTCGATGCCACGGTCCGCTATTCTTTGCGCCTCTGACCTGATGCGCGCGTTTTGGATCGTGATCGCCTTGACCATCTGCGGTATCAGCTCCGCGGCGAGTTCTTCGGAACGGCAAGCAGACGTTTCTGGCAGGGCCTCCGTCATCGATGGTGACACCCTCGAAATCCATGGCACACGGATACGTTTATTCGGCATCGACGCGCCCGAAAGCGACCAGATCTGTCTCGATGCCGCAGGTCAACCATACCGTTGCGGCCAGAAGGCGGCCCTGTTTCTCAATCAGCTCATTGCTGAGCGTCCCGTCGTCTGCCAGAGGCGCGACACCGATCGCTTTCGGCGCATCGTCGCCGTCTGCCGCAGCGGGCCACAGGATCTCGGCGGCGCGATGGTCGAGGCGGGTTGGGCACTCGCCTACACGCGCTACAGCCGTGCGTATGTCGGCGCTCAGGAGCGGGCCGCGAGTGGCGGCCGCGGTCTGTGGCAGGGCCACTTCGATCCTCCGTATCCGACATCGCCAGCCCACGTAGCCATCGTTGGCGCCGCCCCGTAGGTTTCGCGCAGGCGGTCACGGAACGGAGGTATCGATGGATGCGGCGGGTTCCCGGGAGCCGGATTCGGTCTGGCGGGCGCGGGTTTTGGCGTGGCGGTCGAGCGGCTTGAGCCGTCGGGACTTCTGCGCGGCGGAGGGGCTGTCGCCGAAGAGGTTCGGGTGGTGG
>JAIOXZ010000063.1 GCA_021741355.1 Caulobacter sp.
GGCAGATAGCCCTGCCCGGCCTCGGTCAACGCCAAGCCGTCGCGGTGTCGCAGGAACAGCGCGCGACCAAGATCCTCCTCCAACGCCTTGATGGCGCGGCTGACCGCGCCGGGCGTCACGCACAGCTCGTCGGCCGCCCGCGTGAAGCTGCGATGGCGGGCGGCGGCCTCGAAGGGGCGCAACGCGTTGGGGGGCGGCAATCTCTCTTTCATCGGCCGAGCAAAGCGCGACGACGCCACCGGGTCAATTCGAGTTTTTCTCAACGCCCCCTTGAGAAGCCTTCGTTTGCCCCGGCGCCACTCGCGGCGCGATCATCCGGTCCCGATGAGGAGGGCTTGACGATGACCATCTTGGGACGGCGGATCACCATCGCGTTCCTGCGCGCCTGGGACTGGGCCGAACGCGCCAAACAGCGCCGCGCCCTGCTGCGCCTCGACCACCGCGCCCTGGCCGACATGGGCCTGTCGGCCTGCGACGCCCAACACGAATACGACAAGTGGTTCTGGCGGGCGTGAGTGCCGGGCGAGCCGATGATGAAAGCGGTTCAAAAAAAGATTCACCACCAAGACACCAAGGACACCAAGAGTCACCAAGAGACCGGCGCTGTACGGGCGAATCGCCCCCCTTGGTGTCCTTGGTGTCCTTGGTGTTTCCCCATCCACTTTCCACCGCGCCCGCTTGGTGAGCCTCACGCCCCGCGCAGCAGCGCGATCAGGGCCAGGATCGCCACCGCGAGGAACTGGGTGGCGACGCGCAGGTTCATCAGGCGGTTGCCGTGGCGGCGGTTGAGGTCTCCGCCCTTGGCGAACACCAGGACGCCGGTGGCCAGCACGCCCAGCAGGGCGAGCAAAACCAGGACGAGCAGGACGGAGAGGAACGCGATCATCCGGCGTCATTTGGGGCGGCCTGGGGGCGATGTCCAGCCGGGCTTGGTACTACCATCGAATTTCGTCCGTGATCTCAAATTCTTGACAGCGCGCCGGGTGTTGCTAGGGTGGACGGCAGGTCAACCCGGAGAGCCGGCCGTCGAATGGAATATTTCGTCCAGCAGCTCATCAACGGCATCACGCTGGGTGCCATCTATGGCCTGATCGCCATCGGCTACACGATGGTCTACGGCATCATCGGCATGATCAATTTCGCCCATGGCGAGATTTACATGATCGGCGCGTTCATCTCGCTGATCGCCTTCCTGGTGGTGGGCGCGGCCGGAATCACCTATGTGCCGCTCGCCTTGCTGCTGGTGCTGGTGGTGGCGATGGTCTTCACCGCGCTTTACGGCTGGGCGGTCGAGCGCATCGCCTATCGCCCGCTGCGCGGCTCGTTCAGGCTGGCGCCGTTGATCTCGGCGATCGGCATGTCGATCGTCCTCCAGAATTACGTGCAGTTGGTGCAGGGCGCGCGGGTCAAGCCGCTGCCCCCGGTGATTCGCGGCGGCTTCACCCTGATGGAGGCGGATGGCTTCGCGGTGTCGCTGTCCTACCTTCAGATCATCATCGTGGTGATCACCCTGGCCCTGATGGCCGGTTTCACCTATCTGATCACCCGCACCTCGCTGGGTCGCGCGCAGCGCGCCACCGAGCAGGACATGACGATGGCCTCGCTGCTGGGCGTCAATGTCGACCGGATCGTGTCGGCGACCTTCGTGATCGGCGCCTCGCTGGCCGCCGTCGCGGGGATGATGGTCACCCTGTATTACGGCGTGGTCGATTTCTACATCGGCTTCCTGGCCGGCATCAAAGCCTTCACCGCGGCGGTGCTGGGCGGCATCGGCTCGCTGCCCGGCGCCATGCTGGGCGGGCTGCTGATCGGCTTGATCGAGGCCTTCTGGTCGGGATACTTCACCATCGAATACAAGGACGTGGCGGCCTTTTCGATCCTGGTGCTGGTGCTGATCTTCCGGCCCAGCGGCTTGCTCGGCCGCCCCGAGATCGAGAAGGTGTGAGATGGCGGTCGCTGGCGACACCGCGCGGAGCCAAGGCTTCGCCGACATGCTGAAGGACGCGGCGCTCGCGTCGCTGGTCGCGGCCGTGCTGGCCGTGCCGCTGCTGGGCATCCGCCTGATCGACAGCGTCCAGGGCCTGCTGCTCGACACCCGAATCGATTGGGTGTGGCAAGCGGCGCTGGTGGTGTTCCTGGGCCGATTGGCGATGCGGCTGCTGGCGCGCGGCGCGATGACCGGCGGCGTGGCGGCCGGGCAACGCGCCTTCGCCCGGTTCGGCGAGCGGCTGGCCGGATGGATGGGGCCGCTCGGCTGGCTGATGCTGGGCTTCGCCATCGTGCTGCCGTTCCTGCCCTTCTCGGACCGCAACGTGGTCGATCGCGCCACCCTGGTGCTGATCTACGTGATGCTGGGCTGGGGCCTGAACATCGTGGTCGGACTGGCCGGGCTGCTCGACCTCGGCTATGTCGCGTTCTACGCGGTCGGCGCCTATTCCTACGCCCTGCTGTCGTCCACCTTCGGGCTGTCCTTCTGGGTGTGCCTGCCGCTGGCCGGGCTGCTGGCGGCCGGCTTCGGAGTGGCGCTGGGCTTTCCCGTGCTGCGCCTGCGCGGCGACTACCTGGCGATCGTCACGCTGGGCTTCGGCGAGATCATCCGCGTCGTGCTGCTGAACTGGTACCACGTCACCGGCGGGCCAAACGGCATTTCCAACGTGGCGCGGCCCAGCTTCTTCGGGCTGGAGTTCAGGGCGCCGATCGAGGGCGAGCCCGCCACCTTCTCCAGCTTTTTCGGGCTGGAGTATTCCTCGTATCATCGGGTGATTTTCCTTTACTTCCTGATCCTCGCTTTGGCCATGCTGACCAATCTGTTCACCCTGCGCATCCGTCGCCTGCCGATCGGCCGCGCCTGGGAGGCGTTGCGCGAGGACGAGACGGCCTGCCGCTCGCTGGGCATCAACCCGACCAACACCAAGCTGTCGGCCTTCGCGCTGGGCGCCATGTTCGCGGGCTTCGCCGGATCGTTCTTCGCCGCCCGCCAGGGCTTCGTCAGCCCGGAGAGCTTCACCTTCATCGAGTCGGCGATCATCCTGGCCGTCGTCGTGTTGGGCGGCATGGGCAGCCAGATCGGCATCGTGCTGGCCGCCCTGCTGCTGGTCGGCCTGCCCGAGTGGTTCCGCGACTTGCAACAATACCGGATGCTGGCCTTCGGCGGCGCCATGGTGCTGATCATGCTGTGGCGGCCGCGCGGTCTGCTGTCCAACCGCGATCCCACCATGCGCCTTCACCCGCCGGGCGGGGAGCGCGCGCCATGACCACCACGCCGCTGCTCGAGGTCGAACACCTGACCATGCGCTTCGGCGGGCTGGTCGCCATCAACGACCTGTCCTTCGTCGCCGCCAATCGCGAGATCACCGCGATCATCGGCCCCAATGGCGCGGGCAAGACCACCGTCTTCAATTGCCTGACCGGCTTTTACGTGCCCAGCGTCGGGCGGCTGACCCTGCGCCATCCCGCCAAGGGCCCCCTGCTGCTCGAACGCATGGAGGGCTTCCGCATCTCGCAGAAGGCCAATGTGGCGCGCACCTTCCAAAACATCCGCCTGTTTTCGCGGATGAGCGTGCTGGAAAACCTGGTGGTCGCGCAGCACAACGAGCTGATGGGCGCCTCGGCGTTCTCGCTGGCCGGCATCCTGGGTTTGCGCCGCTATCGCGACGCCGAGCGGCGCGCCGTCGATCTGGCGCGCTATTGGCTGGACAAGGTGGGGCTGACCGCCCAAGCCGATTGGGAGGCCGCCAACCTGCCCTACGGCTCGCAACGCCGCCTGGAGATCGCGCGGGCGATGTGCACCCAGCCGGTGCTGCTGTGCCTGGACGAGCCGGCCGCCGGCCTCAACCCTCGCGAATCGGCCGAGCTGAACCAGCTTTTGCGCGACATCCGCGACGAGCAGGGCATCGGCGTCCTGCTGATCGAGCACGATATGAGCGTGGTGATGGAAATCTCGGACCATATCGTGGTGCTCGATTACGGCCGCCTGATCGCCGACGGCTTGCCGGCCGACATCCGCGCCGATCCGGCGGTGATCCGCGCCTATCTCGGCACGCCCGAGGACGAGGACCTGCCGCCCGAGGTGGCAGCCGATCTCGGCCGCGACCTGGAAGGCAAGGCGCCATGAGCCAGCCGCTTCTCTCGCTTTCGGGCATCCATTCCGGCTATGGCCGCATCGAGGCGCTGCACGGCGTCGATCTGACCGTCGAAGCGGGCGAGATCGTCACCATGATCGGCGCCAACGGGGCCGGCAAGACCACGTTGCTGATGACGCTGTGCGGCAAGCCGCGCGCATCCCGCGGCACCATCTTGTTGGACGGCGAGGACATCACCCGCCTCGCCACCCATTTGATCGCGCGGCGCGGCATCGGCCACAGCCCCGAGGGTCGCCGCATCTTCCCGCGCATGACGGTGTTCGAGAACCTGCAAATGGGCGCCGTGGTCGGCGATCCGAAACATTTCGACAGCGACCTCGAACGGGTGCTGACCTTCTTCCCCCGCCTGAAGGAGCGTCTGACCCAACGCGGCGGCACCCTGTCGGGCGGCGAGCAGCAGATGCTGGCGATCGGCCGCGCCCTGATGGGCCGGCCGCGCCTGTTGCTGCTCGACGAGCCGTCGCTGGGCTTGGCGCCCCTGGTGGTCAAACAGATCTTCGAGATCATCCGCGCCATCAACGGCGAGGAGAAGGTGACCGTGTTCATGGTCGAACAGAACGCCTTCCACGCGCTGCGGCTGGCCCATCGCGGCTATGTCATGGTCAACGGCAACATCGTGCTGTCGGGCGCCGGCAAGGACCTGCTCGCCAATCCCGAGGTGCGCGCCGCCTATCTGGAAGGCGGCCATGGCGACGGGGGGGCCTCATGATCGAGCTTTTGGGCACCAGCCTGGGCGTATGGCTTGGCGTCACCTGGGCGTTGGGTGGCGGCGCGGCCTTCATGACCGGCCAGGCGCTGGCCGCGACGTGGCGCCCCTTCGCCCATGCCCTGCCCTACGCCCTGCTGCTGGGGCTGGGCACCCGCTTCCTGATTTTCGCGTTGTTTCAAGGGGTCTTGCTGTCGCCGACCGGCTATTTGCTGGACGGGGCGGTGCTGTACGGCGTCGCCACCGCCGCCTATCGCATGACGCGGGCGCGCAAAATGGCGGCGCAGTACCCTTGGCTGTATGAGCAGACGGGCCTTTTCTCGTGGCGCGATCGGCGCGAAGGTTGAGCGGCGGGACGGGCCGAGACTCTTGTTGCGATGCATTCGGGCGCTGTTAGACTGCTGATCGCACACGGTTCGAGACCGTTCAGAAATTCCACCACACAGGGAGCACGAACTGATGACCAAGCTGAAGACTCTTCTG
The DNA here is from genome assembly GCA_021741355.1 of Caulobacter sp. Classification (GTDB taxonomy): domain Bacteria; phylum Pseudomonadota; class Alphaproteobacteria; order Caulobacterales; family Caulobacteraceae; genus Caulobacter. The sequence continues at coordinate 5,332 of JAIOXZ010000063.1, forward strand.
CTGGCCGCCTCCGCCATGACCGTGCTGGGCGCCGTCGACGCCCGCGCCGAAATCTCTGTCGCCATGAACGGCCCTCTGACCGGTTCCGAAGCCTCGTTCGGCGACCAGATGAAGCGCGGGGCCGAGATGTTCGTGGCCGAAATCAACGCCAAGGGCGGCGTGCTCGGCCAGAAGCTGAAGCTCGAAGTGGGCGACGACGCCTGCGACCCGAAGCAGGCGGTGGCGGTCGCCAACCAGATGGCCTCGCGCGGCGTGAAGGCGGTGTTCGGGCATTTCTGCTCGGGCTCGTCGATCCCCGCCTCGAATGTCTACAACGAGGAAAACATCCTCCAGATCTCGCCGGCTTCGACCAACCCGCAATTCACCGAGCGCGGCCTGCCGATGGTGTTCCGCACCTGCGGCCGTGACGATCAGCAAGGCGCCGTGGCCGCCGCCTATCTGGTCGACAACTTCAAGGGCAAGAACATCGCCGTCGTCCACGACAAGACCGCCTATGGCAAGGGTCTGGCCGACGAGACCAAGAAGGCGCTGAACGCCAAGGGCGTCACCGAGGTGATGTACGAGGCGATCACCAAGGGCGAGAAGGACTATTCGGCGCTGGTCTCCAAGATGAAGGGCGCCAAGGTCGACGTGATCTATCTGGGCGGCTACTACCAGGAAGCCGGCCTGATCGTCCGCCAAGCCCGCGAGCAGGGCCTGAAGGCCGTGCTGGTCTCGGGCGACGCGTTGGTCAGCCTGGATTATTGGTCGATCACCGGCCCGGCCGGCGAAGGCACCCTGATGACCTTCAGCCCCGACCCGGCCCGCATTCCGGCCAACAAGGACATCGTCGAGAAGTTCGTCAAGCAGGGCGCCCACCCCGAGGGCTATACCCTCTACACCTACGGCGCCATGCAGGCCTGGGCCAAGGCGGCCGAGAAGGCCGGCAGCATCGAACCCAAGAAGGTCGCCGAGGTTCTCAAGAAAGAGAAGTTCGACACCGTGCTGGGCAACATCGGCTTCGACGCCAAGGGCGACGTCACCGCTCCCGGCTACGTCATGTACGAATGGAAGGCCGGCAAGTACGACTACGCGAAGTAAGGCGCATGGCCCGGCGGCACCCAGCCGCCG
>JAIOXZ010000064.1 GCA_021741355.1 Caulobacter sp.
CCCTTGTCCGTAGATCGTCCGACCGCGCCTTGCCCATGCCAGCCTCCAAATCAGAGGCCGCAGTGACTCATGCAAAGGTCAGCAGGGGAATCCCGCGCCCAATCACAATCGATTCAACTCAACGGTCGAACGCTCTAGTTACCGGTCTTCTCCCTCCCCTTCATGGGGAGGGTGGTCCCGAAGGGACCGGGTGGGGAAGTGAGACGCCACTCCCATCCATCCAGCATGGCATCCTGCTTCCCCACCCGTCCGGGCTTCGCCCGTCCACCCTCCCCATGAAGGGGAGGGGGGGCTTGCGCCCCTTCGACCTCCGCCGCATTGTCGCAGCTTCAAACAAGCGTTCGGGAGCGGAACATGATCGGCGTAGTGGCGACTTTGACGGTGGCCGAGGGCAAGGGCCCCGACCTGGAGAAGGTTTTTGGCGATCTGGCCGCCAAGGTGAAGGCCAATGAGCCCGGCTGCCTGATGTATCAGCTGACCAAGAGCCGCACCGAGCCCAACACCTACAAGGTGCTGGAAATGTACGCCTCGCAGGACGCCCTGACGGCGCATGGCCAGACTGAGTATTTCAAGGCCGCCGGTCCCGGCATCGGCGCCTGCCTCGGTGGCCGGCCGTCCATCGAATACCTCGACGCGGTCTGATCCGATGGACCTCGCGTTTTCGGCTGAAGACAGGGCTTTCCAGCGCGAGGTCCGCGACTGGATCGCCGAGAACTACGACGACGACCTGCGCCGGATGATGAGCCAGTCGAAGAACGGCTATCTCAACAAGACCGGCCAGGTGAAGTGGCAGAAGAAGCTGGCTTCGAAGGGCTGGGCGACGGTCAACTGGCCGGTGGAGTTCGGCGGGCCGGGCTTCACGCCCAGTCAGGCCTATATCTACAACATGGAGATGAGCCTGGCCGGCGTGCCGACGGCTTCGCCCATGGGCCTGAAGATGGTCGCGCCGGTGATCATGGCCTTCGGTACGGACGAGCAGAAGGCGCAGCATCTGCCGCCGATCATCAACTCCGACATCTGGTGGTGTCAGGGCTATTCCGAGCCGGGCTCGGGCTCCGACCTCGCCAGCCTGCAGATGAAGGCCGAGCGGGACGGGGACGACTACATCCTCAACGGCTCGAAGATCTGGACCACCCACGCGCAGTGGGCGGACTGGATGTTCTGTCTGGTGCGCACCGACAACAGCGGCAAGCCGCAGAACGGCATCAGCTTCCTGCTGCTGCGGATGGATACGCCGGGCATCCTGGTGAAGGCGCTGCCGACGCTCGACGGTCCGGCCGACAACGAACAGGAGATCAATCAGGTCTTCTTCGACAACGTCCGGGTGCCCGTCGCCAACCGCATCGGCGAAGAGGGCAAGGGCTGGACCTACGCCAAGTATCTGCTCGAGTTCGAGCGGGGCAACGCCTACGCGCCGGGGCTGATGAACCAGCTGCAGAAGGTGCGCAAGATCGCCTCGGCCGAATTGGGCGATGGCGGCGAGCCGCTGATCCGCGACCGCGACTTCCAGCGCAAGCTGGCGGAGATGGAAATCCGCATCGAGTCGCTCAACGCGACCGAGATGCAGATCTTCTCGGCGATGGGATCGGGCAAGCCCGTCGGGCCGGCCTCCTCGATGCTCAAGTGCGCGGGCTCCGAAGCCCAGCAGGCGATCACCGAACTGGCCCTGGAAGCGGTCGGCGGTTATGCCGCGCCGTTCGTCCAGGACACCTGGGCGATGACCAACGACCCCCGGCCCGGCCCCGACTACGCCGCCCCGGTCGCGCCCAGCTACTTCAACTATCGCAAGGCCTCGATCTACGCCGGCTCCAACGAGATCCAGCGCAACATTATGGCCAAGCTGGTTCTGGGTCTCTGAGACCTGTTTCCCTCTCCCAGCGGGAGAGGGAGGGGCCCGCGCGCAGCGTGGGAGGGTGAGGGGTTACGGCGTTTGCAGCCGATCCCTCACCGTCCGTACCCCCTCAACCTCCCACCCTGCCTCGCAGGGTGGGCCCCTCCTTCTCCCGACCGGGAGAAGGAAGTTATCTATCGGGCCGTCACGAAGGCCGACGACACCCAGCCGCGGTTGCCGTGCTCGTCATCGACTTCCATCCAGACGCCGTTGCGGCCGCCGGTCGGATAGAGAATCGCGCCGGTCGGCACCGTCAGCACCAGGCTCGCCGTGGGGCTCGCGCCCGAGCGCATCGGCATCGACTGCGTCGCCACGACGGCGGCCTGGCCGGCATTGCCGGAGGCTTCCGCGCCGGTCGGCATGGCGCCGGACTGGGCGTAGTGGATCAGCTCGATGAAGGCGTTGAAATAGGCGGCCGTGATGACCTTGCCGATTTCAGTGTTGCTGTAGCCGCCGCCGGCCGCCGCGCCGAAGCCGGTGCTGCCCAGCGCGCCGCCACCGACGCCAAAGCCGATGTCGGTCTTCTTGGCCGTGCCCTCGGCGACGTAGAGCTGCTCGGTCGTGCGGGCGTCGACCACGGTGATGATCACCTGGGCCTCGGACTTCTTGGTGCGGATCTGCCCGGCCAGGGCGCCGAAGCCGCCGGGGATCACGCTGCCGGCGATCGCGCCGATCGCGTTGCCGCCGCTGTTGGAGTTCGAGTTGGCGATGTCCGGCACGAGGAAGAAGTCGGCCGCCATGACCTGACCGCGACCGATGTTGGCGCCGCGCTGCAGGTCGCCGGAGCCGGCCAGATCCCGCTCCTGGCCGCGCATCGCCAGACCGGCGTTGCGGTCGACCACACGGAAGCAGCCGGAGCGTTGGGCGAACAGTTTGATCAGGACTTCAGGGCTGGAGAGGTTCAACTCGGTCCACCAGCGGTTTTCCGGCTCCTGTACGGCGATAACGCCGAGCGGCCGGTCGCACCGGGGCATCTCCGGCGTCGCGGCTGTGGCCGGCTTCTTCTTGTCCATCCCGAACTGCGCGAACGCAGGGGTGGTCTGGGCTGAAACGAGGGCCGCCAGGGCGAGGCCCAGCACGCCGGTAGTGATCTTGCGCATTCTTTCCTCCAGGTCGTATCCAGGCTGGTCTCACCCGGAGCGCCGGGTCGACCGATTGCATCGTGATTCTGAGGATCGGGTGACGCCCGATCATGTCCCACGCTCTCGTCGCCGCAGAGTCACAGCATCAACAATGCCCGAACAGGGTGACGCCTCGCGCCGCCGCGGGCGTCCCCCATTGGGGGGGACCCGTCAGGCCCGGGCGACCAGATCCGCTATGGCGTCCGGATGTGAAAAATAGACCAGCAGTCCGGCGTCAGGAATGATCTGAAAGCTTGGATTGGGCAACCCTCCCCAGACCGTCTCGACGTCGGGCAACGCAAGCTGGTCGCATTCGGCGATCGTCCAGCGGTCGCCACCGACGTTGGCGGGAACGGTCCAGCCGGAGACAAAGGCCTGGTGCTCGGCGACGAAGCCGCCGCCTGACCGGGCGAACATGCCCTGGGCATCCTGTACCAGGGCGTCGAGAACGCCCGGCGTGCGCAAGGTTTCCTGGTCGCCGGGAAGATGAGCGAGCGACTGCCGCATGATCTTTTGCAGCAGGTCCGTGCGCGTCTGACGCCGCAGGATCTCCGCGACCAGTTCGATGAGGCCCGGATTGGCGATGAACGCCTTGCCGAGCGTGACCATCATCGAGTTCGGCCGCCGGACAAGGTGGTGATCCGCCGTCAGCGGCCACTTGGGATTGACCGCCACGCCGGCGGAGACGCGGCTCCCGTGACGGCTCGCGAACAACAGGCCGGCCGGGGTGCTGGAGTCCCGGATCATCAACTTGACCCGATCAATTCGCAGGGCGTCCAGCACCCGGACCATGTCGTCGGAGCACTGATGCAGGTAGTCGCCCGCGGCGACGTCGGTCAGGCCGTAGCCCGGACGTTGCGGCACGATCGGGCGGTAGCCCCGCGCGTGCAGGGCGGTCACCAGCGCCGGCGGCAGCCGTCGTCCCGTGGCCGCGCCGTGCATGATGATGACCGGCTTGCCGCTGCGGGGGCCGTAGTCCGTGACCGCGATCCGCCGATCGCCCGCCGCGACCACGCGGAGGCGACCATTGGGGTCCGCAGGTTCCAGAACCGTTTCGGCCAGCCCGGTGAGGGCCGCCAGGGTGCGGGTCTCCGCGGCGAGGCGGACCAGATCCTTGGCCTTGTTCACGCCGGTCTTGGCGAACACCGCCTTGAGCTGTCCGCGAACGGTGGCGTCCTTGACCCCCAGCGACGCGGCGACCTCACGGGCGGTGAGTCCCTGCGCGAAGCGGGCGGCGGCGCGCGCTTCGGCGGCGGTGGCGCCGAAGGTGGTGGCCAGCACGTCCTCGATCGAGGGCGGCATGGCGTGGTCGCCGCACATCAGGTCCATCATCCGGCGGACGAGATCAGGCGAACGCCGGGCGCCGGCCTTTTTCATCGCCTTCTTCAGCGCCTCGCGCGCGGTCTCGCGGCCGACGCCGATCCGCAGGGCCGCGGCTTCCAGATTCGGGGCGTCGAGCAGGGCTTCCGCGAGACGCGCCTCCAGCGGCGTGAGCCCGAACGCCTCGGACGCCCGGGTGGCGAGATCGCTGGAGCGCGAGGGGGCGAAGCACATCAGGGCGATGCGTCGCACGGGCCCGGCCATCGCCGCGCGACAGGCCTCCGGCAGCGGCCAGCCGCTCGCCGACTCGCGAACGCCCGCGCAGGCGGCCATGGACGCGCCATCGTGGCCTTCGACCAGCCCGCTGGCCTGGCCCTCCTTCAAGGCCTGACGGATCAGGGTCCGGAAGACCGAAAGATCAGGTCGTCCGCCAAACCATTTGGAGAACACCTCGTCGGCCAACGCCAGTTCGCCATCGGTCTCGACGATGGCCACGCCGAACGCTGAACGCGGCGCGACGTTGGCTGTCCCGCCGCTTGGCGTGAACTCCGCAGCCTCCTTGAGGGCCGCCGCAAGGGCCTCCGGCTCGCGGTCGAGCGACGAGGCCATGGCCGCCCAGTCTTCCAGGATGGCCTGGGATGGACGTCCTTGCGCAAGCCGTTCGCGGAGGATCTCCGGAAAGCCGTACTCAACTGTCTTCAGCACGTCGTCGCCTCCATCCGGGTCCCTCGACCGGATGAACGCCCAGCATAGTCTGTTTCTGGCCCCGGCGAACAGGACTCGCCGAGTCGGGGATTCCCCAAAACGGGGACGAGAATTTCTGCGTGGCGGACGTGTCGAACAAACGTTTAAACGGAGGAGCAACCATACCGGAGCCACCCGTGTCCGACGTTCTCTTCCAGCCGTTCCAGATCAAGTCCCTGACCTTGAAGAACCGCATCGTCATGGCCCCCATGACGCGCTCGTTCTCGCCGGATGGCGTGCCGACGGCGGATGTGGCGGCCTACTACGAGCGCCGGGCCGCCAACGACGTCGGTCTGATCGTGTCGGAGGGCGTGGGCGTGGGCCGTCCGGCCTCCCTGAACGACCGTAATGTGCCGCGCTTCCATGGCGACAGGGAACTGGCGGCCTGGAAGGCGGTCATCGACGACGTGCACGCGGCCGGCGGGGCCATGGCGCCGCAGCTCTGGCACGTCGGCGCGGTCCGGTCGCGCGATCCCGAATGGAACCCGGAAGGCGGCTATGACAGCCCTTCGGGCTTCTCCAGCCCCGGCAAGCAGTTCGGCGAGGCGATGAGCGACGAAGACGTCGCCGACGCGGTCAGCGCCTTCGCCAGGGCGGCCGGTGCGGCCAGGGCTCTGGGCTTCGATTCCATCGAGCTGCACGGCGCGCACGGCTATCTGATCGATCAGTTCTTCTGGAACGGCGTCAATCTGCGCACCGATCGCTGGGGCGGGGCGACCCTGCCGGAGCGCTCGCGATTCGCCGCCGAAATTCTCAAGGCCGTGCGCCGGGAGGTCGGTGAGGACTATCCGGTGATCATCCGCCTGTCGCAGTGGAAGCAGCAGGACTTCAACGCCAGGCTGGCCGAAACGCCCGCCGAAATGGAGGCGTGGCTTCAGCCGCTGGCCGACGCCGGCGCGGACGTGTTCCACTGCTCGCAGCGCCGCTTCTGGGAGCCGGAGTTCGACGGCAGCGACCTGAACTTCGCCGGCTGGGCCAAGAAGCTGACCGGCAAGCCAACCATCAGCGTCGGCTCCGTGGGCCTGTCGGGCGAGTTCATCGCAGCCTACGGCGGCGAAGCCAGCCAGCCGGCTTCCCTCGACCATCTGCTGGAACGAATGGACCGCGGCGAGTTCGACCTGGTCGCCGTCGGCCGCGCGCTGCTGCAGGATCCCGAGTGGGTCGTGAAGGTCCGCGATGGCCGCACCAGCGAGCTGCGGAGCTTTGAACGCTCGGCGATGGGCGTGCTGCTCTAGAGCGTTCGACCGTTGAGTTGAATCGATTGTGATTGGGCGCGGGATTCCCCTGCTGACCTTTGCATGAGTCACTGCGGCCTCTGATTTGGAGGCTGGCATGGGCAAGGCGCGGTCGGACGATCTACGGAC
>JAIOXZ010000006.1 GCA_021741355.1 Caulobacter sp.
CCACGCAGATCGGGCCCATCGTCAGGATCGGGTGGTCGCGCCGGACGAACAGCGCCGCCTCGAGGTCGCCGATCCTGTCGCACTTGAACTGCGCCCAGGCTCCAAACGCGGCATGCATGCCGAACGCGACGTCGATGTCGCCCCGGGTCAGGAGCTGAACTCCGCGCTCGCTCGTTCCGGACACGATGTCGAACCGCAGGTCTGGATACCGTTGGAGCAGCGCCGTGAGCGGCTCCATGAGCATCCATTCGATAGAACCGGGAAACACTCCGATCCTCAACACTCCACGAAAGGGATCGGCCTTGCGCCCGCCGTCGCCCATCAATTCGGCGCCGTCGGCAAGCAGTCGTGCGGCGCGGTCGATGAAGTCGCGGCCGGCCTCGGTCACGACCGCGCCCCGCGACGTGCGATTGAACAATGCAAAGCCCAGCTGCTGTTCGAGGTCCGCCACGTTCTTGGTCACAGCTGACTGGGTGACGCCAGCGGCTTCGGCGGCTCGTGAAAACGAGCCCAGCCGACCAACGGCGACCGCATGCTTGAGGCGTGCATCCATCGCGGCATTCCCTTCCCGCATATCATGGCCATGAAATGAGCGGCCTGCTAGTCTGCGATGCAGGTCGGCGGGGCCCGATGCCGTTACCGACCATGGGCCCCGCGAGGCAGCGTCCAGCTTCTGATGTCCGGCGCGGAGTCTATGTCTGCTTGTGGCGCCGAGCTGTCATCGAAGACCGATCCGCTCAGTGTCAGCATTTGAGTGCCGAACGGAATTTCGGCCGGTCTCGGAAGCGGACCGTCAGCTGACTCTCGGGTCTGCATCGATCCGGCAGACTGACGCGTTTCCCATTGCCCTATCGTTCCGACCCAAATGGGCGTGGCCAGGGCACGACTAAGGCCTTCAGACGGGCTCCAAGTAACCTAGCGGGGGGAAACCCTTCGTCGACACTCTCGCCCGTCTCGGAGGCCCCAGAGGTTCAACGGGCCTGCTGGTGACCAACCGAATTGGCGTCACCGATAGGGTTTGACTTCAGCCCCCAATCATCAACGAATTCAATGGGCGACCGTCGAAGGGTTTGACGACCCAAGGCCTTGATTTCTAACGACATCGCCATTTCCACCCCGTCCGCCACGCCGTGACCGCCGGCGAGACTCAGCGCCCGCGGCTACCCCAGGCCGAAGCGCTTCGGATCAGAGGCGATCAGGGCTTCCAGCTTTGGCAGGCCGGCCTTGATCCCGCCCGCGAGCTGGCGGGAGATCAGCCAGCCCAGCGGGAAGGGCGCGCCCGCCTTGCCGGCCCAGCGCAGCTCGCAGCCGCCGGGCGTGGGCACAACGCGGTAATCCTCGACAGCGGCCGAGAGGGGCAGGGACGAGCGCTCGAAGCGGAAGGCCATCCGGCTGCCTTCGTCCCAGGCGAAGAACGTCTCCTCGATCACCTGCGGGCCGACCTCGACGATGCGGGTCGTCCCGACGGCGCCCGGCAGCGGACTTGTCCAGGTGACCTTCGTGATCGGCAGCCAGTGGGTCCAGGCGTCCGCGTCGAGCAGCGCCGCCCACACGGCCGAGGGCGGGAAGGGGAAGGCATGGGTCACCGGCGTGGCCCCGGCGGCGAGGAAATCCTCGCCCACAGGCTTGTGCGCGCGAAGCGGCTTCGACATTGGCAGGTCCTTTGTGATTGCGGAGGACGCGCGGCTAGCGCGGCGGCATCCGGATGGCGCCGTCGAGGCGCACGGTCTCACCGTTGAAGTAGCCGTTGCGCAGCATCGTCACGGCCAGGTCGGCGTACTCGTGCGGATGGCCCAGGCGGCGGGGGAAGGGCACCGAGGCCGACAGGCTGTCGAAGATGGCCGGCGCACTGGTCTTGACCCCCAGCATCGGCGGCGTCGCCATGATGCCGGGCAGGATGGTGTTGATGCGGATGCCCTCATTGGCCAGGTCGCGGGCGATGACCAGGGTCATTCCCTTGATCGCCGCCTTGGAGGCCGCGTAGGCCACCTGACCGACCTGACCGTCCTCGGCCGCCACCGAGCCGGTGTTGACGATCGCGCCGCGGCCGCCATCCTCGTCCGGCTCAAGGGTCGCCATGCCCGCCGCGCTTTTGACGATGCAGCGGAAGGTGCCGACCGTGTTCAGGCCCAGCACCCATTCGAAGTCCGCGGCGTTGAACTGCTTGATCTCGCCGGTCTGTTTGTCCCGGGCGATGGTCTTGCCGCCACGGCCGCCGCCGGCGCAGTTGACCAGCACCCGCTCCTGACCGTGCGCGGCGCGGGCCTTGGCGAAGCCGGCGTCGACCGACTCCTCGCTCATCACATTGACCTCGCAGAAGAGGGCGCCGAGCTCCTCGGCCTTCTTCGCGCCGGTCTCGGGATTGAGGTCGAAGATCGCGACCTTCACGCCGAGGTCGCGCAGCGCCTTGACCGTGGCGGCGCCCAGGCCGGATGCGCCACCGGTGACGATGGCCGAGACGGAACTGTCGAGCTTCATGGCGTTTCTCCCTGTTGTCCGCTGGTCAGACCACCGCTTCGCGGAGGGCCTACAGGACTTGCGGGGAGTTGAGCGCCGGCGCCCTTGGGTCACGCAAGCGGATGGTGGCGCGGACGGGAAATCTGTCTCATACCGACGGCGACCTCTGGCTGATCGGACCTGCTCATGACCTTCAAGGCTCTCCTCGCGACGCGGATCGAGCGCGCCGTCACCGTCGACCTGATCGACATGGCCGAAGATCAGCTGATGGACGGAGATGTCAGCATCGACGTCGACTACTCCACCGTGAACTACAAGGACGGCCTGGCGCTGGCTGGGCGCCCGGGCGTGATCCAGACGTATCCGCTGGTGCCCGGCATCGACCTCGCCGGGACAGTCACTCAATCGTCCCATGCGGGATATGTGGCGGGCGACAGGGTCGTGCTGAACGGCTGGGGCCTGAGCCAGACGCACCACGGCGGCTATGCCCAGAAGGCGCGCGTCAACGGCGACTGGCTGGTCAAGCTGCCGGCCAGCATTAGCACCCGCGACGCGATGGCTATCGGCACCGCCGGCTATACGGCGATGCTCAGCATCCTGGCGCTCGAGCACAACGGCATCACGCCCGATCGCGGCCCGGTGCTGGTCACCGGCGCCAATGGCGGGGTGGGATCGGTCGCGATCCTGGTGCTGTCGCGTCTGGGCTATCGCGTGATCGCCTCGACCGGCCGACCGGAGGAGAGTGACTATCTGACCGCGCTGGGCGCCGCGGAGATCATCGACCGCAAGACCCTGTCGGAGGCCGGTCCGCCGATCGCCGCGCCGAAATGGATCGGCGCCGTCGACTCCGTCGGCAGCACCACCCTGGCCAATGTGCTGGCCCAGACGGACTATCGCGGCGCGGTCGCCGCCTGCGGCCTGGCCCAGGGCGTCGACCTGCCGGGCTCGGTGTTCCCGTTCATCCTGCGCAACGTGACCCTGGCCGGAATCGACTCGGTCAATGCGCCGTTCGAGGCCCGGGCCCGCGCCTGGGACCGGCTGGCGCGGGATCTCGACCTGTCGAAGCTGGCGACGACGGTGACCGAAGTCGGCCTGGCCGATGTTCCGGCGGTCGGCCGCGCCATCCTCGAAGGCAAGGTGCGCGGCCGGACGGTAGTCGACGTCAACCGCTGACGGGGACGGATCGGGACGTATCGAACGTACGCCCAACCGACGTCATGGCCCGACTTGTTCGGGCCATGACGGACGATTTGTAACGAGTAGCGTTCGCTACCGCCCGCTCTGGCCGTCGTCGACGCGGATGCAGGAGCCGGTGACGAAGTCCGACGCCGGAGACACCAGGAACAGCAAGGTGCTGTCCAGTTGCGCCGGATCGCCCAGACGCTTGCGCGGGAAGTGCTGGCTGATGTCGCCGACGCGCGAGAGCATGCCGTCCATCATCTCGGAGGCAAAGGCGCCGGGCGCGATGGCGTTGACGTTGATGTTGGCGCTGGCCCATTCGACCGACAGGGCCTGGGTCATCCGCACGACGGCCGACTTGGTGATCGAGTAGAGCGCCGCGCCATTGCCGCTGTATTCGAAGGCGGCCACCGAGGCGATGTTGACGATGCGTCCTGGCGTCTTCGCCGCGATCAGACGACGGGCGACCTCGCAGGACAGGATGTAGGGCGCGCGCAGGTTCACGCCGATGACCCGGTCGATCAGGTCGACGGACATCTTCACCGCCCGCTGGGCGTCGGGGATGCCGGCGTTGTTGACCAGGATCGTCACCGTGCCGAACGCCTCTTCGGCCTTGCCGACGACGGCCAGCAGCTGGTCGGCGTCGGTGACGTCGAGCTCCAGCGCGATGGCCTCGCCGCCCTCGGCGCGGATCTCCGCGGCCAGGGCCTCCAGCCGGTCCAGTCGGCGCGCGGTCAGGGCGACCTTGGCGCCGCAACGGGCGAGGGTCTTCGCGAAGCGGACGCCGAGACCGGACGAGGCGCCGGTGACCAGGGCCACCTGGCCGGTCAGGTCGGTGGAGACGTTGGGGATCGGATAGGTCATGGGCGGTCTTTCAACGGAGGGGATCAGTCGCGGCCTTCGAGGATCGCGAGGGCCTGGCTGGCGAGGTGGGGCGTGCCGTTTTCCGCCGGCCGGTCGCTGGCGGCGTTGCCGGCCAGCACGCGGCGGTAGACGCCCTGCGAGATCGAGGCGAGGCGGAAGATCGAGAAGGCCATGTAGAACGGCCAGTCCTCGATCGGGCCACGCCCCATGCGTTTGCAGTAGGCGTCGACATAGGCGGCTTCGGTCGGAATGCCGCTGGTCGCGAAATCGACCCCCTGCAGCGTGCCCCAGGACGCGCCGTGCGAGCGCCACAGGAAGGCATTGTAGGCGATGTCGGCCAGCGGATTGCCGATGGTCGACAGCTCCCAGTCCAGCACCGCGATCAGCTTCGGCTCGGTCGGGTGGAACATGACGTTCTCGAGCCGGTAGTCGCCGTGGGCGATGGAGATCGGGTCATCCGCCGGGATACGGCCCGGCAGTTTTTCGATCAGCGCCTCCATCTCGGGGATCAGTTCGCTCTCTGCGCCGCGGTACTGCTTCGTCCAGCGGCTCACCTGGCGCTCGAAATAGCCGCCGGCCTTGCCGTAGTCGTCCAGACCCACAGCGACAAAGTCCACCTTGTGCAGCTTGGCGAGGGTCGCATTGAGATCGTCATAGATCGCCGCCCGTTCGGCCGGTGGCATCCCCGGCAGCATGGCGTCCCGGAAGATGCGGCCCTCGAGATAGTCCATGACGTAGAACGAGGTGCCGATGACGGCTTCGTCCGTGCAGAGGGCGCGCATCTTCGGCACGGGCACATGGCCCTCGAGCGCCTTCATCACCTTGAACTCGCGGTCGACCTGGTGCGCGCTGGCCAGCAGCACGCCCGGCGGCTTCTTGCGCAGGACGTATCGGCGCGGGCCGTCCGGAGTCTGTGTCGTCAGCAGGAAAGTCGGGTTCGACGCCCCGCCCTGGAACTGCTGGATCACCATCGCGTCACCGAAATCGTCCACCTCCCGACGCAACCAGGCTTCGAGCGGGGCAGGGTCAAACCGGTGCGCGGGCGAGACGTCGCGAACAGGCGGGGCGGACGAAGTCATGGCGATTTCCTCTTCTGGGGAGGAGCATGCCTGCTTTCCCCTCGGGCGCCACAAGGGCCAGAAGCAGGGTTCGCCCGATCTAGGCGGCCACGAGGCCCGGAATGTCGTGCAGGTCCGCTGACAGGCCCCGCCCCATCAGACTGATGAAGTTGTCGCGGAAGAACTTGCGACGGCCGGACGCCGACACGCCCTCCAGCGAGTCGTTGAACCGCTTGAGCGGATTGCGACCGCCTTCAACGTGCGGGTAGTCCGACGAGAACAGGCACATGTCCTCGCCGACATTGCTGATGATCCAGCCGACGTTCTCGTGGGGGTAGGGCGTGGCGAAGAACTGACGCTGCAGGATTTCGCTGGGTCTGGCCGACAGGCGCTGCAACCGCTCCTCCTTGCCGAAGGCCAGGGCGCCGGAGTCCATGAACTGCATCAGACTGGGCAACCAGCCGGCGCCCAGTTCGATCGCGCCGAACTTCAGGTTGGGGAAACGGTCGAACACACCGTCAAACACCAGCACCGGCAGGGTCTGCCAGATCGACACCGGAATGGCCATGAAGCTGACCGAGGTGAAGTTCTCGGCCCCGCCATGGAAGTCGAGCACCTGAGGCCCGCCGTTGTTGAAATAGGCCGGGTCGAGTTTCTGCTCGCCGCCGACGTGGAACAGGATCGGCAGGCCGGCATCCTGGGCCAGGGCCCACAGAGGGTCAAAGTCTGCGTGGCTGGGCGCGTGGCGCCTGGGAACCTGGGACGGAATCATCAGGCCCTTGCAGCCCAGGGCGATGGCCTCGCGGGCCACCTCCAGGGCGCGGGCGCGGTCGACCAGCGGCACGTAGCCCGTCGGCAGCAGGCGCCGGTCGACCTGGCAGTAGTCGACCATCATCCGGTTGTGCGCCCGGGCCGCCTCGACGGCGAGGGTCGGGTCATCGCCATGCTCCAGCGCGAACAGGCTCAGGCCCGCTGTGGTGAACACCAGCTGGCTGGCGAAGCCCAGGAGATCGACAGCCAGTGGCCGGTCGGCAGGATCAAAGGCGCCCAGGGCCTGATGGTTCTTGCGCAGGAGCAGGTTCTCGGCCTGGCCGGCGCGGAACTCGGGATCCTGTTGCAGCGCGCGGGCCTGATCGACCCAGGCCTCGTCGCGGGCCGGCTTGCTCAGCTTCGCCGAGAGGGCCTCGCGGTAGGCCGGATCGATGTAGCGTTCGATCGTGCCGGGCAGCTCCATCACATGGGCGTCGGCGTCATGGACCGTCTGGCCTTCAACATAGGGCATCGGATGTCCTCCCGGTGGACCTCGTTCGAGCGGGTCGCTTGCGTCCATTCCGCGAGCTTCCCGTCGATCCGTCAAGCCTCGCCGCCTTGCCCGTTGCGCGGCCCGGACGGCTGCGAGAGGGTTGCGATCTGCAAGGGAGACTCGCCATGAGCCGCTTCACCGGTCCGGTCCGCCAGAACGGCTACGTCGTCCGCGATGTCGAGGCGGCGATGAAGCACTGGATCGAGGTGCTGGGTGTGGGGCCCTGGTTCTACATCGAAAAGGTCCCCATCGACTGGTTCCGCCATCGCGGCGTCGCCTATGACATCGACCTGTCGATCGCGCTGGCCAACAGCGGCGACCTGCAGATCGAACTGATCCAGCAGCGCAATGACGTCCCCTCGATGTACCGCGAGTTCCTCGACGCGCACGGCGAGGGGCTGCAGCACATGTCCTGGTGGTCGATGAACTACCAGGCCGACTACGACGCGGCGCTGGCGCGAGGCCTTACGGTCGGCCACGAGGGCCAGATCAACGGGCCGAACGGGCGGTTCGCCTATTTCGACACCGACCTGACGCACGCCGGCACGGTCGTCGAGTTGTCCGATGTCAGCGGAACCAAGATGCGCTTCTTCGACCACATCCGCCGGGCCGCCGACGGCTGGGATGGATCGGACGCAATAAGGGTGTCCAGATAGGCGGTCCGTGGCGGGGGCAACCGCCTCTAGGCAACGCCTGGCGGGCATGGTCTAGGATCGCGGATCATGATCGCCACCCAAGTCGGACTGCTGAAGAACCTCGCCCTCGCCACGGGAATGGTCGGGGTGACGGTTCTGATCCACTTCTGGGGGCTGATCCTGCTGCTGCGGATCATGGACCGCACCCGGCAGCGGTTGCGCGCCGACAAGAGCCCGTTGGGCCAGGCCGGTCTGCTTCTGGTGGTAGTGTTCGGCATCTTCGGCCTGCACACGCTGGAGATCTGGCTCTACGCGGTGACCTATCTGGGCCTCGGCGCCCTGCCGGCGCTGGAGCCTGCGCTCTACTTCTCGACCGTGACCTTCGTGGCGCTCGGCTACGGCGACATTGTCCTGGGCCCGCAATGGCGGATGATCAGCGCGATCGAGGCGGCCAACGGCGTCATTCTCATCGCCTGGTCGACCGCCTTCCTGTTCTCTGTCACGGCCAGGCTACGGGCGCTCGAACACACCTGGCTGGATCCGAAACCCTGAACGCTATCGCGCGTAGCCGACATTGGCCGCCGCGCCGGTCTGACCGCGCGCGGCCTGCGTCGCCCAGTCCAGATCATCGAGATACTGCTGCGCCACCGACAGATGGACCGGCGACAGCATCAGATGCAGACCGCGCGGCTGGCTGGTGGCGCTGGTCACCCAGCCGCGCTCGTAGAGCTTGCCCAGAATGGCCATGCAGTCGACGTCGTCCCGGGTGAAGGCGAGGATGCCCAGCTGCGGCGAGCCGATGACGGTGAAGCCGCGCGCCTTCACGCCCGCCTCGATAATCTCGCGGGCCGCCGTGACCTGCCCGTGCTTCTCGCGATAGCCGTTGACACCCAGCGTGTTCATGATCGCCCATGCCGCCGCGATCGCGCCGCCGGGCCGCGTTCCGGCCAGGGTCGGGGTGGTCATCCTGCCCGCCGGCCAGTCGCCGACCTCGAAGATCATGTGTTTCTTGAGGTCCTCTGATCGGAAGAACACCGTCGAGGCGCCCTTGGCGCAGTAGCCGTACTTGTGCAGGTCGGCCGACATCGACCGCACGCCGGGCACCTCGAAGTCGAACGGCGGGACATCGCCGCCGTTCATCCGCACGAACGGCGCGATATAGCCCCCGACGCAGGCGTCGACGTGCAGCCAGAGGTCCCGCCGCTCGGCCAGGTCGCCGAGCGCCGCGATCGGGTCGATCAGCCCGAAAGGAAAGCAGGGCGCCGAGCCGACGATCATGATGGTCGCGTCGTCGACCGCCGCCTCCATGGCCTGCGGGTCGGCGAGGAACTCCTTCAGCGGCGTGCGCCGCACCTCGATCTCCATCACCAGGCAGGCCTTGTCGAACGCCGGATGCGCCGATCGCGGCAGAACGAGGTTCAGCGGCCCCTGCACGCCGCGCACCTTGCGGGCGAAGTCGCGGGCGGCCTTCACGGCCATCAGGATCGAGTCGGTGCCGCCGCTGGTCATCGCGCCGGCCGCGCCCTCCGGCCCATGCAGCAGGGCCAGGCCGTTCGCGACCACCTCACGCTCCATCCGGGCCAGGCTGGGAAAGGCGGCCGGGCCCAGCCCGTTCTCGGAGGCGAACATGGCGTAGGCCTCCTTCTGGACCTGCTCCACGTCCTCGCCGGCGTTGAACACATAGACGGCGGCCTTGCCGTCCCGCCACTTCACGTCGCCGGCGGCCATCTCGAGCATTCTGGCGCGCGTATCGGCCCAGGGTGCGCCCTTGCCCGGAAGTGTCTCGCTCATCGGTGTCTCCGCCCCGCTTTTCCACCCAGCCTAGCCCCCAATGCCGCCGCGTCGAGCGGTTCTCGCGCCCGATCAGGGTGTTTGTCGCCTTAACCACGCTGAAAACCCTTCGTGCGCATGCTTCGGGCGTCTCGAAGGGGAGGGGCCATGACCGGCTCGCGCAAGATGCTGTCACCTCGCGCCGCCACGGTGCTGCTGGTCTGCCTGGTTCTGGCGGCCTGCGCCACGCCGCGCTATGCCGTGAAGGGCCCTCAGCCGTCCGGTTCGCCGCAGGCCTCCGCGCCGCCAGGCCGCGTTCCCGGGACGATGAAACCCTACCAGGTCAGGGGGAAGTGGTACACGCCGCGCTACGACCCGGACTATGACGAGAAGGGCGTCGCCAGCTGGTACGGCGAGCAGTTTCATAACCGAAACACGGCCAATGGCGAAGTGTTCGACATGCGTCTGCCGTCGGCGGCCCACAAGACGCTGCCGCTGCCCTGCGTGGTCGAGGTCACCGATCTGGATACCGGTCGCAAGATCCGCGTGCGGGTCAATGACCGCGGGCCGTTCGTCGACGGCCGAATCATCGATCTGTCGAAAGCTGCAGCCGATCAGCTCGGCATCCGCGGCCGCGGCGTCGCACGCGTGCGGGTCCGCTACCTCGGACCCGCGCCTTCAGCCAGATAGTCCACAGGTCCCCGCGTCGCCATTCTGGACATCCGCCCCGTTCCGTCCGATTGAGGGCGTCGTGGCGCGCGGAAAATTCATCACCTTTGAGGGCGGCGAGGGGACCGGGAAATCGACCCAGTCGGTGACCCTGACCGAGCGGCTGACGGCGTCCGGCCGCCCGGCGCTGCGAACCCGTGAACCCGGCGGCTCGGTCGGGGCGGATGAGCTGCGCAAACTGCTGCTGGACGGCGGGGTCGACCGCTGGTCGCCGCTCAGCGAGACGCTGATGATGAACGCCGCGCGGCGTGACCATCTGGAGCGGACAATCGTTCCGGGACTAGAGGCTGGAACCTGGGTCGTCTGCGACCGGTTCGCCGACTCGACCCGCGCCTACCAGGGCGCCGGCGGCGGCGTCTCGCCGGCGTTCATCGCCGCGGTCGAACGCGAGGTGGTCGGCGCCAACCGCCCGGACCTGACGCTGGTCTTTGATCTGCCGCCGGAGCAGGGCCTGGAACGCGCGTTCGGCCGCGACATGTTCTCGGAGGTGCGGTTCGAGTCCAAGGGTCTCGACTTCCACAACCGCCTGCGGGCGGCCTACCTGGCCATCGCCAGGGCCGAACCCGACCGCTGCGTCCTGATCGACGCGTCCGGAGACCGGGAAACCGTCGCCGCCCTGGTCTGGGCCGCCGTGATGGATCGGCTGGGCTGATGGGCGAGGGGCCCGTCCATCCGCGAGACGCCTTCGCCCTCGAGGGGGCCGAGGTCCAGGAACAGGCGTTTCTTGACGCCCTGGGACGCGGCAGGCTGCATCACGCCTGGCTGCTGACCGGGCCGGAAGGTGTGGGCAAGGCGACCTTCGCGTTCCGCGCCGCGCGCCGGCTGCTGGGCGCGGCGCCAGACCCGGCCAACGGCTTGCTGGGGTCGCTGGGCTCCGATCCTGTGGTCCGTCAGGTCTCCGCACGCTCGCACCCCGACCTGATGGTCCTCGAGCGGGTCGGCGAGGACGGCAAGCTGCGCAAGGTCATTCCGGTCGACGATGCGCGCCGGCTGCCAGAGTTCTTCTCCCAGACCCCGGCCATCTCGCCCTATCGCGTGGCCATCATCGACGCCGCCGACGACCTCAACGTCAACTCGGCCAACGCCATCCTCAAGACGCTTGAAGAGCCGCCGCCGCGCGGGGTGATCTTCCTCGTCAGCCACGCACCCGGACGCCTGCTGCCGACGATCCGTTCCCGCTGCCGCAGGCTGGCGTTCACGGCGCCGGGGGAAGCGCTGGCGGCCGACTTCCTGACCGCCCGCACCGATCTCAGCCATGACCAGGCCGCGCGCCTGGCGAAGATGGCCGGCGGCGCGCCGGGCCTGGCCCTGCGGTTGGCGGCGGCTGACGCCCTGGGCGCGGACGATGCGGCGCACGAGATTCTGCGAAATCTTCCGCGTCTCGACGAAGGCGCGCTGATGATCCTCGCCGACAGCTTCCGCGGCCCCGAAGGGCAGGGGCGCTTCGACCTGCTGTTTGATCGCCTCGGCGCCCAGATCCGCACCATGGCCGTCGGCCAGGCCATGGCCGGTGTGGGCGAGGGGCTCGATCGCTGGGTCCAGGCCTGGGACCGCCTGCGCGTCCTGCCCGACCAGACCGAGGGCCTGAACCTCGACCGCGCCGACGCCTTCTGGACGGCGATGCGCGAGTTGCGCACGGCTGCGGCGGCCTGAATGCTGATCGACAGCCACGTCAATCTGCACGCGCCGCAGTTCGCCGACGACCGGCAGGCGGTGATCGACCGGGCCCGCGAAGCCGGCATCGGCCTGATGGTCAACATCAGCGACAAGGTCTCCACGTTCGACGTGACCTACGCCGTCGCCGAGGCCAACCCGGACATCTGGGCGACGGTCGGCACACACCCGCACGAAGCCAAGGAAAATCCGCAGCTTAAGGCCGATGAGCTCATCCGACTTGCGGACCGCCCGCGCGTGGTGGGTATCGGGGAATGCGGCCTCGACTTTCACTACGACCTGAGCCCGCGCGACATCCAGGCCGCCGTCTTCCGCCAGCACGCCATCGCCGCGCGCGAGACCGGCCTGCCGCTGGTGGTGCACACCCGCGAGGCCGACGAGGTCATGGGTGACATCCTGGAGGAAGAGTACGCCGCCGGGCCGTTCCGACTGCTGATGCACTGCTACACCAGCGGGCCGGAGCTGGCCCGGCGGTGCGCAGCGCTCGGCGCCTGGTTCTCGGTCAGCGGCATCGCCACATTCAAGGCGGCTCAGGAGGTGCGCGACATCATCGCCGACATGCCGGCGGACCGGATCATCGTCGAGACGGACTGCCCGTATCTCGCACCCGTGCCCATGCGCGGCCGCCGCAATGAACCGGCCTTCCTGCCGCATATCCTCGCAAAGCTGGCGGAAATCCGGGGCTGGACGGCGGCCGAAGCCGAACAGCGGACCGAGGACGCCTTCTTCGCCCTGTTCGACCGGATTCCACGCCCGTGAGCCGCGTCCTGGAGGTCACGATCCTCGGCAGCGGCTCGTCCGGTGGCGTTCCGCGCGCTGATGGCGATTGGGGCGACTGTGATTCCGCCGAGCCGAAGAACCGGCGCCGCCGCTGCTCCCTGCTCGTCCGCCGCAAAGGGGAGGGGCCGCAGACCACCGTCCTGGTCGACACCTCGCCCGACCTGCGGGAACAGGCGATCGCCGCCGAAGTTCGCCGCATCGACGCGGTGCTGTTCACCCATGACCACGCCGACCAGGTGCACGGCATCGACGACCTGCGGGCCTTCTTCCTGCGGCAGCGATCGCGAATTCCGGCCTGGATGGATGAAGCCACGGGCGCGGCTCTGGAACAGAGATTCCGCTATATCTTCGAAAATACGGGCGGTTACCCCGCAATCCTTAGGCCGGAGCGGTTGCCTGCCTACGGTCAGGCGTTCTCTATTGACGGACCGTCCGGCGCGATACCGGTGAACACCTTCGACCAGGAACACGGGTACGTTCGATGTGTCGGCTACAGGTTCGGGCCCGTGGCCTATTCGCCTGACGTCAACGGCCTGCCGGATGAGGCGTTCGCGGCGCTGGCCGGCGTCGACACGTGGATCGTTGACGCGCTGCGCTACACGCCGCATCCGAGCCATGCGCATCTGGAACGGACGCTGGACTGGATCGCGCGCGTAAAACCGCGCCGCGCGATCCTAACCAACCTGCATATCGATATGGATTACAGGGTTTTGTCGAAGACACTTCCCGAAGGCGTGGAGCCCGCGTTTGACGGGATGACTCTGGACGTCGACCTGTAGCGCGAGGCTCCGGACGGGGAAGGGGATCGCAACTCGCGCCTAGGCCTCGACATTCGCCCCGGGGCGGCGCCAATGCCGCGTCAGCCCGTAGAGCGCCAGGATCGCTACGATCATCCCGCCGGCGATGACCGGACTGCGCGCGCTGCCTTCCATGAGCCGCCCTCCGATCATCAGCAGGCAGATCGCCATGCCGAGCACCGGGATCACCACCGGGCAGTTGAACGCACCGTCGATTTTTCCCTCGCGGCGCAGGAGCACGATCAGCGCCCCGTTCACCACCGCAAAGACCATGAGCAGCATCAACACCGTCGCCCCGGCCAGCTCGGAGATGTCGCCGGCGAACTGGAGGCTGATCACCGCCACGAGCAGGATTCCGATGGCCACAAAGGGCGTCTGGCGCTTGCGATGGACCCTTCCCAGTGTTGCCGGAAGCAGGCCTTGCCGCGACATGCCGTAGAGCAGGCGTGAGGCCATGACGAAGTTCACCAGCGCCGTATTGGCGACCGCGGCGATCGTGATCACCGTGAACCCGATGGCCGGGAACCAGGGCGCGGCGCGCTCGATGACCAGCTTCAGCGGTCCGGGGGCGGCGGCGAGTTCCTGCCACGGAACAACGGACACGGCGGTCACCGAGACCGCAATATAGATCAGCGACGCCACGATCATCGCCGCGATCAGGGCGAAGGGGATCGTACGCTCCGGCCGCTCGACCTCTTCGGCGACATTGATCATGTCCTCGAACCCGAGGAACGAGAAGAAGGTCAGGATCGAGCCCTGGAGGATCAGGCCCGCGGTGATGGCGCCGGCCGTATTGGCGGGGCTGACGGGCGCCTCAAACAGGTCTGCCTGACCCCAGAACCGCATGCCGACGGCGATGATCAGCACCAGGCCGAGTGTCTCGACCACAGTGCAGACCGCGTTCGCCCACATCGACTCGGCGATACCGCGATAGACGAGCGCGCTGACGAGGATCAGAAAACCTACTGAAATCAGCAGGATACCGGCAGGCGTTCCAGCAAGTGCAAAGCCCAGGTCCAACCCGATAAGCGTATTGAGGTTTTCGGCCACCACCTTGGCCTGGGTGGCGATCGATCCCAGACCCGAACAGGCGATCGCCAGTCCGACCACATAGCTCAGCCAGGGCAACCGGTAGGCCCGCTGGGTCGCGTAAGCCGCACCGCCGGCGCGCGGATACCGGGAGGCGATCGAGGCGTA
Organism: Caulobacter sp.; assembly: GCA_021741355.1. Lineage (GTDB taxonomy): Bacteria > Pseudomonadota > Alphaproteobacteria > Caulobacterales > Caulobacteraceae > Caulobacter. Next base: position 14,444 of record JAIOXZ010000006.1, read on the forward strand.
GCTGATCCCGGTCAGCAGGGCCGCGACCATCGCGACCAGAAACGCCATCCAGACCGCGCCGCCCATCACGCCTGCGGCCTTGCCGACAAGACCGTAGATGCCGGCGCCCAGCATCGACCCGACGCCCATCAGCGTCAGGTTCAGCGGACCTATTGAGCGCTTGAGCGGCGTCTCGGCGTCAAGACTCATGCGTAGTCCGGTCACAGCGGCGACCGTCCACGGCCATGGTGCGCATGTCGTTCAACTGAGCTTCCTGACTTCTGGCGCGGGGACGCAGCGCTTGCGCCGTTATAACGGCGGGGCCGGCTTCGGTAAGTCGCTGCAGCCGTCGAGGTTCCACCATGCCTATTATTGCTGATAATATTCCTTAGGCGCATTATGCGGAACAGCGCGGCAAAGTGATCGACATGCAACTTTCCAGGCGCGCCTCGCCGACCTATCTTCAATCACGAAGGGCAATCGAGTGCGGAGACTATCCATGCGTCTGGCAACCCTACTGTCCACCACCCTTGTGGCCTCGGCGGTCGCGTTCGCGGTGCAGGCCGCGCCGCTGGGACCCGTAGCCGACATCAACATCACCATCGGTCCAAAGCTGCAGGAACAGGCCGACGAGTACGGCCAACGCGACCTGGACTATCTCGTCGCGGATCTGCGCGACTCGGTCGAGAGCGCCCTCGCCCGCAAGGGCGGACTGTCGCCCGACGGCGGCACGCTGGATCTGGTGATCGAGGACGCGGTGCCCAATCGCCCCACGATGCGCCAGATGAACCTCAAGCCGAGCCTGTCGTACGAGAGCTTTGGCATCGGCGGCGCCCGAATCGGCGGTGTGCTGACCACGGCGGACGGCCAGAAAATCCCGGTCGGCTACCGCTGGTACGAGACCGATATCCGCTGGTCCACGGCCGCCGGCACCTGGATGGACGCCCAGAATACCTTCGACCGGTTCGCCCGCCGGCTGGCCAACGGCGAAGCCCTCGCTGAACGCTAGACCTTACCCAGCTTTCACTTGCGTCGTCGCCGTTCGCGGGCTCTAGATCGTGCGAACGGCGACACCATAACGCCGACCCCGACTAGCGAGGCGACATGGCCGGCGGCCGACGATCAACCCTGACGCTCGCGGCGTTCGCCGCACCCTGCCTGCCCCTGGCGGCGTTCGGCCTGCCGCTGACAATCAGCCTTCCGCACTACTATTCCGAGACGCTCGGGCTGCAGGTTTCGGCCGTCGGCCTGGCCTTCCTGCTCGTGCGTCTGGTCGATATCGGCTTCGACCCGATCTTCGGCACGATCCTCGATCGCACCCGCTGGTCGTTCGGCCGGTTCAAGGGCTGGATGGCGGTCAGCACGCCGATCCTGATGCTGGCCATCTACATGCTGTTCATGGCCAAGCCGGGCGTTACGACCGGCTACCTGTGGTTCTGGCTGATCGTGGTCTATTTCGGCTACTCGATCGCGGTGCTGTCCCACACCTCCTGGGCGGCGAAACTGACCACGGACTACCACGAGCGCTCCCGCATCTACGCCTTCTGGCAGACCGGAAACGTGATCGGGATGATCATGATCCTGGCCATGCCGCTGGTCCTCAGCCTGATCACCAAGGGCATCGGGCAGGAGGGCATCCTGCACGGTCAGGGCTGGTTCATCGTCCTGCTGCTGCCGGCCATGGTCGCGGTGAACCTGATCCGGGTGCCCGAGCCGAAACCCATCGAAAGCGTGGCGCGGGACGAGGCAGGGGCGCTGGTTTCGGGCAACGCCACCCTGGCGGACTATTTCCGGCTGCTGAAGCGCCCGACCGTGGTGCGCATCCTCGCCGCGGACCTGCTGACGGGCCTCGCGCCCGGCGTGGCCGGCACCCTGTTCTTCTTCTACTTCATGCGTGTGAAGCAGTTCAGCTTCCTCGAATCCTCGGCCCTGCTGCTGGTCTATTTCGTCGCCGCCATCTTCGGCGCGATGATCTGGACGCGGCTGGCCAAGCGCATGGGCAAGGCCAAGGCGCTGATCGCGGCCTGCGTGACCTACGCCGTGGTCCAGTTCGCGGTCGTCACCCTGCCCGCCGGCAACTTCTGGCTGGCGACGCCCTTCCTGATCGCGGCCGGCATCCCCTACTCCGCCGGCGCCCTGCTGTTGCGCTCGATGATGGCCGACTACGGCGACGAAGAACGCCTCAACTCCGGCGTCGATCGCACCGGGCTGTTGTTCGCCATCCTGACCGGCACGGTGAAGATCGGCTCGGCCCTGGCCGTGACCAGCCTGATCCTGCTGGGCGCCCTGGGCTTCGACGCGGCGCACGCGGCCAACAGCACGCCGCTGTCGATGACCGGCCTGCAGGCGCTGTACGCCTTCGCGCCTGGCATCGTCGGTCTGCTCGCCGCCGCCGTGATGATCGGCTATCCCCTGACCGAAGAGAAACACGCCGAGATTCTCCGCCAACTCGGAGATCGCGACGGCGTGTTGCCGCCGGTTGTTCCAGAAGATGTCGCGGGGACCGATCCGAATGTCGCAAACCCCGCCGTCACCTGAGGCAAGCCACCCGGTCTTTCGCCTTGTGGAGATCATGGACCGCTTGCGCGATCCTGCGGGCGGCTGCGCCTGGGACCTGGAACAGTCGTTCGCGACCATCGCCCCCTATACGGTCGAGGAAGCCTATGAGGTCGCCGACGCCATCGAGCGGAACGACCTCAAGGACCTTAAGGAGGAGCTGGGCGACCTGCTGTTTCAGGTCGTGTTCCACGCCCGCATGGCCAGCGAGCAGAAGGCGTTCGACTTCGCCGACGTCGCCGCGGCCATCTCCGACAAGATGATCCGCCGCCACCCGCATGTGTTCGGGGGCGAAAGCCACCGCACCGCCGGCGAACAGACGGTGGCCTGGGAGGTCATCAAACAGCAGGAACGCACAGCCAAGGCCAAGGGCGGGGTGCTGGATGACGTGCCGGTCGGCCTGCCCGCCCTCACCCGCGCGGTGAAGCTGTCGAAGCGCGCGGCGCGGGTCGGCTTCGTCTGGCCCTCGATCCACGAGGTGCTCGACAAGCTCGACGAGGAAGTCGCCGAACTGAAGGCCGAGGTCGCCGGCGGCGACAGGGACCGGCTGCGGGCCGAGTTGGGCGATGTGCTGTTCGTGCTGGCCAACATCGCCCGCACCCTGGACATCGAGCCCGAGGACGCCCTGCGCGCGACCAACGCCAAGTTCGTCCGTCGGTTCGGCTATGTCGAGGCCGTGCTCGCCGAACGCGGCAAGACGCCGGAAATGTCCGACCTGGCCGAGATGGACGCGCTCTGGGATGAGGCCAAGGCGGCGGAGAAGGCCTGACTCCCTCCCCTGTCATCCCGGACGGCCTGTAAGGCCGATCCGGGACCCAGATCAAAGCCCGTCTCCGAAGCCTGAGGTCGAATCTGGGTCCCGGCTCTTCGCGCTTCGCGCTGCGGCTGGGAGGACAGCTAGGGTTTGATCGCGAGCCGCTCGATCTCCGGCGCAATCACGCCCGTCCAGGCGGCGCTGGTTGGATCGATCAGTTCGAAATGGCCGGCGCCGTCGATGCCGACATCTCGCGCGCCCCAGCCCTTCGCGAACGGCGGGCCGAATGATGGCGGGACGATGGGGTCCAGCGCGCCCGAAATGACAACCACAGGCGCGTCCGGAGCGGGCAACCGAGCCGGCGAAGTGTCGGCGTAGACGTCCTGCCCTGCCCGCAACGCCGTCGCGACGAGGTCATCAATGGTCTGCGGGCCGCCGCAGCGGTCCGGGCCGGTCGCGCGGAAGGCATCCAGATCGTTGATCCCCGCCAGGCTGACGACGCCCCTTACGGGCAGCGGGTCGGCTGTCCAGAGCGGGCTGGAGCGCGGCAGGCCGCTGCGCGCTGCGGCCCAGCTGACCAGATGGCCACCCGCCGAATGGCCAACCAGCACCACACGCGACAGATCCGGCCCGCGAGGACCGGCAAGCGTGCGCAGATGATCGAGCCCGGCCGCGGTGTCGGTGAAGGTCCCCGGATACGCCCCGCCCGGATGGCCGATGCGGCGATACTCAAGGTTCCAGACCGCATAGCCGCGCGCCTTCAGGTCGGCGGCCAGATAGTCCATCAGCTCCGTGCCCGGCAGGTCCGCCTGCCAGCAGCCGCCATGGATCAGCACCACGACCGGGAACGGCCCCTGCCCCGCCGGCAGCCAGAGCTCGCCGAACTGCAGCGGATCGGCGCCATACGCGATGCGAGCGTCCGGCTGGGCGCGCGGTCGCGCCAGCAGATCGCCGAAGCTGATGGGGTCAGCGGCCAGGGCGGAGGAAGCGGTCGGCGCGGTCATCAACAGCAGGATAGCCGCCAGCGCCGCGCGTTTCACCCCGTCGCCTCGGAGACCGTCGCGTCGGGGAACATGCGCTCAAAGCGACCGAGCGCCTGGCCGTCCAGCCGGACGCGAAGGTGCAGGTCGCCCTCCCCGCCGTCGTGACGGCCGACGACGCGGCCGTGGCGGTACAGCCAGGCGAGCGCCTCGCCCGCGTTGACGCTGAGCTGGACGTCGATCTCCGGCGTCTCGTCGACCAGACTGGCCAGCCGGTTGAGCAGGGCCTCGCAGCCCTCGCCGGTGATCGAGGAGACCAGCATGGCGCCGCTGCGCCGCGCGGCGCCCTCGGCCTCGTCGCGCTCGTCCGCGGTCAGCAGGTCGGCCTTGTTCCAGATCTCGATGATCTTACGGTCGGAGTCCTTGGTCACGCCCAGTTCGGAGAGGACTGTCTCGACGTCGCGCTTCTGGGCCTGGGTGTCGGGATTGGCGATATCCCGAACATGCAGGATCACGTCGGCTTCCTGCACCTCCTCGAGGGTGGCGCGGAACGACTCGATCAGCTCGTGCGGCAGGTCGGAGATGAAGCCCACGGTGTCGGACAGGATCGCCGGACGGCCACCGGGCAGCTTCACATTGCGCAGGGTTGGGTCGAGGGTGGCGAACAGCATGTCCTTGGCCAGCACGCCGCCCGCGGTGATCTTGTTGAATAGCGTCGACTTGCCGGCGTTGGTGTAGCCGACCAGGGCGATGGTCGGGTACGGCACCTTCTTGCGCTGGGTCCGGTGCAGGGCGCGCGTCCGGCGCACCTCGACCAGTTCCTTCTTCATCTTGATGATGCGGTCGGCGATCTGCCGCCGGTCGAGCTCGATCTGGGTTTCGCCGGGGCCGCCGGTGCTGCCGGTGCCGCCGCGCTGGCGTTCCAGGTGGGTCCAGGTGCGGACGAGGCGGGACTTTTCGTACTCCAGCCGCGCCAGTTCGACCTGCAGCACGCCTTCCTTGGTGCGCGCGCGCCGGCCGAAGATCTCCAGGATCACGCCGCTGCGGTCGACGACCTTGACGTTCCAGGCCTTCTCCAGATTGCGTTGCTGAACCGGAGACAGCGTGTCGTCGACCACCGCGACGTCGATTTCCTCGACCTCGCAGAGCAGCCGCAGCTCCTCGACCTTGCCCTTGCCGAACAGGGTCGCGGGGGTGCGTTCGCGCAGCGGCACGATGCGCGACTCGACGACGTCGAGATCCAGCGCCAGGGCAAGCCCCGTCGCCTCCTCAAGCCGCGCCTGGGGATCGCGTGCGTTGGCCAGCTGGGACCGGACAGGGTGAAGAACGAGCGCCCGAAGGACGGGGTCTTCGTGATCTATGTGTTGGGTCAATCGTCTTGGTCGGAGGGCTCGTACAGCTGGACCGGCTGCGCGGGCATGATGGTCGAGATGGCGTGCTTGTACACCAGTTGCGACTGCCCGTCGCGGCGCAGCAGCACGCAGAAGTTATCGAACCAGCTGACCACGCCCTGCAGCTTGACGCCGTTCACGAGGAAGATGGTCAGCGGGGTCTTCGATTTGCGAACGCTGTTGAGGAAGGTGTCCTGCAGGTTCTGCTTCTTGTCGGTCACGGGGGTTCCCCTCTTGTTGGCCGGAAGGCAGAAGGCCCTCCACACACATAAGTCGATCTAGGCGTAGCCCGGTTCCGATCGCAACCTCTCGCGGTGGTGAGGAGGTCAACTGGTCGAAGCTTGGGCGTTCTCGATATAGAGCGCCCGCAACCGTTGCGCTACCGGCCCGGGCTTGCCCGTTCCGATCTGCGCGCCGTCGATGGCCACCACCGGCAGGATCAGGGCCCCTGCCCCGGTGATGAAGGCTTCTCGCGCGTTGCGGGCTTCCTCCGGTGTGAAGGCGCGCTCGTCGAGACGGATATTCACCTCGCCCAGCAGACCCATGACGCTCTTGCGCGTCACGCCGCGCAGGATGTTGGCGGTCGTGTCCCGCGTGCGCAGGACGCCCTCGGCGTCGACGATCCAGGCGTTGCTGGACGCCCCCTCGGTCACCAGGCCATCCGCGTCGACAAACCAGGCCTCGGCGGCGCCCTGATCACGGGCGGCCGTCTTGGCCATGGCGTTGGGCAGCAGGCCGATCGTTTTGATGTCGCAACGACCCCAGCGGTTCTCCGGCGTGGTGATGACCGAGACGCCCTTGGCGGCGCGCGCCTCGGCGGCTGCGGCGTCGGTGGACTTGGCCGTGATCACCACGGCCGGCGTGGGCGCGGGGATCGGGAAGGCGTGATCCCGCCGCGCCACGCCGCGCGTGACCTGCAGATAGAGCAGGCCATGCTTGACCCGGTTGCGGCGCACGGCCTCGCGCAGCACCAGTTCCAGCGCCTTGCGGCTCATCGGCGCGGCGATGCCCATCTCGCCGAGACTGCGTTCCAGCCGCTCGAAATGACCGTCGGAGTCGGCCAGCCGGCCGTTGAAGATCGCCCAGACCTCGTAGATGCCGTCAGCCAGCTGATAGCCGCGATCCTCGATATGGACCGCCGCCTCGCTGTGGCGGACAAACCTGCCGTTTACATAAGCCCAGCGAGACATCAGTCCTCGACCTCCTCGACGCCGCGCGCGCCGGCCAGGCCGAGCGACTTGAGCTTGCGATGCAGGGCCGACCGCTCCATGCCGATGAAGGCGGCGGTGCGCGAGATATTGCCGCCGAACCGCAGGATCTGGGCGTTCAGGTATTCGCGCTCGAACAGCTCCCGCGCCTCGCGCAGCGGCAGCGCGATGATCTTCTCGGTGCCGATCGCCCCGCTCTGGGACGCGCTGGGCGTCTCGGCCGGCAGCATTGCGGCGGTGATCGGCTCGGTGGGATCGCCTGACGCCAGGATCATCATCCGCTCGACGTTGTTGCGCAGCTGGCGGACGTTGCCCGGCCAGTCGTGCACCTGCAGCGTTGCGATGGCGTCCTCGCCGAGCTTGCGTCGCGGCAGGCCCGTCGCTTCGGCAATCCGCTCGATGAAGTAGTTGACCATCTCCGGCACGTCGTCCCGGCGCTCGGCCAGGCCTGGCACGCGAATGGGCACCACGTTCAGCCGGTGGAACAGATCCTCCCGGAACCGGCCTGCCGAGATCTCCTCGCGAAGGTCCCTGGAACTCGAGGAGATGACCCGCACATCGACCTGCACATCGGCGTCGCCGCCGACCCGCCGGAAGCGCTGCTCGACGAGAACCCGCAGGATGCGGCTCTGGGTCTCGCGCGGCATGTCGGCCACTTCATCGAGATAGAGGGTGCCGCTGTGGGCCCGCTCGAACACGCCGATCTTGCCGGGCTTGCTGCCCTCGCCTTCCAGGCCGAACAGCTCCAGATCCATCCGCTCGGGGGCCATGCCGGCCGCGCTGATGGCGACGAACTCGCCCTTGGACCGCGGACTGGCCGCATGGATCATCCGGGCGACCAGCTCCTTGCCCGACCCGGCCGGCCCGGCGATCAGCACGCGGCTGTTGGCCGGCGCGACCTTGGCGATCAGATGGCGCAGCTGCTGGGCGGCCAGCGAGCGGCCGATCAGCCCGTCGGGCGCCAGGGACTGGGTTCGCAGACGACGGTTCTCGCGGCGCAGACTGGCCGACTCGATCGCCCGCTCGACCATCAGCAGCAGCCGGTCGGACTTGAACGGCTTTTCAAGGAACTCGTAGGCCCCGCGCTTGATCGCGCTGACCGCCGTTTCGATGTTGCCGTGACCGCTGATCATGATGACCGGCAGGTCGGCATCGAGCGCCTTGACCAGATCGAGCAGCTCCAGCCCGTCCATGCCCCCGCCCTGCATCCAGATGTCGAGGACGACCAGGGTCGGCTTGCGGGCGCGGATCGCCAGCAGGGCCTGTTCCGAGTCGGCGGCCGTTCGCACGGCGTAGCCTTCGTCGGTGAGAATGCCGGACACGAGCTCGCGGATATCCGCCTCGTCGTCGACGACCAGAACGTCAGCCGCCATGGGCCGCCTCCTTCTTTGCAGGCGCGGCCGTCAATCGCGCGTTCGGGAAATTCAGGGTCACAAGAGCACCGGGCAGGGTGTCGGCGTCCCCCAACGCCAGCTCTCCGCCATGATCCTCAAGAATGCGTTTGACGATGGCGAGGCCAAGACCCGTGCCCTTCTCGCGCGTCGTCACATAGGGTTCGGTGAGGCGGTCGCGGTCGCGCGCCGGCAGACCGATACCGTTGTCCTCGATACGGAAGCTCAACGCGCCGCCGTCCTCGACAAGCGCGGCCGCAATCCGGCCTTCCATCGGCGCGAGGCCTCGCGCGGACACGGCCTCGGCCGCGTTCTTGAGGATGTTGGCCAGCGCCTGGCCGACCATCCGCTCATCGCAGAGCAGGCTGACCCCTTCCGGCGGGTCGGCCATGTCGACCGTCAGCTCCGGGCTGGCGACGCGCTGTGCGAAGACCGCCTGACGCAGCAGTTCGGCCGGATCGTGGCGCGCGAACCTCGGCGTCGGCATCCGGGCGAAGGCGGAAAACTCATCGACCATCCGGCCGATGTCGCCGACCTGGCGGATGATCGTCTCGGTACAGCGGTCGAACGTTTCGACATCGGACTTTATCTCGGCGCGGTATTTGCGCTTGATCCGTTCGGCTGAGAGCTGGATCGGAGTCAGGGGGTTCTTGATCTCGTGGGCAATGCGCCGGGCGACGTCCTTCCAGGCGGCGTTGCGCTGGGCGGTGATCAGGCGGGTGATGTCGTCAAAGGTCAGGACCACCCCGTCGGTCGCCCCGCTGGCCCGGACCCGAAGCCGGCGGGTGTCGCCGGACCGGACGATATCGACCTCCTCCTCGGCCTCGCCGCCGATCTCGATCGCACGCTGCGCGACGGACGTCAGTTCGGGGGCGATGTCGACAAGCGCCTGACCGTTCATGCTGTCCGGGTCGACCCCGAGCAGCTGCGCGGCCTGCCGGTTGGACGCCGACAGCCGGCCCTCGGCATCCAGCCCGATGACGCCGGCGCTGACGCCCAGCAGCACGGTCTCGATGAACTGGCGTCGCGACTCGGCATCGAGATTGGCCGCTCTGAGCGCCACCTGTTGAACCTGAAGATCATGCGTCATGCTGTTGAAAGCGCGTGACAATACAGCCATTTCTTCAGGTTGGTCGGCAGTATCGACCCGCGCGTTGAGGTCGCCGGTGGCGACGCGACCCGCGGCCTGCACCAGACGCGCCACCGGCGCGGCGATCGAGTTGGCGGCGGCGATGGCCAGCCAGGCCGCGCCCACCAGCACCAGCAGCGCCGTCTCGATGTAGGTCAGCAGGAAGGCGCCCTTGATCCGCTCGCGGTTGTTGGCGGCCTCGCGCAACGCCACCAGCGCGCCCTCGGCGTCCCGCAGCTGGCTGATGATCCCCGCCCCGACCGGTCTCACGACGTAGAGGTAGGCGTCCGAATAGGACGCCAGGCGCGACAGGCCCCGGATCACGTCTTCCGACTCGAAGTTCTCGGCCGAGATCAGCCCCTCGTCGGCAACCCGGAAGCTGGACGCCGGCGGCGCGACGAACGCGGGCGCATTGGGCTTTTCGACCCGCGCCAGGATCCGCCCGTCATGGTCCAGGACATAGGCGGCGACGAAGGTGCTCGAGGAGATCTGCGCCAGATAGTGGCTGTAGGCGACCGGCGCGCTGCCCAGCGCCCGCGCCGCATCGTTGAGGTCGACGGCGACCAGATTGACGTTCTCCTCGAGGATCCGGTTCTGCTCCTTGACGACCGAGCGGGCCGTCTCGGCGGAATTCTCCACCAGGGTGCTGATCTTGTCGCCGAACCAGGTCTCGACCCCGGTCAGCACGAAGCCGCCGAAGAAGATGGCCACGATGATCGCCGGCGCGACGGCGGCGAGCCCGAACAGACCCATGAACCGCAGATGCAGCCGCGCCCCGGCGTCGACATTGCGGTTCCGCAGCAGGCTGTAGACCCGCAGCCCCACCAGGAAGGCCAGGCCGAGGATCAGGATGAGGTTGAGGCCGAGGATGACCAGCATTGCCTGGACCGCCGGCCCGATCGGCCCAACGGCGGGCGGGCTGGAAACGAGCAGCGCGCCCGTAATGGTCAGAAGCGCGGCGACCGCATAGCCGCCGCCCACGACGTAGCGGGATTCAATGGCCCGCCGCCAGGTCGGAAGCGGCGAGCCGTCGCTCACGGCGGCTTCTGACGCGGACAAACTCATCCGCACAACCTAGAACCACCTGCGCCCAAACTGCAACAGTCTTGTTGCCGTCGCGAGACAGCCTGCGGTCGGTCAGCGCTTGCCGCGGGACATCTCGACACCGAGGTCCTGGATCTTCTTTCGCAAGGTGTTGCGGTTCAGGCCGAGGATTTCCGCCGCCCGCACCTGGTTGCCGCGCGTCGCCGCCAGGGTCAGCTGGATCAACGGCCGCTCGACCTCCTCCAGCACCCGATCATAGAGACCGACCGCGGGCACGCCATCGGGCTGATCGGCGAAGTGGCTGGCCAGATGGCGCTCGACCAGCTGCGACAGGGTCAGCGGACCGCCCTCCCCGACCACCGGCGCCGGATCCTGCAGCTCGCGCTCGATGATCCGCGCGGTGATCTGATCCTCGCCATAGAGGGCGCAGACGCGACGGACGAGGTTCTCCAGCTCGCGCACATTGCCCGGCCAGTCGTGGGTCTTCATCCGCTCGAGCGCCGACTGGTCGATGGTCTTGGACGGCAGGCCCTCGCGGGCGGCGCGCAGCAGGAAGGAACGAGCCAGATCGGGGATATCCTCGACCCGATCCCGCAGCGGCGGCAGGCGCACCGGCGCCTCGTTGAGGCGGAAGAACAGGTCCTCGCGGAACAGCCCCTGCTGGATCAGGCCGCGCAGGTCGCGATTGGTCGCCGCGATGATCCGCACGTTGGGAGGACGGCCGGTGCGCGGATTGAGCGCCGGCTCGGCGCCGTCGATGACGCGCAACAGGCGGCTCTGGGCGTCCAGTGGCATGTCGCCGATCTCGTCGAGGAACAGCGTGCCGCCGTCGGCCTCGACCAGCTTGCCCAGATCGCCCTCGCCGCGGCCGAACAGCTCGGTCTCGACCCGCTCACGCGGCACGGCGGCCAGGTTGATGACCACGAACTTGCCGTCGCGGCGTCGACCCAGATCGTGCAGCGCGCGGGCGACCAGCTCCTTGCCGGTGCCGGACTCGCCGAGAATCAGCACCTTCAGGTCGGCCCCGACAAGCCGGGCGACCGTGCGATAGACCTCCTGCATCGGGGCCGAGCGGCCGATCAGCGGCAGGCGCTCGTCCTTCATCGCCCGGGCCTGGGCCTTGGCCGCCTCGCTGTCGCTGGGCCGCGACAGGGCGCGGCGGGCGGCGGCGGTAACATCGTCGAGGTCGAACGGCTTGGAGAGATATTCGAACGCCCCGGCGTCGGCCGCGTTGACCGCCGTCAGCAGCGTGTTCTGCGCGCTCATCACGATGATCGGCAACCTGGGCCGTTCCTTGCGGATCTTCGGCAGGACGTTGAACACGTTCTCGTCCGGCATCATCACGTCGGTGAGGATCAGGTCGCCCTCGCCCTCCTGCACCCACTTGAGCAGCGTCGCCGCATTGCCCGTGGCTCGCACCTGGTAGCCGAGGCGCGTGAACGCCTGGCTCAGGACCAGCCGCACCGAGCTGTCGTCGTCGGCGATGAGGATCTTCTTGGTGGCGGGGTTCATTCGGAGGTCCCGGAGGGAGCCACGGGCAGGAGGACGCGGAAGACGGTCCTGCCGGGCTCGGATTCGAAATCGATCAGCCCGCCATGGCCGGCGACGAGCTTTGCAACCAGCGCCAGACCGAGGCCCGCGCCGAAACTTTTGGAGGTCACGAACGGCTGGAACAGGTGCTCGCGCATGTGCGGCGGGACGCCCGGGCCATTGTCCTGGATCTTCACCTCCAGCGGCGCGCCCTGCTGCAGCTGGCCGCTGGCGTCACGGATGCGAACGCCGGGCCGCCAGGCCGTGGAAATGGTGATCTCGCCGCCGCCGTCGCTGCGCATGTTGGCCGCTTCGGCGGCGTTCTTGACCAGGTTGAGGAAGATCTGGATCAGCAGGTCCTCGTCGCCCCAGGTCGGCGGCAGGGACGGGTCGTAGCGTTCCTTGAGCGCCAGGTTCTCGGCCACGCCGTTGGCCACCAGGGCGCGGACGCGGTCGAGCACGCTGTGGATGTTGATCGCCTCGCGCTCGGGCGGCGCGTCGTCGGAGAAGGCCTCCATGCGGTCGACCAGCCGTCGGATCCGCTCGGTCTCGTCGACGATCAGCTGGGCCAGCGGCTGATCCTCGGCGGCCGCGCCGGTCTTGAGCAGTTGCGCGGCGCCGCGAATGCCGGCCAGCGGGTTCTTGATTTCGTGCGCCAGCATGCGGCCGAGACCCACGACCGAGCGCAGGCCGGCCGGATCGGCCGACCGCTCCGCCCCCAGCGCCCCGCGCACATGCAGGGTCAGCAGGACGGCCCCGTCTCCGAGGGGCGAGGCCGCGACGTCGGCTTCAAAGCCCGGATGACCGAACAGGGCGATCTCCACGCCGTGCTCGCGCACCCTCACGCCCTCGTCGACGGCCCGGGTCAGCAGCGCCATCAGCGGCGAATTGGCGGGCAACACGCCGCTGATCCGCCCGCGCGACAGCAGGCCGAGCCCCTGGCCGAACAGCGCCTCGGCGGCCTCGTTGGCCGCGGCCAGGGCGCCGTCGGCGCCGATCAGCAGCGCCGGCTCAGGGCTCAGGTCGAAGGCGGCGGCCTTCAGGGCGTCTCCGGACGCGCCGCTCCGGTGCGACAGACGGCCGGTCATGCCGCGAGCCTGTCGGGTTCGCCCGACCAGAGGGCGATCAGCGCCGCCTCCACAGCGGCGGGGTCATCGAGCCGGCAAAGGCGGGCGCGCGCCTCGCGACGGGCCTCCGCCGCGGCCGGCGCCGGCGCATTCTCGACATAGGCGGCCAGATGCTTGCGGAACATCCGCAGGCCCAGGCGCTCGCCGTAGAAGGCCAGGCTGTCGCGGAAATGATCGAGGACGATCTCAAGTCGTTCTGGCAGAGGCGGCTCGGCGTCGATCGCCCCCTGCAATTGCGCCTCGATGGCCCGGGCGATCCATGGACGTCCCAGGACGCCGCGGCCGACCATCACCCCGTCCGCGCCGGACTGTTCCAGCGCGCGGGCGGCGCTGGCGCCGTCGGTGATGTCGCCGTTGACGATGACGGGCACGGACACGGCCTCCTTGACCGCACGGACGGCGGTCCAGTCGGCGGCGCCCTTGTAGAACTGGCAGCGGGTGCGGCCGTGCACGGTCAGGGCCTTCGCCCCCACCGCCTCGGCGCGGCGGGCGAACTCGGGCGCATTGCGCGTGGCGTCGTCCCAGCCGAGGCGCATCTTGACCGTGATCGGGACATCGACGGCCTCGACCGCCGCGGCGACCAGCGACTCGGCCAGGTCCAGATCCCGCATCAGAGCCGAACCGGACTGGATGCCGGTCACCTCGCGGGCCGGGCAGCCGAAGTTGAGGTCGATGACATGCGCGCCGGCGGCCTGCGCCAGCCGCGCGCCTTCGGCGATCCAGCGGGCTTCGCGGCCGACCAACTGGACGACCATCAGCGGGTGCCCGTCGCCGATGGCGGCGCGGCGAACGACGTCGGGCCGGGCCCGCGCGAACTCGGCGCAGGCGACCATCTCCGTCGCCGCATAGGCCGCACCCAGCCGCCCTGCGGCCTTGCGGAAGGGAAGGTCGGAAATCCCCGTCATCGGCGCGATCCACACGCGCCCGGGCACTTCCACGTCTCCGATTGTGAGCGTTTTGCTCATTCTGTAATCACCCCGAACGCTGCCTTTTTAGGCATATTGTGCGGTGCAGTAAAGGTTGGAACTGCAACGACCCGGCCCTAGACAGGGAGCATGAGTTTCTCAGTCGTCATCGTCGCCGCGGGCGGCGGAACCCGGGCCGGTCCCGGCCTCGCCAAACAGTGGCGCGTCGTGGCCGGCAAGCCGGTGCTGCGCTGGTCGGTGGAGGCTCTGCTGGCGGCCGGCGCGCGCGAGGCGGTGATCGTGGTCAGCGATGGCGGCGAGCCGCTGGCCGAGGAGGCTCTCTCAGGCCTGACCGGCTGGCGGACCGTACGCGGCGGCGCGACGCGGGCCCTCTCGGTCCAGGCGGGTCTGGGCGCGATCGACGGCCCGCCGGACGAGCCGGTGCTGGTGCACGACGCCGCCCGCCCCTTCGTCACGGCGGCGCACGTCGCGGCGCTGCTGGCGACGCTGGCCGGCGCCGATGGCGCGATCCCCGCCCTCCCCGTCGCCGACACCCTCAAGCGTGACGGGCCGAACGGCCTGACCACCACGCCCCGCGAGGGCCTCTGGCGCGCCCAGACGCCGCAGGCGTTCCGCCGCGACCGGCTGTTGGCCGCCTATGGCGCCTGGTCCGGCGGCGAGCCCACGGACGACGCCCAGGTTGTCGAGGCGCACGGCGGCCGCGTGGCGCTGGCGCCCGGCGATCCGCGCCTGATGAAACTGACCTATCCCGAGGACTTCGACATGGCCGAACAGTTGGCGGGCGGAACCCGCATGACCCGCATGGGCCAGGGCTTCGACGCCCATCGCTGGTGTCCCGGCGAGGCGGTCTGGCTCTGCGGCGTGCGCATCGACCATGACCAGACCCTGGTCGGGCATTCGGACGCCGACGCCGGCCTGCACGCGCTGACGGACGCCCTCCTCGGCACCATCGGCGAAGGCGACATCGGCGACCACTTCCCGCCGACCGATCCCAAATGGAAGGGCGCGTCCTCGGACCTGTTCCTGCAGCACGCCGCTTCGCTGGTCACTGCCAGGGGCGGCCGGATCATCAATGTCGACGTGACGCTGATCTGCGAGCGACCGAAGATCAAACCGCATCGCCAGGCCATGCGCGAACGGCTGGCGGCGATCCTGGACCTTCCCCTCGACCGCGTGAGCGTCAAGGCCACCACGACCGAGGGCATGGGCTTCACCGGCCGCGGCGAGGGGCTCGCGGCCCAGGCCGTGGCGGTGGTGGAGCTGTAGCCGGGGACATGTACCGCAGGTACGTGTCCCCTAATCCAGATTCAGCGATCGCTCGATTGGGGGACACGTACCTGCGGTACATGTCCCCTCCGCCCTATTCGTCCAGTCGTTCCTTCACCCGGCCGATCAGCGCGCCGACGAGGTTGGTGTAGTCGTCGGTCCAGGGCCGCGTGAGGGTCGGGTCGGACGTCTGCCAGCGCTCATCGGCTTCCCAGGGCGCCAGCGCCGCCGCCGACCGGCCGATGATCAGGGCGTCTTCCGACGACTCCCACATGTTCGGCGTTTCCCAGTCCTTGTTGTGCCGTTGCAGCAGGGCGTAGCCGCCCGCGGCCTGCGCCACGGCCATCGCGGGGGCCCGCAGTTCCAGGTTCCGGTTCGACAGGTGCAGGATCAGGACGCCGTTGGGCTTGAGACGGGTTAGATACCCCTTCACCGCCTCGACCGTCAGCAGGTGCGCGGGCACCGAGTCCGACGAGAAGGCGTCGATCAGCAGGATGTCGAAGGCCTCCGCCGGTTGTTTCTCCAGCGTCAGCCGGGCGTCGCCGAGCACGAAGTCGACTGGCCCCTTGGCGCACTTCGTCGTGTAGTCGAAGTCGCCGGAGGTATGGGCGATGCGCACGACGAGGGGATCGATCTCGAAGAAGGTCAAGTGATCCCTCGGCCGCACATAGGCCGCCACCGATCCCGTCCCCAGACCCACCGCGCCGATCCGCAGCGCCGGCGACATGGCCTGCCAGGCGGTGAAGACCTGCCCGATCGGCGTCTCCGGCGCATAGTAGACCAGCGGCCGGCAGCGATAGCGCGGGTCCTCGGCCTGGGCCCCGTGCAGGGTCGTACCGTGGGCCAGCATGCGCACCTCGCCGCCAAGACCGGGGATCTCCGTCCGGGTCTGGCGCAGGACGCCAAAGAAGCTGCGGTCGGTCCGGATCACATCCGCCCGGTCGCCGACCGCGTTGGCGGTGAACAGCAGCGTGACCATCAGCGCCAGCATGAACAGCGCCCGGTCCCGCACGAGGAACACCGCGACCGTGGTCGTGGCCAGCGCCAGCTTGACCGACAGCACAGGGCCCAGTTGCTTGACCGCGATGGCGGCGGCCAGGGCGGCCAGCACGCCGACGGCGATCACGCTCATCTGCCAGTAGGTCAGCCTGCCCCTGCCCCACGGCCGGGCGAGACACGACAGGGCCAGGATCAGCGGATACTCGATCACCGTCCGGAAGATCACCGGTGCGACGAAGGCGTTGAACGAGCCGCCGACCACGCCGCCCAGCGACATGCAGAGATAGAACTCGGTCAGATGTTCCGGATCCGGCCGCCGCGCCACGAGCGCCGTGTGGCAGACCAGGGCGGTCAGGAAGAAGCAGGCCAGATGGACGAAGATCTGCAGCTCGATGGCGTTGGCCCCGAACTGCAGCGTCGCGGCGCAGGCGGCGACGGCCGCGGCCTGAAAGGTCAGGGCGCCCGCGGTCGGGATCAGCGGCTTGACCTGGAAGGCGATGATGAAGGTGATCAGATAGAGCGCCAGCGGCGCGACCCACAGGAAGGGCGCGGACGCCACGTCGGTCGCCAGGTGGGCGGTGACGCCGAGCATCAGGCTGGACGGGATCGCCGCCAACGCCACCCAGATCGCCCGCTCGCGCCAGGTCGGCGTCGGCGTTGTCTTGGCGGGCGCGGCGGTCGACTCGCCCGCCGGAATTTCGGACCGCTTCCAGACCATGATGGCCAGCGAGGCGAGGATCAGCACGAAGACCCAGTAGCCGCTGCTCCAGGTCCAGCGCTGGGTATGCAGCGTCAGCAGCGGCTCCATGATGATCGGATAGGCCAGCAGCGCCAGCAGGCTGCCGAGGTTGCTGGCGGCATAGAGGCTGTAGGGCTCGCTCGCCCCCTGCCCGCGGAACACCCGCGCGTGCCAGGCCTGCACCAGCGGGGCCGTGGCCGACAGGATGGCGAACGGCAGGCCGATCGAGAGTGCCAGCACCGCCAGCAGCCAGAGCGCCGGATGGTCTGACGACGGCTCGCCCGCCAGCGTCGAGATACTCAGCGGAAACAGCGTCAGCCCTGCCACGGCCAGGGCGGTGATGTGGACCGTGATCTGCCGCCGCACCTGCGGAATTTTCTGCAGGACGTGCGCGTAGCCGTAGCCGATCAGCAGGGCGATCTGGAAGAAGGCCATGCTGGTGTTCCACACAGCCGGCGAGCCGCCGAGCAGGGGCAGCACCAGCTTGGCCACCATCGGCTGAACCATGAACACCAGCGCCGCGCTGGTGAAGACACTCACCACGAAGATGGGCGGCGTGCGGACCGCGGGCGTCGCGGAGGCCTCGATCGTGTCTGTCATGGCTCGAATCGGCTTGTCAGTCGGAGGTGCAGGATGTTGGGCTGTATCGTTACGATTTGACCAGCCCTTCGGAGACCGCCGGTATGTTCCCCCTCGAAGTCGAGACCCTCGCCCGGCTGCTGATCGACGAGGTGCGGGAACGGCATCTGCGGGTGACGACGGCGGAAAGCTGCACGGGCGGGCTGGTCGCTGCGGCGATCTGCTCGATCCCGGGGGCGTCGGACATCTTCGACCGCGGCTTCGTGACCTACACCAACCGCGCCAAGGAGGAGATGCTGGGGGTCCAGGGCGACATGCTGGCCGATTTCGGCGCGGTGTCCGAGCCGGTCGCCCGGATGATGGCCGAGGGCGCCCTGGCCAACTCCCGCGCCCACATCGCCGTGGCCATCACCGGGGTGGCGGGTCCGGGCGGCGGCTCTCCGATGAAGCCGGTCGGCACGGTCCACATCGCCACCGCGAGGAGCACCGGCGGTATCCGCCACCGCCACGAGGTGTTCGACGGCGACACGCGGCTGGACGTGCAGATGGCGGCGGTGGCCGTCGCGCTGCAGATGATGCGGGACGCAATCTGAGTGCGTCCTTCGAGACGCGGACCTGAGGGTCCGCTCCTCAGGATGACGGGCGGGGTTTGATTGCACCCATCCTCGTCATGGTGAGGAGCGAGGCCTCAGCCGAGCGTCTCGAACCACGCACCCTGCCTACCCCGCCCCGTACAGCACCCTCGCCCGGTCATCGAAGCACTGGATCAGCCGCTGCACCGCGTGGTCGAAGTTGGCGTTGAGGAGGCGGTCGAGGAAGGCCAGCTTGAATTCGAAGTCAATCTCGAACTGGACGCAGACACCCTCGGGGTGATCCACGAACCGCCAGCGGTTCTGCAGCCGCCGGAACGGGCCGCTGAGCAGGTTGACGTCGATGGTCCGGGCGACAGCGTCGCGGCGCACACGGGTCGAGAACCGCTCCTTCAGGAACGAGAACCCGACCGCCGCCTCGGCGTCGAGCAGCGTCACGCCCTCGCCCGGGTCCTGACGGTTCCACACCCGTAGCGCGGTGATCCAGGGCACGAACTCGGGATACCGCTCCACGTCGCCGACCAGCTGGAACAGCTGGTCCGGCGTGTAGGGCAGGATGCGGGTCAGTCTGTGCTTCAAACCGCCCGGCCCTGTCCTAGCGGGCCTCGAGCGCTTCGCGCGCGGCCTTGAGCTGGGCGAAGTCCTCTCCCGCGTGGTGCGAGGAGCGGGTCAGGGGGCTGGCCGAGACCATCAGGAAGCCCTTGGCCCGGGCGATGGCTTCGTAGGCGGCGAACTCGTCAGGATGCACGAACCGGTCGACGGCCGCGTGGCGGCGGGTCGGCTGCAGATACTGGCCGATGGTCAGGAAATCGACGCCGGCCGAGCGCATGTCGTCCATCACCTGCATGACCTCCTCCTTGCTTTCGCCGAGGCCGACCATCAGGCCGGACTTGGTGAAGCGGCGGGGGTCGCGGTCCTTGACCCGCTCGAGCAGGCGCAGGGAGTTGTAGTAGCGGGCGCCGGGCCGGATGGTCAGGTAGAGCCGCGGCACGGTTTCGAGGTTGTGGTTGAACACGTCCGGGGCGGAATCGATGACGATCTCCGCCGCCCCGTCCTTGCGCAAGAAGTCGGGCGTCAGGATTTCGATGGTCGTGTCCGGCGCCACGGCGCGGATCGCATAGACCACGGCGGCGAAGTGCGCCGCGCCGCCGTCGTCCAGGTCGTCGCGGTCCACCGAGGTGATGACCACATGCTTCAGGCCCATCTTCGCCACAGCCTCAGCGACGCGGGCGGGCTCGGTGGGGTCCAGGGCGTTCGGCTTGCCGGTGATGACGTTGCAGAACGAGCAGGCGCGGGTGCAGATCTCGCCCATGATCATCATGGTCGCGTGCTTCTGGGTCCAGCACTCGCCGATGTTCGGGCAGGCCGCTTCCTCGCAGACCGTCGTCAGGCCGTGCGAGCGGACGATGTCGCGGGTCTCATTGTAGCCGGCCGAGCCCGGCGCCCGGACGCGCAGCCAGTCCGGCTTGCGCAGCAGCGGCGTTTCGGGCCGGTTCGCCTTCTCGGGATGACGCGGACGCGCCTTCAGGGTGTCGATCACCGTGGCCATGGCGCCTAGATCGTCCTTCTGAGGGCCCGGATCAAGCGTAGAGGGGGCGGAAAGGTGGTGCGTCCTTCGAGACGCCCCTCCGGGGCTCCTCAGGATGACGAATACCGGTCCGGCCGCACCTGAATTCGTCATGGTGAGGAGCGAGCCTCAAGCGAGCGTCTCGAACCCCGCAACCTCCCGCCGCGTGCACACTCTTGCGAGCGCCCGCCAAGCCCCCGACACTCGCCGCGATGCGCGCCCATTCCCTCCTCGCCGGCTTCCTGTTCCTGCTCGCGGCCTGTGGCGGCGAGGATGGCGGCAGCGCATTCGTCGAGAGCCGCATTCCGCCCGCTCTGTCGCCGCGCTTTTGGGCGCCGGAAGGCTGGGCCTGGGGGCTGCTGAAGATCGGCGACGCCCCGGCGCAGCGCTACGGCGTCTCCTCGACCCCGATCACGCCCCAGGCGCAGGTGCTGATTCTCACCGGCTATGGCGAATCCGCCGAGGTCTGGTTCGAGACCGCCCGCGATCTGAACGCGCGCGGCTACAGCGTCTGGGTGCTGGAGCGGGCCGGCCAGGGCGGGTCCGAGCGCTACGTCCTGCCGCGCGATCTCGGCCACGTCCCGGACTTCAAGGCCGACATCCGGGCGGTCAAGACCCTGTCCCGGATGATGATCGCCAGCGCGCCCGGCGCGCCGATCATCATCCTGGGTCATTCCGACGGCGGTCTGGTCGCGATCGCGGCGGTCCAACAGGGCGCGCCGGCCGAGGGGCTGATCCTGTCTGCCCCGTCGATCGCCGGCCCCGATCCGGTCGACACCGGCAAGGCGGCGCTGGTCCGCGCGGGGCTCGGCCGCCTGCCCGCCGCCCTCAATACCGGCTGGACGCGCGAGGGCCCCGACGCCCGGGCGCAGGGGCTGACCAGCGACACCTGGCGCGGGGCGGTGGGCAAGGCCTGGCAGACCGCCAATCCGGACCTGCGCATGGGCGGGCCGAGCCTGGGCTGGCTGGCCGGCTTCCGCACGGCCTCGAAGACCATCGAGCCGGGTCTGGCGACCCTCGAGACCCCGACCCTGATGCTCATCGGCGGTGCGGACCGGGAGGCCGACAGCGCTGTCCAGGCTCGTATCTGCAAGGCGATGGTGAAATGCACGGCCTATGGTCTGGCGACCGGCCGACACGCCCTGCACCTTGAGCGAGACGCCGTGCGCATCCCCTGGCTGGCCGCCGTCGACAGCTTCGTGCGCACCCGCGCCGGCTCCCGGCCGATCCTCATCCGCCGGCCGCCCGCTCACGGTCTGTAACGGACCTTTTCAAGCGGGAACCCGGACGATAGGGTTCCGCCAATAATACTGGTGGGAAACATCCGGGGAGTTTCACCCATATGCCGCGTGCTTACGACGCGCGGGCCGGGGAGCGGTCTGTCTTTGACGCCCTCCTCGAAGCCCGCGACCGATACGGGGCCAAGAAGCCGATCCTTGAGGATCAGAACCGTACACCGCTGACCTACACCGACCTGATCCGGGGCAGCTTCGCCCTGGGCCGGAAGATCGCGGGCATCACGCAAAAGGGCGAGAACGTCGGCGTGCTGCTGCCGTCCAGCGCCGGCGCGGTGGTCACCTTCTTCGGACTGCACGCCTTCGCGCGCATCCCGACGATGCTGAACTTCACCGCCGGCCTGCGAAACCTGCGGGGCGCCTGCAAGCTGGCCGGGGTGAAGACGGTCCTCACGGCGCACGCCTTCATCGAACAGGGCAAGCTGCACGATCTGATCGACTCGCTGGAGAACGGCGGCTGCAAGATCGTCTACCTCGAAGACCTGCGCGAGCAGATCGGCCTGGCCGACAAGCTCTACGCGGCCGCCGCCGGGGCCTTCCCCCAGCGCTTCCGGGCGAAGCTCGGGCACGACGAGCCGGGCGTGATCCTGTTCACCTCGGGCAGCTTCGGCGCGCCGCGCGGCGTGGTGCTGAGCCACAAGAACCTCGTCAGCAACGTGCGCCAGATCGAGGCGCACATCGATCTCGATCCCGACTGGGTGATGTTCAACCCGCTGCCGACCTTCCACTGCTTCGGCCTGACCGGCGGCGTGCTGCTGCCGATCCTGACCGGAATGAAGGCGTTCCAATATCCCTCGCCGCTGCACATCAAGCAGATCCCGACCCTGATCCGGGACGCGAAGGCCTCGATCCTGCTGGCGACCGACACCTTCGTGAACCAGTACGCGCGCTCGGCCGATCCGGGAGACCTGTCTGGCCTGAAGTTCATCGTCTGCGGCGCTGAAAAGGTTCGGGAAGAGACGCACAACCTGATCGCCGAGCGGTTCGGCAATGTGCCGGTGCTGGAAGGCTACGGCGCGACCGAGGCTTCGCCCGTGGTGGCGGTCAACAAGCCGACCGACAACCGTCGCGGCACCGTCGGCGGGATGCTGCCCGGCATGGAGACGCGGATCGAGACCGTCGAGGGGATCGCCGGGGGCGGCCGCCTGTTCCTGCGCGGTCCCAACGTGATGGCCGGCTATCTGAACGAGAAGGGCGGGGTCGATCCCCTGCCCGACGGCTGGCACGACACCGGCGATGTGGTGATGATCGAGGGCGAAGATCGCTGGGTGACCATCAAGGGTCGCGTCAAGCGCTTCGCCAAGATCGGCGGCGAGATGGTCTCCCTGACCGCCGCCGAGGATCTGGCCGTCGCGGTCTGGCCCGACGGACGCCACGCGGTGATCTCCATGCCCGACGCCAAGAAGGGCGAGCGGCTGGTCCTGTACACCGACCGCTCGGACGCCACGGTGGCGCCGCTTCTGGCCCACGCCCAGTCGCTGGGCGCGCCGGAGCTGTCGGTGCCGCGCAAGATCGTCAAGATTCCGGAGGTCCCTGTCCTGGGCACCGGCAAGACCGACTACGTCGCCATCCAGCGTATGGCCGAAACGGAAGCGCGGGCGGCGTAGCGCAATCCTTCTGGGGGAGGAAAACGCTATGGAACGACTGTCTGGTTACGCGCCACAGGCGCAGGCCTTGCTGCGCATCGTCGCGGGGCTGGCCTTCCTGCAACACGGGCTGATGAAGATCTTCCAGTTCCCGGCGGCGGCCATGGACGGCCCGCTGCCACCGATCATGCTGGCCGCCGGCTGGCTGGAGATCGTCGGTTCGGCGCTGCTGATCCTGGGCCTGTTCACCCGGCCGACCGCCTTCGTCCTCTCAGGGATGATGGCCGTGGCCTACTGGATGGTCCACGGCTCCAAGGGCCCCTACCCGGCCCTCAACGGCGGCGAGCCGGCCCTGCTGTTCTGCTTCATCTTCCTGTTCCTCGCCTGCGCGGGACCAGGCGCGTGGAGCGTCGATGGCGCGCGGAAGAAATAACCTGAACGAAAGAGCGCCCTCCCTCCCCTTCATGGGGAGGGTCGGTCGCAACGCGACCGGGGTGGGGCAGCGGGAAGCCGCGCCGGGTGCGTCCGGGTAGCGGCCTACTCCCCCACCCGTCCCAGCTTCGCCGGTCCACCCTCCCCATGAAGGGGAGGGAGATTCCTAGATATGCAGCGCCCTGCCATAAGCGTCCAGCACGCTCTCGTGCATGGCCTCGCTCATGGTCGGGTGGGCGAACACCGTGGCCATCAGGTCTTCCTCGGTGGCTTCGAGCGTCATGGCGACGGCGAAGCCCTGGATCATCTCGGTGACCTCGTGGCCGATCATGTGGGCGCCGAGCAGCGCCCCGGTCTTGCCGTCGAACACCGTCTTGACGAAGCCCTCGATCTCGCCGGCCGCGACCGCCTTGCCGTTCACCCGGAACGGGAAGCGACCGACCTTCGGCTCATGGCCGGCGGCCTTCGCCGCCGCTTCGGTCAGGCCGACCGAGGCGATCTGCGGGTTGGAATAGGTGCAGCCGGGGATCGGCGCCGTCAGGTTGGCCGGCTTCAGCCCGGCGATATGCTCGATGCAGTGGACGCCTTCGTGGCTGGCCTTGTGCGCCAGCCATGGCGGGCCGGCGATGTCGCCGATGGCGTAGAGGCCCGCGACATTGGTCTTGCCGTGGCCGTCGGTGACGATGTGCCCCCGGTCAACCGTGACGCCCAGCGCCTCAAGGCCCATGTTCTCGACATTGCCGGTGATGCCGACCGCGACAATGGCCACGTCGGCCTCCAGCGTCTCGGTCTTGCCGCCGGCTTCCAGGGCCACTGCGACGCCGGTCTTGCTCTTGCTCAGCTTCGTGACCTTGGCCGCCACGCGGAACTTCAGTCCGCGCTTCTCGAACGCCTTGTGGGCGGCCTTGGAGACCTCCTCATCCTCAACCGGCAGGATGCGGTCGAGGGCCTCGATCACCGTAACTTCCGCGCCCAACGCTCTGTAGAAGCTGGCGAATTCGATCCCGATCGCGCCGGAGCCGATGACGATCAGGCTCTTTGGGCAGGCCTTGGGGACCAGGGCGTCGCGGTAGGTCCAGACGCGCTCGCCGTCGCTCTCCAGCCCGATGGCGGGAATGGTCCGCGCCCGGGCGCCGGTCGCCAGGATCACGTGTTTGGCCGTGATGGTCCGCTTGCCGCCGGCGTTGAGGGCCACGGTGACCTTCGGCGCAGGCGCGCCCTTCTCCAGACTCGCCGTCCCGAACAGCACCTCGATCTTGTGCTTCTTCATCAGGAAGGCGACCCCGCCCTCCATCTTCTTCGCCACGCCGCGCGAGCGCTCGATGATCTTGGGAAAGTCGAAGCTCGCGCCGCCGGCGGACAAGCCGTAGTCGGCCAGATGCGACAGTTGCTCATAGACCTCGCCGCTCTTGAGCAGGGCCTTGGTCGGGATGCAGCCCCAGTTGAGGCAGATGCCGCCGAGCTCCGCCCGCTCGACGATGGCGGTCTTCAGGCCCAGCTGGCTGGCGCGGATGGCGGTCACATAGCCGCCCGGGCCCGAGCCGATGACGATGACGTCGAAATCCATGGTCACGACCTCAAACGATCATCGTCAGGGGGTCTTCGATCAGCGCCTTGAACACGCTGAGGAAACGGCCGCCGATGGCGCCGTCGACCGCGCGGTGATCGCAGGTCAGGGTCACGCTCATCACGGTCGCAATCGCCAGGGCGCCGTTCTTCACGACAGGCCGCTGCTCGCCGGCCCCGACGCTGAGGATGCAGGCCTGCGGCTCGTTGATGATCGAGGCAAAGCTCTTGATGCCCATCATGCCCATGTTGGACACCGAGAAGGTGCCGCCCTGGAATTCCTCGGGCTTGAGCTTCTTGTCGCGGGCGCGGGCGGCCAGGTCCTTGGTCTCGGTGGCGATCTGGGCCAGGCCCTTGGTCTCGGCGGCGCGGATGATCGGGGTGATCAGGCCGCCGTCGATGCTGACAGCCATGGCGATGTCGGCGTGGTGGTGCAGGGCGATGCCCTCGGGCGTGTAGCTGGAGTTGGCCTCCGGCACGCGCTTGAGCGCCACGGCCACGGCCTTGATCACCAGGTCGTTGACGCTGACCTTCACGCCGTCCTTCTCGAGCATGGCGTTGATCTTCGCCCGCGCCGCCAGCAGGCCGTCGATCTCCAGATCGATGGTCAGCGGGAAGTGCGGCACGTCGCGGAAACTGTCGGTCATCCGCCGGGCGATGGTCTTGCGCATGCCGTCGAGCGGGATCAGGTCGTAGCTGCCGGCGGGGATGCCCTGCTGTTCCAGCGACTGGTGTTGGCGCGTAGGGGCGGAGGCGGGCTTGTCCTCCGAAGCCTTGGCGAAGGAGGGAGCCTTGCCGCGAGCGGCGTCGACGTCGGCCTTGATCACCCGGCCATGCGGGCCGGAGCCGGCGATGGACTTCAGATCGATTCCGGCGGCCTGGGCAAGGCGACGGGCCAGCGGCGAGGCGAACACGCGCTCACCGGAGGCGCCGTTGAGTTTGGGAGCCGGCGCTGGGAGGGCGGGCGGTGCGGCCTTCGAGACGGCCGCTGGCGCGGCCTCCTCAGGCTGACGAATAGTTTTGGGGCTCCCCTGCCCGTCATCCTGAGGAGCCGGCGCAGCCGGCGTCTCGAAGGACGCAACCTCCCCCTCCCCGGCCAGCCGCGCGATCACCGCATTGACCTTGACGTTCTCGGTCCCGGCGTCGACCAGCAGGGCCTCGACGACCCCCTCGTCGACGGCCTCGACCTCCATGGTCGCCTTGTCGGTCTCGATCTCGGCGATGACGTCTCCGGCCTTCACCGTGTCGCCCGCCTTCACGTGCCATTTCGCCAGCGTCCCCTCCTCCATGGTCGGGGACAGGGCGGGCATGAGGATCTCGATGGACATTCAGTCTTCCTTACTGAGATGCGCCAGGGCGGCCGCGTGGACCTCCCAGTTCTGGCCGTCGAAAGCTTCGATGCGCAGATCGAGGCCCTCGGTGGTGTCGAGGCAGCGGGCGTTGACCGACCAGCCGTCCGGATTGGACCTTGGCCGGTAGAAGCTCTTCACGCCGCAGACCTTGCAGAAGGTGTGTTTCGCGACGCCGGTGTTGAACGTGTAGGTCGTGATCTGGTCTGCGCCGGCGGTCAGGCGGAAGCGGTTTTCCGGCACGATGATGTGGATGAAGCCGACCTTTTCGCACATCGAGCAGTTGCAGCTCTGCGCCTCGACCACGGCCGGCAGGTCCGCCTCGAAGCGCACCGCGCCGCAGTGGCAGCCGCCGTTGTGGGGGGTCAGGTCCCGGTCCTCACTCACTTCACGTCCTCCGCACAGGAGTCCGCCTGAAGGGTCTTGGAGCCGCAGAGTCTTACCAGCCGCTCGCCGTCAAACTTTGCCCGAAGCGTTCCGTTGTCCAACCAACCGCGTTCCTCGGAAAGTGGGCCGCCAAGATCATCAAAAACCGCTCGGGGGGCGTCACCCGCCGCCACGCGCTCACCGAAGGTCCTCAGCGCGGCGATCTCATACCCCCGATACATGTTGTCGTAGAATTCCGCGATGCCGCTGAAAGCCCTCAGTGCTTGCCAAGCGTTTCCAAGCAGGGAGACCGCCAGAAGCCCTCCTAGAACCACCGTGGTTGTCCTGGACATCACCGGTAACACACCGCCTTCACCGCCCGGACGATCTTGTCCGGACCGGGCAGCGACAGGGCTTCGAGGTTGGCGGCGTAGGGCAGCGGGACATCTTCCTGGTGCACTCGCAGGGGCGGCGCATCGAGGTAGTCGAAGGCGTGCTCAACCACCCGGGCGACGATCTCGGCGCCGACGCCCATCGGGCCCCAGCCTTCCTCGGCGCTGACCAGGCGGTTGGTCTTGCGCACGCTTTGCAGGATCGTCTCGTGGTCCAGCGGCCGCAGGGTGCGCAGGTCGATGACCTCCGCCTCGATGCCCTCGGCGGCCAGTTCCTCGGCCGCCTTCAGCGCCAGGCCGACCATCCGGCTGTGGGCGGTGATGGTCACGTCCCTGCCCTCGCGGCGGACCTTGGCCTTGCCGATCGGCACGACCCAGTCCTCGACATCGGGGATGTCGAACTCGATGCCGTACATCATCTCGTGTTCGAGGAAGACGATCGGGTTGGGGTCGCGGATCGCCGCCTTGAGCAGGCCCTTGGCGTCGGCCGCGTCGTACGGCGCGATGACCTTCAGGCCGGGGATCTGGGCGTACCAGGCGCTGTAGTCCTGGCTGTGCTGGGCGCCGACGCGGCTGGCCGCGCCGTTGGGGCCGCGGAACACGATCGAGGATTTGATCTGGCCGCCGGACATGTAGAGCGTCTTGGCGGCGGAGTTGATGATCTGGTCGATGGCCTGCATGCCGAAGTTCCAGGTCATGAACTCGACGATGGGTTTTAGGCCGGCCATCGCGGCGCCGACGCCGAGCCCCGCGAAGCCGTGCTCGGTGATCGGGGTGTCGATCACCCGCTGGTCGCCGAACTCCTGCAGCAGCTCGCGGGAGACCTTGTAGGCCCCTTGGTACTGCGCGACCTCCTCGCCCATCAGGAACACGTCGCCGTCGCGGCGCATCTCCTCGGCCATGGCGTCGCGCAGGGCGTCGCGCACGGTGATGCGGACCATCTTCGTGCCGGCGGGGATTTCGGGGTCGTTGAGGGGTTTCGGTGCGGCCTTCGAGACGGCCGCTGGCGCGGCCTCCTCAGGCTGACGAACAGTTTTGGCTTCAGGGACAGGGCTACCCTTTGCGTCATCCTGAGGAGCCGGCGCAGCCGGCGTCTCGAAGGACGCACTGGCCTCACCTTCGTCCCCCAACCGAGCGATCGGCGTGTTGACCTTCACGTTCTCGGTTCCGGCGGGCACCAGGATCGCGCCGACGACGCCCTCGTCGACGGCCTCGACCTCCATG
Organism: Caulobacter sp.; assembly: GCA_021741355.1. GTDB lineage: Bacteria > Pseudomonadota > Alphaproteobacteria > Caulobacterales > Caulobacteraceae > Caulobacter. The sequence goes on from JAIOXZ010000006.1 coordinate 42,409, forward strand.
GTCGCCTTGTCAGTCTCGATCTCGGCGATCACGTCGCCGGCCTTGACCGTATCGCCCTCCTTCACATGCCACTTGGCGAGAGTGCCCTCCTCCATCGTGGGGGAGAGGGCCGGCATGAGAATCTCGACGCTCACTGCGCGGCCTCCAGATAGACGTCGGTGTACAGCTCGGACGGGTCCGGTTCGGGGCTGGTGCGGGCGAACTCGGCGGAGGCGGCGACGATGGCCTTCACCTCGGCGTCGATGACCTTCAGCTCGTCCTCGGTGACCTTCACCGCGGCCAGGCGTTCGCGAAGGTGTTCAATCGGATCGCGGGTCTTCTTGACCTCGTCGACCTCCTCTTTCGTGCGGTACTTCGCCGGGTCGCTCATTGAGTGGCCGCGGTAGCGGTAGGTCTTCATCTCGAGGATGTAGGGGCCGTTGCCGCTGCGGGCGTGCTCGGCGGCGCGGGCGCCGGCCTCGGCCACCGCCTCGACGTCCATGCCGTCCACTTCCTCGCCGGGAATGTTGAACGAAATCCCGCGCTTGTGCAGGCGGGTTTCAGAGCTGGAGCGCTCGATCGAGGTGCCCATGGCGTACTGGTTGTTCTCGACGACATAGACGACCGGCAGGCTCCAGAGCTCGGCCATGTTGAAGCTCTCGTAGACCTGGCCCTGGTTGGCCGCGCCGTCGCCGAAGTAGGTGAAGCTGACGGCGCCGTTCTTCTTGTACTTGTCGGCCAGCGCCAGGCCGGTGCCGAGGCTCACCTGCGCCCCGACGATGCCGTGGCCGCCGTAGAAGCCGGCCTCGGTGGAGAACATGTGCATCGAGCCGCCCTTGCCCTTGGACGAGCCGCCAGCGCGGCCGGTGAGCTCGGCCATGACCTCGTTGGGGTCCATGCCGGCGGCCAGCATGTGGCCGTGGTCGCGGTAGCCGGTGATGATCTGGTCGCCCGGCTTGCGGATCGCGTCCATGCCCACGGCGATCGCTTCCTGGCCAATGTAGAGGTGGCAGAAGCCGCCGATCAGACCCATGCCGTAGAGCTGGCCGGCCCGTTCCTCGAACCGGCGGATCAGCAGCATGTCGCGGTAGTACTTCAGCAACTGCGGCTTCGAGGCGCCCTTGCTGTTGTGCTTGACACCGGTGTCATCACCCTTGCCCGATGATGTTTCCGCTTTACGCGCCCGCGCCATTGAATGCTCCCTTGGATCGTCTCATAGCGGCCGGTTCGTCCCTCGCTGAGCGCCGGGACGGAAAATTCCACCCCGGTCAGGGCTTGGTGCGGATCACATAATCTTTCGGGTCCGCGAATCCCAGAAGAGAACGCGCACGTTCCTCAAGAAGGTCCGCCGACAGGCTGCCGTCACGTAATAGCCGGGCCCGGGCCTCCAGGTCCAGCCTGCGACTGTGCAGAACCTGCAACTCGCTGGTCCGTTCCGCGAGCAGCGCCCGGCGCTGTGATCCGAGCAGCAGCCCGCGCTCCCCGGTCAGGCCGTGGAACACGAAATAGACGATCAGCCCGAAGAGGGCGAAGGTCGGAAGAAGGGGCTGCAGGCGTTGGAACACGCTGGAGAATCCGGGCGGCGATACCGGAGCACATTGCCGACGGCGTGGTTAAGGGGGTGTTGAAGCTTCAACCAAACCAGACCCGTCATCCTGGGCCTTGTGCCCAGGACCCCTCCAGACGCGCTCTGAATCCGTCAGGCTGGATCGCCGCACATGCGGCTGAACAAGGGATCCTCGCCACAAGGGCGAGGATGACGCTTGTTTTTGTGATCTGGAGCTTCGCCTAACCCTGCTTGATCGCCTTCCGCCCGGCGTAGACCGCCTGGTCGTCCAGCTGCTCCTCGATGCGCAGCAGCTGGTTGTACTTGGCGGTGCGGTCCGAGCGGGCCAGCGAGCCGGTCTTGATCTGCCCGCAGTTGGTGGCGACGGCCAGGTCGGCGATCGTCGCGTCCTCGGTCTCGCCCGAGCGGTGGCTCATCACGGCGGTGTAGCCGGCGCGGTGGGCCATATCGACGGCGTCGAGCGTCTCGCTCAGCGTGCCGATCTGGTTGACCTTGACCAGGATCGAGTTGGCCAGGCCCTTGTCGATGCCCATGGACAGGCGCTCGGGGTTGGTCACGAACAGGTCGTCGCCGACCAGCTGGATCTTCTTGCCCAGGGCGGCCGTCAGCAGGCCCCAGCCCTCGAAGTCGTCTTCCGAACAGCCGTCCTCGATGGTCACGATCGGGAACTTGCTGACCAGGCCCTCGAGGTAAGCGACCATGCCCGCCGGATCGACGGTTTTTCCTTCGCCTTCAAGCACATACTTGCCGTTCTTGAAAAACTCGGTGGCCGCCACGTCGAGGCCCAGGACGAAGTCCTCGCCCGCGCGATAGCCGACAGACTCGCCCGCCTTGACGATGAAGGCCAGCGCCTCTTCCGCCGAGCCGATGTTGGGGGCGAAGCCGCCCTCGTCGCCGACGTTGGTGTTGTGGCCGGCGTCCTTGAGAGCCTTCTTCAGGCCGTGGAAGATCTCCGCGCCCATGCGCAGGCCTTCGGAGAAGGTCGCGGCGCCGGTCGGCAGGATCATGAACTCCTGGATGTCGATCGGGTTATCGGCGTGGGCTCCGCCGTTGATGATGTTCATCATCGGCACCGGCAGCACGCGGGCCGAGACGCCGCCGACATACTTGTAGAGCGGCAGGTCGGCGCTGACGGCGGCCGCCTTGGCCGTGGCCAGCGAGACGCCGAGGATGGCGTTTGCGCCCAGGCGCGCCTTGTTCTTCGTGCCGTCCAGCTCGATCAGCAGGCTGTCGACCCGGCGCTGGTCCTCGGCGTCAACGCCGCTCAGGGCGTCATAGATCTCGCCGTTGACCGCCGCGACCGCGTCCAGCACGCCCTTGCCGCCGTAGCGGTTCTTGTCGCCGTCCCGCTTCTCGACCGCTTCGTGGGCGCCCGTCGAGGCGCCGGACGGCACCGCCGCGCGGCCGAACGCGCCGTCTTCCAGCACCACATCGACTTCGACCGTCGGATTGCCGCGGCTGTCGAGGATTTCGCGGGCGATGATGTCGACGATCTCGGTCATGGGAGCTCCGGCGGGCAAGGTCTTGAAAAGGCGCGCCCCGATTAGCCTTCCGACCGGAGAATCGCAACCGAAGGGCTGTTGCGTCCTTCGAGACGCTCGCTTGAGGCTCGCTCCTCAGGATGACGAGCGAGGTTGGGCTTCAATGGTTTTCGTCATGGTGAGGAGCGAGGCATCAGCCGAGCGTCTCGAACCACGCACGAACGCCCCCGCTTGACTGCCCCTCCGTCGCCCGGTCATCGCTGATCCAAACAGAGGATCACCCCATGCTGCTGGTCGAGAAACAGGACGGAATCGCCGTCGTCACCCTGAACCGCCCCGAGGCGATGAACGCGCTCTCCAAGGCGATGCGCAGCGCGCTCTACAAGGCCATGACCGAGCTGGACGCCGATCCGGAGGTCAGCGTGGTGATCCTCACCGGCGCCGGTGAGCGGGCCTTCACCGCCGGCCTCGACCTGAAGGAGCTGGGCTCCGACCCCAAGGCGATGAGCGCGGCCAATGCCGACGGCGCCGACGAGAACCCGGTCAAGGCGATCGAGCTCTGCACCAAGCCGGTGATCGGCGCGATCAACGGAGTGGCGATCACCGGCGGTTTCGAGGTGGCGCTGGCCTGCGACGTGCTGATCGCCTCCGAGAACGCCCGCTTCGCCGACACCCACGCCCGCGTCGGGATCATGCCGGGCTGGGGCCTGTCGCAGAAGCTGTCGCGGCTGATCGGCATCTACCGGGCCAAGGAACTGAGCCTGACCGGCAACTTCCTCGACGCGAAGACCGCCTGCGAGTGGGGCCTCGTCAACCGCGTGGTGCCGGCGGCTGACCTGCTGGCGGTGGCGAAGAAGCTGGCCGCCGACATGGCGACCATCCCGGTCGAGACCCTGACCACCTACAAGCGGATCATCGACGGCGGCTACGCCCTGTCGTTCGCCGAGGGCATGGCGTTCGAGAACGAGAAATCCACGGCCAACAACCGTCTGGTGACACCAGAGGCGGTGGAAGCACGGCGGGCGGGCATCCAGGCCCGGGCGCGCACGCAGGGCTGACCCCGGGGTCAGGCCAGCCAGATATCCGGATCGGCCCCGACGCGGAACATCACGCGGCGGCGGCCGTAGTCCATCTCGACCCGCGAGAACAGCCGCAGGACGTTGACGCCGAGCAGGATCGTCGGGCGGTCGGCCATGCCCCACTGCTCGAACAGGTCCAGGTCGGCGACCAGCACCGGAATGTCGGTGAACCGCAGGCCACCGAGCCGCACCGAGTTGAGCCGGCGCAGCTCCGCCGTCGCCTGATGGCTGGTGACGCCGTAGAGCGGCACCGTCTGCCCGACTTCACGCCAGTCGCCCCGATTGCGAATCGACTCGGCCAGGGCGGAATTGACGATGCTCATGCCGGCCCCGGAATCGATGAAGGCGGCGACGCGCGCGCCGTTGGCGTCGGCGTCGATGACCACCAGCCGGCCGAACCGGTCACGGGCGGTGACAAAGGCCTCCCGCACCGTCGAGCTGGGCCGGAAGGCGCCCGACGGGGCGAGGATCTCGAGTTTGCGCGCGCGGAAGTCCATCACCAGGCGGCGATTCTGCAGGGCGTCGACGCCGAGCAGACCGTCGACCCCGAGCCGTTCCCGCGCCAGCACCGGAAGGTCGAGCCCCTTCAGCACAATCTTGCCGATGGTGATTTCCGGCGCCTGGACCGTAGGCGTCAGTTCCGAGCCGGTGATTCCCTGAACCATCACGTCGCGGCCCGGCGCCAGCCCCAGCTGCTCGGCGACGTCCCGTGACAGCACGGTGCGGTCCGCGCCGGTATCGACAACGAACTCGAACGGCCCCTGCCCGCCGATCATCACCGGGATGGTCAGGCGGTCGTAGCGGTCCTCTCCCGCGCCGATGATCTCTTCGGGGTCGTGAACCGCATCCGGGGCGTTTTCGTGGGAGAAGGCGATGCCGGGCGCCAGGGCGGCGCCGGACAGGGCGAGAGCGAGTTGACGTCGGCTCAGCATGGGGTCCTCCCCCCGGCATTTTCCGGAAGGATAGCACACCGTCACGCAAGGGTCGCCCAAATGCGAACGGTGCCCGGAGAGGGTCCCCGGGCGCCGTCAAATCGCATCAGTCCAGTCGCAGGAGTCGCGCTCCTGGAGAGACTAGTCTTCCTTGGGCGTAATCACCTGGCGGCCGCCGTACATGCCGGTCTTCAGATCGACATGGTGCGGACGGCGCAGCTCGCCGGTGTCCTTGTCCTCGACATAGGAGTTCGCGCCGAGAGCGTGGTGCGAGCGACGCATGTTGCGACGCGAGGGCGAGACTTTGCGTTTGGGAACGGCCATCGGATAACTCTGCTCGCTGAGCATGGAAACAGTGACGGCGGCCGTCGGGCCGCCGCGTGAGGGCGGGTGTATGCCTCAAGAGGCGCAGGAGTTCAACCCGCTCCGAGCCATTCCCTGACAACCTCGCCGTCGCGCCGCAATCGCACGAATGGCCGACGCTGATCGCCCCTGCCCCGGTAGCCGACGGCCAGCTCATCCTCGCCGATCCCGCCGATGGCGATATCGGCCTCGGGAAAGACCACGGTGACGTCCGGGCCGACATAGACCAGCACGCAGAGGCTGCCGTCGTGAACCCCGGCCGACCATTGCTTGATTACCGGATAGTAGTCATCGCCCCGCCAGGCCTCCGGGAACGCCGGATCGACATCGACGCACAGCCGGCGCCGGCTCGGCTCGTTGCGGATGTAGAAGTGGGCGAGGTCCGGCTTCCAGGTCTCGTCCAGCTGGTCCCATTGCACCCACCCGCAGGCGAAGGCGCGACAGTCAGCCGGATGGTCGCCGTAGATGGCGCATCCCCTGCCCGGCCCGGTGTGAACACACCACTGCCCGGCCGGCTTGTTCAGGGATTCGATCTCGGGAAGCCTGCAGCACAGATTGCAGGTCCCGCAGGCCTTCACGTCACACCAGCCGGCTCTGTTCCTTGGCCGCCGCTATGAAGCTGGCGAACAGGGGGTGCGGGGCGAACGGGCGGCTCTTCAGTTCCGGGTGGAACTGGACGCCGACGAACCAGGGATGATCCGTGCGCTCGACGATCTCGGGCAGCACGCCGTCGGGCGAACAGCCGGTCAGCTTCAGTCCCGCCGCCTCCATCTGGTCGCGGTAGCCGATGTTGACCTCGTACCGGTGGCGATGCCGCTCGAAGATGTCCGTCGTGCCGTAGATTTCCGCGACCCGGGACCCGGGGGTCAGCACCGCCTCATAGGCGCCAAGGCGCATGGTGCCGCCCAGATCGTCGCCCTCGCGGCGCTCGACCCGCTGGTTGCCCTGGGTCCACTCCGTCATCAGCCCGACCACAGGCGCCGTTGTGGGGCCGAACTCGGTGGATGACGCCTCCGTTAGACCCGAGACATTCCGCAGCGCCTCGATGACGGCCATCTGCATGCCGAAACAGATGCCGAAATAGGGGACATTTCGCAGACGGGCGAATTCCGCCGCCAGGATCTTGCCCTCGCTGCCCCGCTCGCCGAAGCCGCCGGGCACCAGGATGCCATGCACGCCCTCCAGCCGGCTGGCCGCCGCGCCGTCCTGATTCTCGAAGGTCTCGCTCTCGACCCAGTCGAGGTTGACCTTGACCCGATTGGCCACGCCGCCGTGGCTGAGGGCTTCGATCAGGGATTTGTAGGCGTCCTTGAGCACCGTGTATTTGCCGACGACCGCGATGGTCACCTCGCCGTCGGGGTTGGCCAGGGTGTCGCCGATGGTCTTCCAGCGCGACAGGTCCGGCTCGGGCGCGTCGCCCATGCCGAACACATCCAGGACTTCCCGATCCAGACCCTGCTCATGATAGTCGAGCGGCACGGTGTAGATCGACGAGGAGTCCATCGCCTGGATCACGGCGCTGGAGCGCACGTTGCAGAACTGGCCGATCTTGCGCTTCTCCTCGGTCGGGATCGGCTGCTCGCAGCGGCACAGCAGGATGTCCGGCTGGATGCCGATGGAGCGCAGCTCCTTCACCGAGTGCTGTGTCGGCTTGGTCTTCATCTCGCCGGCCGTCTTGATGAACGGCAGCAGGGTCAGGTGGACGAAGCAGCTGCCGCCGCGCGGCAGTTCCTGGCCCAGCTGGCGGATCGCCTCGAAGAACGGCAGCCCCTCGATGTCGCCGACCGTGCCGCCGATCTCGACCAGCACGAAGTCGGCTTCCTGGCCATGCTCGTCCAGCGCGGGCGAGAGGACGAATTCCTTGATCTCGTTGGTGACGTGCGGAATCACCTGGACGGTCGCGCCCAGATAGTCGCCGCGCCGCTCCTTCTCGATGATCGTCTTGTAGATCTGGCCGGTGGTGATGTTGTCGGCGCGGGTCGCGCTGACGCCGGTGAACCGCTCGTAGTGGCCCAGATCGAGGTCGGTCTCCGCCCCGTCGTCGGTCACGAAGACCTCGCCGTGCTGATAGGGGCTCATCGTCCCCGGATCGACGTTCAGATACGGGTCGAGCTTGCGCAGGCGGACCTTGTAGCCACGCGCCTGGAGGAGCGCGCCGAGAGCGGCGGACGCGAGACCCTTGCCAAGTGAGGAGACCACGCCGCCGGTGATGAAAATGTACCGGGCCATGGGAATCCAGAATAGCGCCGATTCGGTCTCGGCGCCTGCACCATCGACAGACGGCTGAACTTACTTGCTGGGCGGGGTCTCGATCGGCGCAACGCCGCCGAGGGCGCCGTCGACGGCGGAGCCCGGAGCGGTCGAGGTCGGCGCCGGCAGGCCGCGCAGCTGCGGCGCGGGGGCCGAGCCCGTCGGTGCGGCGGGCGTGGTGGCCGGCGGGGTCAGCGGCGCGCTGCGTTCAATCACGCCGCCACGGTTGGCCACCGACGATCCGGCGCGCTCGCGGCCCTGCACGATGGTCAGGCCGACGCACAGCAACAGGAAGATCGCGAACAGGATCCAGGTCGACCGGGTCAAGAGGTCGCCCTGGCCGCGCGCGGTCATGAAGCCCGACGGACCGCCGCCCATGCCCAGCGCTCCGCCTTCGGAACGTTGCAGCAGCACCGCCACGCCCAGCAGGACGGCGACGATGATCTGGATCGTGAGCAGGATATTCAGCAGCATGGGAGTTGTACGGGTCCGTTCGGCGCACGCGCCCTGTCGAAACAAGCCGGCCCCTCTAGCACCACGCGGGCGGCCACGCCATAGCTGGGCATTGTTCGCAGCGGTGCAAGTCCATGATTCTGGAAACCGAACGCCTCAAACTGACCCCCGTAACCGAGGCTGACGGGCCGCTGATCCATCCCATCATGGCCGATCCGGAGGTCATGGCGCACATGGACAGCGTCGCCATCGACGATCCTGACGTTGTCGAGGCCTTCGTCCATGGCCAGTTGATCGAGATGGCCAATGAGCAGGCCTTCTACTGGTCGGTGCGGCTGACTGATGGCCAGCGTTATCTCGGCAGCGTCGATCTTTCCGACATCGACTGGCGACACCATCGCGCCGAAGTGGGCTTCATCCTGGGCAAGGACGCCTGGGGCATGGGCTATGGCTACGAGGCGATGCAGGCGGTGATGGGGCATGCCGCAACGCTGGGCTTCAAGCGCCTGTGGGCCCGCACCCATGTCGGCAATCTGGCGTCGGAAGCCCTGCTCCGGAAGCTCGGCTTCGAGGAAGAAGGCTACCTGCGCGGTCACGTGGACCGCGACGGCGAGCGCCGCGACTGCCGGCTGTGGGGGTTGTTGTTGTAGGCAAGGGGACATGTACCGCCTTCGGTACGTGTCCCCCAATCGAGCAGCCCCGGTTTAGGGGACACGTACCTCCGGTACATGTCCCCGGTCAGGCCGCCTCGATGATCCCGAGGAAATCCGCGGCCTTCAGCGACGCGCCGCCGACGAGCGCCCCGCCGACGTCGCGCAGCTTCAGGATATCCGTTGCGTTCGAGGGCTTCACCGAGCCGCCATAGAGGATCGGAACGCGCGATCCATGGTCGCCGAACATCTCCACCAGCACCGCGCGGATGGCCACATGGACCTCCTCGATCTGCGCGAGCGTCGGGGTCAGGCCGGTGCCGATCGCCCAGACCGGTTCATAGGCCACGGCGAACGCCTTGCCGGCGAGAACGTCCGGCAGGGAGCCCCTCACCTGCCCGGTGACGACGGAAAGGGTGCGCCCGGCCTCGCGCTCGGCCAGGGTTTCGCCCACGCAGACGATCGGTTCGAGGCCCGCCCGATGGGCCGCACCCGCCTTGGCCGCCACCAGCGCGTCGGTTTCGCCGTAGCCCGCGCGGCGTTCGGAGTGGCCGACGATCACCAGGCCAGCGCCGGCGTCCGCCAGCATTTCAGCGGCCAGGTCGCCCGTGAACGCCCCGCCTGTCTCGGCGCGGCAGTCCTGTCCGCCAACCTCGACGCCTGTCCCGGCCAAGGTGTCCGCCAGACGATGAATCAAGGTCGCCGGCGGACATATCGCCACGCGGGCGGCCGGCGGCCGGGCCTCGACCGCCGCGGCCACGGCGCGCGCCTCGGCCAGGCCGGCCTCAAGGCCGTTCATCTTCCAGTTTCCAGCAATCAGCGGCCGCAGAGCGGTCATGGACGGAGCCCTCGTGGTTCAGATTCAACGTCCAGCGGCCTACGCGAAGGCAGCCGGGCTGTCACGCCGCATCCGCGCCACGCTTGCGGGGTTGGATGCGCCTCCACTATACCGCCGGGGCGGCGCAGACGCCCCGCGCTCTGAAGGTTCTTGAATCCATGCTCGCCTTTATGCGGAAGTTCGCCCGGTCGTGGGTCGGGGTCCTGTTGTTCGTGCTCCTGCTGGCGGCGTTCGCCGTGTTCGGGATCAACCAGGACATGCTGAGCGGCGGCGTCTCCAACTACGTCGTCAAGGCTGGCGGCCGGACGGTCAGCGCCTTCGACTTCAAGCGGGAGTTCGACAGCTACAAGGAGCAGCTCGAGGAGCGCTTCCAGCAGCCGATCTCGCCGGAGCTGGCCAAGTCGCAGGGCGTCGATCGCCGCGTGCTCGAGGAGCTGGCGTTCCGCGAATCCCTCGACGAGCTGCTGGCCCGGATGGGCCTGCGCGCGTCGGACAAGATGCTGCGCGATGAACTGGGCAAGGCGCCGGTCTTCTTCGACTCCGTCACGGGCGCCTTCGATGAGGCGAAGTACGCCGAAGCCCTCCGCGGCAAGGGCCTGACCCCGACCGTGTTCGAGGGCATCCTGACCGACGAGATGCGCCGCAACCAGTTTGTCGCCGCCGCTGTCTCCGGCCTGCGCGCGCCGCGCGCCTATTCCGCCATCGGCGGCCTGTTCGCGCTCGAGCAGCGCGACCTGGCCTATTTCACGGTGACGCCGGCCAGCATCGGCCCCGTGCCCGCGCCGACCGACGCCGACATCAACGCCTTCCTGAAGGAAAACGCCGCGCAGATGACCCTGCCGGAATTCCGCGGCTTCACCGTCGTTCGCTTCACCGCCAAGGACTTCGAAGGCCAGGTCACGGTCGACCAGGCCGAGGTCCAGAAGCAGTTCGACTTCATGAAGGACAGCCTGTCGAAGCCTGAACTGCGCACCGTGGTCCAGATCGCCGCCAACGACGCGGCCCAGGCGGCCGCGATCATCGCCCGCCTGCAGAAGGGCGAGGATCCCGCCACGGTCGCCAAGGCCTATGGCAAGTCCGCGACCATGTTCCCCGACAAGCCGCGCTCGTCCTTCTTCGACCCGGCCGTCGCCGCCTCGGCCTTCTCGCTTCCGGAAGGCGGCGTCAGCGGACCGATCAAGGGCCAGTTCGGCCTGGCCGTGGTCAAGGTCCTGAAGGTCACCACCGGCACGACCGCCACGCTGGAAGAGCACCGCGCGGCCATCGAGGCCAAGGTGCGCGGCGACCTCGCCGGCGCGAAAATCTCCGACATGTCCAAGGTCTACGAGGACGCCCACGAAGCCGGCGCGACCCTGCCCGAGGCCGCCGCCAAGGCCGGCGCTCCAATCAAGGTCTACGCCCCGGTGACGGCTGACGGCCGCGGCCTGGACGGCAATCCCGTCGCCGGCATCTCGCCGCAGATCCTCAAGGCCGTATTCGAGCTGGCCCAGGGCGGCGAGAGCGACATCCAGGAAGCCGGCGAAGGCGAGTATTTCGCCGTCCGCGTCGACCGGATCGTGCCGCCGGCCCTGCCGCCGATGGCCAGCATCCGGCCCCAGCTGATCCGGACGATCACGCTCAAGCGCCAGGCCGATCTGATGAAGGCCCGCGCAGAGGCCCTGACCGCTCGCATCCGCAAGGGTGAGTCGATCGAGACGGTCGCCGCCTCGGCCGGCGCCACGGTCGTCCGCGTCCCCGGTATGAGCCGCGCCACGGTTCAGGCGCACCAGGCCCTCGGTCGCGAACTGGTCGGCGGGGCCCTCGGCTCCAAGAAGGGCGAACCGTTCACCGCCAGCGCGCCGAACTTCAGCGTCGCCGTCGCGGTCGTCACGGCGATCCGCGCGGGCGACCCGGCCCAGGTGGCCCAGGCCACCGAGCAGGGCCGCCAGCAGTTCACCCAGGACATCTTCGGCGACATCGGCGAGGCCGCCCGCGGCTACGCCCGGACCAAGCTGAAGACCCGCACCGACCTGACCCGCGCCCGCATGGCCATCGGCCTTGACGAGACCCAGGCGGCCGAAGGTCAGGACGCGCCCGCAGGCAAGGCCAAGTGACGACCGAGCCGTCCTTCGACAGCTTCAAGGCGGCGTGGGAAGCAGGACGGCCCCAGGTCGTCTTTCGCCGGCTGATCGATGATCTGGAGACGCCGGTTTCGGCCTATCTGAAGATCGCCCGTGACCGGCCCTACGCCTTCCTGTTCGAGTCGGTCGAGGGCGGCGCCTGGCGTGGGCGCTATTCCATCGTGGCGATGAAGCCGGACCTCGTCTGGCGGTGTCGCGGCGACGCCGCCGAGGTCGCGGAGCACGAGGCCATCGCCGAGGGCCGGTTCACGCCGCAGTCCGGCGGGGCGCTGGACAGCCTGCGCGACCTGGTCGCCCGCTCGCGGATCGAGCTTCCGGCCGGTCTGCCGCCGCCCGCCGCCGGCATCTACGGCGCGCTGGGCTACGACATGGTCCGGCTGGCCGAGAGACTGCCGAACATCAATCCCGACCCGCTTGGCCTGCCCGACGCGGTGATGATCCGCCCGTCGATCGTGGCGGTGTTCGACGCCATCGCGCAGGAGATCGTGCTGGTGACCCCCGCGCGGCCGGCGAAGGGCGTCAGCGCCGAGGCTGCCCATGCCGACGCCGTCGCCCGGCTCGACGCGGTGATGGCCGACCTGCGCCAACCCCTGCCCGCCCCCGCGCCGGAAGGCGCGCCGGGCCCGGACGTCTTCGAGACCCCGGTCAGCCGCGCCGACTACGCGGTGATCGTCGAGAAGGCCAAGGACTACATCCGCGCCGGCGACATCTTCCAGGTGGTGCCCAGCCACCGCTTCCGCGCGCCGCTCACGGCCGCGCCGTTCGCCCTCTACCGCTCGCTGCGGCGGACCAACCCCTCGCCCTTCCTGTTCTATCTGAACTTCGGACCGTTCCAGCTGGTCGGCTCAAGCCCGGAAATCCTCGTGCGGCTGCGCGACGGCAAGGTGACCATCCGGCCGATCGCCGGCACCCGTCCGCGCGGCGCGACGCCGGAGCAGGATCTGGCGCTGGAGCAGGAACTGCTGGCCGATCCCAAGGAGCGGGCCGAGCACCTGATGCTGCTGGATCTCGGCCGCAACGACGTCGGCCGTGTCGCCCGCCTGCGCGAGCCCGGCCGCAATGAACCGGCGAAGGCCCAGCGGGGCCCGGCCGTGCGGGTGACGCAGAGCTTCATCATCGAGCGCTACAGCCACGTGATGCACATCGTCTCGAACGTCGAGGGCGACGCGCCGGAAGGCCTCGACCCCGTCGACGTCCTGATGGCCGCCCTGCCCGCAGGCACCCTGTCGGGCGCGCCGAAGGTGCGGGCGATGGAGATCATCGACGAGCTGGAGATCGAGAAGCGCGGCCTGGGCTACGCTGGCGCGGTCGGCTACTTCGGCGCCGACGGCTCGGTCGACACCTGCATCGTGCTGCGCACCGCGCTGGTGAAGGACGGGACCATGTACGTCCAGGCCGGCGGCGGCGTGGTGGCCGACAGCGATCCGGACGCCGAGTACGACGAGACCATCCACAAATCGAACGCGCTGCGCCGCGCGGCCGCGGAGGCCTGGCGGTTCAGCTAGGTAATTGGGGACACATACCAATTAGCCGCGGCTAATTGGTATGTGTCCCCAATTACTGCCAGCTAGTTGTTCTCGCTGGCCGAAACGATCTCGGGGGAACCTGACGACGGCTCAAGCGCCAGCCGGCTCGTCGTCACCGGCGGCGCCATGACCATCGCCACCGCGAACGCCAGCGCCGAGACGGCGGCGAACAGCGCCGCGGCAAGCGCCGCCAGGACGCTGTCCTTTTCCAGGCGCGGCTTCAGCAGCCCCTTGGCGTAGGCCATGGCCTCGTGGTCGAGAACGGAATCAGCGTGCGCCATCCGCGCAGGATGAAGCGCGCCGCCGACCCACACAACGTCATCGTCGGACTTGTTCCGACGACCCAAGCGCTCGGTGCGAAGGGTTTCCTGACGCGGCGCCGACCACCACGCTCCTGCAATGCCGGTGTTCATGGGTCGTCGGAACAAGTCCGACGATGACGGAGGATGGGTTGGCGGCCCCTAAAGCCACGGCCCGTAAAGGTCATCCCAATGCGGATTTTCGCGCTCGATCAGGTTGATCTTCCAGTCGCGGATCCAGCGCTTCATCGTCTTTTCGGTCTGGATCGCGTTCGTCATCAGCTCGAATGACCGATACCAGACCAGCCGCTTGCAGCCATATTTCCGGGTAAAGCCGGGAGTCAGGCCTTCGCGATGTTCCCAGACACGGCGCGACAGGTTGCTCGTAACGCCGATGTAGAGCGTGCCGTGCCGGCCGCTGGCCATGATGTAGACCGCGATGATTCCCTCGCGCGAAACCATACAACAAACGTTATCACAATCTCCGCGCGCACCCCAACCCCGTCATCGTCGGACTTGTTCCGACGACCCAAGGCCTGACTGTTGACGGGCATCGCGGGTGGCGCCGCGCCACGTGCTTTCCGCACCGAGTGCATGGGTCGTCGGAACAAGTCCGACGATGACGGATAGTGGGAATGGCTCTAGAACAACCGCGCCATGATCCTCGTCATCGATAACTACGACAGCTTTACCTACAACCTCGTTCACTACCTGAACGAACTGGGGGCGGAGACGGCTGTCTGGCGCAACGATGCGCTGACGGTGCAGGAGGCGCTCGGTATGAAGCCCGAGGCGGTGTTGCTGTCGCCGGGGCCGTGCGCGCCGGACCAGGCGGGCATCTGCCTGCCGCTGCTGCGCGGCGCGCCGGAAGACCTGCCGATCCTCGGCGTCTGCCTCGGCCACCAGGCCATCGGTCAGGCCTATGGCGGCGAGGTCGTGCGGGCCAAGTCGATCATGCACGGCAAGACCAGCCCGATCCATCACACCGACAAGGGCATGTTCAAGGGCATGCCCAATCCCTTCACGGCGGCGCGCTATCACAGCCTGTCGGTGCCGAAGGAAAGCCTGCCCGACGTGCTGGAGGTCACCGCCTGGACGGACGACGGCGAGATCATGGGCTTCCAGCACAGGACCCGCCCGGTGCACGGCGTGCAGTTCCATCCCGAGTCGATCGCCACCGAGGGCGGCCACATCCTGCTGGCCAACTTCCTGGACCTGGCGGGCGTGAAACGCGCGGAAGCCGTCTAGGCCGTGTCCGACGCCTTCAAGCCCCTGCTGAGCCGTCTGGCCGACGGCGCGACCCTGTCGGAAGAGGACGCAGAGGCGTTCTTCGGCGCCTGTCTGCGCGGCGAACCCACCCCCGCCCAGGTGGCGGCCGCGGTCACCGCGATCCGTCTGCGCGGCGAGACCGTTGGCGAGATCGTCGCCTGCGCCCGCGCCATGCGCCGGGCGGCGGTGCATCTGGATCTGCCCTACGAAACGGTCGACGTCTGCGGCACCGGCGGCGACGGCCTGCATACGCTGAACATCTCCACGGCCGTCGGGTTCGTGGCGGCGGGCGGCGGACTGAAGGTCGCCAAGCATGGCAATCGGGCGATCACCAGCAAGTCCGGCACCGCCGACGTGCTGGCGGCGCTGGGCGTCAACATCGACCCCGGTCTCGACAAGCAGCGCAAGGCGCTGGACGAGGCTGGCATCTGCTTCCTGTTCGCCCAGGCCCACCACGGGGCGATGAAGCATGTCTCGCCGATCCGCCAGCAGCTGGGATTCCGTACGATTTTCAATCTGTTGGGGCCGTTGACCAATCCGGCCGGCGCAAAGCGCCAGGTGGTCGGGGTCTCGGCGCCGCGCTTCGTCGAGCCTATCGCCCATGCGCTCGGCGCGCTGGGCGCCACCCGCGCCTGGTCAGTGCATGGCCAGGGCATGGACGAGCTGACCATCACCGGCGAGACCGAGGTCGCCGAATGGCGCGACGGCGGCGTCCGCCTGTTTCAGATTACGCCGGAAGCCGTTGGATTGCCTCGCGGTTCGCTCGCGGACCTCACCGGTGGGGACCCCGAGTTCAACGCCGCGGCGCTGCGCGACCTGCTGAACGGCCAGACCGGCGCCTATCGCGACATCGTGCTGCTGAACACCGCCGCCGCCTTCCTCGTCGCCGACACCGTCGAGACCCTGCGCGAGGGCGTCGAACTGGCCGGGCGGGTGATCGACGACGGCCGGGCGCTGGCGGCGCTGGACACTCTGATCGCGGTGACCGCGTGACCGACATCCTGGCGAGGATCGCGGCCTACAAGCGCGATGAAGTGGCCGAGCGGAAGCCGGCGCGTCCGCTGGCCGAGGTCGAGGCGGCTGCACGGGCCGCCGACGCCCCGCGCGGGTTCAAGGCCGCCCTCGAACGGCGCCATGCTCCGGGCCGCCTGTCCCTGATCGCCGAGATCAAGAAAGCCAGCCCGTCCAAGGGCCTGATCCGCGCCGATTTCGATCCTCCCGCGCTGGCGAAGGCCTATGAGGCCGGCGGCGCCGCCTGCCTGTCCGTGCTGACCGATACACCCAGCTTCCAGGGCGCCGACAGCTATCTGGTCGCGGCCCGCGCGGCCACCGCCCTGCCTTGCATCCGGAAGGACTTCCTCGTCGACCCCTGGCAGGTGGCCGAGAGCCGCGCCCTCGGCGCCGACGCCATCCTCGTGATCCTGGCGATGATCGACGACGCGCTCGCCGCCGACCTGATGGCCGAGGCCGCCCGCTACGGCATGGACGCGCTGGTCGAGGTGCATGACGAGGCCGAGATGGACCGCGCCGGCGCGCTCGGCGCGACGCTGGTGGGCGTAAACAACCGCGACCTGAAGACCTTCACGGTCGATCTGGCCATCACCGAACGCCTCGCCGCCCGCGCGCCGGCCGGCGCGCTGCTGGTCACCGAGAGCGGGATCTTCACCGCCGCCGACGCCGCGCGGCTGGAAGGTTCCGGCGCCAAGGCGATGCTGGTCGGGGAGAGCCTGATGCGTCAGGCGGACGTGGAAGCGGCGACACGCGCGCTGCTGGGCGCCTAGCCCCAATCCCAAAGCCGTCATGGCCCGACTTGTCCGGGCCACCCATGAACACCGTGGTTCAGAAGTGGCTCACCGACCGGTCAGTGCGCGCCCGGAGTCTTCCTTGCGCCTGGGTGGCCCGGACAAGCCGGGCCATGACGGACGGTAGGGGGGCGAGCCGTTACCCCGCCCTAACCGCCGCCGGCCGTAGCGATTCCACGTCGCCGGACGGGCGCGTCTTGCGGCCCATCGTCCAGTTGGACTGCATCCGCACCTTCGGGTTGGGCGCGCTCCAGATCTCGCCGCTGTCGTCGAGGGCGACGACCCAGATCAGGTGATGCTCCGGGCCATAGTCGATGACCGCAACGGCCTGGCCGGGGCCCTTGCCTTCGACGGTCATCGGAATCGGGATCTGCAGTTCGGTGAAGGCCATGGTTTCTCGCGGGGCTGTCTGCTTCGTCAGAACGACCGGAACGCGCCGGTGTTCCCTCGCCTTTCCCCGAGCGTTCGCCCGCCCCGGGGCGTTAACTTGACAGAAACCAAGAACGCCTAGAGAACATCGACAGTTGTTAGCGGTTTGTTCCGCGACAGATTCGGTGACGAGGCCCGGCAGATGCTCACTCGCAAACAGCACGAACTGCTCATGTTCATCCACGAGCGGATCAAGGAGAGCGGCGTCTCGCCCTCGTTTGACGAGATGAAGGAGGCCCTCGACCTGGCGTCCAAGTCCGGCATCCACCGCCTGATCACGGCGCTGGAAGAGCGCGGCTTCCTGCGCCGCCTGCCGCACCGGGCCCGGGCGCTGGAAGTCACCAAGCTGCCGCAGCAGGCGACGACCTCCGCTCCGTCCGGCGGGCGCCAGGCCTTCAAGCCGCAGGTCGTGGCCGGTGACAAGCTGAACACCCTCCCGGCCTCCACCATCGCCAACGACGTCCGGGAAATCCCCCTGCTCGGGCGAATCGCCGCCGGTTCGCCGATCGAGGCGCTGCAGGTCGAACGCGAGAAGATGCTGGTCTCCGAGAGCATGCTCGGGGCCGGCGAACACTATGTGCTCGAGGTGCAGGGCGACTCGATGATCGAGGCGGGCATCCTCGACGGCGACTATGTGCTGATCCGCAAGACCGACACGGCCCACAGCGGCGAGATCGTCGTGGCCCTGGTCATGGGCGAGGAAGCCACCCTCAAGCGCCTGCGCCGCAAGGGCGCCAGCATCGCGCTGGAAGCCGCCAACCCGAAGTATCAGACCCGCGTCTACGGCCCCGACCAGGTCGAGGTCCAGGGCAAGCTGGTGGGGCTGATCCGCAAGTACCACTAGATCAACGGCTATGCTCCCCACCCTCGTGGGGAGCTGTCACGCGGAGCGTGACTGAGGGGAGGCGGTGCACGGACTCCCCTCCACCATCCTTCGGATGGTCCCCCTCCCCACTGCGTGGGGAGGATTGTTATGAAGATGACCCGCCGCTGCCGCCCTTATCGTTTTCCGCGTCTCGGCTAGTCGTGGGTTCTAACCCGTCCACGGCCGCTTTCCCCTCAAGTCATTCGCCCACCGGACCCGCCATCCGCCGGGCGTCCGCCACAGCTCCGCGGAGCCACCCTCTTCAAAGTCGCGCGCGGTCAGCAGGAACGCGTCCTCACAGGCACGGCCGTACGGATCCGAGCGCAGGATTACCAGTCGGCCGGGCGCGCATAGTTGATCGAAGCCAGCCGGTTTCGGCCGTTTCTTGCCTGCCCAGAAGGCGACGTCCGGGCCCGGTCCGGGCAGGCAGGCGAACCGGTCGCAGGCGAACAGGGCGTCCCGCACGGCTTCCGGGTCCCCGCTGATCGCCAGACCGCGCCGCCGCGCCCAGAGGTCGGCGGCGAATCGGCGCGCTTCAGGGCGCAGCAACACCGCCTCCCGTCCCCGGCGCACCGCGACGGCCGCCCCGTCCGAGGCAATCCAGATGTCGGGGGGCGCGGGCCGAGGCCAGATCAGCACCGCCATCGCCAGCGGCGCGCCCAGCCAGCGCAGACGTCCCTTCCACAGGCACAGCAGCATGATGCCGAGAAACGCGATCGGAAGGGCCGCGCCGGGCGCGCTGGCGATGATCACCTGGGCGCCCGGCTGCACGGCGGTGGTGTGGGCGACGCCGACCATCGCGTCGATCCCCTGCCCCGCCACCCACAGGAACGGTCCGCCGAGGCCGAGCGGCTCCAGCGCCCCGCCCAGCGCCAGGAACGGCATGATGATGAAGCTGGAGAGTGGCGAGACGACCAGATTGGCGAACAGGCCATAGCTGGCCATGCGGTTGAAGTGGTGCATGGCGAACGGCCCCGTCGCCAGGCCGGCCACGAAGCTCGCGGCCAGCGCCGCCAGCAGCCAGACCATCACCGCCTGCGGCCCGCGAATCCACCAGGGTGTCGAAATCTCCCGCACGGGACGGGGCCAGGCCTCGGCCAGGGCGACCAGCGCCGTCGTCGCGGCGAACGACATCTGGAAACCGGGCGCGGCCGCGGCCTCGGGCTGGAGCGCCAGGATGATCAGCGCCGCCACCGCCAGGGTACGCAGGCTGATCGCCTGCCGGTCGACCAGGATGGCGGCGAAGGCGACCGAGGCGGTGATCGCCGCCCGCTCGGCGGGCGGCGGCGCGCCGGACACCACCAGATAGGTCCCGACCGCCACGAGGCCGGCCGCGGCCGCGACCTTCTTGCCCGACACCCGCAACGCCAGCCACGGCCAGAGCGCGACCAGCAGCCGGACCGCCGCGAACACGAAGCCGCCGACGATGGCCATGTGCAGGCCCGAGATCGACAGGATGTGCGCCAGCCCCGAGGCGCGCATGTCCTCCGTCTGCTGCGGCGTGATCCAGGCCTCGTGCCCCGTCACCATAGCCGCGCCGATGCCGCCGCTGCTTTCGCCCATACGGACGACGATCCGCTCCGCCAGCCGCCAGCGCGCCGCGTTGACCGCCATCGCCAGCCTGAGCCGCCAGGGCGGGCGGGCCAGCGCCGCCTCCTCCGGCGCCCCCAATGAGAAACCGACGCCGCCGACCCGGTCGAACCAGGCGTCGCGGGCGAAGTCGTAGGCGCCCGGACTGGCCGGCCCCGGCGGCGGCCCGATCATCGCCCGCAGGCGGATCGCCGATCCCGGCGGCAAAGGCGCTATCCCCTCCCGCAAGGTGACTCGCACACGCACAGGCGTCTCCGCCGGCGAGAGGCCGGAAACCCACTCCGGCGCGACCAGCATCCGCATGCCGCCGGCGCCGCGGCTGGGCACGTCGACGACCCAGCCCTCGATCCAGCGTGGCGTGTCGGCCGCCGGCGCGATCGGCCCCGCCACGCGGTCGGACCGGAGCTTGGCCCCCAGAAGTCCGGTCGCGGCGAAGGCCGTCAGGACAGCGGCCACGACGATCAGGCCGTCTCCGCGCCAGCGTTGGGCCGCCCAGGCGACGGCGACCGCTCCGGCCGCCAGGATCATCACCAGCCAGAGCGGCGGCTCGACCCTGAGCGTCATGTAGCCGGCCCCGCCCATGCCGAACGCCACCGGCGTCCACAGGGTCCAGCGGCTCGCCTGCGCCGCGAATTCGGCGTGCAGGCCGGCAAGGCTATGAGTGGCGCGAGCGACCATGCTAAGAGGCGCCCCCGACCTTCCAGACCCTCCCGAGATGTCCGACTCCAGGCCTGTCGTCACCCGAATCGCCCCCTCGCCGACTGGCTCCATGCACATCGGCACGGCGCGCACCGCCCTGTTCAACTACCTATACGCGAAACATACGGGCGGGCGCTTCCTTTTGCGTGTCGAGGACACCGATCGCGAACGCTCGACCGAAGCAGCCGTGCAGGTAATCTTCGACGGTCTCGCCTGGCTTGGCCTGCCGTTCGACGGCGAGCCGGTGTTCCAGGCCGCGCGCGCCGACCGCCACCGCGCCGTGGTTCTGGAGCTGCTCGAGGCCGGCAAGGCCTACCGCTGCTGGCTGTCCGGCGACGAGCTCACGGCCGCCCGCGAGAAGGCCCAGGCCGCCGGCCACGCCCTGCGCTCGCCCTGGCGTGACAAGGACCCTTCGCCTGAGGATCTGACCAGGCCGCACGCGATCCGCTTCCGCGGACCGAAGAACGGCGACACCGTGGTCCGCGACCTGGTCCAGGGCGAAGTCACCTTCCGCAACCGGGATCTGGACGATCTGGTCCTGCTGCGCTCGGACGGCGCGCCGACCTACAACCTGGCCGTGGTGGTCGATGACCACGATATGGACGTCACCCACATCATCCGCGGCGACGACCATCTGAACAACGCCGCCCGCCAGTGCCTGATCTACCAGGCGATGGACTGGGAAGTTCCCGCCTTCGCCCATATCCCGCTGATCCACGGCGAGGATGGCGCCAAGCTGTCCAAGCGCCACGGCGCCACGGCGGTGACCGATTTCGCCAGCCTGGGCTATCTGCCCGAGGCGATGCGCAACTACCTGGCCCGCCTCGGCTGGAGCCACGGCGACGACGAGCTGTTCAGCGACGCCGAGGCCATCGCCTGGTTCGATATCGCCGACGCCAACAGGGGCGCCTCGCGGCTCGACTGGGACAAGCTGAACTTCGTCAACGCCCACTACATCCGGCTGGCCGATGACGCCCGGCTGGCCGATCTGGTCGCCGATGTCTTCGTCAGCCGGGGAGACCCGCTGGACGCAGCGCGCAAGGCGCACGCCCTGCGGGCCATTCCGTTGGTCAAGGAGCGCGCCAAGACCATCGTCGAACTGGCCGACCAGCTGACCTTCCTGTTTCGGGCCCGGCCGATCGCGCTCGACGACAAGGCGCGCGGACAGCTGACCGACGAGACCCGCGCGCGCCTGTCGCGGCTGCGGGTCCTGCTGGCGGCGGCGAATGACTGGAGCGCGGAGGCGCTCGAGGCGCTGCTGAAGGCGTTCGCCGAATCCGAGACGGTCGGCTTCGGCAAGTTCGCTCCCGCGCTGCGGGCGATCCTGACCGGTGGAGCGGCATCGCCGGACCTCGGCCGCACGCTTTCCGCGCTCGGTCGCGAGGAGAGTCTGGCGCGGCTCGATGATGCGCTTTCGCCTGACGCGTGAACCGGTATAAGGCTCCAAACGCCCGTTCGGGCCTGTGTGTGTTTTCAAGAGGATTCAGGCATGACCGACAAGGCGATGCTCACGATCGGGACGCAGAGCTTCGAGCTGCCGATCATCAGGGGGACGACAGGACCCGACGTGGTCGACGTTCGCAAGTGGTACGCGGATTCCGACACCTTCACGTTTGACCCGGGCTTCACGTCGACGGCGTCCTGCGAGAGCAAGATCACCTTCATCGACGGCGACGCCGGCGTGCTGCTGCATCGCGGCTATCCCATCGACCAGTTGGCCGAAAAGTCGAGCTTCCTGGAGGTCTGCTACCTGCTGCTGAACGGCGAACTGCCGTCGGCCCAGGAGTTCAGCAAGTTCGACCACAACATCACCTACCACACGATGTTGCACGCCCAGTTCGACCGCTTCTTCGAGGGCTTCCGCCGCGACGCGCACCCGATGGCGGTGATGACCGGCGCGGTCGGCGCCCTGTCGGCCTTCTACTCGGACAGCATCAACGTCGATGACGCCCGTGAACGCGAGATCAGCGCCCATCGCCTGATCGCCAAGATGCCGACCATTGCGGCCCGCGCGTTCAAGTACACGATCGGCCAGCCGTTCATCTCGCCGCGCAACGACCTCAGCTACTCCGAGAACTTCCTGCGGATGTGCTTCTCGGTGCCGGCCGAGGACTGGAAACCCAACCCGATTCTGACCCGCGCCATGGACCGGATCTTCATCCTGCATGCGGATCACGAGCAGAACGCCTCGACCTCGACGGTGCGTCTGGCCGGCTCGTCGGGCGCGCACCCGTTCGCCTGTATCGCCGCGGGCATCGCCTGCCTCTGGGGTCCCTCGCACGGCGGGGCCAACCAGGAGGCGCTGGAAATGCTCGAGCAGATCGGGACGGTCGACAAGATTCCCGAGTTCATCCAGGGCGTGAAGGACCGCAAGTACAAGCTGATGGGCTTCGGCCACCGCGTGTACAAGAACTTCGACCCGCGGGCGAAGGTCATGCAGAAGACCTGCCACGAGGTGCTCGGCGAGCTGGGCGTCAACGACCCGCTGCTGGAAGTGGCCATGGAGCTGGAGAAGATCGCCCTCAGCGATCCCTACTTCATCGACCGCAAGCTCTATCCGAACATCGACTTCTATTCCGGCATCACCCTGCGGGCGATGGGCTTCCCGACCAACATGTTCACCGTGCTGTTCGCCCTGGCCCGCACCGTCGGCTGGATCAGCCAGTGGAAGGAAATGTTCGAGGATCCCGGCCGCAAGATCGGCCGCCCGCGCCAGCTCTACACCGGCGCGACAATGCGCGACTACACGCCGATCGACAAACGCGGCTGAGAACGCGGGGACATGTACCGAAGGTACGTGTCCCTCAATCTGAATTCAGCGATGGCCCGATTAGGGGACACGTACCTGCGGTACATGTCCCCTTACGGCAGCGCTTCGCCCGGCCCGGCGACGTCGAAGCCGCGCTCGCGCAGCTGTTCCAGCACGCCGTCCTCCGCCAGCAGGCGACGCAGGCCGATGACCGCGACCGTCTTGCCGGGCTTCTTCAGCGCGGTCCCGATAGCGGCGACGTCGTCGCGCGACTGACGCCGCCACAGCTCCGCCCCGCCCGACAGCAGCAGCAGGCAGCGGTCGAAGTTGCGTGGCGCGGTGAGGGCCATGGCGACATCGCCGCGGGCCCAGCCGGCCGCCGAGGCGCGCACCCGCGCGTCGGACGTCTCGATGTCTTCCAGCGCGCTCTCAAGGCACTCCTGGTGGATCGCCGGGGTCAGGCCGGCGATGGCCGCCCTGGCGAAGGGCACCGCCTTGTACTGCGCCGACGGGATCACCTTCACCTTTCGCTTCTTCGCCGCCTGGGTCACCGCCGCGCGAGTGTAGGTCCAGCCCTTCTTGCGAGCCCGGCTGTCACCGTAGACGAGCGCGCCGGCGACCAGCGGTGTCCAGCCGTCATAGCGGCTGGCCGGTTGCCCCAGGCGCAGCCGCGCGGCCACGAACCGCTCGCGCAGCGCCGGCGACAGACCGGGCTCGAGCGGCGTCTTCGACTTCAGCTGCGCGCGGATCTTCAGCAGCGCCGGGAGATCGCGCAGCCCCGCCGTCATCGACGACCCCATCAACAGGCCATTCGCCCCGGTCAGCCGCCGTTCGACGGTCCGCTTGTCCCAGGTCACCCCGGGCGGCATGGGGCTTTCCGGAGCACCAAGGATGTAGACGATCGAATCGCCATCTGAGACGCGCCACCAGGCCGGCCCCGGCTCGACGGCCTGAATGACCAGCGCCTCGACGACGGTGGCCTCCGGATCTTCAATCGGGGCGGCGCGGGCCGTCCCGAAGGACAGGGCCAGGGCCGCAAGCAGACTGACGGTCTTTAACAGGCGCATGGTTGCCTCTATCTCCTGTCCGATCCTGTACCGGACTTTGGGGCCGAACAACGGCCCGGCCAGACCCGGACAGGAGCAAATCCCGCCCACCTTCGTTGTAGTGCCATGTCCAAGCCCCTCACCGTCTCCATTCCCCATCAACTCGGCGTCGCCGAGGCCCGTCGAAGGCTCGAAACCGGGCTCGCGGAGATGACCTCGAAACTGCCCGGCGGCGCGGCGAAGATCGACCAGCGCTGGGACGGCGACCGGCTGATCTTCGACGCGCAGATCAGCGGTCAGAGCATCACCGGCGCGCTGGACGTGCTGGCCGACGCGGTCAGGATGGAGGTCGTCCTCCCCGGCATCCTCGGCCTGCTGGCCGGCAAGATCGGCGGCCGCCTGAAGGACGAAGGCCAGAAGCTGCTGAAGTAGCCATTTTCCTTCTCCCGGAGGGAGAAGGTGGCCTGCGGAGCAGGTCGGATGAGGGATTAGGAACGGCACCTGCAAACCCGCCGACGCCGTAACCCCTCACCCTCCCGTCGCTTCGCGTCGGGCCCCTCCCTCTCCCTTCGGGAGAGGGCGACTAAACCACCTGCCCCGCCGCCCAGCCGCTCGACCAGGCCCACTGGAAATTGTAGCCGCCGAGCCAGCCCGTCACATCGACGCATTCGCCGATGAAATAGAGTCCGGGAACCTCGTTGGCAGCCATGGTCGTCGAGTTCAGCGCGTGGGTGTCCACGCCGCCCAGCGTCACCTCGGCCGTGCGATAGCCTTCCGACCCCACCGGCTTGACCCGCCAGCCGTTTACGGCCGTGTCCAGCGTCCGCAGGACGGCGTCCGGGGTGTCGGCGAGGTTGCCCCGCGCGCCGGCCTCCTCGGCGAGTTTCTGGGCCAGGCGGGCCGGCAGCACAGCGCCGAGCGCGGTATGTACCGCCTGGCGCGGATGGGTCTGTTTGGCGGCCTTGAGGGTCGCGAAGACGTCGACGCCCGGCGCCATGGTCACCGCGATCTCCTGACCTTCCCGCCAGTAGGACGAAATCTGCAGGATCGACGGACCGCTCAGCCCCCGATGGGTGAACAGCATGGCCTCGGCGAACCTGGTCTTGCCGCAGGCGACGACTGCGTCGAGCGCGACGCCCGAGAGGGGCTTCCACTGCTCAAGCAGCCCGATCTCGAACGTCAGGGGTACGAGTGCCGGCCGGGTATCGGTGACCGCCACCCCGAACTGTCGGGCGATGTCGTAGGCCCAGCCGGTCGCGCCCATCTTGGGGATCGACTTGCCGCCCGTGGCGACCACCAGCGAGGTCGCGCCGACGCAGCCACCGTCCGACAGTGTCAGGGTGAAGCCCTCGCCCGTCCGGTCGACACGCTCCACGCCCGCGCCGAGCCGCAGTTGGACGCCGGCCTGCGCCATCGCGTCAGTGAGCATGGTGATGATCTGGACCGCCGAGCCGTCGCAGAACAGCTGGCCGAGGGTCTTCTCATGCCAGGCGATGCCGCGCGCATCGACGGCGGCGATGAAGTCCTTCGGCGTATAGCGCCGCAGCGCCGAGAGGCAGAACCGCGGATTGTTCGACAGGAAGGCCTGCGGCCCGGTGTGGATGTTGGTGAAGTTGCAGCGGCCGCCGCCAGAGATGCGAATCTTCTCCCCCGGCGCCTTCGCATGATCGAGAACCAGCACCGAGCGACCGCGCCGGCCGGCCTCGATCGCACACATCATGCCGGCCGCCCCGGCGCCGACAATAACGACGTCGAAGGTCTGCATGGTCAGTCCACGCAGATCGTGGCGGCCTTGCCGTCGCGGATGATGGTCTGGCAGCCGAAGGGGTTGTTGGTGGCCGCGCAGGCGCCCGTCGCGGGGTTGGCGTCGGGTTTGTTCTCGAATTCACCCGTACAGCGCTTGCCGAGACACTGCGAGCCGTCGGTGCAGGCCTTGCCGGCGTCGCGATAGCTGACGATGCAGGTCAAGGTTTGTGCCTTGCCGCTACGGGCCAGATGCAGCCCTCCCCTCGCCGCGCAGGCGGCGTCTGTCGCGGCTTCGTCGGCAGTCGTCGACGGCCAGGGCGAGTATGAGTCCGGATCGGACGCCGGCAAAAGTGTGGGAACCGGCGCACAAGCAACGGCTAACAGAAGGGCGATGAGGGGAGCGATACGCATGTCCCATTCCTACGCTCATGCGCCTTGTCCGGCGAGCCCACGAAAAGCCCTCCTCCTCGATGGAGGAGGGTTGGGTGGTGGTGTGGCCATTGAGGCTTGGGGAAGGGCTGAGCAAGGCGCAGGCGCCCACCAGCACATCCCCCATGTCACCGTAGCCACACCACCATCCCCGGCCCTTCCTCCATCGAGGAGGAAGGGAGTCCACCGCGCACGGCCTCAACCCGGTCGGCCTTGCCGGCCCTCAGGCCTTCACACCGCGCTCGGCGAGCACGGCGATCAGGGTATCCGCCGCCTTCTCCGAGGGATCCGGCCCTCCCCGCCCCATCAGCTCCAGGGCCGCGTTCTGGGCGGCCACCTGCCGCGCGCGCAGCGCCGGATCGTCGAGCCGCTCGGCGATAGCCCGCGCGAGTTTCTCCGACGTGCATTCGGCCTGCAGGAACTCCGGCGCGACGAAAGCCTTCGCCGCGATGTTGAACATCGTCACCCAGGGGGATTTGAAGATCAGCTTGAGGATGGCGTAGCTGGCCGCCCCGATCCTGTAGGCCACCACCATGGGCGCGCCGGCCAGGGCCAGTTCGGTGGTGACCGTGCCGCTGCAGGCCAGGGCGACGGTCCCCGCGACGAAGGCGTCGTCCTTGAGCTGTTCGTCCTCGATCACATGGGCGCGGAACGGCCAGCCGGCGACCTTGGCCCTGACCGACTCCAGCACCGTCCCGGCGGCCGGAATGACCACATGCAGGTCGGGACGCTCGGCCTTCAGCCGCTTCACCGCCTCCTCGAAGACCGGCATCACCAGCTTGATCTCGGCCGGACGACTCCCGGGCAGGACCAGCAGGATGTCCTCGCCCTCCCCGGCCCCGATGGCGGCGCGCAGGCGCGCCGGATCGGCCCGCGAGAAGTCCTTCGCCAGCGCGGGGTTGCCGACGAAGGTGGTCTTCAGCCCCTCGGCCTCGAACCAGGGGGCGTCGAAGCTGTGGATCGACAGCAGGTGATCCACCGAGGCGGCGAGCGTCTTCGCCCGCCCCGGCCGCGTCGCCCAGACCTGTGGCCCGACATACTTGATCAGCGGCAGGTCGGGAGAAGCCTTGCGCAGCGCGTGGGCGACGCGAAGGGTGAACCCCCAGCTGTCGATCAGCACCGCCACATCCGGCTTTTCCCGCGCGGCCAGGGCGGCCGTTTCGGCGACCCGCCGCATGACCGTGCGATAGGCCGCCACGGCCTCGAAGATGCCCAGGATCGACAGGCTGGCGATGTCGAAGGGACTGTCGACGCCCTCTGCCGCCATGCGGCTGCCGCCGACGCCGACGAACCGGACCTGGTCGCCCAGCCGGGCTTTCAGGGCGCGGGCCAGACCTGCCCCCAGAGCGTCACCCGAGGCCTCGGCGGCCACCAGCATGACGGTCAGGGGCCGGCTCATTCGTCCTTCGCCTCGACGCCGAGGATGAACAGGCCGAGGTCATTGGCCAACGCTACCGTTTCCTCGCGATCGACGATCAGCAGCCGCCCGGACTCGCCGACGATGCCCGCCAGGCCGGCCTGGGCCGCCCCGCGCACGGTGGCGACGCCGATGGTCGGCAGATCCACATCGGTCGACTGGATCGGCTTGGGCGCCTTGGCCAGCACCCCGGCCATGCGGCCAGGAGCGCCGCGGATCGCCTCGGGCAGGCCGCGCACCCGGTGCAGCATGGCGTCGGTGCCCTCCTGGGCCTCCACCGCCAGGACCAACCCATGACAGACAACCGCGCCCTGGCCGATGTCCAGACGACCGATCGCCCGGGCCGCGACGAGCGCGCGCTGGATATCCTCGCCATGGGAATCCGCCGGAGAGACCTTTCCGAGAATG
This sequence comes from Caulobacter sp., assembly GCA_021741355.1. Taxonomy (GTDB): domain Bacteria; phylum Pseudomonadota; class Alphaproteobacteria; order Caulobacterales; family Caulobacteraceae; genus Caulobacter. The sequence goes on from JAIOXZ010000006.1 coordinate 70,395, forward strand.
CCGAGCGGCAGGGTCATGGACTCGGCGGCTTCGTGGGCCCCTTCGATGACGAAGCCTTCCTTGCGGAACTCGTCGAGCACAGCGCGCAGCAAACCGTCGTCGCCCTTGCGGGCGGCGGCAATGATGGCCGGCAGGGCGGCCATGCCGCGGATGTCGGGTTTCAGCTTGCCGAAATCCGGCCGCGCAACCGTGCCCGCGAAACAGACCGCTTCGCAATGTTCGGCCCGCAAGGTCTTGAAAACCTTGCCCAGTTCCGCGAGCCCGATGTCGGCGGACGGATGGCCCAGCGTGGCCTCGTCGGCGAACCCGCGCAGGCGGATGACAAAGTACGGACGGCCCGTCCGGGCGCAGCGCGCCGCGATCTCGGCCGGCAGGCCCCCGCCCCCGGCGACGATTCCGAGCTTGCGCACGGTCAGACCTCGCGCTCGGGCAGGCAAAGCGGGCGCGTGGCGTCGTCGCGGATGAAAGCCACGATTTCCATGATCTCGGGGACGTCCGGATAGGTCTCGGTCACGTCGTCGAGCCGCTCCTGGAAGGTACCCTCGTCGGCGAACAACAGCCGGTAGGCGGCCCGCAGAGTGGCGATCTGCTCGCGCGTGAAGTTGCGCCGCTTGAGGCCGATCAGGTTCAGGCCTTCGAGATGGGCATGGTTGCCCCAGACCGAGCCGTAGGGGATCACGTCCTTGGTCACGATGCCGCCGCCGCCCACGAAGGCGTAGCGACCGATGCGGGTAAACTGGTGGATCGCCGCCAGGCCGCCGAGGAACACGAAGTCACTGACCGTCACATGTCCGCCGACCGCCACGCTGGGGGCCATGGTGACCTTGTCGCCGATCACGCAGTCATGGCCGACATGGACGCTGACCATGAACAGGCCGTCCGAGCCGATGGTGGTGACACCGCGACCGCCGGCGGTGCCGGCGTGCACGGTGGCATGCTCGCGGAACACGTTGCGCGCGCCGACGACGACGCGGGTCGGCTCGCCCCTGTGCGCCGAATGCTGGGGTGGACCGCCGAGACAGGCGAACGGGTGGAGGATGCAGTCCTCACCGACCTCGGTGACGCCCTCGACAATCGCGTGCGACAGCAACTTCACGCCGCGCGACAGGGTCGCGCCGGGACCGACCAGGCAATAGGGCCCGATCTCCACGCTGGAATCGATCTGCGCGGCCTTGTCGACGATGGCCGTGGGGTGAATCAGGGTCACGCGGGATTGTCCGCCTTCATGGCCGAAAACTCGCATTCGGCGGCCAGCTTGCCGTTGACCAGCGCCCGGCCCTTGAACTTGACCACGGGCGCGCGGATTTTCACCACGTCGACGTGCAGCTTCAGCACGTCGCCGGGGCGCACCGGCAGGCGGAACCGGGCGCCGTCCACGGACATGAAGAAGATGGTCGTCTTGCTGATATCGATCTCCCAGGACTTGGACATCAGCAGCGCCCCGACCTGCGCCAGGGCTTCGACGACGAGGACGCCGGGCATGACCGGGTTGCCCGGGAAATGGCCGGGGAAGAAGGGCTCGTTGATCGTCACGCACTTGATGCCGACCAGCGACTCGCTCGGCCGGTACTCTTCCGCGCGGTCGACCAGCAGGAAGGGATAGCGGTGCGGCAATCGCGCGAGGATCTCCCCGATCTCGATGGTCGGAAGCGCTGTTTCGCCGTCACTCATGGCCAGTCCTTTTCCTCTCACGAGCCATACGGGCCAGAATGGCCGACTCGCGTAGCCAGTTCCTGATCGGCTGAGCCGGAACCCCTGCCCAGGTTTCGCCGGCCGGGATATCGCGGAACACCCCGGCGCCGGCGGCGATCTGGGCCCCGTCGCCGATGGTGACATGGTCGGCGATCCCGGCCCGTCCGCCGAAGGCGCAGCCGTCTCCCACCGTCACGCTGCCCGAGAGGCCCGTAAAGCCCGCCAGAACGCAGTTGCGCCCAAGCCGGACGTTGTGAGCGATGTGCACCATATTGTCGAGTTTGGTGTTCTCGCCCAACACCGTGTCCTCCCAGGCGCCGCGGTCGATGCAACTGTTGGCGCCGACCGTCACCCCGTCCTGCAGGATGACCCGGCCGAGCTGCGGGACATCGACGACGCCCGTCGCGCCTCCGGTGGCTCCGAAACCCGCCTCCCCGATCCGCGCGCCGGCATAGATCCGCACCCGGTCGCCCAGCAGGGCGAACGAGACGGAGGCATTCGCGCCGATCTCGCAGTCGCGGCCGATGGCGACACCCGGGCCGATCACTGCACCGGGTGCGATGCGCGTGCCGCGGCCGATTTTCGCGCCGGCGCCGACGGTGACGTTGGGCGCCAGGTGCACGCCATCCTCCAGCTCGGCGTCCGGGTGAACGCTGACCGTGCCTGCGTCGTGGAAGCGCGCGACGTGAAGGGTGTCCGCCGTCCGGGCCCAGGCCGCCAGAGGCTTTCCGATCACCAGCGCGATGCAGCCCGCCGGAACCTCCGCCGCGTGGGCTTCATGGACGAAGCAGGCGCCGGCCGCCGTCGCCCGCAGGCTCGGCAGGTACTTCTTGTCGCCCAGGAAAGAGATATCGGCGGGCCCCGCCCGGTCCAGGGGGGCCACGCCGACGATTCGCAGGTCGGATTGATCCGTCCCAACGATGACGGCACCCGTCAGGCGGGCGATCTCCCCCAGGGACAGGGGGGCTCTGGTCACGAAAAATCGCGGGTCCGGCATGTTATCCTCGCACAGACCCGCGATAGCGCGAGTCGGCTAGTTCGTGCGCGGGGGAGCCGCAGGACCGGCCGGCGTGTCCATACGCTCGCGATTGAAGGTGAACGTCTTGATCTTCGCGTTCAGGCCCGCGATGACCTGGGGCGTGACGTCCATCGCCGGATTGGCCAGCAGAACGCCGTCACCGAGCAGGATCGAGCAGTTGCGGGCCTGGTAGACGCCGACCGCGATCGGGTCGAGCTCCTGAAGCACGCGCATGAGCGCCTTGCGCTCGGTCTGCTGGACTTCGGTCTGGCGCAGCTGCTGCTTGCGCTTGAAGGCGTTGAAGCGGACCTGCAGGTTGGCCGCGCGGCCTTCCAGGGCGTCCGACGGGCCGGCGGCGCGGGCCGTGTCGATGGCCTTGGCTTCGTTCTTGATCGCCGTGTCTTCAGCGGTCAGTTCGGCGTTCACCTCGGCGATGATCTGCTTCATGCGCGCGGCGACGTACTTGCCGACTTCCGAGCCCTGCACGGCCTGGTCGCCGTTGTAGGTGCAAACCCCCGGAATGGCCGGACCGTGGCGCACCTGGGCCGGCGCGGGCGCCGCCACCGCTGCGACGGGCGGACCGGCTGGACGCGGCGGAGGCGTCTGGGCCGCGACGGCCGAGGCGAAGGCGAGAGCGGCGGCTGAACCGGCCGCGACCGCGAGGGTCTTGTTGAAGAACATGGAGTCTAGAACCTTGTGGAGGTGGAAAAACGGAAAGTTTCCGTCTTGTCGTAGTCTTCTTTGGCCAGAATTTGGCTAAAGTCGAAACGAATTGGCCCCATCGGCGAACGCCAGAAGATCGAGAGACCGGCCGAAGCCCGCAAACCGAGATCATCCTTGATGCAAGGGGTCACCGTCGTGGTCGAGGTGTCGCAGTCAATGACCTGACCGAAACGGTCGCGCAGATCGGCATCGTCGAGCAGGCCGACGGTTCCGATATCGCTGAACACCGCCGCCTTGATCCCGTATTGCTCCGGCAGGAAGGTCGGCACCGACAGCTCAAGCGAGCCGATCGCATAGAGCTTGCCGCCGAGGGCGTCCTGGCGGCCGAACGACGTGTCGCGCGGGCCCAGGCCGGCGACTTCGAAGCCGCGGAAGCTGTTGCCACCCTTGTAGAAGCGGTCGTTGATCCGGACGTTGTCGCCCTGCCAGCCGTCGATGTAGCCGAAGTTGCCGGTAGCGCTCAGGACGAAGTCCTTGTTGAACCCGTAGTACCAGCCACCGCTGGCCTCGGTCTTCAGGTAGTTCACGTCGCCGCCGACACCGGCCAGATCCTGGTTCAGTTCGACGAAGTAGCCGCGCGTCGGCCGCAGAAGGTCGTTCCGCCGGTCAAGCCGGATGGTGTAGCCCAGCAGCGAGGTCACGTTGGAACCACGCTGGGCGCAGAGCGCCGGCGACACGACTTCCTGACCGACAATGCAGAAGGAGTCGTCGACCACGACGTCGTCCGTGCGCAGCGTGTAGCGCAGACCCATCGAGGCGTTGGCCGTCAGCGGGAAGCCCAGCCGGAAGCCCATACCGGTCGAGGCGGTATCGAACGCCGTCTGCTGGCTGAAGTCGTAGCGGTACGAATAGATGTCGATACCGGCGCGCAGATCGCGCCCCAGGAAGCGCGGCTCGGTGAACGAGAAGTCGATCTGCTGGCGCAGCGAGCCGACCGAAATCCGTGCCCGGACGTTCTGGCCCCGCCCGCGGAAGTTCCGCTCGCTGATGCCCAGGTCAAGGATCAGCTGATCAACGGAGCTGTAGCCGGCGCTGAACGACAGTTCGCCGGTCGGCTGCTCTTCGACCTGAACCCGCAGCGTCGTGCGATCGGGCACGCCACTGGGGACTTCCTCGATGGTCACTTCCTTGAAGAAGCCAAGGCCGCGGATCTGCTGGCGCGAACGGTCGACAAGCACGCGGTTGTAGGCGTCGCCCTCGGTGACGTTCATCTCGCGGCGGATCACGCTGTCGAGCGTGCGGGTGTTGCCGACGATGTCGATGCGATCAATGTAGACGCGCGGGCCTTCCTTGACCGCGAACACAACGTCGACGGTCTGGTTCTCGCGGTTCGGAATATAGCGCGGACGGACGTCCACGAAGGCGAAGCCGGCGGCGCCGGCGGCGAAGGTCAGCGAGTCCGTCGCCTGCTCGATCAGTTCGTCCTGATAGATCTGCCCGGTGCGGATCGGCAGCAACTGCTGGAGCACCGTGCCGTCGAGCTTCTTCAGCTCGGTCTCGACCGTCAGCTTGCCGAACTTGTACCGCTGGCCTTCCTCGATCGTGTAGGTGACGACAAAGCCGTTCCGCTCGGGCGACAGCTCGGCCACCGCCGAGATGACCCGGAAGTCGTAGTAGCCCTTGTTGCGGTAGAACTTCCGCAGCTGTTCCTTGTCGTACTCGATCCGGTCCGGATCGTAGTTGTCGTTGCTCGACAGGAATTTATACCAGTGGGACTCCTCGGTGACGATCACGTCGGCCAGATCGCCGTCCGAGAAGGCCACGTTGCCCATGATGTTGATGTCGAGAACGCCGCTCTTGGGCCCCTCGTTGATCTCGAAGATGAGGTCGATGCGCTTCTGCGGCAGCTCGACCACCTTGGGCGTCACGGTCACGCCGATGCGGCCGGACTTGCGGTAGAGTTCGATCAGGCGCTGGACGTCCGACTGGACCTTGGCGCGGGTGAAGATCCCGCGCGGCCGGATCGTCACTTCCTCACGAAGCTTGTCTTCCTTGAGGGCCGAGTTCCCCTCGAAGATCACCCGGTTGATGATCGGGTTTTCGACCACGCGAACGACGAGGTCGCCGTTCGGCTGCAGGTCGATCTTCACGTCCGCGAACAGGTCGGTGCGGAACAGGGTCTTCAGCGCAACGTCGATGCGCGCGGAGTCGACCTGGTCGCCGGGCTGAATCGGCAGGTAGGAGAGAACCGTGCCCGCCTCGATGCGTTCGTTCCCCTGCACGAGGATGCGCTGAACCGCCCCCTGTTCGACCTGGGCGATCGCCGCGGTCGGGAGGGTGAGCGCCGTCGTGCCCATAAGGAGCGCGGCAAGGGTAACGATTGCGGCGCTGTGCGCACGAGCATGCTTCATATGGTCTGCCATCGGCGGTCGGCGGGTGCTCACGAGAACAGACCACCAAGGAAATTGAACACGTTGTAGCGCTGCAGGTCGTTCCAGACCGCGAACAGCATGAATCCCAACAGCAAGGCAAGACCAAGGCGATAGCCTACAGCTTGGACATTTGCCGCCAGTGGCCTGCGGGCAACGGCTTCATACGCGTAAAACACCAGATGTCCGCCATCCAGAACAGGGATTGGCAGCAGATTCAGGAAGCCGACGCTGACAGAAAGAATCGCCGAGAGCTGCAAAAGGGCCACGAAGGAGCCGAAGACGCCCATGGCCGGGTTCGGCGCGCCCTCGGCGCCAGCCTTGGCGACGGCGTCCGATGCCTTGGCGATGCCGATGAATCCGCCCAGCTGGTCGGCGGGCACCTGCCCCCGCACCAGCCGGCCGAGATAGTAGAATGTCGTCGACAGGACGTCCCAGGTCTTGCCCGCGCCCTCACCGATCGCCGCGATGGGGCCGTAGCGCACCCGCTTGGTGTCCTCGGCGGTCGCCTGATGGCTCAGGCCCAGAACCCCGATCTTCTGGCGGGCGCCCGTCGGATCCACGATCTCCTTGAGCGCCGGGGTCGCGACCAGTTCAAGCTCGCGTCCGCCCCGCTCGATGGTGAAGACGATTGGCACATTGGCGCGCACGACGGTGTGGCGGATGATGTCCTGGAAATCTTGCACTTCCCGGCCGTCCGCCCGGGTGATGATATCGCCGGCGACAAATCCCGCCTTTTCGGCCGCGCCGCCCGGCGCCACCTCGGTCACCCGCGGCGTGCTGCGCACCTCGCCGAATACGCCCAGCAGCAGCGCAAACAGCGCGATCGCCAGGATGAAGTTGGCCACCGGACCGGCGACGGTGATGATCGCCCGCTGCCAGACCGGCTTGAAATGAAAGAACTTCTGCAGGGCCGCGGGATCATTGTGCTCGAGGATCTTCGCCTTCATCTCGGCCAGGTCGTCGTGGTCGGGAACGCTGGCGGCGTTGTCGTCGCCGGCGAACCGCACGTAGCCACCCAGCGGAATCCAGCCGATGCGCCATTCCACGTCGCGCTTGTCGCGCCATTTGAAGATCGCCCGGCCAAAGCCCACAGAGAAGCTGTCGATCACGGTGCCGAAGGACCGGGCCGCCCAGTAATGTCCCAGCTCGTGAATCGTGACCACGAGGGTCAGCACGAACAGAAACGGCAGGATCCAGGACACAAGGTCAGGCAAGCCGGCTACTCCCTTACAGTCAGTGGAAGACTGGACGCAGCGAAACTGCTTCCGCCGCAACCCGGCGCGCACTCGCATCGACCATCATCGCGCCCTCGAGAGCGCCGTCCCCCACACCGGCGTCCAGATCCCCCACACCGTTCATGCGGGCGAGGGTATCGGCAACCAGCGGTGCAATATCGAGAAAGCCGATCCTGCGGTCAAGGAAGGCCGCCACCGCGACCTCATTGGCAGCGTTCATCGCCGCCGGGGCGCCGCCGCCGGCGTTGAGCGCGTCGCGGGCGATGCCAATGGCCGGGAACTTCTCGGCGTCCGGCGCCTCGAACGTCAGTTGGCCCATGGCGGCGAGATCCAGCTTCGGCGCCGGCCACGGCAGGCGGTCGGGCCAGGCGAAGGCGCAGGCGATCGGCGCCCGCATGTCCGGCGGGCCGAGTTGCGCCAGGGTCGAACCGTCCTCGTACTCGACCATGCTGTGGATCACCGACTGCGGATGAATGAGCACATCGATGCGCTCGGCGGGCGTGGAAAAGAGGTACGAGGCCTCGATCATCTCCAGGCCCTTGTTCATCATCGTCGCGGAATCGATCGAAATCTTGGCGCCCATGCTCCAGTTGGGGTGGGCGACGGCCTGTTCAGGCGTGGCCTCGCCCATCTGAGCACGCGTCCAGGTGCGGAACGGGCCGCCGGACGCGGTCAGGATCAGCCGCGCGACGCGATGGATGCAGTCGGGCTGCAGCACCTGGAAAATCGCCGAATGCTCGGAATCAACGGGGATCACCCGTCCGCCGGCCAGCCGCGAGGCTTCCAGCAGCGCCGGCCCGGCGCAGACCAGGCTCTCCTTGTTGGCCAGGGCGATCACAGAGCCCTTGCGGGCCGCCGCGAGCGTCGGGGCGAGGCCCGCCGCGCCGACAATGGCCGACATGACCCAGTCGGCGCCCATGGCCGCGGCGTCCTCGATGGCCTTTGCCCCGCCTGCGGCCTGCAGGCCGCTGCCGCTGAGCCGCTCACGCAACTCGCCGAGCTTCGACTCGTCCTCGATGACCACCAGCATCGGCCGCCAGCGTAGCGCCTGCCGCGCCAGCAGCTCGACGTTTCGGCCGGCGGTCAGGGCGAGAATCTCGACCTCCGCGCCCGACTTGTCGAACAGGTCCAGCGTCGAGACGCCGATAGAGCCGGTCGATCCCAGGACAACCACGGTGCGGAAGGCGGTCAATTCGCCCATCCCCAGTGAACGATGATCCGCGCGCCAGCGATGGCGATACTGGCGAACAGCAGGCCGTCGACACGGTCCAGCAGACCGCCATGACCGGGAATGAGATCGCCTGAGTCCTTCACGCCGAACCGCCGCTTCAACATCGACTCCCACAGATCACCCGCCATGGTCGCAAGCCCCCCGACAAGGCCGAACACTCCGGCGGTGAGTGAGGTCAGCTCCATTCCCGCGAAATGGGAGAAGGCGATCGCCGCCAGAACCGAGCCGGCCAGGCCGCCGACGAAGCCCGACCACGTCTTGTTAGGGGAAAACCGTGGCCAGAGTTTGGGCCCCTTCAGCGCGCTGCCGACAGCGAAGGCGCAGATATCCGCCGCCCAGGTGATGACGAACAGCAGCAGCATCCAGGTGACGCCGGGCGTCAGCGCCCAGCTGGTGCTCTCTCCGGCGGGATTCCGCAGCCAGACCATCGCGATGCAGGCCGGGGCGATATAGATCACGCCATAGGCGGCGTCCGCGGCCCGATCAGCCTTGTGCCGGGTGATGAAGGCCGCCAGCAGCGCGCCGCCGATCATCAGCAGCCAGGCGCTGCGATACCACCCGACATGGGCGGCGAAGACCGCCGCAAGCACCGCTACGGTGATGGTCACCGCGACCTCGGCGGGCGCCTCCGGGGCGCTCATCTTGCCCCATTCGATGGCCAGAAGTCCGATGGCGATGGCGATCATCAGCAGGAACGGCCCGCCGCCATACCAGATCGCGCCCAGCACCGTCGGCACCAGGACGGTGGCCGAAGCGATGCGGATCGCGAGGTTCTTCCAGTCGAAGTCTTTAGCCGGCAGCGAGGACGTCATCGGACGCGGCTCCGCCATAACGCCGCTCACGGGCCCGGTACACGGCAATCGCCGCGCTCAGATGGTCAGGCCCGTAGTCGGGCCAGTAGACGTCCTGGAACACCAGCTCGGCGTAGGCGCACTCCCACAGCAGGAAGTTGGAGATGCGCTGTTCGCCGCTGGTGCGGACAATCAGGTCAGGCGCGGGCGCGTCGGCTGTCGAGAGTTTCTGTTCGAACAGGGCCTCGTCGAGGTCGGCGGCGCGCGCCCTGCCCTGTTCGACGTCCTCGGCGAAGCGGCGGGCGGCGTCGGTGATGTCCGCCCGGCCGCCATAGTTGAAGGCGACCTGCAGCAGGAACCGGCTGTTGTGCGCGGTGCGCGCCTCGGCCCGGTCGATGATCGCGAGAATGTCCGGTTTCAGGCCCGAGCGACGGCCGATAACGCGAACGCGGACGCCTTCACGGATCAGCCGCTCCAGGTCGCTTTCGACGTAGGCCTTGAGAAGGCTCATCAGTTCGGAGACTTCGGCCATCGGCCGGCGCCAGTTCTCGGTCGAAAAGCCGAATACAGTCAGGGTCGTAACGCCCAGGCCGGACGCGGCCTCGACAGTCCGCTTCAACGCCTTGACGCCCTCCCGGTGACCGAAAGTGCGTGGCAGGCCGCGCTGTTTGGCCCAGCGCCCGTTGCCATCCATGATGATGGCGACATGCAGCGGCCCGTCCGTCGGCGTCATCGCCACTCCTTCCTGTCCGTCACGCGTCATCCCGGCGAAACGTACAGCTCAAACCTGCATGATCTCTTGTTCTTTTGTTTTCAAGGTCTCGTCGATGCGCTTGACGCACTCGTCGGTCATCTTCTGGACCTCGCCGTCCATGCGGCGAAGCTCGTCCTCGGTGATGACGGAGTCCTTTTCCGCCTTCTTGAGGTCGGCCATGGCGTCCCGTCGCACGTTGCGGACTGCGATCTTCTGCTGCTCGGAGTATTTCCCGGCCACCTTGACCAGGTCCTTGCGGCGCTCCTCGGTCAGGGGCGGCACCGGAATGCGCAGATTCTGTCCCTCGACGACCGGATTGAAGCCCAGGCCGGAGTTCCGGATGGCCTTTTCCACGGACACCACCAGGGCGCGATCCCAGACGCTGACGCTGATCGAGCGCGGTTCGGGAACGCTAACCGACCCCACCTGGTTCAGCGGAACGGTGTTCCCGTAAGCCTCGACCATCACCTGGTCGAGCAGGCCCGAGGACGCACGGCCGGTCCGCAGACTGGCGAATTCGTCCTTCAGGGCGGAAACGGCCTTTTCCATGCGGCTCTTGTAGGTGCTCAGCACGGGTTTTTCGGCGGCGGCCATATGCAGGCTCCCTGTTCTTCCTATGCAGCTTCGGAAATGACGGTGTGGACGCCCTCGGCGCGCAGCACCTTCATCAGATTGCCCCGTTCGCGGATCGAGAAGACCACGATGGGGATGCCGTTCTCGCGCATCAGGCTGATCGCCGAGGCGTCCATGACCTTGAGGTCGCGGGACAGCACGTCGTGATAGGTCAGCCGGTCAAAGCGTTGAGCGGATTTGTCTTTCTTCGGATCGGCGGTGTAGACGCCGTCGACGCTGGTGCCCTTGAACAGGGCGTCGCAGTTCATCTCCGCCGCGCGCAGGGCCGCCCCGCTGTCGGTGGTGAAGAACGGATTGCCGGTGCCGGCGGCGAAGATCACCACCCGGCCCTTTTCCAGATGGCGTTCGGCGCGGCGGCGGATCAGCGGCTCGCAGACGGTCGGCATCGGGATGGCCGACTGAACCCGGGTGGAAACGCCGATGCGCTCGAGCGCATCCTGCATCGCAAGGGCGTTCATGACGGTCGCCAGCATGCCCATATAGTCGGCGCTGGCCCGCTCCATGCCCTTGGCCGCGCCGGCCAGGCCGCGAAAGATGTTGCCGCCGCCGATCACCAGACAGAGCTCGATGCCGCTGTCGGCCACCTGCTTGAGGTCCTGGGCGACCGCCTCGACGGTTTCCATGTCGATGCCAAAGGCGGAATCGCCCATCAGCACCTCGCCGGAGACCTTCACCAGAATTCGCTTGTAGGTCTTGGTGGGCATGGTTTTCCGGCGGCTTCGCGAGTCAGATGCATTCAACATAGACCAAGGGCGCCCCCGGCGTCAGCCGGGAGCGCCCTCTTCAGGTCATCAGAGGCGAGATCAGGCGCCGCCGGTCATCGACGCCACTTCGGCGGCGAAGTCGGAGACTTCCTTTTCCACGCCTTCGCCGAGGGCCAGGCGGATGAAGCCCTGCACCTTCAGCGACGAACCCAGTTCCTTGCCGGTCGCTTCGACCAGCTGCTCGACGGTCTGGTCCGGGTTCATGACGAAGGCCTGCTTCAACAGCACGACTTCCTCGTAGAACTTGCGGATCCGGCCCTCGACCATCTTCTCGACGACCGACTCGGGCTTGCCCGAGGCCAGCGCCTGTTCGGTGAAGACGGCGCGTTCGCGCTCGACGTTGGCCTGGTCCAGGTCATCGGTCGACAGCGACAGCGGGTTGGTCGCGGCCACGTGCATGGCGATCTTGCGGCCCAGCTCCATGATGGCCGCCTGGTCGCCGGCACCCTCGATGGCCACCAGCACGCCGATCTTGCCGAGTTCCGGCGCGACGGCGTTGTGGATGTAGGCGCCGATGGCGCCCTCGGCCACGACGAAGCGCTTCGAGCGGCGCACCATCATGTTCTCGCCGATCGTGGCGATCAGCTGGGTGACCATCTCGCCGATGACTTCGCCGTCAGCCGTCTTGGCCGCGGTGATCGCCTCGACGCCGTCGACGTCCAGACCGGCCTTGGCCGTGGCCCGGGCGGCGTTCTGGAACAGCTCGTTGCGCGCGACGAAGTCGGTCTCGGCGTTCAGCTCGATGACGGAGGCGGTCATGCCCTTGCCGTCGTTGCGCGTGGCGATGGCCACGAGGCCTTCGGCGGCGGCGCGGTCAGCCTTCTTGGCGGCCTTGGAGAGGCCCTTGGCGCGCAGCCAGTCGATCGACGCTTCCATGTCGCCGTCGTTTTCGACGAGCGCCTTCTTGCAGTCCATCATGCCGACGCCGGTCTTCTCGCGCAGGTCCTTGACCAGCGCAGCGGTGATTTCCGCCATATCATGTCCTCCTGAGTTGGGACTTATAGGGTCGCGGCCCGGCCTTACGACCGGGCTGCGAAAACGGTGTGACGCTGAGATCCCCGAAGGGACCGATCAGCTGGCGGCGGGTTCTTCCGGAGCGGCTTCAACAGCCGCTTCGGCCGCCACGGGGGCTTCGGCCGGAGCCTCAACCGGGGCCGCGACGGCCTCCGGTTCAGCGGGGGCTTCAGCAGCAGCGGGAGCGGGCTCCGGCGTAAGCTCTCGGGCGAGCGTCGGCTCGACCGGGGCTTCCGAGGCGCCGATATCGACGCCGCTGGCCACAACGCCGGCGGCCATGCCGTCGAGCACCGAGTCGGCGATCAGATCGCAGTACAGCAGGATGGCGCGCGCGGCGTCATCGTTGCCCGGGATCGGATAGGTGATGCCGTCGGGGTCGCAGTTGGTGTCCAGGATCGCGATGACCGGGATGTTCAGCTTGCGGGCCTCGAGGATGGCGATCGCTTCCTTGTTGGTGTCGATCACGAACATCAGGTCGGGAATGCCGCCCATGTTCTTGATGCCGCCCAGGCTCAGCTCGAGCTTGTCGCGCTCGCGCGTCAGCTGCAGCAGCTCCTTCTTGGTGCGGCCTTCGCCGCCGCCGTCCAGCACGCCTTCCAGCTCGCGCAGACGCGAGATCGAACCGGAAATGGTGCGCCAGTTGGTCAGGGTGCCGCCGAGCCAGCGGTGGTTCACATAGTACTGCGCGCAGCGCTTGGCGGCCGTGGCCACCGGATCGGAGGCCTGACGCTTGGTGCCGACGAACAGCACGCGCCCACCGGCAGCCGCGACTTCGCGGACCTTCACGAGGGCTTGGTGCAGCAGCGGGATCGACTGCGACAGATCGATGATGTGGATGTTCGAGCGCGAGCCGAAGATGTAGCGGTCCATCTTCGGGTTCCAGCGGTGCGTCTGGTGGCCGAAGTGGGCGCCGGCTTCAAGCAGCTGGCGCATGGAGAACTCGGGGAGAGCCATGTGGTCTTGTCCTTTTTCCGGTTATCGCCTCCGCGGACAAACCCCTGGAAACTCCAGGGACCGGAACGGACTGAGCAGGATTTCTCCCCACCCGGCCCGAACGTCCACGTGCGTGATGAGGCGCGCATGTAGGGGATGAAGGGCGGAAATGCAAGCGGGGTCAGGTCTTCTGGTCGCTATCCAGAACCGGAAACATCTCCTCGAGTTCGCGATCGGAGTACTGGCCGATCACGCTCCTGAGTGCATCCTCGTAGCCGCGGGCCCCGCGCTCGAAGCCGGCAACCTGCGTGCCGGCGCGTTCCAGGTGCTCGATCCAGCGCCGGACGCGCGCCTTCCTTGCCCTTTCCGCTCCCATACGGTTCTCGCCTCGACAGAAATCAGGTTGGTGATGATACGCCCTGAAGACCTTGATGGAATTGGAGCTCCGGGCGGAGACCTTCGTCAAGGACCGCTTCGCGGCCGCGCAGCGGCGGGCCCGCCGGGCCCGTCCTCGTATGATGGACAAGCGGTCGGATCGTGAGGTTTGATCGTCGCGCAGCCGGTAGCCCGCGCCCGTCCCTGTGACCAGATCCCGCGTCAAGCCTGGGCGCCGGCTGTGCGTGTTGTGTAACTCCGAACAGCTGCCAGAGGCGGCCACGCCGACCTCGCATGCACGAGGCAGGAGCCCATGACCTCTCAACCCGTCTACGCCGGCGTCGACATCTCCAAGCATCATATAGACGTGGCGATCGCGCCCCAGGGTGATCGTCTCGCCATCCTCGCCAGTGACCTGGACAGGCTCGTCGCCTGGCTGGTTCACAGGAAGCCCGGGCTGGTGGTAGTCGAGGCCACCGGCGGATTCGAGCGGGACGCCGTCGCAGCGCTCGTCGCGGCGGGGCTGTCCGTGGCCGTGGTCAACCCGCGCCAGGTCCGCAACTTCGCCAGGGCCGCCGGCCGCCTGGCCAAGACCGACCGCATCGACGCCGATGTCCTGGCCGCGTTCGGCCTGGCCATCCAGCCAGAGCCGCGACCGCTGCTGGACGAGCAAGCCCACGCCCTGCGGGACCTTGTCGTGCGTCGCCGGCAACTGCTGGAGATGCGCAAGGCCGAGAAGACCCGGTCGGAGATGCGTCTCAGCGCCGCTGTCCAGGCCGGCCTGGAACGACACCTGGCCTGGCTCGACAGCGAGATCGCCAGCGCCGACGACGACCTCGACCACATGATCCGCCAGAGCCCCGCCTGGCGCGCCGACGAGGAGCTGTTCCGCTCGGTGCCCGGCGTGGGTCCCATCCTGGCCAGGACCCTCATCGCCGAAATGCCCGAGCTCGGTCAGCTCAACGGCCGACAGATCGCCGCCCTCGTCGGCGTCGCCCCGTTCAACCGCGACTCCGGCAAGATGCGAGGAACCCGCTCGGTCTGGGGTGGCCGGCCCGGCGTCAGGGCCGTGCTCTACATGGCCACCCTCAGCGCCGTCCGGTTCAACCCCGTCCTCAAGGCCGCCTACCAACACCTGCGCCAGGCCGGAAAGCCGCCAAAGGTCGCCCTCGTCGCCTGCATGCGCAGGCTCATCGTGACCCTCAACGCCATCTGCAAATCCCGATCAGCATGGAACCCGGACTTGACCGCAATCACAGCTGCTCGACCAAGGTCGCCGCCGGAGCAAGCTGGCCGTCAAGACATCAGGGAGCGGTTTGCCTTTGAGCCCCCCAATAGCCGCTCATCCCGGCGAAGGCCGGGACCCAGGTGTTTTTGAAACAGCTGCCCGTCTATCGGGTTGGCCACGAGCCATCCGTGAACCATGAGCCGAAACTCTGAAACAAGCCTGGGTCCCGGCCTTCGCCGGGATGAGCGGATCTAGAGGAAAGGCTCAGAAGCCCTAAACATCCTCAAGATACGCCACCCCCGGCGCGGTCTTCAGCGCGCCCCGCAGCGACGCATCCAGCGTGTAGAACCCCGGCAGCTTGACCTCGACCTCGCGGCCGCCGCCGAGGCCGGCGACGAGCACCACCTCCCCGCCCCGCTGGGCAGAAGCGACCGACAGCCGCTTCTTCAGCGCCTCGATCTCCATGGAGTGCGGCGAGACATGGACCCGCAGGCTGGCGGCGACCGACTCGATGGCCTTGTCGATCGGCTCGGCGTCGTCGCCGAAGAAGCGCACCTCGCCGTCGCGGGACTTGGCGCGGACCTTGATGGCGACGGCCTTGCCGGGCTCGAGAATGTCGCGGCAGCGCTTGAGCGCCTCGGGCGGAAACAGCACCTCGTACTCGCCCGTCGGATCGGACAGGGAGACGAAGGCGAACCGCTCGCCGCTCTGCTGGGTGCGTTCCTGGCGACGGCGGACCATGCCGGCCATGCGGAAAGCCTCGGTCCCCGCCTCGGCCTGGGGAATGGCGTCACTGAGCATGGTGGTGCGGCGGCGGCGCAGCACCTCGACCATGTCCTCCAGCGGGTGGCCGGTCAGGTAGAAGCCGACGGCGGCCAGTTCCTCGTCGAGCCGGCGGATCTGGTCCCAGGGCTCGGTGCGCGGCAGGCGCGGCCGCGAGGCGTCAGGCTGTTCGCCGCCGAACAGGCTGACCTGGGCCGAGGCGCGATCGGCGGCCAGGCTCTGGCCGTGCGCCACCAGCACATCGGCGGCCTCGACAATCTGCGCCCGGTTGGGGTGGATGCTGTCGAAAGCCCCGGCGCGGGCGAGGCTCTCCAGCGCCCGCTTGTTCACCTGGCGAGGATCGACCCGCTCAACGAAGTCGAACAGGTCGCGGAAGGGGCCGCCCTCGGCCCGCACGGCGGCGACATGCTCCATGGCCGCGAAGCCGACGTTGCGCACCGCACCCAGCGCATAGAGCACCTCGCCGTCCTCGACCTCGAAGTCGGCGCTGGAGCGGTTGATGTCCGGCGCCCGCACCTTGACCTGGAACTTGCGCGCGTCCTGGTAGAATACCGCCAGCTTGTCGGTGTTGCTGAGGTCGAGGCTCATCGAGGCCGCGAGGAACTCAACCGGCGTATTGGCCTTCAGCCAGGCCGTTTGATAGGCGATCAGCGCGTAGGCGGCGGCGTGCGACTTGTTGAAGCCGTAGCCGGCGAACTTCTCGACGTGTTCGAATATGGCCCCGGCCTTGTCGCCGTCGACGCCCCGCTCGATGGCGCCGGAGACGAACCGAGCCTTCTGCTGGTCCATCTCCTCCTTCTTCTTCTTGCCCATCGCCCGGCGCAGCATGTCGGCTTCGCCGAGGCTGTAGCCGGCCAGCACCTGGGCGATGCGCATCACCTGTTCCTGGTAGACGATGACGCCGTAGGTCTCGCTCAGCACCGCCTCGAGGGACGGGTGCATGACGTCCATCGGCCGGCGACCGAATTTCGTGTCGATGAACAGGTCGATGTTGTCCATCGGGCCCGGCCGGTAGAGCGAGATCAGGGCGGTGATCTCCTCGATCGTGCCCGGCCGCATCTTGCGCAGGGTGTCGCGCATGCCCTGGCTTTCCAGCTGGAACACCCCGACCGTCTGACCCGACGCCATCAGCTCGTAAGAGGCGGTGTCGTCCAGCGCCAGCTTCGCCAGATCGATCGCCGCGCCGCGCTTGGCCAGGTGCTTCACCGCCCGGTCGAGCACCGTCAGGGTCTTGAGGCCGAGGAAGTCGAACTTCACGAGGCCAGCCGCCTCGACCCACTTCATGTTGTACTGGGTCGCCGGCAGCTCTGACCGCGGATCCTTGTAGAGCGGCGTCAGCTCGATCAGCGGCCGGTCGCCGATCACCACCCCGGCGGCGTGGGTCGAGGCGTTGCGGTACAGTCCCTCCAGCCGCAGGGCGACCTCGAGACACTGGGCGACCGAAGGGTCGTCGTCGCGCGCCTGGCGCAACCGCGGTTCGAGATTGATCGCCTGGGCCAGGGTCGTGGGGTTGGCCGGGTTGTTCGGCACCATCTTGCAGAGCCGGTCGACGAGGCCGAGCGGCAGCTGCATCACCCGGCCGACGTCGCGCAGCACGGCCCGCGCCTGCAGGGTGCCGAAGGTGATGATCTGGGCCACGCGCCCGACGCCATACTTGTCCTGCACATACTCGATCACCTCCTCCCGCCGCTCCTGGCAGAAGTCGATATCGAAGTCGGGCATCGAGACCCGCTCGGGATTGAGGAACCGCTCGAACAGCAGGCCGAACCGCAGCGGGTCCAGACCGGTGATCGTCAGCGCCCAGGCGACCAGCGAACCGGCGCCCGAGCCGCGGCCGGGGCCGACCGGAATCCCCTGGGCGTTGGCCCATTTGATGAAGTCCGACACGATCAGGAAGTAGCCGGAAAAGCCCATCGTCTGGATGACGCCGATCTCGCGCTCCAGCCGCGCCCAGTAGTCCGCCTCCGGGGCGGCCAGCTCCAGACCTTCGAGCCGCATGCGCAGCCCCTCGGCGGCCTGCCAGGCCAGTTCGGCATTCTCGTCGCGCCCGGCCGCGGTCGGGAAGCTCGGCAGGATCGGATCGCGCTTGCTCACCATGAAGGCGCAGCGCCGCGCGATATCGATCGTGTTGTCGCAGGCTTCCGGCAGGTCCGAGAACAGCGCCCGCATGTCGGCGGCAGACTTGAACCAGTGCTCGGCCGTCACCCGCCGCCGCTCATCCTGGCCGATGTAGGCGCCGTCGGAGATGCACAGCAGCGCATCGTGCGCGTCATACATGTCGCGCTTCGCGAAATAGACGTCGTTGGTCGCCACCAGCGGGACGTCGTGCTCGTAGGCCCAGTGCACCAGCCCGGCCTCGGCCGCCGCCTGCTCAGGCAGGCCGTGACGCTGCAGTTCGACATAGAAGCGGTCGCCGAACACCCGCGCCATCTCGGCGAGAGCCACAGCGCCCTCCCCCGTCTTGCCGACCGCGAACAGCGGATCGACCGGGCCATCCGTCCCGCCGCTGAGCAGGATCAGGCCCTCGGAATGGGCGACGACCTTTGACCAGGCCACACAGGGTTCAGTGACGCCGTCATTGTCCAGATAGGCGGCCGACGACAGGGCCGAGAGATTGAGATAGCCGGTCTCGTTCTGCGCCAGCAGCACGACGGTCGGGGTCCGCGCCCAGCGATGCGCCTGCCCCTCGCCGATCCCCGTCACCGGCAGGGCGCAGCCGATCAGCGGCTGCACACCCGATTCCTTGGCCGTTACGGAAAATTCAAGGGCGCCGAACAGATTGGCCCGATCCGTGACGGCCACGGCCGGCATGCGGGCGGCTTCCGCCATCTTGCCGACCGCCTCGGCCTTGATCGCCCCTTCGAGCAGGGAATAGGCCGACCGGACCCGCAGATGAACGAACCCGCCATCGGCGCCGCTCCCTGCCTTGTCCCGCGCCATGGCGCCATCCCTTCAGATTACCGCGCCGCGCCATTCGGGCCGGGCGTCAAACGAGTCACTTCACGGACAATCGCCCGTGCGGCGCTCGCATTCCAGCGGCAAGTCAGGCCACAACGTAGGCGACCGAGCACATCATCCAGACAAAGCCGACGACGGAGGCCAAAGCGAGGGATTCACGAGCGATGCGGGCCATTCGAGCCTCCTCAATTCAAGTTGCCCGTTTGTTCTAATTCCTGTTTTGTTCTCACGTCAAGCCAATTCGGAGAACGCCGTCATGGACCAGCGCCTGAGCCTCATCACCCTTGGAGTCAGCGATCTCGCCCGCGCCCGCGCGTTCTATGAGGACGGTCTGGGCTGGGCGCCGCTGTCGGCCGAGCCGGAGATCGTCTTCTACCAGCTGGCGCCGGGCGTCGGCCTCGCACTGTTCCCCCGCGACGACCTCGCAAAGGATGTCGGCGAGCCCCTCGCCGCCCCGGGCAGCGCCATCACGCTGGCGCTCAACGGGCGATCCGTCGTCGAGGTTGATCAGACCTACGCCCAGGCCATCGCCGCCGGCGCGCGGGCGGTCAAGGCGCCCGCGCCGGTCTTCTGGGGCGGATACTCAGGCTATTTCGCGGACCCCGACGGCCATCTCTGGGAACTCGCGCACAATCCGTTCTGCGAGATCACACCACGCGGGGAGACGCTTTTTTCCGGCCCGTCGGCGTAGGATCACCGGTGTTCATCGGCGGCTGGTGCTGGCCGACGATGTCGGCATGCTCTTCACGGCGGACGACGCCGGTGATGTTCAGCCGCGCGAAGATCTCGGTGGCGCCGAAGCCGGACTGGGCCTCGTCCCAGGTCTCGAACACACTGCGGTGCAGGCTGTCGGTTTCGCCGGCGTAGACGATCACCGGCGCGTCGCCGTTCCAGTGCACATAGATGAAGTTTGCGCCGCCCGGCGGAACCGGCCGCAGGTCTTCGAGCGCCTTGTAGCGGTAGAGGTTGCCGGACAGGCCGGCGATATCGAGGTGGCGGGTCAAGTTACGCTCCCAGCCGATGAAACAGGAACTGTCGTAAGACCCGGCGATCTGGGCGAAAGCGGGGCGCTGACGAAAGCGTGAGGTGGACGGACTAGAAGCCCGGCGTGCGGGCTTCCAGGTGCCCGTCCTTCAGGGCGAAGACCCGGTCCATATAGCGGGCCAGCTCCATGTTGTGCGTGGCGATCAGCGCCGCAACGCCGGTGTCCCGCGCCAGGTCGTAGAGGGCCTGGAACACCGAGGCGGCGGTGTCGGGATCGAGATTGCCGGTCGGCTCGTCAGCCAGCAGCAGCCGCGGCTGGTTGGTCAGGGCGCGGGCGATGGCCACCCGCTGCTGCTCGCCGCCTGACAGCTGGCCCGGCTGGTGATGCAGGCGCTCAGCCAGGCCCAGCCGGGTCAGCAGCGCCTCGGCCCGCTCGCCGGCGACCGCCCGCGACTTTCCGGCGATCATCGCCGGCATGGCCACGTTCTCGATGGCCGAGAACTCCGGCAGCAGGTGGTGGAACTGGTAGACGAAGCCGATCGTGCCCAGCCGCATTCGCGTGCGCGGGCGATCGCCCAGCTTCGTGCAGTCCTGACCGGCGACCGTGACCGTACCGCCGTCCGGACGTTCCAGCAGGCCGGCGGCGTGCAGCAGCGACGACTTGCCCGAGCCCGACGGACCGATCAGCCCGACGATTTCGCCCGGCATCACGTCCAGATCGACGCCCTTGAGCACTGGCAGCTGGCCGGCGTCAGTGACGTAGGTGCGGGTGACGCCCCGCAGGGAGAGGACCGGCTCACTCATAACGCAGGGCCTCGACCGGATCGATGCGTGAGGCCCGCCAGGCCGGCGGCAGGGTGGCGACAAAGCTCATGAACAGCGACCAGCCGGTGATGATGCCGACCTCGCTCCATTCGATCTTGGCCGGGACGTGGGTCAGGAAATAGATGTCGGCGTTGAACACATTGGCGCCGGTGACCCATTCGACGGCCTTCTGGATCGCCTCGATGTTCATGCAGAAGATCACGCCCATCAGCAGGCCGGCGACTGTGCCGGCGACGCCGACCGCTGCGCCGGACATGAAGAAGATGCGCATGATCGCGCCCTGCCCCGCGCCCATGGTGCGCAGGATGCCGATGTCGCGGCCCTTGTTCTTCACCAGCATGACCAGACCGGAGATGATGTTCATGGCCGCGATGGCGACGATGAACATCAGGATCAGACGCATCGCCGCGCGCTCGACCTGCAGCGCCTCGAAGAAGCTTTGGTTCTTCTGGGTCCAGTCGGTGACGGCCGAGCCGGGCCCGGCCGCGACGGTCAGCAGCGGCTTGATGTCTTCGACCGCATCGGGGTCGTCGAGCATGATCTCGATCGCGTCGACGCTGGTGTCGCGGCCGAAGAACAGCTGGGCCTGGGCGAGAGGCATGTAGATGAAGGCCTGGTCGTATTCGCTCATCCCGACCGAGAAGATGCCGCCGATCGTGTAATCCTTCTGCGTTACGCTGGTGCCGAAGGCGGTCGACGACCCGGCGGGCGAGATCAGGGTGACGGAGTCGCCGGGGGCGACGCCGAGGCTGGCGGCCAGCCGGTCGCCGAGCAGGATCAGGTCGCCGCCGTAGTCACCCTGGCCGAAGCCGTCACGGGACCCGGACTTGATGTTGTCCGAGACGATCGTCGTGGCCTTCAGGTCGGCCGGGGTCACCCCGCGCACGATGGCGCCGGCGATCTGGTTGGGGCCCAGCACCATGGCCTGGCCCTCGACCACCGGGATCACCTGCTTGACGCCGGGCACGGCGCGCAGGCGGGTGACGATCGCCGTCCGGTCCGGACTGTTGAGCGGTGCGCCGGTGACATAGGCGTGGCCGTTGAAGCCGAGAATCCGGTCGAGCAGCTCGGTGCGGAAGCCGTTCATCACGCTCATCACGACGATGAGCACCATCACGGCCAGCATGATGCCGATGAAGGAGATCAGCGAGATCAGCGCCACGCCGCCATGCTTGCGCTTGGCGCGCAGGTAACGGGCGGCGACGGCCCGTTCCCACAGGCCGAACGGCGGCGCGACGGAGCCGGCGGGCTGGGTCACGCAGCCGCCTTGGCCGACAGGCCGGCGATCACATCGGCCAGTGGCGCCGTCGAGCGCTCACCGCTCGCGCGGTTCTTGATCTCGACATTGCCCTCGGCGAGCCCCTTGGGACCGACAATCATCTGCCAGGGCAGGCCGATCAGGTCGGCGCGGGCGAACTTGCCGCCCGGCCGCTCGGCTGTGTCGTCGTAGAGAACGGCGCGGCCGGCGGCGGTCAGGGCCGCATAGGCCTGTTCACAGGCCGCGTCGCAGGCCTCATCACCCGGGCGCAGGTTGATCAGGGCCAGATCGAACGGCGCGACGGCCTCGGGCCAGATGATGCCGCCCTCGTCGTGGCTGGCCTCGATGATCGCGCCCAGCAGGCGTGAGACGCCCACGCCATAGCTGCCCATGTGGACATTGACGTCGACACCGTCGGGGCCGGTCACCCGGGCCTTCATCGGGTCGGAGTATTTCTCGCCGAAATAGAAGATGTGGCCGACCTCGATGCCGCGGGCCGACAGCTGCTTGTCGGCGGGCACGGCGGCGAAGGCGTCCGCGTCGTGCATCTCCTCGGTCGCCGCATAGAGGGCGGTGCGCTGGTCGACCAGCGGCTGCAGGTCGCCGTCCCAGTCGACGTCGGGGCCGGGCGCGCCCATCTCGACGAGGTCCTTGTGGCAGAACACCTGGCTCTCGCCGGTGTCGGCCAGGACGATGAACTCGTGGCTCAGGTCGCCGCCGATCGGGCCGGTGTCGGCCTTCATGGGCACGGCCTTCAGGCCCATGCGGGCGAAGGTGTTGAGATAGGCGATGAACATCCGGTTGTAGGCCGCTCGGGCGTCGGCCTCGTTGAGGTCGAAGCTGTAGGCGTCCTTCATCAGGAACTCGCGGCCGCGCATCACGCCGAAGCGCGGGCGGCGCTCGTCGCGGAACTTCCACTGGATGTTGTAGAGATTGAGCGGCAGATCCTTGTAGCTCTTCACATAGGCTCGGAAGATGTCGGTCACGACCTCCTCGGCGGTCGGCCCGTAGAGCAGGTCGCGCTTGTGGCGGTCGGTGATGCGCAGCATCTCGTCGCCATAGGCCTCGTAGCGGCCGCTCTCGCGCCACAGGTCGGCCAGCTGGATCGTCGGCATCAGGAGCTCGACGGCGCCGGCGCGGTCCATCTCTTCGCGAACGATCTGCTCGACTTTCTTCAGCACCCGCAGGCCCAGCGGCAGCCAGGCATAGATGCCCGCCGCTTCCTGGCGGATCAGGCCGGCGCGAAGCATCAGTTGGTGCGAGACGATCTGGGCGTCCGAAGGCGCCTCTTTGAGCGTAGGCAGGAAATAGCGCGACAGGCGCATTGGTAACCCCATGAAACGAGCGCCTGACTTACCCTCGCCGGCCCTTGATTGGCAACGCGAGCGGCGAAAAGAAGGCCGCCGGGGTCGCCGGCGGCCTTGCAAGTCATCGTCGGGGAAAAACGCCACGGAGCAAGACCGGCGAACCGGCCTTCCATGAGCTGAGGCTACGCCCGACTCGGGCGGCTGGCAGTCGTCTGTAGCGCCCCGCGTACGCGGGAGTGACAATCGCTCAAAGTTTGGGCGACGGGAGCGGTCTGTGACACCGGGCGCCGAAACCCTGGGCGCTTATCCAAACCCGTCATGGCCCGGCTTGTCCGGGCCATCCAGGAACACCGACGGGCACGGTGAAGCGGGATGTGACCATCTCGCCCCTTCTGGCCGCTTCAACGCGCTTGGGTGGCCCGGACAAGCCGGGCCATGACGGTCGAAAGGGATCGTCAGCTGTTCGGCATCGACGGCAGGGTGATCAGGCCGAAGCGGATGACCAGCCAGATCACGCCCCAGATCAGCGCGGCCACCCAGGTCGTGGTGATGAACTTGCGCTTGAGGTTGGGATTGACCGGCGCGCCGGGGTCGCCGCCGTCCTTCACCTCGATGCCGGATTCCGCGTAGGTCCGGTTGCCCAGCGGCAGGACGGCGAACAGGGTCGTCCACCAGACGGTCAGATAGATGGCGATACCGGTACCGATGCCCATCAGTGATGTCCGTCCTTCGGGGTTTCCATCAGCTCGACCAGCATGCCGCCCATGTCCTTGGGATGCACGAAGATGATCAGGGTGCCGTGCGCGCCGATGCGCGGCTCGCCCAGCACCGTCGCGCCCTTGGCCACCAGGGCGTCGCGGGCCTCGTAGATGTCCTCCACCTCGAAGCAGATGTGGTGCTGGCCGCCCTTGGGGTTCTTGGCCAGGAAGCCATGGATCGGGCTCTTCTCGCCATAGGGCTCGATCAGCTCGATCTGGCTGTTGGGCAGGTTGACGAAACAGACCCAGACGCCCTGCTCCGGCATGGCCCATTTGTCGGTCCACGAGGTCGCGCCCAGCAGGTCGCGATACATGTTCAGGGCCTCGTCGATGGAGGGCGTGGCGACGCCGACGTGGTTGAGCTTGCCGATCATGGGCTTGGTCTCCTGGAGCCGTCGCGTCCTAACACCCTTCTCCCGGAGGGAGAAGGAGGGGCCCGTCCTGCGAAGCGTCGCGAAGCAGGATGGGAGGTTGAGGGGGTACGGGGTTTGGCGGCCTGGAGCGTAACCCCTCACCCTCCCATGCTGCGCATGGGCCCCTCCCTCTCCCGCCGGGAGAGGGAAATCAGATCCGCAACACCGTCGTCTCGACCACCGGCTTGCGCTCCCAGATCCGGAAGGCGCCCTTTTTGACCACCCGGGACAGGGCGCTCTCGACGATCTCGTCGAAGGCGCGTTCCTCGGCCGGAACCTTCTTCACCGCCTGCTCGGCGTCGCGGCACAGGTCGTCGAGCGCCTCGTCCAGCGGGAAGTCGGCGTCGCCGGCCAGGCCGATGGCGCGGATCTGCGGACCGGAGACGATCCGGCCCTTGCCGTCGAGCGCGATGGTGACCATCAGCACGCCGTTGAAGGCCGCGTGACGACGCTCCTTCAGGGCGTCGCCGTTCTCGGGCGTGACCATGCCGCCGTCGATGTACAGGCGGCCGGCGGGAACCTCGTCGATGATCTCGGCGCGACCGGGGGCCAGGCGGACCATGTCGCCGTTGCGTGGGCTGACCGTCTGGGGGACCTGCAGATCGCGGGCGAAGGCGGCATGCTCCAGCAGGTGGCGGCGCTCGCCATGGGTCGGCACCGCGATCTGCGGCCTGGCCCAGGCGTACATCTGCGCCAATTCGTCCCGGCAGGGATGGCCGGAGACGTGGATGCCCGGATGGTCCCGCTCGGTGCAGAGCCGCACGCCACGGTCGGCCAGGCTGTTCTGCAGGTTGCGGATCGGCACCTCGTTCCCCGGGATCACCCGCGAGGAGAAGATCGCGTGGTCGCCCTTGCCGAGGTTGACGTGCGGGTGCGTCCCCGACGCGATCCGGGCCAGGGCCGCGCGGGCCTCGCCTTGGCTGCCGGTGCAGAGGTAGAGGATCTTGTCCTGCGGGAAGTGCTTGGCTTCCTTTTCGTTGATGAACTCCTTGAGGCCGCTCATCAGCCCGACGGACCGCGCGGCCGCGCTCATGCGGTGCATTGACCGCCCGACAAGGCAGACCCGCCGGTCAGCGGCCTCGGCGGCGCGGATCACGCTGTCCATGCGTGCGACGTTCGAGGCGAAACAGGCGACCGCCACCCTGCCCTTCAGCGGCTTGATCAAATCGGCCAGCGCCTTGCGGACATCGGCCTCGGACCCTGCATGGCCGT
Organism: Caulobacter sp.; assembly: GCA_021741355.1. Classification (GTDB taxonomy): domain Bacteria; phylum Pseudomonadota; class Alphaproteobacteria; order Caulobacterales; family Caulobacteraceae; genus Caulobacter. The sequence goes on from JAIOXZ010000006.1 coordinate 95,656, forward strand.
CGACGAACACATTGGTGCTGTCGCAGACCATCGCCAGCACGCCCTCGTCGCCGAGCTTGCGGATCGCCTCGTCGTCGGTGACGCCGCCGAGCAGAGGATCGGGGTCGATCTTCCAGTCGCCGGTGTGCAGCACGGTGCCGAGCGGCGTGCGGATCGCCAGGCCGTTCGGCTCCGGGATCGAGTGGGTGAGGGTGATCAGCTCGAGCTCGAACGGCCCCAGCGAGATCTTGCCGCTCAGCGGCACCTCGGTGATGTCGACCTCGTCGAGGAGGCCCGCGTCGCGCAGCTTCTCCCGCAGCAGGAAGGCGGTGAACGGCGTGGCGTAGACCGGCGCCTTGAGCCGTGGCCACAGCCAGGCCACGGCGCCGATGTGGTCCTCATGGGCGTGCGTCAGCACGATGCCGAGAATGTCGTCGGCATAGTCCTCGATGTAGGTCGGATCCGGCAGGATCACCTCGACGCCCGGCGTGGTCTGGTCGCCGAAGGTGATGCCCAGGTCGACGACGATCCACTTGCGATCATCCTCCGGCCCGTAGCCGTAGAGATTGAAGTTCATGCCGATCTCGTTCGACCCGCCCAGGGGCAGGAAGACCAGCTCGTCGTTCTTGCGCGCTTTCATCAGATGTGCGGGGACGCGTTGCGCCGGTAGATTTCCAGCAGCCCCCGGATCGTCAGGTCGGGGTCGAAATGGTCGATCATGTCGGTAGCGCCTTCAAACAGGGAGACGACGCCTCCGGTCGCGACAACGGTCAAATGCTCGCCCCGTTCCGCCTTGATGCGGGCGATCAGCCCCTCGATAAGTCCGATATAGCCCCAGAACACGCCCGACTGCATGGCGGTCACGGTGTCGGTGCCGACGACGCGGTTGCGTTCCGGGCGCTGGATGGCGATGCGCGGAAGCTTGGCGGCGGCCTCGTGCAGCGCCTGCATGGAGAGGTTCACGCCGGGGGCGATGATGCCGCCCTCGAACCCGCCGTCGGCGGCGACGATGTCGAACGTCGTGGCTGTCCCGCTGTCGATGACGATCAAGGGCCCGGGATAGGCAATGTGGGCGCCCACGGCGTTGACCAGCCGGTCAGCGCCCGCCTCTGACGGCTTGTCGATCCGCACCGCGACACCCAGCTCCGCATTCTCGCCGATGATCAGCGGCTCGACGCCCAGATAGCGGCGCGAAAGATTGCGCAGGTTGAAGATCGATTGCGGCACGACGCTGGAGATGATGCAGCCGCTCAGGCTCTTCATCGTCAGGCCATTCATCTCGAACAGCTGCGAAAGCCAGACGGCGTATTCGTCGGCGGTGCGGGTGCTCTCGGTCGCCGAGCGCCACTGCGCGATCCAGGTCTCGCCGTCATGGACGGCGAACAGGGTGTTGGTGTTGCCCTGCTCGATAGCCAGCAGCATCTAGGCCTCTCCGAAAAAGACGTCGCCGGCCGTGATGCGCCGCAGCATGCCGTCTGGCAAGCGCAACCGCAGCGCACCATCCGGGTCGAGGCCTTCGGCGATTCCGGCAACCGTTTCATGGCCGAGACGGGCGGTGCAGGCTTCGCCCAGCCCATGGGCCCGGCGCGTCCAGGCCTCCGCGACCGGCGGGAAGCCGGCGGTCTGCCAAAGCCGCCGCCAACGTTCGAATGCCTCCGACAGAACAGCCAGCGCTTCGAGGGGCCTCGGCGGTGGCGCGGTCATGTGTTCGGCGAAAGCCGTCGCGGGGCGCTCGGAAACTTCCGGCGGCGTGGACAGGTTCACCCCGATACCGACGGCGACCCACAGGCCGCCGGCGTGTTGGCCGGACTCCACCAGAATGCCGCTGGTCTTGCGGCCGTCGATCATCGGGTCGTTGGGCCACTTCAGCGTCACCTGCGACGCCGGGACGAAGGCGTCGGCCAGATCGGCGACCGCCAGGGCGGCGACAAAGCTGATCTGAGCCGCCTCGGCCGGCGGACGGTCGGTGACGAACAACAGGGTGGCGGCGAGGTTGCCCTGCCCCGTCTCCCAGTTGCGGCCGCGACGCCCGCGCCCGGCCGTCTGGCGGGTGGCCGTGATCCACAGGGGACCGACCTCTCCGGCTTCGGCGCGGCGACGCGCATCGGCGTTTGTGGAATCGATCTCGTCGAGCGCCTCGATGCGCGGCGCGGTCACGTCAGCCGAAGGCGGCTGCGGCGGCCAGGGCCATCTGCTCGAGCCAGCCCAGGGCGAACAGGGCGACCGGGAAGGAGAACAGCGCCGCGACGATCGCGACAGTCTTGGCCGACACCGGAGGGGCTTCGACCTCGCCCGTCGGCGAGTCGAACCACATGACCTTCAGGAGACGCAGGTAGTAGACCGCCGCCACCACGCTGCCGAGGAGGCCGAGCACGGCCGGCCAGACCAGACCCGCATCCAGCGCCGCCTTGAACACGAAGAACTTGGCGAAGAAGCCACTGAACGGCGGCAGACCGAGGGCCGAGAGCGCGAAGGCGGTCATGGCCAGGGCGATGCCGGGCTGCGATTTGAACAGGCCGGCCATGTCCTGAATCGTCTCCATCGGCTTGCCGTTGCGCTGCAGCGCGCTGAGGCAGGCGAAGAAGCCGGTCACATCGACCAGGTAAAGCACCAGGAACAGCAGCATGGCCTGGACGCCGGCCTCACCGCCCGCGGCCAGGCCCAGCAGGGCGTAACCGATGTTGGCGATGGAGCTGTAGGCCCACAGGCGCTTGAGATTGCGCTGGGCCAGACCGGCGAAGGCGCCGACGAACACCGACAGCAGGGCGACGATGACGATCACCTGCTGCCATTGGCCGATCGCGGCGCCGAAGCCTTCCGACAGGACACGGGCCAGCAGGACCATGGCCGCGATCTTCGGCGCGCCGGCGAAGAAGCCGACGACCGGGGTCGGGGCGCCTTCATAGACGTCCGGCGTCCACATGTGGAACGGCGCGGCGGAGACCTTGAAGGCCAGGCCGCAGATCAGGAACACCAGGCCGAACAGGACGCCTGTGTGCGCCTGGCCGCCCTGGATCGAGGCGGCGATGACGTCGAAGTGGGTCGAGCCGGCGAAGCCGTAGATCAGCGAGGCGCCATACAGCAGCAGGCCAGAGGACAGCGCGCCGAGCACGAAGTACTTCAGGCCCGCTTCGGACGATTTGGCGTCATCGCGGCGGAAGGCGGCCAGCACATAGAGCGCCAGCGAATGCAGTTCGATCCCGACGTAGAGCGAGATCAGGTCGCCGGCCGAGGCCATCATGCCCATGCCGAGCGCGGCCAGCAGGATCAGGACCGGGAATTCGAACTTATCGTCGCCGCGCTTGCGCAGCCAGACGCCGCCCAGCGGGATTGCGATCGCGCTCGCCGCATAGATGGCCACCTTGGCGAAGGTCGACAGATTGTCGACCACCACACCGCCGGCGAAGGCCCGGCCGTGTTCGCCGGTGACGGCCGCCGCGCCCGCAATCAGCAGGACCAGCATGGAGAGGCCGTCGAACACCGGCCCGCCCTTGCCGCGGAAGGCGCCGACGAGAAGCATCAGCAGAGCGCCGATCGCGAGGATCAGCTCCGGCCGGACGAGATTGAGATCGGCGAGGGTCATGAGCGGCTCACCCGGCGATCGCGGCGCGCCAGGCGCCGACCAGGGCGTCGACCGACGCTCCGGTGATGTTGAAGACGATGTCGGGCTGCACGCCGAGGTACAGGGTCGACAGGATCAGCGGCGTGAACACCACCATCTCGCGCCAGTTCAGATCGGTGATCTGGGCCAGCGCCGGATTGGTCATCTCGCCGAAGATCACGCGGCGATAGAGGCTCAGCGCATAGACCGCCGACAGGATCACCCCGGTGGCCGCGAACAGCGCCGTCCAGGTCGAGGCGCCGTAGGCTCCCGCCATGGTCAGGATCTCGCCGACGAAGCCACTGGTGCCCGGCAGACCGACGTTGCCCATGGTGAACAGCATGAAGACGGCCGCGTAGAACGGCATCCGGTGCACCAGGCCGCCGTAGAAGGCGATCTCGCGGGTGTGCATGCGGTCATAGACCACGCCGACGCAGAGGAAGAGCGCGCCGGAGATCACCCCGTGGCTGAGCATCTGGAAGATCGCGCCCTGCTCGCCCTGCACGTTGCCGCTGAAGATGCCCATGGTCACGAAGCCCATGTGGGCGACCGACGAGTAGGCGATCAGCTTCTTGATGTCCGTCTGACGGAAGGCGACCAGCGAGGTGTAGATGATCGCGATCACGCTCATGCCGAAGATCAGCGGCGTGAACAGCTCGCTGGCGTTGGGGAACATCGGCAGGCTGAAGCGCATGAAGCCGTAGCCGCCCATCTTCAGCAGGATGCCGGCCAGGATCACCGAGCCCGCCGTCGGCGCCTCGACGTGGGCGTCGGGCAGCCAGGTGTGCACCGGCCACATCGGCATCTTGACCGCGAAGCTGGCGAAGAAGGCCAGCCACAGCCAGGTCTGCAGACCCTCGTCGAACTTGTAAGTCATCAGTTCGGGGATCGAGCTGGTGCCCGAAATGCCGATCATGGCGAGGATCGCCGCCAGCATCAGGACGGACCCCAGCAGGGTGTAGAGGAAGAACTTGAAGGCCGCGTAGACCCGGTTCTTGCCGCCCCAGATGCCGATGATCAGGAACATCGGGACCAGGCCCGCTTCGAAGAACAGGTAGAACAGGATCAGGTCCAGCGCGCAGAACACGCCGATGACCAGCGCCTCCAGCACCAGGAAGGCGATCATGTATTCGAGGACGCGCTTCTCGATGGTCTTCCAGCTGGCGATCACGCAGAGCGGCAGCAGGAAGGCCGTCAGCAGGACGAACAGCACCGAGATGCCGTCCACGCCCATGCGGTAGTGGAGCCCAGCGAACCACGGGATCTCCTCCAGGAACTGGAAGCCCGCGTTGGCCGGGTCGAAGTCGAGCACCAGCTTCAGCGACAGGGCGAAGGTGACCAAGGTGGTCGCCAGCGCGATCCACTTGGCGGCCGTGTCGCGGGCTTCGCCGGGCTGCCCGACGAACCGCAGCGCCAGGATGGCGGCGACGCCGGCCAACGGCAGGTAGGTGATCAGGGAAAGGATGCCGGGCATCGGTCAGCCTCCCCGCGAGAAGGCATAGAGGGCGAACGAGAGCAGACCGGCGACCCCCAGCAGCATGACAAAGGCGTAGTGGTAGACATAGCCGCTCTGCAGTCGGCCCGTCCGCCTGCCGACGGCCACGGACACCGCCGCAACCCCGTCAGGGCCGAAGCCGTCGATCAGCTTCTGGTCGCCACCCTTCCAGAACAGATCGCCCAGGACCCGGGCGCCGCGCACGAAGGTGGCGTCGTAGAGCTCGTCGAAGAACCATTTGTTGTAGAGGAAGGTCCAGGCCGGACCGCGGTTGGCCGCGATGCGGGCGCCCATGCCTTCCCTGGCGATATAGACCCACCAGGCGATGGCGAGGCCGGTCATCGACACGACCAGCGGCGCCCAGATGACCCAGGCCGGCGCGTCGTGCATCTCATGCAGGATGTGGTTGTGCGGACCGTTGACGATCGCGCCCTTCCAGAACTCTTCCTGGTCGTGGCCAACGAAATATTCGACGAACACGAAGCCGGACGCCAGCGCGCCGACCGCCAGCACCAGCAGCGGAACCAGCATCACCAGCGGGCTCTCATGCGGCGTATGGGCGTGGCCATGGCCATGAGCGTGGTCATCGTGTCCGTGGTCGTCATGCGCGGCATGGGCGCCAGCATGGTGGTCGTCGTGATGCGCCTCGGCGCCCCACTTCGGCGTGCCATGGAAGGTCATGAAGGCCAGGCGCCAGCTGTAGAAGGCCGTCAGGCCGGCCGCGAGCAGGCTGATCACGAAGGCGAAGTAGGCGAAGCCGTTCTCGCGGCCCGCGGCCCAGGCCGCCTCGATGATGGTGTCCTTGGAGTAGAAGCCTGCGAAGCCCAGATCGATGCCCGGGATCCCGAAGCCGGTGATCGCCAGGGTGCCGATGGTCATGACCGCGTAGGTCACGGGCAGGAACTTCCACAGTCCGCCCATGCGACGCATGTCCTGCTCGTGGTGCATCCCGTGGATCACCGAACCGGCGCCGAGGAACAGCAGGGCCTTGAAGAAGGCGTGCGTAAACAGGTGGAACATCGCCGCCTGGTAGGCGCCGACCCCGGCCGCGAAGAACATGTAGCCGAGCTGCGAACAGGTCGAATAGGCGATGACCCGCTTGATGTCGTTCTGCGCCAGGCCAACCGTCGCGGCGAACAGGGCGGTGACCGCCCCGATCAGGGTCACGGCGTTGCGCGCCACCGGCGCGTACTCGAACATCGGCGACAGCAGGCAGACCATGTAGACGCCGGCGGTGACCATGGTCGCCGCGTGGATCAGGGCCGACACCGGGGTCGGGCCTTCCATCGCGTCCGGCAGCCAGGTGTGCAGGAAGAACTGCGCCGACTTGCCCATCGCGCCGATGAACAGCAGCACGCAGGCCAGGTCGACCAGCGGGTAGCTCTGGCCGGCGAACTCCCACGCCTTGCCGGCGCCGGCGGCGACCAGCGGGAACAGCTCGGCGAACTGGATGGTCCCGAAGGCCCAGAACACCGTCATGATGCCCAGGGCGAAACCGAAGTCGCCGACCCGGTTGACCACGAAGGCCTTGATCGAGGCGGCGTTGGCGGTGGGCTTCTTGAACCAGAAACCGATCAGCAGGTAGGACGCCAGCCCCACCCCTTCCCAGCCGAAGAACAGCTGCATGAAGTCGGCGGCGGTCACCAGCGCCAGCATGGCGAAGGTGAACAGCGACAGATAGGCGAAGAAGCGCGGCTTGCTGTCGTCCTCGGCCATGTACCCCCAGCTGTAGAGGTGCACGAGGGCCGAGACGGTGGTCACGACCACCAGCATCACGGCGCTCAGGCCGTCGATGCGGATCGCCCAGTTGGACTGGAAGTCTGCGACGTTGATGAACGGCGCCAGCTGGACCGTGAAGGGCGCCAGTTCGTGCCAGGTCCACTGGCTGAAGGTGTACCAGCTGAGGCCGCAGGTCAGCAGCAACAGGCCGGTGGTGACCGCCTGGGAGGCGACATCGCCGATGCGCCGGCCGAACAGCCCCGCGATCAGGGCGCCCAGCAGCGGAGCGAAGAGGAGGATGGTGACGAGCTGTTGCAAGGGTCAGCCCTTCATCACAGAGGCGTCGTCCACGGCGATGTCGCCGCGGTTGCGGAAGAAGGTCACCAGGATCGCCAGGCCGACGGCGGCCTCGGCCGCGGCGACAGTCAGGACGAACATCGCGAAAATCTGCCCGACCACGTCGTGCAGGAAGACGCTGAAGGCGACCAGGTTGATGTTCACCGCCAGCAGGATCAGCTCGATCGACATCAGGATGATGATGACGTTCTTGCGGTTCACGAAGATGCCGAAGACGCCGATCGTGAACAGGATCGCCGCGACGGTCAGGTAGTTGGTCAGACCAATCATTCGGAGATCCCCTCGCCGGGCTTGATGTCGACGATCGTCATGCCGGTCGCCGGCGTGCGGGCGTTCTGGGCGGTGATGTTCTGGCGCTTGACGCCCGGCTTGTGGCGCAGGGTCAGGACGATGGCCCCGATCATGGCCACCAGCAGCACCATCCCCGCCGCCTGGAAGAAGTAGACGTAGTCGGTGTAGAGCACCCGGCCGATGGCTTCGGCGTTGGTTACATCGGCCCCGCCGGAGGCATTGGGCGCAGCGCCCGCCTTGGCCGCCCCCTGGGTGGCGACCGTCGTGGCGACAATGATCATCTCGATGGTCAGCAGCCCGGCCACCGCCCCGCCGATCGGCAGGTAGCGCGAGAAGCCTTCACGCAGCTGGGTGAAGTCGACGTCGAGCATCATCACGACGAACAGGAACAGCACCGCCACCGCGCCGACGTAGACGACGATCAGCAGCATCGCCAGGAACTCCGCGCCCATCAGGACGAAGAGGCCGGCCGCGCTGAAGAAGGCGGTGATCAGGAACAGCACCGAGTGCACGGGGTTGCGCGCGAAGACCACGGCCAGACCGGCCAGGATCGTCGTCGTCGCCATCAGATAGAAGGCTATGGCCTGGAGCGGGATCATCGGAACGCCGCATCCAGTTCGAGGTTCTTCGCGATCTCGCGCTCCCAGCGGTCGCCGTTATCCAGCAGCCGTTCCTTGTCGTAGTAGAGTTCTTCGCGGGTCTCGGTGGCGTATTCGGTGTTCGGCCCCTCGACGATGGCGTCGACCGGGCAGGCCTCCTGGCACAGGCCGCAATAGATGCATTTAACCATGTCGATGTCGTAGCGGGTCGTGCGACGGCTGCCGTCGGCGCGCGGCTCGGCCTCGATGTAGATCGCCTGGGCCGGGCAAACGGCTTCGCAAAGCTTGCAGGCGATGCAGCGCTCTTCGCCGTTGGGATACCGGCGCAGGGCGTGCTCGCCCCGGAAGCGCGGCGACTGCGGGCCGCGCTCGTTGGGATAGATGACCGTCATCTTGGGCGCGACCATGTACTTCATGGCCAGCCCGAAGGCGCCCACGAAGTCCAGCAGGGCTGCGCCTTTGATGGCCTGTCCGATGCGCTGCATCATGGGTTGCCGGCCTTCCTGGGCTGGATTTCGCAGATGTAGTTGGACATCTGGGCCATGTCGCCGCCGACGTCCTTGGGGCGCACGACGCCGCCTTCGGAGGCGCATTGCTCCTTGGCGCGGCGCATGTCGTCATAGGTCACCACGCCACGGCCGAGGCTGTAGCTCTCGATCTTCGCCTGCACGCCGGCGCAGGCGCCGAGCAGGACGATGAGGGCGACGGGCGCGAGGGTCCGGATCATGCCGCGCCTCCGAACACCCGCCAGGCCGCGACCAGCACGACCGCCACGAGCGTCGTGGGCAGGAAGACCTTCCAGCCCAGCCGCATCAGCTGGTCGTAGCGGTAGCGGGGCACGATGGCCTTGGCCATGGCGAACATGAAGAACCAGAAGATGATCTTGGCGAAGAACACCAGGAACAGCAGAGCGCTCTGGGCGGTGGCGGGCCAGCTCTCGAGGAACGGGGTCGGGAAGCCCGGATTCCAGCCGCCGAAGAACAGGATCGAGATCATCGCGCACATCAGGACGATGTTGGCGTACTCGCCGATCATGAACAGCAGGTAGGGCGTGGAGCTGTATTCGACCTGGTAGCCGGCCACGAGTTCGGACTCTGCCTCGGGCAGGTCGAACGGCGGCCGGTTTGTCTCGGCCAGGGCCGAGATGAAGAAGATCACCATCATAGGGATCATCACCAGCGCGATCGGCAGATTGGCGAGACCGCCGCCGAAGACGTTCCAGTTCCAGATCCAGCCGGCCTGCTGCTCGACCAGGTCGCTCAGGTTCATGGTGCCGGCCAGCAGGATCACGGTGATGATCACAAAGCCGATCGAGACCTCATACGAGACCATCTGGGCCGCCGAGCGCAGGGCGCCCAGGAACGGATACTTCGAGTTGGACGCCCAGCCGCCCATGATGATGCCGTAGACACCCAGCGAGCTGATCGCCAGCACATAGAGGATGCCGACATTGAGGTCGGCGATGACCCAGCCCGGCGCCAGCGGGATGACGGCCCAGGCGATGAAGGCCAGGATGAAGGTCATCAGGGGCGCCAGCAGGAAGACGATCTTGTCCGCGCCGGCCGGGATGACGACTTCCTTGAGCACAAACTTGAGGAAGTCGGCGAACGACTGGAACAGGCCGAACGGCCCGACCACGTTGGGGCCCTTGCGCATCTGCACGCCGGCCCAGATCTTCCGGTCGCCCCACAGCAGGAACGCCAGGCTGAGCAGGATCCAGATCAGGATGAGCAGGATCTGACCAACGGCCAGACCGAACCAGAGCCAGGGGGAGACGGCTTGCTCGGGCACTCGCCTACTCCGCTGCCATTTTTGCCGCGCCGGCGGCCAGGGCCGCGCATTCGGCCATGGTCACGCTGGCGCGCGCGATCGGGTTGGTCAGGTGGAAAGCCGTCACCGCGGCCGCGAACGGCTCGTCGGACAGCTTGCCGCCATCGCCCAGACCCGACAGGTCCGGCGCGGACGGGATCGAACCCGGCGCGAAGTCGATCTGGCCGAAGGTCGGGTGGTCGGCGAACAGCCTGATCCGCAGCTGATCGAGGCTGTCATAGGGCAGCTTCGCGCCGAGGTGCTCGGACAGGGCCCGCAGGATCGACCAGTCTTCCTTGGCCTCGCCCTTCGGGAACACGGCCCGCTCGCCCATCTGGACGCGGCCCTCGGTGTTCACATAGAGGCCGTTCTTCTCGGTGTAGGCGGCGCCCGGCAGGATCACGTCGGCCTTGTGCGCGCCGCGGTCGCCGTGGCTGCCCAGATAGACGGTGAAGGCGCCGGAGGCCGAGGCCTCGATCTCGTCGGCGCCGAGCAGGAACAGCACGTCCAGCGCGCCCGGCTTGACCATCTGGCCCGCCGTCAGACCGCCCTCACCCGGCAGGAAGCCGAGGTCCAGGCCGCCGGTGCGGGCGGCGGCCGAGTGCAGCACGTTCCAGCCATTCCAGCCCTCGCGGACGATGTTGAAGCTCTTGGCGAGGCCCGCCAGCGCCTTCAGCACCGCGCCGCCGTCAGCGCGGGCGAGCGCGCCCTGGCCGATGATGATGGCAGGACGCTCGGCATTCTTGAGCGCGGTCACGAAGTCGGACTTGGCCTTGGCGAGACCGGTGATCGAGGCCGGGCCGGCGCCGAGATAGTCGTAGTCGAAGGTCAGGTCGGACTGCTGGCCGATCACGCCGAAGCGGGTCTTGCCGCTGATCCACTGCTTCCGCAGGCGGGCGTTAAACACCGGCGCCTCGTGGCGCGGGTTGGTCCCGACCAGCAGCACCACATCGGCCTGTTCGATACCGGCCAGGGTGGTGTTGAACAGCCAGCTTTCGCGCGGACCGGCGCCGAGCGCGGTTCCGTCCTGGCGGCAGTCGAGGTTCTTCACGCCCAGACCGCCGAACAGGTCCAGCGCGGCCTTCATCGACTCGGCGTCCTGCAGATCGCCGGCGATCACACCGATCTTCTCAGGGCTCGCGGCCTTCACCTTCGCGGCGACGGCGGCGAACGCCTCGCCCCAGGTGGCGGGGCTGAGCTTGCCGTTCACCCGCACATAGGGGCGGTCGAGGCGCTGGCGGCCGAGGCCGTCGACAGCGTAGCGGCTCTTGTCGCTGAGCCACTCCTCGTTGATGTCCTCATTGATCCGCGGCAGGGCGCGCATCACCTGGGCGCCACGGCTGTCGATGCGGACGGCGCTGCCGAGCGCATCCATCACGTCGACACTCTGCGTCTTCTTCAGCTCCCACGGACGGTAGTTGAACGTCCAGGGCTTGTGGGTCAGGGCGCCGACGGGGCACAGATCATTGACGTTGCCCGACAGCTCACTGGTCACTGCCGCGCCCAGGTAGGTCGTGATTTCAACGTCTTCGCCACGCGAGATCAGGCCGATCTCAGGGACACCCGCCACTTCGGTGATGAACCGCACGCAGCGGGTGCACTGGATGCAGCGCGTCATCACGGTCTTGATGAGCGGGCCCATCTCCTTCTCTTCGACGGCGCGCTTGTTCTCGGCGTAGCGGCTGCCATCGCGGCCATAGCCCATGGCCTGGTCCTGCAGATCGCACTCGCCGCCCTGGTCGCAGATCGGGCAATCCAGCGGGTGGTTGATCAGCAGGAATTCCATCACGCCTTCGCGGGCCTTCCTGACCATCGGCGTGTTGGTGAAGATCTCCTGGTTCTCGGCGGCGGGCAGCGCGCAGGAGGCCTGCGGCTTGGGCGGCCCGGGCTTCACCTCGACCAGACACATGCGGCAGTTGCCGGCGATCGACAGGCGCTCGTGATAGCAAAAACGCGGAATCTCTTCGCCCGCCAGCTCGGCCACCTGCAGGACCGTCATCCCGGGCTCGAACTCGACCTCGACGCCGTTGACCTTGGCTATGGGCATATGGGCTGCACTACCTGAGCATGGGCGCGCCGACCCCCGTTGGAACGGGAGCCGCGTTGGTGCGCTGTCTCTATCGCTTCACGCCTCGCGTCAACCATTCGGGGGCCTCGAAACGGGGGAAAACGTCGGGCTCAGGGCGCTCTCACCCGGGATCGAGGCCATGAAGCCCAGATCGTGCCCCGGAACGACGAAATCCCCGCCGCGCGCCATCGCCCGCAGACGCGCCAGAGTCGCCAGATAGACCTCGCGGTCCTCAGGGTGCGGCTGCACGCCGAGCGGCTCCAGCGTCTCGCAGAAGTAGCAGGCGTCGCCGGCCAGAACGTCATAGCCGCCGGCCCGTTTCACCCGCAGCGACTGGTGGCCGCAGGTGTGGCCCGGCGTGTGGAACAGCTCGCAGGACCCGTCGCCGAACAGGTCGTGGCTGTCGCCGGTCAGCACCCGGCGGTGACCCATCTCCAGCGCGACGCGGCCGTGAGCCTTGGGGTGATCGGCCAGGGACCGCTCCAGTTCGGACGCGTGAATGTAGAGGTCCGCGTTCGGCAGCAGGTCGGCGGCGCCGAGGTGGTCGAAGTGGGCATGCGAGGCGACCAGCCGCTCGATCTTGGCGGGATCGACATCGATGGCTCTCAGGCGCGAGGCCAGATCGTGGTCCTCCGGCAGGCTGCAGGCGTAGGCGCCGAACAGCAGCCGGCCGTCCATGTCGGGCCGCAGGCCGGTGTCGAACACAGCGTAGCCGCGCGTGGGGTGGCTGATGAGGAAGGCCATCACCGGCACGGTCCGCTCGCCGGTCAGGTCTTCCTGGAAAACCTCCGCCGGCGCGGTGATCGTGCCGCACTCGAGGGGGTGGATGCGGATCATCTATCGTTCCCCTCAAGTCGCCGCGCCCGTTCGCAGCGTTAGCGAGGGGTGGAACAATTCGCGCTGCGCTTCAAGGCCTCAGGCTGACCTCGACGACAGGTTCTCCGGCTTCCAAAGCCCGGATCGCGTCAGGCCATGCCTCGATGAATCTGGGCATAAAGAGCGCCCGCCGGAGATTGCCGCCCCGCAGCCAAAGCACGCGATCCTTGGGCCGGCGGATCCGGACGAAATCGCTATCCTTGCTGATCACCACCGCATCTGAAGAAAACGCCGCTTCCCGGATTGTCCGATCCGTTGAGGACCGAAGACCGAGTTCACTGACATGGGTAGCGTCATGACCTTGCTCGACGAGCCAGTCGACAAGGTCGGTCGGCAATTGCTCGTCGACGACGAACCTCACTCGGCCGCGACTTGCGACCAGACAACCGGCTCCCCGGTGCGCGCCGCCGCGTAGTTCAGGGCGGCGGGAATGTCCTCGGCCTCAAGGTCGGGATAGTCCTCGAGGATTTCCTGGACCGTCGCGCCGTTGGCTAGCAGTTCCAGAAGATCGCGAACCGGAAAGCGCAGTCCGCGGATGCAGGGCTTGCCACCCAGCTTTTCCGGTTCGGCGGTGATGCGGTCGGCGATCTGCATGAGTTGCAGTCTATCACAAGCGGCGGCGGCGCCCAATCGGTGACGATCCGGAGCGCACCCCCCTACTCCGCCGCGATCAGGCTTGCCCCTTGAACGTGAGGCTTGCCGGCGCGGTAGCTGGTGATGCGGTCCTCGACCTCGTGGCGGAAGTGGCGGAACAGGCCCTGGATCGGCCAGGCCGCCGCGTCGCCGAGGGCGCAGATCGTGTGGCCCTCGACCTGGGTGGTGACGTCGAGGAGCATGTCGATCTCCTTCATCTCCGCCTCGCCGGTGGCCATGCGCTCCATCACCCGCCACATCCAGCCGGTGCCCTCGCGGCACGGCGTGCACTGGCCGCAGCTCTCGTGCTTGTAGAAGTAGCTCAGGCGCGCGACCGCCCGGATCAGATCGGTGTCCTTGTCCATGACAATGACCGCCGCGGTGCCGAGGCCCGACTTCAGGGCCGACAGGGAGTCGAAGTCCATCAGCACATCCTCGGCCTCATGGGCCGGGATCATGCGCACCGACGAGCCGCCGGGGATCACGGCCTTGAGGTTGCCCCAGCCGCCCTTGATGCCGCCGCAGTGGTCCTCGATGAGCTGCTTGAACGGGATGCTCATCGCCTCTTCGACGTTGCAGGGCAGGTTCACGTGCCCCGAAACGCAGAACAGCTTGGTGCCGGTGTTGTTCGGCCGGCCGAAGCCCGCGAACCAGCCCGCGCCGCGGCGCAGGATCGTGCCGGCGACGGCGATGCTCTCGACGTTGTTGACCGTGGTCGGGCAGCCGTAGAGGCCGGCGCCGGCCGGGAACGGCGGCTTCAGGCGCGGCTGGCCCTTCTTGCCCTCCAGGCTCTCCAGCAGGGCGGTTTCCTCGCCGCAGATGTAGGCCCCGCCGCCGTGGTGGACGTAGAGGTCGAAGTCCCAGCCGTGGACGTTGTTCTTGCCGATCAGCTTCGCCTCGTAGGCCTGCTTGATCGCCGCCTCGAGCACCTCGCGCTCGCGCACGTATTCGCCGCGGATGTAGATGTAACAGGCGTGCGCCTGCATCGCGAAGGAGGCGATCAGGCAGCCTTCGATCAGCAGGTGGGGATCATGGCGCATGATCTCCCGGTCCTTGCAGGTGCCCGGTTCGGACTCGTCTGCGTTGACCACCAGGTAGTGCGGACGGCCGTCCTTCACTTCCTTGGGCATGAACGACCACTTCAGGCCGGTGCCGAACCCGGCGCCGCCGCGACCGCGCAGACCGCTCTGCTTGATGTTGTCGATGATCCACGGACCGCCGGCGTCGAGCATGTCCTTGGTGCCGTTCCAGCAGCCGCGCTTCTTCGCTCCCTCGAGACCCCAGTCCTGGAGCCCGTAAAGGTTGGTGAAGATGCGGTCCTTGTCTTCGAGGATGCCGACCATGGTTCTCTAGGCTTTCGGATCGAAGGGATTGGCGCGGCGCCACGCGGTGCGGCGCCAGATGACATAGATGAAGAAGACCCAGCCCATCATGATCAGGCCGTAGCCGACCTGGATCGCCAGGTGGGACCAGTCGGGCGTCCACCAGGACGGCGCCACGAGCCCGAAGCCCGCGAGGATCAGGAAGAAGCCGACCAGCCGCTCACGCCGATAGAGACCGCGCAGGGTGTCGATGTAGGCGATGCGTTTCGCATTGAGTTCAGCTTCACCGGTGTCGCTCACTGGACGATGTCCCTTGAGCGGGGCGACGGGTCGATACCGGCCGCCCGCGCCTTCGCGAACTGCAGGATAACCGCGACCATCGGGATGACGCCGACAAACACCGCCGCGACGAAGAACAGCACGTTCTCCAGCTCAAGAACCGCATAGACTCCCACCGCGATGCACAGCGTCTCCCAGACCCATGCGATCTGGAAGGGACGGTGCCTGAACAGGGTGGGAAAGTCGATTTTCAAGCCGCCGGTTCCTTGCTGGCCTTCTTCGGCTTTTCAGGAAGGTTGGGGATCTTGATCTTCTTCGCCGCCGAGCCGTCGTAGAGCTTGGGGTCGAGCAGGGTCTGGATCTTGCCGTGCGGCTCCGAGGCGCCGCGGCCGATGCGCGAGCCGGGCTTCGGCTTCTTGCCCGCCGCGAACTCGTCCAGGATCGTCGCCAGGCTCTCGGGCGTCAGGTCCTCGAAATAGTAGTCGTTGATCGCGGCCATCGGGGCGTTGGAACAGGCGCCCAGGCACTCGACCTCTTCCCAGCTGAACTTGCCGTCGGCTGAGACGTGGTTCTTCGGGCCGATCTTTTCGTACAGCACCGTCTTCAGATCGTTGGCGCCGCAGAGCATGCAGGGCGTGGTGCCACACAGCTGGACAAAGGCAACCTTGCCAACGGGTTCCAGCTGGAACATCGTGTAGAAGGTCGCGACTTCCAGCACCCGGATCACCGGCATGCCGAGCAGCTCGGCGGTCACGCGGATGGCGGGCTCGGAGACCCAGCCCTCCTGCTTCTGGATCAGCCACAGGATCGGCAGCACCGCCGACTGTTTGCGCTCAGGCGGGTATTTGGCGATCCACCACCGAGCCGTCTTCAGCGTGTCGGCGCTGAAGGCGAAGCTGGCGGGTTGGTCTTTCGCGAGACGACGAACGCTCACCGGTCAATTTCTCCGAAGACGATATCCAGCGAGCCCAGAATGGCGCTCACATCCGCCAGCATGTGGCCGCGGTTGATGAAGTCCATCGCCGCCAGATGCGGGAAGCCGGGCGCGCGAATCTTGCAGCGGTAGGGCTTGTTCGACCCGTCGCTGACCAGGAACACGCCGAACTCGCCCTTGGGCGCCTCGACGCAGGCGTAGACCTCGCCTTCCGGCGTGCGGAAGCCCTCGGTGTAGAGCTTGAAGTGATGGATCAGCGCTTCCATCGACGACTTCATCTCCGCGCGGCGCGGCGGGACGACCTTGTTGTCCAGGGTCATCACCGGGCCCGGCGTCTTGCGCAGCATGGCGCAGGCCTGGCGGATGATCTTCGTCGACTCGCGCATCTCCTGCATACGGCAGAGGTAGCGGTCGTAGCAGTCGCCGTTGACGCCCAGCGGGATGTTGAACTCGAAGTCGTTGTAGTTCTCGTACGGCTGGTTGCGGCGCAGATCCCAGGCGATGCCCGAGCCGCGGACCATGACGCCCGAGAAGCTCCGCTCGATGGCGAGTTCCCTGGTCACCACGCCGATGTCGACGTTGCGCTGCTTGAAGATGCGGTTGCCGGTCAGCAGAGTCTCGAGGTCGTTGCACATCTTCGGGAAGGCGACCGCCCAGCGGTCGATGTCCTCGATCAGCGCCTCGGACAGGTCCTGGTGGACGCCGCCCGGACGGAAGTAGTTGGCGTGCAGACGAGCGCCGCAGGCGCGCTCGTAGAAGATCATCAGCTTCTCGCGTTCCTCGAAGCCCCAGACCGGCGGCGTCAGGGCGCCCACGTCCATGGCCTGCGTGGTCACGTTCATCAGGTGGTTCAGAATGCGGCCGATCTCGCAGAAGAGTACGCGGATGATCTGGCCGCGGATCGGGACCTCGATGCCCAGCAGCTTCTCGATGGCCAGGCAGAAGGCGTGCTCCTGGTTCATCGGCGCGACGTAGTCGAGGCGGTCGAAGTAGGGGATGTTCTGGAGGTAGGTGCGGGCCTCCATCAGCTTCTCGGTGCCGCGATGCAGCAGGCCGATGTGCGGATCGACCCGCTCCACCACTTCGCCGTCCAGTTCCAGCACCAGGCGCAGCACACCGTGCGCGGCCGGGTGCTGCGGGCCGAAGTTGATGTTGAACTTGCGGACGGGGGTTTCCGGGATCGCCGGAACGGTCGAGGCGTCGTCGGCCATGATCAGCTCCCCGCCTTGTCGTCGCCCGGCAGGGCGTAGTTGGCGCCCTCCCACGGCGAGGTGAAATCGAACTGCCGGAACTCGGCGATCTTCACCGGCTCGTAGACCACCCGCTTCAGCTCGTCGTCATAGCGAACCTCGACGTAGCCGGTCATCGGGAAATCCTTCCGCAGCGGATGACCGTGGAAGCCGTAATCGGTCAGCAGCCGGCGCAGGTCCGGGTGGCCGCTGAAGAAGATGCCGTACATGTCGAACGCCTCGCGCTCGAACCAGTTGGCCGCCGGAAACAGGTCCGCGACGCTGGCCACGGCGGTGTCCTCGTCGGTCTGCACCTTCAGCCGGATGCGGTGGTTCTTCACCAGCGACAGCAGGTGATAGACCACGTCGAACCGCAGCGGGCGCTCGGGATAGTCGACACCGCACAGATCGATCAGCTGGTGGAACCGGCAATCGGGATGGTCGCGCAGGAAGGTCAGCGCATCGACCACCCGGCCGGCCGGGCCGGTCACGGTCAGCTCGCCGAACGCGACGCTGAAGGTGGTGATCGCGCCGGCGGCGTTGGCGACGATGGCCTGGCCGAGGGCTTCGAGGTCCGTGCTCATCGCTCGATGGTCCCCGTCCGGCGGATCTTCTTCTGCAGCTGCAGCACGCCGTAGACCAGCGCCTCGGCGGTCGGGGGGCAGCCGGGGATGTAGATGTCCACCGGCACGATCCGGTCGCAGCCGCGCACGACGCTGTAGCTGTAATAGTAGTAGCCGCCGCCGTTGGCGCAGCTGCCCATGCTGATGACGTAGCGTGGCTCGGGCATCTGGTCGTAGACCTTGCGGAGCGCCGGAGCCATCTTGTTGGTCAGGGTGCCGGCGACGATCATCACGTCGCTCTGGCGCGGGCTGGCGCGCGGCGCGAAGCCGTAGCGCTCCAGGTCATAGCGCGGCATCGAGGCCTGCATCATCTCGAGCGCGCAGCAGGCGAGCCCGAAGGTCATCCACATCAGCGAACCGGTGCGCGCCCAGGTGATCAGGTCGTCGGCCGCGGCCGTGACAAAGCCCTTGTCGGCCAGCTGCTGGCTGACGCCGTCGAAATAGGGGTCATGGAGCCTGGCGTCGTAGCCCTCAACGACCGTGCGGCCGCCGGAGAGCGCCGGAACGCCGGCCGGAACGATCACTCCCATTCCAGGGCTCCCTTTTTCCATTCGTAGATGAAGCCCACCGTCAGCACGCCGAGGAAGCCCATCATCGACCAGAAGGCGAACACCGTCTGGTCGTGGGGAAGCTTCATCAGGCTCACGGCCCAGGGAAACAGGAACGCCACTTCCAGGTCGAAGATGATGAACAGGATCGAGACCAGGTAGAACCGGACGTCGAACTTCATCCGCGCATCGTCGAACGCGTTGAACCCGCACTCGTAGGCCGAGAGCTTTTCAGGGTCCGGCGCGGACGGCGCGGCGACAAGGGCGGCGACGATGAAGATCACGCCGAGGGCCGCCGCGATCCCGAGGAAGATCACGATCGGCAGATACTGGAGGAGAAAGGCGTTCATGGGGGTCCCGCAAAGGAGTCGCGGCCCTTCTAGCCCATGGCCGTGAGGGGTTCAAACGCCGTGTTGCCATGACGTCGGCTGTTTCGCGATGCCGCCGGGACACCCGGTGACGCCTGATGCGTAACGCCGGTCTTGCGGGAGGCCCTGCACCGTGCAGACTTCCGCCATGACGGACACCGCCCCGCCGAAAAAGTCGTTCACCCTCCGCGTCCTTGACGCCGTCGAGCGCTTCGGCGACCGGCTGCCGGACCCGGTGTTCATCTTTCTCTGGCTGATCGGCGGCGTGATCCTCGCCAGCGTGATCTGTTCGGCCCTCGGCGTCAGCGCGACCAATCCGGTGACGAAGGAGGTCCTGGTCGTCCAGAGTCTGCTGGCGCCCGGCAACGTCCGCACCCTGCTGACGGAGATGGCCAAGACCTTCACCAGCTTTGCGCCGCTCGGTCTGGTGCTGCTGGTGATGCTGGGCGCCGGGGTCGCCGAACGGGTCGGCCTGCTGTCCGCCGCCATCGCCGGCCTGGTGAAAGCCAGCCCGAAGGCGATCCTGACGCCGATGGTGCTCCTGATCGGCCTGCTGTCGAATCACGCGGCCGATTCGGGGATCGTCGTGCTGCCGCCGCTGGCCGCCGTGGTGTTCGCCGCCGCTGGACGCCATCCGATCGCCGGCCTTGCGTGCGCCTACGCCGCGACCATCGCCTCGTTCGCGGGAAACCCCCTGCCCGGTCAGTTCGACGCGCTGATCCTCGGTTTCACCGAGCCGGCCGCGCGCCTGCTGGACCCGACCTGGACCGCCAACCTGGCCGGCAACTGGTATTTCACCGCCACCGGCGCGGTGGTCTTCACCCTGGTCGGCTGGTGGGTCACCGAAAAGGTCGTCGAGCCGCGCCTCGGACCTTGGACTCCCCTCGCCGCGCCGACCCCGGCAAGCGATATCGGAGACACGCCCGCCGCGCCGAAGGGCGCGCTGATGCTGGCCGGGCTGACCGCGCTGGCCGTGGTGGCCCTGTGGGCCGCCCTGGTGCTGGTCCCCGGCGGCCCGCTGCGGGACGCGGACGCGACCGGGCCGGCGCAATGGACGCCGTTCTTCCGCTCGCTCGTCTCGGGGTTCTTCCTGATCTTCCTGTTCAGCGGCTGCGTCTACGGCCTCCGCTCCGGGGCGATCCGCAAGGACGCGGACGTCGTGCGGCTGATGTCCGAGTCGATCGCAGCCATGGCGCCCTACATCGTACTGGCCTTCGTCGCCTCGCACTTCATCGCCATGTTCAACTGGTCGAATCTCGGCGCCATCACGGCGATCAACGGGGCGGACGCGCTGCGCAAGTCAGGCCTGCCGCTGGCCTTCATCCTGCTGGGCGTGACCCTGCTCGGCGCCACGCTGGACATGTTCATCTCATCGGCCTCGGCCAAGTGGGCGGCGCTGGGGCCAGTGCTGGTGCCGATGCTGATGCTGCTCGGCGTCAGCCCGGAGATGACCACCGCGGCTTACCGGATGGGCGATTCGAGCCTGGTCATCGCCTCGCCGATGACGCCCTACTTCATCCTCGTACTGGGCTTCGCCAGGCGCTGGGCGCCCGGCATGGGGGTCGGCGGCCTGCTCTCGACCCTGCTGCCGTTCGCCCTGGCCTTTTTCGCTGCAGGGGTCGTCGTGACGGGTCTCTGGGCGGCCTTCGCCCTGGCGACCGGGCCCGCGGCGCCGTTTCACTACCTGATCCCCGCCTGACCGGTTGACAGGCCGGGGGGACACACCTATCAGACGCCCCTCGCCGCGAGGCGGGCATCTTAGCGGATGTAGCTCAGTTGGTTAGAGCGCCGGCCTGTCACGCCGGAGGTCGCGGGTTCGAGTCCCGTCATTCGCGCCATTCTTCCTGAAAATCGCCAGACCGGACCCGTCGCTCGCGCGTTCCATCGACTATGGACCCCGCAGAACAGGCGACCCATGCTCGTCGGTCAACGTCATGATTCGATCCTGAACCCTTGCTCAAGACCCTCAACACCCGCCTTTACCGAAGTCGCTCCCTGTTCGGGCGGATGCGCGAACGGCTGCGCGGGGTCGACTGGGTCGCCCATCGCCAGCAATACGCGGCCCTGCCCTGGCGCCAGGGCAAGAATGGCGTCGAGATTCTGATGATCACATCGCGGGAAACACGCCGCTGGGTGATTCCCAAGGGCTGGCCGATGATCACCCTGGCCGCCCACGATGCGGCGGCCCAGGAGGCGTGGGAGGAGGCCGGGGTCCGCGGCGAGGTCGACGCCATCCCCGTGGGCGCCTTCCGCTACCGCAAACGCATGAAGTCGGGACCGCCGCAGCGTTGCAGGGTCGATGTCTACCCGCTCGCGGTCTCGGCGGAAGAAAAGGACTGGCCCGAACGGCGACAGCGCGACCGTCGGTGGATTCCGGCGCTCGAAGCCGCCCGGATGGTCGAAGAGACCGAACTTCGGGCGATCATCGAGGCCTTCGCCGGATCAAAGGGCGGTTAGCGTTCTTCGCCGTCCTTCGGGCGCACCCCGCCGCGCCGGGCCAGCGCCTCCCGCAGAAGCACCTCCAGCTGCGCGTTGACGCTGCGCAACTCCGCGGCCGCGAGGCGCTCGACGGCGTCGAGCACCTCGGGCTTTACCCGTAGCAGAAAAGCGCGTTTTCCCGGACTTGCCACGCCTCACCCGTAGAGGGTGCCGGTGTTGAGCACGGGCTGGGCGTCGCGGTCGCCGCAGAGCACGACGAGCAGGTTCGAGACCATGGTCGCCTTGCGCTCGTCGTCGAGATGCACCACGCCCCGCTCGCTGAGCTGGTTCAGCGCGCTCTCCACCATGCTGACAGCGCCGATGACGATGGTCCGGCGCGCGGCCAGCACCGCCTCGGCCTGCTGACGCCGCAGCATGGCGCCGGCGATCTCGGGCGCGTAGGCCAGATGCATCAGATGGGTCTCGTCGATGGCGATGCCGGCGACGGCGACCCGCGTCTGCAGGTCTTCCTTCAGCTTCTCACCGACGATCTCGGCGTCCGCGCGCAGCGTCGGTTCTTCGTCTTCGGCATGGTCATAGGCATAGTGCCGCGCCGTCTCGCGAAGAGCAGTCTCGATCTGGATGTTGATGAAGGCCGCATAGTCGTCGACATCGAACAGCGCCTGGGCCGAATCCTCGACGCGCCAGACGACGTTTGCGGCGATCTCGATCGGGTTGCCCCGCTTGTCGTTCACCTTGAGCATCTCGCTGGTGACGTTGCGCACCCGCAGGCTGATCTTCTTGCGGCCGTACCAGGGCAGCACCCAGCGCAGGCCGGTGGTGCGGTCTGTGCCCTTGTAGCTGCCGAACAGGGTGATCGCTGCGCCCTCATTGGGCTGCAACGAATAGAAGCCCGCCAGGCCGAGCGAGGCGACGACGATCAGAAAGATGCCGAAGATCCCCACCGCCGCGCCGCCGGGGCTTTCGATCTTGGTCAACAGCCAGATCCCGACACCGAGCAGCGCCAGCATGGCCAGCAGGATCAGCCCGCCATTGAACCCGCCACCGGGCCGTTCGGCCGTGCGGTTGATGCTTCCATGTTCGGTCATCAGTCCCTCCGGAAATAATATCAAAGTGATATCACTCTTCGGTGGACTGTCAACATCCTTGCGGACACCGCGCCCGACAGTCTAGGCCAGGAACAGGGGGACCCATGGCGCGATTTCTCTTCACTACCTGGGAAGGCGGCGGGCACGTCCAGCCGATGATGCTGGTGGCCCGCGGCCTGCTGGACCGGGGTCATCAGGTGCTGCTGCTCAGCGACGCCTGCAACGGGCCTGAAGCCGACATGCTGGGACTGCCGTTCCGCCCCTGGCGGCACGCGCCGTCGCGTCCGGACAAGACCGCCGCCAGCGATATCCTGCGCGACTGGGAGGCCGACAACCCCGCCGAGGGCATTCAGAACCTCTGCGGCCGCCTGATCGCCGGGCCGGCGGCGCTCTATGCCCGCGACGTCCTGGAGGCGCTCGACTCCGCGGCGTTCGATGTCGTGGTGAGCCAGGAACTCCTGTTCGGCGCGATGATGGCGGCCGAGGCGGCGAAGGTTCCACTGGCGCTGTTCTGCGCCAACGTCTGGCCGTTCCCGACCCTGGCCGGCATGCCGCCGTTCGGCGCCGGGATGGCGCCGGCCGCGAGCGACCAGGACGCCATGCTGCACCAGATGGTCGGCCAGACCACGCGGATGCTGTTCCAGTGCGGCCTGCCGGACCTGAACGCCGCGCGCGAGGGCCTCGGCCTGCCGCCGCTGGCGGACCTGTTCGACCAGCTTGCCGTCGCCCGCCGCGTGCTGCTGGCCACCAGCCGCAGCTTCGACTTCGCGCCCGAGCCGCTGGCCGAGCCGTTCGTCTATGTCGGACCCTACGTGGGCGACCCGGTCCAGACGCAGGACTGGGACGCGCCCTGGTCGCCGCACGATGCGCGGCCGCTCGTGGTGGTCACCTCATCGGGACTCTATGAAGCGCAGGAGGACCTGCTGCGCCGCTGTATCGAGGCGCTCGGCGACCTGCCAGTTCGGGCGCTGGTGACCCTTGGTCCCGCGCTCGACCCGAAGGACTTCACGCCGCGCGGCAATGTGAAGGTCGTCGCCAGCGCGCCCCACGGCGCCCTGTTCGGGACGGCGAGCCTGTTCGTCACCCACGGCGGCCACGGCTCGACGATCCGGCCGCTGATGGCCGGGCTGCCGCTGCTGATCCTGCCGGGTCTGCGCGACCAGCGCGACAACGCCATGCGCGTCACCGCGCGCGGCGCCGGTCTGATGCTGGAGCGGGACGCGACGCCGGCGAAGATCGCCGCTGCGGTGACGCAGCTGCTCGACGATCCCGCCTACCGCGCAGCGGCTGGCGCGCTCGGCGCGGCCATCGCCGCCGACATGGGCGCCCGGAACGCCGAGGCGGTGCTTGAGGCGCTGCTTCTGGACTGAACGACAGCCATCCCCATTTCGGCGTCATGGCCCGACTTGTTCGGGCCACCCAAGAACACCGTGGATGGGTAGGTAGGCTCTGTCAGGTAGCCGCGCTTTGTCGGGCCAGGGACGTGCGCTTGGGTGGCCCGAACAAGTCGGGCCATGACGTGAAATTGGATCGATATTGGTAGGACCTAGGCCGGCGCCAGCCGGTAGTGGCTGACGCCCCACTCCTCGCCGCCGCGATGGCCGAACAGGCCGGCGGTAGCCAGGAAGAACAGCCGCCAGCGCCGCCGCCAGAGGTCCGCGTTCTTGCCGTAGACATCCTGCATGATCCGCCGCACCGCCACGTCATGCCGGTCCATGTTGGCCAGCCAGTCGAGCGCGGTCTTCTCGTAGTGTCTGCCGTTCCAGCGCCAGTCGGCCTCGACGGTGAACAGGTCGGAGAAGTCCCGGATCAGGTCATGGCTCGGCATGAAGCCGCCGGT
This sequence comes from Caulobacter sp., assembly GCA_021741355.1. GTDB lineage: Bacteria > Pseudomonadota > Alphaproteobacteria > Caulobacterales > Caulobacteraceae > Caulobacter. Next base: position 119,753 of record JAIOXZ010000006.1, read on the forward strand.
GAAGAAGTACTTCCCGATCCAGTCGCTCGGGTCCTCATGGGTGAACCGGTACGGCGCGGTCCGGCTGGAAAAGACATGCAGGAACAGCCGTCCATCAGGGTTGAGCCATGACCGCGCGCGACCGAGCAGCTGATCCCAGTTGGCCATATGCTCAAACATCTCGACCGAGACGATCCGGTCGAAGCGGCCGGCCGGCTCGAACAGGTTGGCGTCCTGGGTCACGACCTTCAGGTTGGTCACGCCACGCACCCGCGCCTGGGCCTCGATATGCCGGCGCTGGCCATGCGAGTTGGAAACGGCGGTGATCCTGGCGTTCGGATAGGTCTGGGCCATCCACAGGCTCAGCGAACCCCAGCCACAGCCCAGTTCGAGGATGGTCTGGCCGTCGGCCAGCCCGGCATGCTCGCATGTCTGCGCCAGCGCCCGCACCTCGGCCAGACCGATCGTGTCGCCCGGCTCGTAGAGGCAGCTTGAGTATTTCAGGCGCGGCCCCAGAACCAGGCGAAAGAACTCCGGCGGCAGTTCGTAGTGCTGGTCGTTGGCGGCGTCGACATGCTCGGCGATCGGCCGCTGCCGCATGTCGCGCGCGAAGGCGGCCGGCGCATCCTTGGGCAGGGCCAGGAGTTCGCGGCGCTGACCTTCCACCAGCCAGGAGATGGCGACCCGTCGCAGGCTGTCGGGCGCCGGCAGCCCCTCGGCCGCATGGATGGCGGAGGCGATCAGGCTCATGGACGGACCTTTCGGGGCGGCAGGGGAACGAAGGCGGACACGCGTTTCTGGTAGTTGCGCCAGGCGTCGCCGCGCGAGCGCAGCATGGCCGCCTCCAGCGGCGGCAGGCCCGAGACCTTGACGAGCAGCAGCAGGATGAACGCGGGGCCGATCAGGGCGGCGAAGCCCCACGGATGGCCAGGCCCGATCGCGATCAGCGGCCAGGCCAGCCAGACCAGCCATTCGAAGAAGTAGTTGGGGTGCCGCGACCAGCCCCACAGGCCGTCCTCGCAGATGCCGCCATGGTTGGCCGGATTGCGCTTCCAGCGGGCCAGCTGGGCGTCTGCCAGACCTTCCCCGAGGATCGCGCCGATCATCAACGCCGCGCCGGCCAGATCCTGCCAGCCGAGACCCGGCGCAGGGTTACGCGCCGCCGCGAGCACGGCCAGCGCCAGCAGCGCACCGGCCGCGGCCTGGGTCTGGAGGAAACCGAACATGCGGCGCTGGAAGTGCGGCGCCCACTGGCGACGGAAGGCGGCGTAGCGGGCGTCCTCGCCCGGCGTCCCGCCCACGCGGCGCGCCAGATGGGTTCCAAGGCGCACCGACCAGAGGGCGATCAGGCCTGCACACAGCCACTGCCGCTCCGTGATCCTGTCAGCGCCCGGCCAGAGCGCATAGACCACCCCCGCCGCGCCCGTCGCGAAGGTCCAGCCGACGTCGGTCCAGCCGCCGTTTGCGACCGCCCGCTGGTAGGCCCAGACAAGCATCATGGCCAGCGACAGGCCGAGCGAAACGGTGAGGATCAGCGTGATCATGGGAGGGATACGCGCGCGGCGAAGGATTGGATCGGTCCGCCTTCGCCCAGGCTTCGGCGCGACAGCCTTCGCGCATTATGGCTTGCCAAGCCGAAGCGCACCTCGGTGCGCGAAGGCTGGTGGGCGGCGAGGGGTTCGAACCCCCGACCCTCTCGGTGTAAACGAGATGCTCTGACCAGCTGAGCTAGCCGCCCGGTTCTTGCGAACGCCCTGCCCTACAGACGGTTTCTTCGTCTGGCAAATGGAACGCCCGCCGACCTGCCCCGCGTCAGGGCTGATGCGCCCAGGACCAGCCCGCCGTGACCACCCCGACAAAGGCGCTCCGATCGCGCAACTGGCCGGCCCGGGCGGACTGTGACGATCCGCTGGCGCCGCTGTCGGCGTAGCGGGCAAGCGAGGCGGTCATGGCGAAACGGTAGGCCTCATAGGCCACATCCGGTCGGTTCAGCCGCATGCGCGCCAGACCGAGGGAGCTGGCATGCAGGATCAGGTTCGACGGCGGCGGTCCAGACCCCGCCAGAGCACGTCCCCTTCGGACAACGTCAGCATAGATGAGCTCGGCCTCGGCATCACGGCCCATCACCATCAGCATGGACGCGAGATTCGCGGCCGCGTGCAGCGTCCCCGGCGAATCCGCCCCCTCGAGCCGCAGACGGGTCTGCCAGACCCGACGCGCAAGAGCCTCGGCTTCGGCGGGCTGGCCAATATCGAGCAGCGTCGGCGCGAGATTGCCGCCGGTCAGCAGAGTCATCGGGTGATCGGCGCCCAGGGTCGCAGCCTGCGCGGCCATCACCTCCCGCAATAGGGTGGCGGCCTCCGCCTTCCGGCCAAGGCCGCTGAGTGCGACGGCGAGGGTGTTCATCGTGCTCAGGGTCGCCGGGTGGTCGGGGCCCTGCCCCCGGATACGCACGGTCCAGGCCTCGCGCGCCAGCCGCTCAGCTTCGGCGAACTGGTCCAGATCCAGCAGGATTCCGGCGAGATTGGTTATGGCGTTGAGGGCCTGGACGGCTTCCGGCCCCTTCTGCGCCGTCCAGGCGGCGACGACCTGCCGCTGCAGCCGCGCTGCTTCGCCACTGCGGCCCAGATTCCCCAGGATCACCGCAAGATTGGCGGTCGACTGCAAGGTCGCAGGATCCGCGTCGCCGAGCGTCCGACGGAAGCCGTCGAGAACCCGACGCTGCAGGGCCTCGGCGTCCCGCAAGCGGCCGGCTGACCCCAGCGTGGTCGCCAGATTGCCGCCCGCCAGAAGGGTCGACCGGTCATCTGGCCCCTTCACCCGCGCGCGGGCTTCATACACCAGGGTCAGGAGCTCAAGCGCCTCCGTAGGGCGGCCCAGGTCGTCGAGGCTGATCGCCAGCTGGTTGGCGGCGGCGAGGGTTTGGTCATGGGTTTCGCCCAGCAGCGCCCGCCGCCCCGTCCAGGCTTCCCGGTACAGGACCTCCGCGTCGCGATGCCGCCCGGCATCGTTCAACGCGCCGGCCAGATTGAAGGCGGCGTTGAGCGTCTCCCGATCAGCGTTGCCCAGTACCCGCCGACGAGCGGCCAACACGTCGCGAAACAGGACCTCGGCCTCTGCAACCCTGCCCATGCGTCTCAGCAGAACGCCGGTCCGGCTCGCCAGCGTCAGGGTCCGCGAGTCGTCCGGGCCATACAGGGTCCGTGCGCCATCGAGCAGCTGAATGACGAGCGCGGCGGCCTCGGCGTCCTTCTTTTGGGCGAGCAACGAGATGAAATAGAGGTCGCCGAACTGCAGGGTGACCTCACTGTTCCAGCCCAGCGACCCGATCAGCGCCGGCCAGGCGCCGGCGAAGCCCGCCTCGGCCTCGACGTAACGGCCTGCGTTGGCGTCGCGGGCGGCCTGTTCGATCTGCGCCACCGCGGCCATGCCGGACGTGGCGCCCGGCAGTGGCGGGGTCGCCGTCTGGGCGCTCGTCTGCGAGGCGGCCAGACAGAAGGCGATAGCGAGCGTTGCGATTCTCATGGCTGATGCGCCCACGACCAGCCGGCGCGGACCTGGCCCAGGAACACCGCCCGCCCGGCGCGCAGGCCCTCGCGGGCTTCCTGCGAGCCGCCGGTCGCGCGGCGGTCGCGGAAGCGGCGCTGCAGGGCGCGCGCGCCGGCGTCATAGGCTTCGTAGGCGCCCTGGGGTCTGCCGAGATCCAGCCGCAGCTTGCCGAGATTGCCGTAGGCGGTGATCAGATTGAGCGGCGGCGGCGCACTCGCCGTCAGCCGCGTGGCGAAGCCCGCCGTGGACCGGCTCACCAGCACTTCAGCCTCCCCGGTCCGGCCCGAGGCCCCGAGCGCCAGGCCGAGATTGTTGATCGACGACAGGGTGTCAGGATGATCCTCGCCAAGGTCGCGCTGCCGCACCTCCAGGATCCGACGCAGGATCGCCTCGCGTCGCCCCGCGTCGCGCACCGGATCAAGCATCCCGGCGTAGTTGTTGGCCGCCGTAAGCGTCACCGGATGGGTGTCGCCCAGGACCTTCCGGAGGCGCTCCCAGACATCGCGCTGGAGCACCGCCGCCTCTTCCGACCGCTCCAGCCGGTCCATAGCCCCGGCCAGATTGATCGCCGCGCGGAGCGTCGCGGGATGATCGTCGCCCAGGGCAGCCTGCCGGATCAGCCAGATGCGGCGGAGGATCGGCTCGGCCTCCTCCGGTCGACCGGATTCAAGCAGCGTCATGCCGACGTTCGAGGCCGCCACAAGGGTGTTGGAGTCGTTCTCGCCGCGAAGCCGGCCGAGGCCCGACCAGGCCTGGCGATAGAGGCTCTCTGCCTCCGCCGTGCGTCCCATGTCCTGCAACACGGCCGCCAGGTTGTTCATTTCCTCGAGCACATCCTGCTCCCGGCCAGTCAGGCGCAAGAGAACCAGCGTCCTGTCATGCAGAACGCGCGCTTCCTCCAGACGCCCCGCCAGTCTCAGGGTCTGCGCATAGGTGCTGGCGGTCGTAAGGGTTTCCGGGTCGCCTTCGCCCTGGACCCGGGTGCGCGCCTGGAGAACCGACAGCAGAACGGCGAGCGCCTCGTCGTAGCGTCCCTGGTTCGTGAGAATGGCGCCCAGATTGGTCCCCGCCAGCTGGGTCAACGGCAGGTCAGGTCCCAGGGCGGCCAGCGAGGCTTCGTACAGCTTGCGCATCGGCGTTTCGGCCTCGACATAGCGACCGGCCGCGTACAGCGCCCGCCCCTGATCCAGCAGACCGACCCAGTAGGCTTCCGTATCCTCCGGCGCGACGGCCGGGGCCGGCGGCGGGGCCGCATGCGCGATGCCCACGGCCAGCCCGAGGCTCATCACCAACGCCGCCATCAAGGATCGGCAGACGCTCATGGCTGGTGCGCCCAGGACCAGCCGACGGCGACCTGATCGAGGAAGACGCCGCGATCCAGGCGTCGTATCGCCAGCGCGCTTTCGGCCGACCCGCTTGCCCGGCGATCGCTGTAGCGTCTCAGCAACGCCGCCGTCGCTTCCGCGTAGGGCGGCCAGGCCAGATCCGGGCGCCCCAGCCTGCTCTGGGTCCATGCGACGTTGATGTACAGGTTGATCAGGTCGCGGTTGGGCGTCTCGCCGGCCCGCAAGTCAGCCCGGGCCACGGCCAGACCGTCCGCGTAGAGCGTCAGGGCCGCCGCATCGTCGCCCGCCACCTGCAGCGCGACGCCGAGATTGTTCATCACCTGCTGCGTGGCGGGGTGGGCGTCGCCCTGGGTCGCCCGTCGGATCGCCCAGGTGCGTCGAAGCACCGGGACGGCCTCCGCGGCGCGGTTCATCTGGACCAGCAGCATCGCGCCCTTCTCGGCGGCCGTGAGGGTATCCGGATGCTGGTCTCCCAATGTGGCCCGACGGCGCGCGAGGACATCGGAGATGATCTCCATCGCCTCCCTGGGCCGGCGCAGGTCACCAAGCACGTCAGCCAGATTGGTGGCCGAAAGCAGCGTATCGGCGTGCGCCTCGCCGCGCGTGCGTTTGCGGACAACCCAGACTTCCCGATACAGCGCTTCGGCCTCGTTGCGCCGCCCCAGCTTCGAAAGGGCGCCGGCGAGGTTGTTCATGGCGTTGAGGGTGTCAGGGTGTTCCGCCCCCCGGGTCGCCCTGAGACCGGCGACCACCTGCCGCAGCAGCCCTTCCGCTTCTGCGGGCCGCCCCAGCTCGATCAGGCTGACGGCCAGGTTGCCGGTCATGCCCAGCGTCTGGGGATGGTTTTCACCGCGATCACGGCGGAGCGCGGCCAGGGTCTCCCGCTGCAGGGCCTCGGCTTCACGTCGACGGCCAAGGGCGGACAAGGCCACGGACAGGTTGCCGGCGGCCTGCAGGGTCACCGCCCCGGTCTCTCCGGCGATCCGGCGCTGGGCTTCCCAGTTCCGGCGCAGCAGAACCTCCGCCTCCTTCGCCCTGCCGCCGGCCAGAAGTCGCAGGCCCAGATTATTGACCGCGGTCAGCGTGTTGCGGTGCTCCGGCCCGAGCTCCCGGGTGATGTCCTCCACAAGCACCGTCGTGAGTGCGAGCGCCTCGGCGGTCCGGCCGAGATCATCGAGGGCGGAGGCCAGGTTGTTGCGCGCGACCAGCGTGTCGCGGTGCGCGGGCCCCGACAGCCTCGTCCGCACCTCGACGAGGCGTCGCAACATCGGCTCCGCTTCCGCCGTCCGACCAAGCTGCAACAGGAGCACCGCCAGGTTCGACTCGGCGTTCAACGTCGAGGGATCGTCGGGACCGCTCACGCGCACGCGGGCCTTCCACAACTCGCGCTGAAGGACCTCCGCCTCAGCGGTCCGACCGAGTTCATCCAGGGTCCGGACCAGTCCCGTCATCGCCGTCATGGTGTCGACGTGATCAGGGCCCTTGGTCTGCCGCATGATCTCCAGCACACGCCGGAATTTCGGCTCCGCGACAGCGAAGCGGCCGGCCTTGTAGTCCTCCAGCGCCTCCTTGTAGAGGCGGGTCGTCTCGGCGACAGAGACCGGCGCGTCGGTGGCCGACCGGGCGGACGCCGGCGGCGGCGTCACGACCGCCATGAGCCCGATCAGGACCGCGAGGCTAAGTCCGGTTCGCATCTTGGCGCGCCTCCGTGGACGACGAACATCCCGCGATCAGGACCCGATGACGATCGGCACGAGGGAATTGCCACGAGCGACGACCAGCCGGAGCGGACCGGTCGTCGCGTCGATGGCCTGTCGCGCGCCGGCGGCGGAGGTCACCGGCCGGCCGCCGACCGAGATCAGCAGGTCGCCGCGCTGCAGGCCCTTCTGCCCCGCCGGCGAGCCGTCGACCACCTCGGCGATGAATGCACCCCTGGCCTCGGTCGGGTACGGGTCGGTGGGGCGCAAATCGCGGAACGTCAGGCCGACATTGACCTGCGGCGGCGTTGGCCGCGGCTGCACCGGACGCTCGGGCGGCGGCGCGGGCGCAGGGGTCGGAGCGGGCTTGGGTCGGGTCGATGACGGCGGACGCGGCGCGTTGTTCCCGTCGATCCGCGGATTCACCTTGGGACTGGCCTCGGCGACGACGATAACGACTTCCGCCAGCGTGACCTCAACCTTGGCGCGGGCGCGGCCGCGCACGTAGTCGAGGCGCACCCGGCTGCCGGCCTCGGCGACGCCGATCGCGGCGCGCAGGCTGGCGTCATTGAGCACCGGGCGACCGTTCGCCGAGACGATGATGTCGCCGGGCCGCAGACCGGCCCGGTCGGCGGCCGAGCCGGCCTCGACCGCGTCGAGCACCGCGCCGCGCGCCTCGGCCAGGCCCGCGAGATCGGCCTGTTCCTGGGTCACGCGCCCCGCCCGGACGCCCAGCGTGCCGCGCTTGACCCGGCCATAGCGTTCAATCTGTCCGGCGACGGCCATGGCGATGCGGGTCGGCACCACGAAGCCGATGCCGACGTTGCCGCCGCCGCCGCGCGACAGGATCGCGGTGTTCACCCCGATCAGCCGTCCCCGGCTGTCGAGCAGCGGTCCGCCGGAGTTGCCGCTGTTGATGGGCGCGTCGGTCTGGATGTAGTCCTGAATGCCTTCGCCGCTGGACCGGCCGACCGCCGAGACGATGCCCATGGTGACCGTCTGGTCGAGACCCAGCGGGTAGCCGACGGCGAAGCTCAGATCGCCGACGCGGATCTCGTCGGAGTCGGCGACCTCGATGGCGCGCAGACTCGGCGCCTTGACCTGCAGCACGGCGATGTCGGTCTCGGAATCGGCGCCGACCAGAGTCGCCTCCGCGGACCGTCCGTTGAGGAACTCGATGCGGTAGGCGACGGCGTCCTTGACCACGTGATGGTTGGTGAGGATCAGCCCTTCAGCTGCGTTGTAGATCACGCCAGAGCCGTTGCCCGTCACCTGTCGGCGGCCGCCCGAACCGTTGGCCAGCGTCACCACGCGCACGACCGAGGCCAGCGACGCGCCGATCTGCGGCTGGAAGGTCAACACGCCGCGGCGGGCATCGAGAATGGCCCCCACAGAGGTCGGGACGCTCTGCGCCAGCGCCGTATTGGCGGCCATGGCCAGGGTGACACCCGCGATCACTAACGCCCTCATACCCGCCACGTCGCATCCCCTCGTTCGCCAAACACCGTCTTGCCGACTAGCAGCCCGGCCAGACTACCGCCAGTCACGGCTTTGGCGACCTTTCGATTCCTTACGCGCCGAAACGTCAGAAAACGTCAGTGGCGAGCAGGTGGCGCAGCGCGCATCACCGGAGCCTGTTCAATCGGGGAAACACCTGTGCCGCTTAGCTTCCGCCTGCCCTTGCTCGCGCTCCTTCTCAGTCTGTTCGCCGCTCCCGCCCTGGCCGGACCCGCGCCGATGGCCCGCCAGCTGGCGGTGACGGTCCAGATCGAGGTCGAGCGCGCGGCGTCTTCCGATGTGTTCTCCGAAGGACCCGCGGACCGCGGCGCCGGCCGGCGCCCGGGACAGGTGTCCGGTCGCGGCGGCGGCAGCGGCTTCATCTTCGACCCGGCGGGCCTGGTCGCGACCAACGCCCACGTCGTTTCGGGCGCCCTCCGGGTCAGCGTCAGGCTTCGCGACGGTCGCGTGCTGCCGGCGAGGATCATCGGCGTCGATCCGGTCCTGGATCTGGCGGTGCTGAAGATCGAGGCCGGCTCGCCCCTGCCCGCCGTCACCTTCGGCGACAGCCGCCAGGCGCGCGAGGGCGATCCGGTCTGGGCTGTCGGCGCGCCGATGGGCTACGGCTTTTCGGTGACGTCCGGGGTGCTGTCCGGTCGCGACCGCTTCTATGACGAGACTTTCCCGGTCGCCCTCCTGCAGCACGACGCCGCCCTGAACCCCGGCAACTCGGGGGGACCGCTGTTCGACCAGCGGGGCCAGGTCATCGGCGTCAACACGGCCACGCCGCCGGAGACCATCTTCGACATCGGCGTCGGCCTCGCCATTCCGGCGGAGACCGCCGCCCCCGCCCTGCTGCGCCTGGCGCGCGAAGGCCGGCTCGAACGGGGCCGGCTCGGCATCGCGGTCACGCGCGCCGATGCCGACATCGCAGCCGTGCTCGGTGTGGACCGGCCCGGCCTGATCATCGACAGCCTGGCGGACAGTGGCGCGGCGCGGCGCGCCGGCCTGGCCAGCGGCGACCTGATCGTGGCGGTCAACGGCACGATGCTGGCCAGCCCGCGCGATCTGACCCGCGCCCTGCTCGACAGCCGCCCGGGCGACGCCGTGCCGGTGACCTATTTCCGCGACGGCCGCGAGGCCTCCGCCAGTGTTCAGCTGGAAGGTGAGAGCCCGGCCGGAGCAGCGCCCGTCGCTGCCGCGTCACGGGACACGCCGCTGGACCCGGCCTTCACCCTGGGGCGGTCCGACTGGGACGGTGGCGTGGCGGTCGGCTCGGTTCGCGCGGACGGGCCCGCGGCGCTCTACGGCCTGCGCGCGGGTGATCGCCTCCGGGCGGTGAACGGCCGGACGCCGGCTTCCGTCGAGGAGGCGCTCGCCCTGCTGGGCCTTGGCCGGGCGCGGGTCGCGCTGCTGCGGATCGAGCGTCCGGGAGAGCCGCCGCGGCACATCGTTCTGCCCCTCACCCGGGGCGCCGCCGCCGAACGTCCGGTCGGCGGGGTGGTCGACGCCGTCGTCGGGCCGTTCTAATGGCGAAGCTGATCGATGTTACGCGAGTGCTCATGGACGAGGTCAATCCGGTGACGGAGCAAACGACGGGCGCGGACATTGGCGACGACGTCCTGAGGGCGTTCACCGCCCATTGCGCCGGCCGCGCCGTGCTGCTGCTTGAGGACGAGCCCGCCGTCGGAGAGCGGATCCGCGATGTCCTGACCGGCGCCGGCTGCGGCCGCGTGGTCTGGGTCCAGAACGGTCTGGACGCAGTCGATGCCGCCGGCCGCGGCGGCTTTGACCTGCTGATCCTCGACCGGAACACCCCCGGCATCGACGGCCGTGAGGCGCTTGAGCGTATCAGGGCCGCCGAGACCGCTACGGGCCGCGCGCCAGTCGCCGCAATGTTCCTCACCGCCCTCGGCGTCGACCGCCAGCGCCTGGAGGGCCTCGTCGCCGGCGCCGACGACTATCTGGTCAAGCCCGTCGCCGACCTTGAGCTTCTCGCGCGGTCGGTCGCCCTGCTGCGCCGTTCGGCCTGGGCGCCGGCGGCCAGCCGTGATGACGCACCCGAGGTGATCGTGAACGGCCCGCTGGTACTGCGGCCAGCCGCCCTGGAGGCGTCGCTGGGCGACCAGACCATCAAGTTCACCGGGCGCGAGTACGCGATCCTGCTCCTGCTGGCCCGCAACCTCGGCCTGCCTGTCACCCGGTCGATGATCTGGGACCGCTGCTGGCCGGAGTACAATTTCCAGCCTGACGAGTTCGAGAACCGCATCGATGTTCACGCCTCCCGCCTGCGCAAGCGGATGGAGGCCGCCGCTGACGCCGCCGGCGCCGAGGTCGTGCCCGACAGCGCCCGGCCGCTGGTGATCTCCATCCGTGGCCAGGGCCTGATGCTGCGCAATCTGAGGCCGGGCGACTGATGCGCGCGCCCGCCTTCCTCGCGGTCTGGCTGGTGACCTTCGCGGTCATCGCCTCCGGCGCGGCCCTCGGGGGCGCGTTGCTGCTGGACCGCGACCTGCGGCGGGAGCGGGCGGCCGCGGGCGCCGAGGGCGAGCTGGCGGCCTTTCTCGAGAGCAAGGTGGCGGAACAGGCGCAGGGCTCCGAGGCCCTGACGATCATGAAGGGCCTCGCCGGCCAGGCGGGCGACCATCGCGAGGGCGCGGACCTCGCCGCCGACGTCGCCCGGTTCCGATCAGAACCCGGCGCGGGCAGTGCGACCGGCCGGGTCTTCCTCTACCGGCGGGGCCAGACCGTCAGCGGCGCGGCGGCCTGGCCGGCGGCGATCCAGCCGTTCCGGCGCGGTCTCGTACGCTATCAGGCCGGTCCGGACGGGGACGAAGTCATTGCCGCCCTCCACCGGTTTCCCAACGGCGACCAGCTGCTCGTCGGGCGCCATGTGGAGCCGGTCAACCTGGTGTCGGGACGCATCCTGCGGGTCAGCGGCCTGACGATTCTCGGCCTGGCGCTGGCCGGCGGGGCCGTCGCCTGGCTGTTCGCCGTCGGCTACAACCGGCGTCTGCGCGCCATCACCGACGCCTGCGAGCGCGTCGAGGCCGGCGAGATGGACGCCCGTGCGCCAGCCGCGGATCGCACTGACGAGTTCGGCCTGCTGGCCCGCCGCGTGAACCACATGCTCGACAGGGTCGGTCGCTACGTCGAGGGCATGCGTGACGTCTCCGACGAGATCGCGCACGACCTGCGCACGCCGCTCAACCGCATCCAGGCGCGCCTCGGCGCCCTGCGGAAGGACCTGACGCCCGCCGCGGCGGCTGACCTCGACCTGGCCGCCGAGGACCTGCGCAACCTGTCGCGGACGATCGACGACTTCCTCTGGCTGCGCGAGGTCGAGGCAGGCCATGGCGGCCAGACCGCCTTCTTCGATCTGCGGGCCCTGGCCGACGAGGTGTCGGAGGATCATGCCCTGATCGCCGAGGACGACAGGGGCGTCAGCCTGACCGTGCACGGCGATCCCGTAGAGATCATGGGGGTCCGATCGCTGCTGGTCCGGGCGATCGACAACATCGTCGCCAACGCCGTCAAGTTCACGCCAGCGGGCGGCGCGATCCGCGTCTGCACCGCTCGCGAGGCCGGCCATGCCCTGGTCGTCGTCGAGGACACGGGCCCCGGCATGCCCGCCGACCTGCTCGGACGCGCGACCCAGCCCGGCGTGCGCGGCGGCCATGACCAGCCCGGCCACGGCCTCGGCCTCGCCATCGCCGCCAGCGTCGCGCGCCGTCATGGCGGTGAACTGAGCCTTGAAAATCTCGCGGCCGGCGGTTTTCGCGCCAGCCTGCGTCTGCCCCTGCCACCCGCATGACCCGGAAGACCGCCATGTCCCGATTGCTCGTCGCGCTCACCGCGCTCGTGGCCTCTGCTCTCGTCGCCGGTCCCGCCGCAGCGTCAGAGGTCTATTCGGTACTGGTCGGCGCCTCCGACTATGGCCGGCTGGAGAAGGCGCTGCGCGACGCGGGCGACACCCAGGCCGATCGCGTAAACCTGAAGGGCGCCCGCAACGACGCCATCCTGATGGCCCAGGCGCTGATCTCGCGCGGCGCCAAGGCCGGCAACATCACGCTGCTGATCGAGAATGCCGAACAGGCCGACTATCCGCTTCCCGCCGGTGTGAAGGTCTCCGGGACGCCGACCCGCTCACAGATCGTGGCGGCCATGGAGCGTCTGGCCGCGCGAGCCTCGGCCGGCGACCAGGTGGTGATCCTGCTGTCCGGTCACGGCTCGCAGCAGCCCCAGCAGGGCACACTGGAAGCCGATGGACTGGACGAGATCTTCATCCCCGTCGACCACGGCCTGTGGACCGGCGGCAAGGACCGGGTCGAGAACGCCATCGTGGATGACGAGGTCGCCGACTGGATCGAGGCGATCCGCGCGAAGGGCGCCGACGTGATCTTCATCGGGGACTTCTGCCACAGCGGCGACTCGGTGCGCGGCGCGGCGGGCGGACCGGCCGGCATTGATTTCCGTCGCCTGCTGGGCATCCCCAAGGCCGATGTCGACGCCGCCGCCACGACCGCCATGGAGACCTTCCGGGGTAAACCGCGCCAGCGCGACAGCCGGGTGGAAGTTGCGGCGGGCAGCGCCGGCAAGGGCGGCTTCGTCGCCTTCATGGCCGCCGCCGCCGATACCCGCGCCGACCAGGTGCTGGGGCCGGTCTACCTGCCGAGGGCGGAGCGCAAGCCGAATGGCGTGCTGACCATGTACCTCGCCGCCGCCCTGGCCGACCCCTCGGTGCGGACCTATCGCGAGGCCGCCACCCGCGTGCAGGTCGGCTACAGCGCCCAGAACGTCCCCTCGACGCCTGAGTTCGAGGGCGATCTCGATACGCCGGTGCTCGGCAACGCCGGCGACGCGGCCTCGACGGCCTGGACCGTGTTCAAGCCGCAGGCGACCTCCCTGACCAGCCTGACCCTCAACGCCGGCGCCCTGCAAGGCGTGACGGAAGGCGCGATCGTCGGTCTTTCGGAGGTCCAGCTGGCCCAGGGCGGCAAGGAAACCGTGCTCCTCTATGGCCGGGTCGAGAGCGTCAGCGCCGGCACCGCCAGGCTCGTGCCTACCGCCTACGGCGATGTTCCGGCCGAGCGTTGGAGCGATATCCGGACCGCCTCGGGCGGCAGGTTCGGCTGGTCGGCCTACCTGGTGGCGCGTCTGGTCCAGAACGGCGCCCAGTTCGGCTTCGAGGTTGCCCGTCCCGCCGCGCCGGCCGCGCCGACGACGCGGCAACGCGCGGCGCTCGCGGCGGTCGACGCGCTCGGTCTCGAGGCCGCCGGCGCGAAACTGCGTCCGGCCGGCGCCGCCGCTGACTACATCCTGCGGTTCGAAGGCGACATGCTGGTCATAAACCAGTCTCCGGCCGCCGGTGTGGCCGGCTCGGAGATTGGTCGCATCGACCTGCGCGATTCCGATTCCGCGCGCGATCCCGCCGGGTTCATGCGCCAGCGTATCGGCGACGCCCTGTCCCACACCCTGCGCGCTGCCAAGCTGCGCCGGCTGGTGGAAACCATGAACGCCGCGCCCGGTCAGGACGCCGGGGCCGATCCCGCCGCCACGCTTGTGGTCGAGACCCGGATCTGGTTCGCCCCCGCGGGCGCCGGCCAGGACGGAAAGACCTGTCCCGCCGCGCCGCTGTTCCTGGCTGACCGCGCCTTTCCCGCCGGCACGTCCAGTCCCGCCGAACTCGGATGGACGAGCGCCGACTCCCCGAAACTCAGCCCCTGCGACACCGTCTATTTCAGGCTGCGCAACGGCGCGGCGACCGGCGTGGACGTCACCGGCCTGGTGATCCAGCCGACGGCGGCGGTCGGGAGCATGACCGATCCCGTCTACGGCGTGCGGCTCGAGCCCGGCTCGACCGGTGTTTATGCTTGGCAGTTCGACCCGATGACCGGCCAGTCGCCGGCCATCTCGGATGTCGCCTTCATCGTCGTTCAGTCCGATCCCGCCGTGCGGATCCACGCCGACTACGCCTATCTGGCGCAATGCGCGGCCACCGACTTCAGCTGCGCCACCGGCGTGGGAACGACCCGCGGCGGGGACCAGCCCTTCGCCCAGGGTCGGGCGAGGGGCTTTGCCGACATGCTGGATGGCGTCCTGGAAGGCAGAACCCGCTCCGGCGCGGTGGGCCAGGCGGTCGGGTCGTCGGGGGTCCTGCTCTACAGCTGGGTGCTGGAGCCGCGTCCGTGAACGATGCCCCCCAAAAAGGGGGGTGCGAGCATCGTCACCTTTCGTAAGTATCGTCGAACGCCGATACGGCTCAGAACCACGGTGTCAGCACGGCTCGACATGGGCCGGCGAAAATTCTGCAACGAAAGGCGACCCTTTATGTCCGGCGTTAAAACCACTCTGGCGATCACCGCTTCCATCCTGGCCCTCGCGACCGCGGGCGCCGCGTCCGCCCAGGCTTCCGGGCCGGCTGCGACCGCTCCCATGACCAAGGCTGAAGTCTCGGCCGGCGTGACCGGCGCCGCCAAGGTCGAAACGGCCTACCGTCTGGCCGCCTACGGCCGCGAGAAGTCCGACCCGCAGGCCCTGATCCTGTCGGCGAAGATGCTCAACGAAGTCGGCGCCCAGGCCGGCGACCTGACCGGCGCCACCACCACGGGCGGCGTGGCGGACTCGACCGCCAAGACGGCCAAGCCGGAAATCACCCCGGCCCTGCTGCTCGATGAAGCCGAGGCCCTTGCCCGCGGCAACGAAGCGATCCTGACCCAGATCGCCGAAGTTCGCGCATCGGCCCAGAAGGGCTTCATCGGCGGCGTGCGCCGTTCGGTGATCCGTCTGCAGGCCCGCTCGGTCTGGACCTGGACCGGCACCGCCGTCGCCGGCCAGCCCGCCATCGCCATCGCCCAGGGCGACGGCGACACCGACATCGACATGAAGGTCTATGACGGCAGCGGCAACCTGATCTGCCAGGACACACTGAACGACTATACGCCGGCCTGCCGGTGGACCCCGGCCTGGACGGGTCGCTTCACGCTGCAGCTGATCAACAACGGCGGCGTCTACAGCGACACGGTCCTGGTGACCAACTAGGGGATGCGGGCCATCGCCCCGTTCCGATGACCTGGCTGCGGCCCGCCACCCGGCGGGTCGCAGCTGTCGTTTTGGCCGTCCGACCGGGTCCCGGCGCGGCGACCGCATTCAGGGTAACCCGATGAAGCGTTCGACCCCCTTCCTGAAACTGTCGCTGAGTGTCGCGGTTGCAGTGACCCTGACCCTGTCGGCCACAAGTTCACCCGCGGGGGTGTCGCCCGAACAATATGCGAAGCTGCGCGAAGAGACCTACGAGGCCGCCCAGGGCGCCGTCGTGTCCGCCGCCGCCGACGCCATGACCAACATCAGCGCCCGGTTCGGCGAAGGCCAGGGCGAGCTCGCCGAGCTGGTACGCCGCCGCGAGGCGCTTCTCAACCAGATCAACGCCCTGCGCAAACAGATCCAGCGCGCGTCCGAAACCACCGGCACGAGCGTCGAGGCTATCGCCCAGCGGGCGCGGGCCCGCGCGCTGCGCGATCAGGAAGCGGCGCTGTCGCTGGAACTCGACACACTCGAGAAGACCATCGACGAGAAGTTCCCCGCCTATGTCGAACTGACGCGGCCGATGCCGCTCAAGGCCGCCGAGACCCAGGCGCTGCTCGACAAGGACGAGGCGGTGTTGCTGATCGTGCCGGCGCCGGATGGAACCTACCTCTGGGTGGTCACCCGCGACGGTTTCGACTGGGCCCGCTCGACGATGAAGGACGACGACGTAACGGCCGCGGTCCAGACCCTGCGCAAGGCGCTGGATCCCTCGACGGGCACCCGTGGCAATGTCGGGATGGCGGGCGCGACGCCCGCGCCCGCTCCCTCCGCGGCCAACGAGCCGCCCGCGTTCGACCGCAAGACCGCCTTCAAGCTCTATTCCGAACTGATCGCGCCGCTGGAGCCGAAGTTCCGCGACAAGAAGGTGGTCTTCATCGCCACCACCGGCGCGCTGCAGTCCCTCCCCTTCTCGGTGCTGGTCACCGCCGAACCCCAGGGCGCGGACACCGACCGGGCCTATGTGCGGGAAACCCAGTGGCTGATCGATCGCTATGCGCTGGTCACCCTGCCGGCGATCTCGTCGCTGCGGACCCTGCGCTGCCTGTCGGCGGCGACGCCGCATCCCGGGTGCGGCGGCGGCTCGCGAGGTACGGCCAAGGCCGCCGCCAAGCCGACCCTCGCCTACGCCGGTCTCGGCGGGCCCGCGCTCGGCGGCGATGTCGGGGAAAGCCGCGGCGCCGAAGGCTGGGAGCAATATTCCAACGGCGATCTGGCCGATACGGAGAAGCTGCGCGCCCTGTCGCCTCTGCCCGGCGCCGAGTCTGAAATCGGAGCCCTGGCGACGCTGTTCGGCCGTCGCGGCGCCTTTGTCCGCACGCGCGAGCAGTTCACCGAGACGCTTGTGAAGACCAGCCTGGACATCCGCCGGGCCGATGTTCTGCATTTCGCGACCCACGCCCTGATGGGCGGCGAAGGCGGCTCGCGCGGAGAGCCAGGCCTCGTCCTCACGCCCCCACTGGCCAGCGCGGCCTCGGCGCAGGACGACGGGCTGCTGACGGCGTCCGAAGCCGCCGCGCTCGAAATACAGGCCAGTTTCGTCGTGCTGTCCGCCTGCAACACCGCGCGAGCGGACGGGACGCTGGGCGCCGACGGCCTGTCCGGACTGGCCCGCAGCTTCTTCTACGCCGGCGCGCGCACGCTCCTGGTTTCCCACTGGCCGGTGGACGACAAGTCGACCAAGGAACTGATGGTCTCGATGTTCGACGGCCTGAATGACGCCAAGGGTAATCGGGCCGTCGCCCTGCAGCAGGCGATCCTCAAGGTGAAGGCCGAAACGGCCTTCGTCGAGCCGCGCTACTGGGCCCCCTTCGTCCTGGTCGGTGAAAGTCGCAGCAAGTAACGTCCGGGCCGAAGCGAACCGTCAGGGGCGGTTCGCCGGCGAGGTGGCCGCGTCCCTGACCCCGGCCGGGAAGGCCGACAGCAGACGGTAGACGTTCCGCAACAGCGACAGGTCGAGCGCCGCCTCCGGGTTGTTGGCCAGCTCGGTGATCATGTTCTGGACCTGCGCGGCCGCCGCTCCGGGAGACCCGGCCTTGCGGGCCATCGACACGGCCTCGCGGAACTCGCTCTCGGGGCAGGCGCCCGCGCCCGCGAACACCCAGAAGGTCTGACCACCGGCCTGATCCGTCTGCAGGATGCACCGCCGGTCGGGCGCGAGACTGTACCAGATCAGGCCGCGGAAATCGTCGAGCGCCGTGCCGGCGAAGTCGTTGTGACCCAGCATGCCGCCGCTCGCCGCCGTGGTTTCCACGGTCTGCAGCCCGTCTGTGATGACGATCCGGCGGGCGTCGCCGATCCGCTGCATGCCGTTGATCTGGCCGCTGATCAGCAAGGCCTTGTCCCGCTTGGACGCATAGAGGGTGAACCGCTCGCCCATCGACCGGATCTGCGGCCAGCGCAGGTTGAAATCATCGACGCCAACGTCGGGCGCGGCGAGCACGATCTCGGCGAAGCGGGGCCGCTCGGCTTCGGGCATCGCGCCGAGCCGGTTCAGCGCCTTGATCAGGAAGCGGTTGCCCATCGAATGGGCGATCAGATGCACCCGGTCCGCCCCGGTCCGCTTGGCGACGTCGTCAAGAAAGGCCGCCAGATCGGCGATCTGGCTCTCGACCTCGGCCTCTTCCTCGTCCTGGCGGTAGGAGAGAACGCTGCCGCGCGAGGGCCAGGAATAGAGGATCGGCGCACCGTCGATCGACAGGTCCGCCGCCAGCTGCGCGGCGCGCTCGGCGCCGGCCTGGAAGTCGGTGTTGAAGCCGTGGATGAAGACGAAAACTTCCTTGCGACCGGAGGTGGCTACCCGCCCACGGACCTCGCCGAAGAACGCGTCGCGCGAGCCCAGCGGCTTGATGTCGGTCAGGATGATGTGGCGGTTGGGATCGGGCCGGAACTCGGCACGCCAGAAACTGGGCTTGGGCAGACTGCCGGCCGCGCGGTCGCGGGGCACGCTGATGTAGGCCTTGCCGTAAACCAGGGGGCCCCGCTCGCCGCCGTAGAACCTGACCGGCTCGGCCGCCCCGGTCGGCTTGCGATGCGTGGCGTAGAACAGCTCGACCACATCGTAGCGGTTCGACTCGCCGCCGCGGGGCTTGTAGGGCTCCGGCAGCGTGTCGGCGGGGTAGGCGGCGACGAACGCGGCGCGGATCGCCTGGTACTCCGCCCGCACCTCCGGCAAGGAGGGATGCTTGGCGGCCGTTGCGATGCCGAACGCCCGGTCGATATCCATCACGGCGCCGCGCAGATCGCCCAGCTGCATCCGAAGCGCCGCGATCCGGCGGAGCGGGTCGACCTGGGTCAGATCGTCATGACCGTCATGGCTCGCGGCGATCGTCGCCACCGCGGCCTGGTAGGCGGTGATGGCGGCGGTCTTGTCGCCCGCGCCTTCCAGCGTTCGGGCGATGGACAGCTGCAGATCAATGGCCGCGGCAGGGTCGATCGCCGCCAGCGAGGCGAGCAGCTGCGGATCGTTGACGGCCCTGCGCAGCGTCGGCAGGTCCTGGCGCTGCGCCGCCTCGGAAACCTGCCCGAGGGTCAGCTCCTGGGCGACCGCCGGCGACAGCGTCGCGAAACCCCAGACAACGGCCGCCGCGACCAACGCACGCCAGTTCATCGACATTCCCTCACGCCTGTCATCTCAGGTCCCGCCTACCATAGTTCAAAACGGCGACAGTCTTGCGTTTCATGACGAACCCGGCCGGCTCGCCGCCTTCAGTTCGGCGATCTGGGCGGTCGTCAGGCTCAGTTTGCTCGCCGAGGCCAGAAGTCTCGCCGCATGTTCCTTGCGCCCCTGGGCTTTCAGCATCTGGGCCTGACGCAGCAGCGGCAGACCCCAGCGGGGGCTCAGGACGGCGGCGGCGGCGAACCGCTGGGCGGCGGCGCTCCGGTCGCCCTTGCGGGCGAGGGCTTCGCCCCAGACGACCAGCGGGTCACTCCAGGCCGGCGCCAGCGACGCGGCCTTGCGGGCCTGAACGATCGCGCCGTCGACGTCGCCCATCGCCAGCCGCATCCGGGCCCAGTCGAGATATCCGGCCGGCAAGGTCGGCGCGAGCGCCACAGCGTTCCGGAAGGCGCTTTCAGCCCCGGCGCGGTCACCGGACAGGCCCGCAATCACCGCCCGAACCCGCGCGCAGAAGTAGCAGTCGGCCGGGGACGCCGCGATCATCGTTCGCGCGCCCTGCAGATCTCCGCCCATGGCCATGACATAGGCGAGGTTGGGCGCGATCTGGGTTCTCCGAACGACCAGCCCCGCGTCTCCGAACATCAGGGCGGTCATCTCGGCCTTGCGCAGCAGGCGCTCCGCGGCCACCCAGTTTCCGGCCTGTATCTCCACCAGCCCCGGCGCCATGGCAGCGTCGATGATCGCATCCTCGGGAAGACTGCCGCGCAGGTCTTCGAGCGCCTGCCGCGCGCCGACGATGTCGTGGTCCATGGCGAGGACCCGCGGCAGCGACGAGGCGGCCTGGGCCGCGCGGGACAGGCCGCCGATCCGCATTGCCCGGGCATAGCTTTCGGCGGCGGCGCCGAAGTCACCCCGCGCTTCCTGGACCCTCCCCTCGGCGGTGGCGAGACGGCTCGGCCCGCTGATCCTGTCCATGCCCCGTCGCTCGCGCCGCATGGCGGTCAGGGTCGCCTGCGACGCCGCCAGGGCCTGCTGGTCATGCCCGAGCACCCGGTGCGCCGCCGCGAGATTGTCGTGGGTCGCCGCGATGTTCGGGTCGAGCTCGAGACTTCGCCGCGCCTTGGCCGCCGCGCCGGCGAAATCGCCCCGCGACGCCAGCAGACGGCTCCACATCGCAAAGCCCCAGGCGCGATCGGTCGGCGATCCGTTCAGCGCCAGTCCCTCGGCGACGGTCAGCGCCTCGTCCTGCTTGTTCTGGGCCGACAGGTAGACCGCGTAGCGATAGGGCTCCGTCTGGGCCAGCACCTGCTCGGCGGCGCGACGGATCAACTGGTCAAGCTCGGCGGGCGCGCCGTAGAGCGTGGTTCCCGGCCGGTCGCCGACACGGACCGTGAGGCTGATCCGCGCCTCGTCCTGCACCAGTTCGCCCGAGACGATGGTCTCCTTGCCGAGCCAGCCGCGCAGCAGCGAGTCTATGTCGCTGATCGAGATGGTCGTTTCGGGGATCTCGACCTTGATCTCCTGATGCTGCGTCGCGCGGACCGCCCCACCTGCCCGCACGGAGCTGGTGATCGCCTCGATCTCGCCAAGGCTGTCGGAGAGCCTGCCTGCCAGCACCGGTCCCGTCATCCCGCGGGTCGCCATGCCGGGTGGCACGGCGAAGGCCTTGATGACCAGCCCCTCGGCCTGGCTCGCCCGCCAGAGCAACCCGGCGGCGATCACGACGAGCGCCAGAACGCCCAGGCCGATGGCCAGTTCGAAGGCTGCGTGCAGCCGTTCGCGGAGGAACTTGACGCCCAGCTCCTGTGTCTCCCGACGCAGGTGCTTCATCTGAAGGTCCAGCATCCGGACCTGCTTGCGCATCAGGGCCCTGGCGGAGGGATCGACCTCATCGCCATCGCCGTCGAGGGCTTTGTCCAGGGCGATGTCCAGCCCCATGTTGCCTGTGCCGCCCGCGTCGGATCTCATGCCCGTGTTCGCCCCCGCGGTCCGGCCGCCCTAGCGCGGACTTTACCCAAAGCCGCCCTCAAGACCAGCATGGCGGCGTCACTTGTCGTGGGCGAGCGACCAGCCGGCGCTGACCTGGCCAGTGAAGACATGCCGGTATCGCACCAGCACCGTCTTGGCCTGAATCGCGCTGCCGCTGGCCTCGCGACTGGCGTAGCGCTGCTGGACCGCCGCCGCGGCGCGGCTGAAGGCGCGATAGGACTCGTCATAGCTTCCCACGCTTCCGGCCGTGAAGCCGAGGTTGGCGTAGGCGCTGATCGTCGAGGCGGCCGGCGCGAGGGTTCCGCCGGATTGCCGATCCAGCGCAGCAGCCTGCTCCCGGAAGAGGGGCAGGGCTTCGGCCAGGCGGTCGGTATGCGCCAGATGGACGGCCAGGGCGTTGATCGACGACAGGGTGTCCGGGTCGGTGTCGCCGAACGCCCGGCGGCGGATATCCAGCACCTGGCGGAAGCGCGTCTCCGCTTCCTTGCGGCGGCCGAGAGCGTCGAGGATCGTCGCGTAGCTGGCGGCGGACGACAGCCGCGCCCTGTCCTCGGGCGGTTCGGTCTCTGTCAGACCCGCCAGGGCCTCGGCCTCCAGCTTTTCCGCCTCTTCGTACTTGCGCCTGCCATAGAGGATCGCGGCCATGATTCCGGCGGCGTTGATGATGTCGCCGCGCACGGCCGTCGGCGTACGTCGCAAACCCGCCAGAGCGTCGCGCGCCAGAGGCTCCGCCTCTTCCATCCGCCCCGTGACCAGCCAGCTGTTGGCCAGTTCGATGGCGGCCAGATGCACCGCCAGATGGTCCTCGCCCAAAGCCTCACGACGGCTCAGCCAATACTGCCGGCGTATCGCCTCTTCCTCGCTGGTGGCGCCCATCTCGCCGAGGACTTCGGCGATCGAACGCGCGGTCAGCTGGGTGATTCCGTTGGAAGGCCCGAGAGTCTTCTTCTGGGTCTCCCAGGTCGCGCGCAGGACCTCGGCGGCCTCTGCCGCGCGTCCCAGTTGGCGCAGGGTCGACACCAGCGCGTCCGGGGAAATCATCACATAGATGCCGGAGGGATCGGGCAGCGCCTGCTCGGCCTGCCAGACCTCGCGATAGATCACGACCGCCTCTTCCAGCTTGCCGAGCGACCGCAGGCACTCCGCCAGCCTCTTGCGGGCCCTCAGAAGGTCGCGGGGATCGCCGCCCGCGGCGCTGCGCGCCTCGACAATCTGCAGCAGGATGGGTTCAGCCTCGGCGCCGCGCTTCAGCTCCACCAGAAGGTCCGCCTTCGCGGCCAGGGCCTTCAGTGTGTCGCCGGTGTCGCCAAAGGCCGCCCGGCGGGCGGCGATAACCGCGTCGTAGTCCGGCAAGCGCTCGGCGCCGCGCCCCAGGGCCGTCTGGGTGGTCGTCAGGTATCCTAGAATCCGGAAAGCAGTTCCGTCCCGGGGCGGTTTGGCGACCTTCAGGATGGCCCATGCCTGCGCCAAGGGCGCCTCGGCCTCGGCGAAACGCTCGTTGTCCATGAGGATCCAGCCGAGGTCCGCCGCGATCGTCCCCGTTTCCTTGCTGGTCGCGCCGGTCAGACGGCGAACACGGTCCAGCGTGTCGCTCATCAGAGCGATGGCCGGCGCCGCCTTTTGGTTGAACGCCATCTGGAAGGCGTATTCCCGCGCCGCGCTCAACGTCCGCACGTCGTCGTCGCCATGAGCGGCGCGCGCATCCAGCCACGCTTTTCGGGCGGCGATTTCCTCGGGATCCGTCGGGGCGGGTTCGACCGGCACAGGGGATGTGGATGGCGCGGCCGCGGGCGCGACCTTGGCTCCCGCCGCAATCGCCCATTCCGGCGACAACGCCAGGAGACTGGCGAGCGCAAGCCCCGGCAGGCTCCGGTCAACTCGCCTCATACCGCCGACACCCTTGATACGCATGGTCCCTCGACGATCAGCATAGCCGGACGCCGTCGTCCTGCTTCCCCCGGAAAGGGGGGCGGCGCCGGGCCAAACGCAAAGAGGCGGCCGCCTTGTCGGCGACCGCCCCTCGCGATCTTCAACCTTGAAGCAGCGACTAGCTGTTCAGGGTGCTCTTGAGGCCTTCGCCGACCTGGAAGCGGGCGGTCTTGGAGGCCGGACGCTTCACGGTCTCACCGGTGCGCGGGTTGCGCGCGGTGCCGGCGGCCCGATTGACGGCCTTGAAGGTGCCAAAGCCCACAAGGCGGACGTCGTTCCCGCTCTTGAGCGACGCGGTCACCGAGTCGACGAACGCTTGCAGCGCTGCAGCAGCCTGCGTTTTATTGAGACCCGCGCCATCGGCGATGGCGGCGACCAGTTCGGCCTTGGTCATTGAATTCTCCCAGCCAAGTGTTGTGCGGCGCGGCGTTCCCCCCAAGGGCGAGCCGTCCGCCTGCAAGGGATTATGGCGGATGGCGCCCCTAGGTCAAACGAAAGGCCGCCCGGGAATCACCCGGACGGCCCACATTATCGTTGATAACTCAGGTTCAGTGGGTGATCACGGCGTCGTCGGCGCCGTCATCGACCTTCGCAGGTGCAGCAATCGACTCAACCGGCTCGACCCATTCGATAGGGGTCAGAGGCCCGGTCAGGGCCAGCGCCAGCACCTGATCGATAGTCGAGACCGGGATGATCTCCAGATCGCGCTTCACGTTCTCGGGCACCTCGGCGAGGTCCTTCTCGTTCTCCTGCGGGATCAGCACGGTCTTCACGCCGGACCGAAGGGCAGCCAGCAGCTTCTCCTTCAGACCGCCGATGGCCGTGACCCGGCCGCGCAGGGTGATCTCGCCGGTCATGGCGATTTCCTTGCGGATCGGGATCCCGGTCAGCACCGAGACCATGGCCGTGGCCATGGCGGCGCCGGCCGACGGACCGTCCTTGGGCGTGGCCCCGTCGGGCACGTGCACGTGGATGTCGGTCTTGTCGAACACCGTCGGCTTGATGCCGAACGCCGGGGCCCGTGAGCGGACATAGCTGTTCGCCGCCGAGATCGACTCCTTCATCACGTCCTTGAGGTTGCCGGTGATCGACATCCGGCCCTTGCCCGACATGCGGATGGCCTCGATGGTCAGGATGTCGCCACCGAACTCGGTCCAGGCCAGGCCTGTCACGATGCCGACCTGGTCCTCCTCGTCCGTCTCGCCGTAGCGGTACTTCTTCACCCCGGCATACTTGGCCAGACGCTCGTCATCGATGGTGATCGTGGCGACGCTCTCGCGCCCCAGATCGCGGACGACCTTGCGCGCCAGATTGCCCAGTTCCCGCTCCAGCGACCGCACGCCGGCTTCCCGGGTGTAGTAGCGGATCAGACCCCGGATAGCGTCCTCGGGCACCACGAATTCCTCGGGCTTGAGGCCGTGATCCTTGGTCAGCTTGGGCAGCACGTGCCGGATCGCGATCTGGACCTTCTCATCCTCGGTGTACCCGGGGATGCGGATGATCTCCATGCGGTCCAGCAGCGGCTGGGGCATGTTCAGGCTGTTGGCCGTGGTGACGAACATCGTCTGGCTGAGGTCATAGTCGACCTCCAGATAGTGGTCGGCGAAGGCACCGTTCTGCGCCGGGTCGAGCACCTCGAGCAGGGCCGACGACGGGTCGCCGCGATAGTCGCTGCCCATCTTGTCGATCTCGTCGAGCAGGAAGAACGGGTCGACAGCCTTGGCCTTCTTCATCGACTGGATGACCTTGCCGGGCATCGAGCCGATGTAGGTGCGGCGGTGGCCGCGGATTTCCGCCTCGTCGCGCACGCCGCCGAGCGACAGGCGCACGAATTCCCGTCCGGTGGCCTTGGCGATCGACTTGCCGAGCGAGGTCTTGCCGACGCCCGGAGGGCCGACGAGGCACAGGATCGGGCCCTTCAGCGAGTTGGTGCGGGCCTGAACGGCCAGATACTCGAGGATGCGCTCCTTCACCTTCTCCAGACCGTAGTGATCCTCTTCGAGGATCGCCTCGGCGCGGGCCAGATCGATCTTCTTCGCCTTGGCCTTGCCCCACGGAATGGACAGCAGCCAGTCGAGGTAGTTGCGCACGACCGTGCTCTCGGCCGACATCGGGCTCATGTTGCGCAGCTTCTTCAGCTCGCCCTCGGCCTTGGTGCGGGCCTCCTTGGACAGGCGGGTCTTCTTGATGCGACGCTCAAGCTCGATCAGCTCATCGCGGCCGTCGTCCTGGTCGCCCAGCTCGCGCTGGATCGCCTTCATCTGCTCGTTCAGATAATATTCGCGCTGGGTCTTCTCCATCTGGCGCTTCACGCGCGAGCGGATCTTCTTCTCGACCTGCAGGACGGAAATCTCGCCCTCCATCAGGGCGAAGACCTTCTCCAGCCGCTTCACGACGGTGAAGATCTCCAGCAGCTGCTGCTTGTCGCCGATCTTCACCGACAGGTGGGCGGCGATGCTGTCGGCCAGCTTGCCCGGCTCGACGATCTGCGGGATCGACGCCAGGGCTTCGGGCGGGATCTTCTTGTTGAGCTTGACGTAGTTCTCGAACTGCTCGGCCACGGCGCGCGACAGGGCCTCGGCCTCGTGCTCCTCGCCGCCGTCTTCCTCGATCGCCGCGGTCTCGGCCTCGTAGTAGTTCTCGCGGCCGGTGAACTTGATCACGGCGGCGCGGGCCTTGCCCTCGACCAGCACCTTGACCGTGCCGTCGGGCAGCTTGAGCAGCTGCAGCACGGTGGCGACCACGCCGACGTCATAAATGTCGTCGGTGGCGGGGTCGTCGTCGGCGGAGTTCTTCTGGGTGGCCAGCAGGATCTGCTTGTCGCCGCGCATCACTTCTTCGAGCGCACGGACCGACTTGTCGCGTCCCACGAACAGGGGGACGACCATATGGGGAAACACCACGATGTCCCGAAGCGGCAACACCGGAAGCGTACGGATGTCGGTCATACCATTCTCCTCAGCGCGGCCCTGCAACGTCGGCGCCGCGCAGGCCGCCCTACACTGGGCGACCTTTGTGAATGATATGTGGCCGCTTCGCCGGTGCATTCAAGCGCAGCGGACGTCGCGCGGCGGACGGACGCAGAAGAACAGAGGGGTTTTCCACGGGTTTTCGCCCGTTTGCCGCCGAAGGGGACATGTACCGTAGGTACGTGTCCCCTGTGGCCTACCGCTTCTTGCCCAGATGCGCGGCGATGTCCTTGGTCATGCGGCCGGCGGCGCGGTGAGCGGCGGTCAGCTGCTCCTTCGTCACGCCCCAGCGCTTCATCCAGTATTCCACGGCCTGGCGCTCGGAGAGGTCGAGCCGTTCGCGGTCGATGAAGCCGCGCTTGTCTTTCAGACCGGCCATGGAGGGGCTCCGCTTTGCTTGGCCCCCATCGATAGCCGGAATCGCCCTGCGGAAACAGACTGCGTCCTTCGAGACGCTCGCTTGAAGCTCGCTCCTCAGGATGACGCAGAAGGTTCGGTTTCAGCGATACTCGTCCTGGTGAGGAGCGAGGCTGCGGCCGAGCGTCTCGAACCACGCAACGTTGGCGCCCCGCCCTCTGCCCGCTACCCTGTCCCGATGACCCAGCCCCTGCGCCGCCTGATCGATCTGCCCGGGATAGCCGACCTTGAAACTCGCGCGCTGATGAAGCCGTCGCTGGCGGAGCCGGACGCCCGGGCCGACGTTCCGGAAATCGACGATGTCTGCCGCGCCTGTTTCGGCCTGACGCCGGACGAGGCCGAGGCCATCGACCTGCCGGCCAACTGGGACGGGATCGACACCCGCCCCCCGGCGCAGCAGGTGTTCGCCTTCGAGGACGCCGGCTGGGACGTCACCGACAAGCGCCGGCCCTTGCGGATGCTCGGCCACTACGCCCTGCCGCTGTGGCTCGCGATCCGCGGCGTGGCGGGTGAATTGCCGTTCCAGGCCCCGCCGGCCGAGGAGAAGGACAGCTGGGCCACGAGCCTGGCCGCCGACGCCAAGGCGTACAGGAAGCGATGATCGGGCGGGGACATGTACCGCAGGTACGTGTCCCCTAAACTCGGGCTGCTCGATTGGGGGACACGTACCTGCGGCACATGTCCCCTTCCGCCGCCAATAAGCCGCACTCGCGGCGTATCCATCAGGTCACAGGCCGTCAGCTCCGTGCGCGCCGTGACAACACGGCGTCTCGCGCGACTCGTAGCGGGGCCTTAAACATCTCCGTCGCATTGTCGGGCTAGATCGTTCGGACAAGAAACGGTCGCCGCGAGTCGGGAAGAAACAGTGACCACGAACGCCTCCGAACCCAGCCGCTGGCGCAAGGTCCTCGCCGCCTACCAGCGTCCGAGCCACGCCCGCTCGATTCTCGAGATCATTCTCAGCGCTGCGCCGCTGGCCGCGATCTGGACCGCCGCATGGGTGGCCGCGATCTTCGGTCTGTGGTGGCTGGCGCTGCTTCTGTCGATTCCGGCGGCGGCGTTTCTGGTGCGGTTGTTCATGGTGCAGCACGACTGCAGCCACCAGTCCTTCTTCCGCAGCCCGGCGGCAAACGACTGGACGGGCCGGCTGATCGGCGTCCTGACCATGACGCCCTATCATTGCTGGCGCCGGTCGCACGCGATCCACCACGCCACATCGGGCGATCTCGACCGCCGGGGCCTCGGCGACATCGCCACCCTGACCGTCGCCGAGTATCGCGTCCTGCCGTTGATGAAGCGGATCGGTTACCGCCTCTATCGCAACCCCATCATCCTGTTCATCATCGGCCCGGCCTGGGTGTTCGTCATCGAGCAGCGCATGCCGATGGGGCTGATGAAGGAAGGCTGGAAGCCCTGGCTCAGCGCCATGGGCACCAACGCGGCCATCGCCGTCATCGTCGGCCTGGCCATCTGGGCCGGCGGCTGGAAGGGCCTGCTGCTGATCCATCTGCCGACCATCCTGATGGCCGCCTCGATCGGCGTCTGGCTGTTCTACGTCCAGCACCAGTTCGAGAACGCCTACTGGGCGCGCAAGGGCGAGTGGGACCACACCGAGGCCGCCCTGCACGGCAGCTCGCACTACGACCTGCCCGCGCCGCTGCGCTGGATGACCGCCAACATCGGCGTGCACCACGTCCACCACGTGAACAGCCGCATCCCCTATTACCGCCTGACGAGGGTGCTGAAGGACCATCCCGAGCTGCGCAACGTCAGCCGGCTGGGTCTGGTCGAGAGCTTCAAGACCGTGTCGCTCGCGCTGTGGGACGAAGGCAGCCGCCGGCTGATCTCCTTCCGCCAGCTGCAGCAGCTGCGCCGCATGGAACGCGCGACGGTCTGACAGCAGAAATTCCTCCACCGCCTGTCGGTGCGCGGCATACTCGTTCGTCCTGTGGGGAAACGAGGCCGCGCCGATGCTCTACGCCATCCTTTGCTACAACGCCGAAGACGTCGTCATGTCCTGGTCGCAGGAAGAGGACGACGCCGTCATGGCGCAGCTCAACGTCACGCATGCGCGGCTGGAGGCCGAGGGCAAGCTGGGTCCGTCCCTGCGGCTGATGCCGACCACAGCGGCGACCACCTTGTTCAAGAGCCAGGACCTGGTCGTCGACGGCCCCTACGCCGAGACCAAGGAGCAGCTCCTCGGCCTCTACATCCTCGACATATCCGGTCTCGAGGAAGGGCTGGAGATCGCCCGCGAGCTGGGCAAGGCCAATCCCGGCGGGGCCTATGAGCTTCGCCCGCTGCGGCTGTACCTGCCGGGGGCCTCGGTCGGGTGACCGACCCCGCCTGGATCGACGCGGCCCTGTCCGGCGCCCGCCCCCGGGCGGTCGGCGCGCTGCTGCGCTATTTCCGGGACCTCGATACGGCGGAGGAAGCCTTCCAGGACGCCTGCCTGCGCGCGCTCAGGACCTGGCCGGTCAACGGCCCGCCGCGCGATCCTGCCGCCTGGCTGATCATGGTCGGCCGCAACGCCGGCATCGATGGCGCCCGCCGCCGGGCGAAGCAGACCGTTCTGCCCGACGAGGCCGAGCTCTCCGACACCGAGGACGCCGAAACACCGCTGGCCGAGCGGCTCGATGGCGCGGATTACCGGGACGACGTGTTGCGGCTGCTGTTCATCTGCTGCCATCCGGACCTGCCGGCGACGCAGCAGATCGCGCTGGCGCTGAGGATCGTTTCGGGTCTGTCGGTCAGGCAGATCGCGCGCGCCTTTCTGGTCGGCGAAAGCGCCATGGAACAGCGGATCACGCGCGCCAAGGCCAAGATCGCCGCGAGCGGCGTGCCGTTCGAGACTCCCGGCCCCGTGGAGCGCGCCGAGCGTGTCGCGGCCGTGGCGGCAATGATCTACCTGCTGTTCAACGAGGGCTACTCCGCCGGCGGCCGGCAGGAGGACCGCGCGCAGCTGGCCGACGAGGCGATCCGCCTGGCCCGCCTGCTGCTGCGACTCTACCAGACCGAACCGGAGATCATGGGGCTGACCGCCCTGCTCCTGCTGCAGCACGCCCGGTCGGCCGCGCGGTTCGACACCGACGGCGAGATCATCCTGCTGGACGATCAGGACCGGTCATTGTGGAACACCTCCATGATCGGCGAGGGCCTGGCCCTGGTCGACAAGGCGATGCGCCACCGCCGCCCGGGCCCGTACCAGATCCAGGCGGCCATCGCCGCCCTGCACGGCCGCGCCGCGCGGGCGGAGGACACCGACTGGCGCGGAATCGTCACCCTCTATGAAGTGCTGGAGCAGCACACCCCCTCCCCGGTCATCACGCTCAACCGGGCGGTCGCGGTCAGCAAGACCGGGGGACCCCAGGCGGCGCTGGACCTGATCGCTCCGCTGGAAGGGCGGCTGGCCGGATATTTCCATTTTCACGGCGTGCGCGGCGCGCTCCTGCTGCAACTGGGCAAGGAGGCGGACGCTCGCACGGCCTTCAACAAGGCGATCGCGCTGGCCAACACGCCCGCGGAGGCGGCGCACATTCGCGGCCATCTCGACCGACTGTTGCAGCCGGACAGGACAGCCTGAAGTTTTCCGGGGCCTCATGTCGGAACGCCGGCGCCCCGTCCGTCCTTGGGACAAAGCCGGTTAGACGAAGGAAACGCTGATGAACGCCGAACACGAACTCGTCCTGGAGCGCGTCTTCGACGCCCCGCCGGAGAAGGTCTATCGCGCCTGGACCGACCCCGCGCTGATCCCGCAGTGGTTCGTGCCCAGGCCCTGGACCATCTCGAAGGTCGAGCAGGACCTGCGGCCCGGCGGTTCCTCCTCGATCACCATGAGGGATCCGGACGGCAACGAATTCCCCAACCCGGGCGTCTATCTGGAGGTGGTTCCGAACCGCCGGCTGGTGTTCACCGACGCCTTCCAGAGCGGCTGGGTCCCGGCCGGCCCCTTCATGGTGGCCATTGTCGAGTTCGAGCCGCTCGAGGGCGGTCGCACGAAATACACCGCCACCGCCCGTCACTGGACCGCCGAGGCCAAGGCCCAGCACGAGCAGATGGGCTTCCTCGAAGGCTGGGGCCAGTGCGCCGACCAGCTGGCCGAGCTCCTCAAGACGTTCTGACGAAAGGACCGCCGCCATGACCGATCCGGCTAACCCGCCCCAGAAGGGCGTCATCCCCTACTTGAATGTCGTCGGCGCGGCCGATGCTGTGGAGCTTTACCAGAAGGCCTTCGGCGCGGTGGAGGTGCGGCGCATGCCGGCCGACGACGGCGTGCGCCTGATGCATAGCCACCTGGTGATCAACGAGGGCTCGCTGATGATCAGCGACTGCTGGCCGGAGTCCGGCTACGCGCACCAGCCCTCGCACAGCTTCACCATGCAGCTCGTGGTCGACGACATCGACGCCTGGTTCAAGCGCGCGGTCGACGCCGGGCTGGAAGTCACCAACCCGGTGGCCCTGATGTTCTGGGGCGACCGCTGGGGTTCCCTGAAGGACCGCTTCGGGGTTCACTGGGCGATGAACCAGCCGGCCGAACAGGCCTGACGGTCACAAGGGGGGATGACCATGGAGAGTTTCGCCGCATCGAAGGCCGGCCTGTGGATCGGTCGTGTCCTGACCCTGCTGTTCAGCCTGTTCCTGCTGATGGACGCAGGCATGAAGCTGGTCCCCCTCGCCGTGGTCACCGAGACCATGACGAAGATGCAGCTACCGGCCGCGATGGCCCCGCCCATCGGGATCATCGAGCTGGCCAGCCTGGCGCTGTTCCTGTGGCCGCGCACGGCGCTGCTGGGCGCGGTGCTGTTCACCGGCGTGTTCGGCGGGGCCATTGCCAGCCACTGGCGGCTGGGTGATCCGCTGTTCAGCCACACCCTGTTCGGCCTCTATCTGGGTATCCTGATGTGGGGCGGCCTGTGGCTGCGCGATGCCCGGGTTCGGGCGATCATGCCCCTGCGGCGCTGAAGGAAACGGAGTACGACATGAGCACCATCCTGATCATCATCATCGTCATCGGCGTCGCGGTCGTGAGTTTCCTCGGATTCATCGCCACGCGGCCGAACGACTTCCGGCTGGAGCGCAGCGCGCTGGTCAACGCCCCGGCCGCGACCGTCTTCCCGCTGATCGCCGACTTCCACCGCTGGACCGTCTGGTCGCCGTTCGAGAAGATGGAGACCGAGGGTGCGCTCAAGCGCAGCTACGGGGGCGCGGCCAGCGGCCTGGGGGCCACCTACGGCTGGGAAGGTCCGAAGACGGGCGTCGGCGCCATGGAGATCATCGAGGCCGACACCGACCGGCGTTTGCTGATCAAGCTCGACTTCTTCAAGCCGTTCGAGGCGCATAACATGGCCGAGTTCACGCTGGCGCCCGAGGCGGGAGGCACGCGGGTCACCTGGGCAATGTTCGGTCCCCAGCCTTTCGTCGCCAAGCTGATGAGCCTCGTCTTCAACAACGAGAAGATGATGGGCCCTGTGTTCCTGGACGGCCTCGCGGCCATGAAGGCGGCGGCGGAGGGCTGACCTCCCCCGCTTGGGAGTGTTCAGCCGATGCGTGACCTCGCTCGCGTCTGACTCTAGACACACCCTCATGGCCTGGACCCGCACCTATGACGAACCCGAACCCCAGCGCGTCAATCGCTGGCTGGCGCAGAGCGGCGTCTGCTCGCGGCGTGAAGCCGAGGCTCTGATCGGCAAGGGCCTGGTCAGCATCGACGGCGAGGTCGTCGAGGACGCCGGCCGCAAGATCCAGCCCGGCCAGACCCTGACGCTCGCCGACGCGGCCACCGGCGCCCTGTCGGCCAGTCTGACGCTGATGTTCCACAAGCCGGTCGGGATCGTCTCCTCGCAGCCCGAGGGCGAGCAGATCCCGGCCGTCCGGCTGATCAACCGCTCGACTCTCTGGGGGCCTGGCACCGTCATCCCCGGCCGCGACAGCCGGCTGGCGCCGATCGGCCGGCTCGACATGGACAGCCGGGGCCTCCTGATCATGTCCGAGGACGGCGTGGTGGCCAAAGCCGTGATCGGTCCCGACTCCGACCTGGAGAAGGAGTACCGCGTCCAGGTCGTCGGCCAGATCACCACCGACAAGATGGAGCTGCTGCGCTACGGCCTGATGCTCGACGGGCGCCAACTGAAGCAGGCGCAGGTCAACCTGTCGGGCAAACAGACCCTCAGCTTCGTCCTCAAGGAAGGCCGCAACCGCCAGATCCGCCGGATGTGCGAACTCGTCGAGCTGGAAGTCGTCGACCTGCTGCGCACCCGCGTAGGTCCGGTCACCCTGGGCGCCCTGCCCGAAGGCCGCTGGCGCCCCTTGGCGCCGGAAGAGCGCGCGGCGCTGATCAAGGGCTAGGGTCCGTACTCAATTGGGCTAGCGGGATTTGTGAGTTGCTGATTCAAGGCTTCTGGAAGGGAGCGTTGATATGGCCAAGCAGATTTACTGGCTCAGCGACGAGGAGTGGGCCCGGCTGGAACCGCTGCTGCCG
>JAIOXZ010000065.1 GCA_021741355.1 Caulobacter sp.
GGGGCGTCGGGAAGCAGCACTCTGGCGGCGGCGGTGTCGGTCATGGCGGGAGTATAGGAAGGATCAACCCCCGGCGGCCACCCCGTTCCCGCGTTTCTTGATCGCGGCGCGAAGGGCGCGAATCGCCTTCCCGCCGTTGACGCGGGCGCGGGGGCGTCCTAGGTTCCCGCTTCCCGAAACCAGCGAACTGATTGAACCGATGTCCGACCTGCGCGATCTCGCCCGTTCCGCCAATGCGTGGCCCCTTCAGGAGGCCGTCAAGCTTCTCGACGAGCGGCTGAAGGGCGAGAAACCGGCGAAGGGCTTCGTGCTGTTCGAGACCGGCTACGGGCCGTCCGGCCTGCCGCATATCGGCACCTTTGGCGAGGTGGTGCGCACCACCATGGTGCGCCGCGCCTTCGGGCTGCTGGCGCCCGAGATTCCGACCAAGTTGTTCGCCTTCTCGGACGACATGGACGGGTTGCGCAAGGTGCCCGACAACATCCCCAACAAGGAGATGGTCGGCCAGCATCTGGGCAAGCCGCTGACCTCGATCCCAGATCCGTTCGGCACGCATGAGAGCTTCGGCCACCACAACAACGCGCGGCTGCGCGCCTTCCTCGATTCGTTCGGCTTCGAATACGAGTTCCAGTCGGCCACCAATTGGTATCGCTCGGGCCGCTTCGATCAGGCGCTGCTTGGCGTGCTTGGCCATTACGACGCGGTGATCGCGGTGGTCCTGCCCACCCTGCGCGACGAGCGCCGCGCCACCTATTCGCCCTTCCTGCCGGTGTGCCCCAAGACCGGCCGGGTGTTGCAGGTGCCGGTGGTCGAGGCGCGGCCCGATTCGGGCACCATCGTCTATCGCGACGAGGACGGCGCCCTGGTCGAGACGCCGGTCACCGGCGGGCGGTGCAAGCTGCAATGGAAGGCCGATTGGGCGATGCGCTGGGTGGCGCTGGACGTCGATTACGAGATGTCGGGCAAGGACCTGATCCCCTCGGTCGAATTGTCCTCGCGGATCGCCAAGGTGCTGGGCGGCCAGCCGCCGATGAACCTGACCTACGAACTGTTCCTCGACGACAAGGGCCAGAAGATCTCGAAGTCGAAGGGCAACGGCCTGTCGGTCGACGAGTGGCTGCGCTACGCCCCCGCCGAAAGCTTGGCGCTGTTCATGTATCAGCAGCCGCGGCGCGCCAAGCGGCTGTTCTTCGACGTTATTCCCAAGACCGTCGACGAGTACCTGACCCATCTCGGCAAATGGGCCGGACAGGACGAGGCGGCGCGGCTGGCCAGCCCGCTGTGGCACATCCATGGCGGCCAGCCGCCGGGCGAACAGCCGCCGCTCACCTATTCGATCCTGCTCAATCTGGCCAGCGTGTGCCACACCGAGGACCCTTCGGTGCTGTGGCACTTCATCGAACGCTACGCGCCGGGCGCCTCGCCGGCCACCCAGCCGATCCTCGACCGGCTGGTGGCCTATGCGCTGGCCTATTACCGCGACTTCGTGAAGCCGGCCAAAAGCTACCGCAAGGCCACGCCGGACGAGGCGGCGGCGCTCGCCGATCTGCGCGCCGGGCTGGCCGGGCTGCCCGCCGAGGCGGACGCCGAGTCGATCCAGAATTTGGTCTACGAGGTCGGCAAGCGCCACGCCTTCCCCGACCTCAAGGATTGGTTCAAGGCGCAATACGAGATCCTGCTCGGCCAGGATCAGGGGCCGCGCATGGGCTCGTTCATCAAGCTGTACGGGGTGGCCGAGACGATCGCCCTGCTCGACCGCGCCGTGGCGGGAGAGGACATGGTCTGATGGCCGAATGCGGCTGCTCGTGCGGGACCAAGCAGCCGGCGGTCGATCCGGCCTATCGCCGCGTGCTGTGGATCGTCTTGGCGATCAACGCCGCGATGTTCGGCATCGAGGGCGTGTCGGGACTGATCGCCGGCTCGGTGGCGCTGCAAGGCGACTCGCTCGACTTCCTGGGCGACGCCGCCAATTACGGCATCGCCTTGATGGTGCTGGGCCGGGCGGTGGCGTGGCGGGCCGGCGCGGCGATGCTCAAGGGCCTGACCATGGCGGGGTTCGGGGCGGCGGTGCTGGCCTCGACGGCGTGGCGGGCGCTCCATCAAGGCGTGCCCGACGCCGCCTTGATGGCGCCGGTCGGCGCGCTGGCCCTGGCCGCCAATCTTTACGCGGCGTACCTGCTGTTCCGCTGGCGGGGCGGCGACAGCAACATGCGCTCGGTGTGGCTGTGCAGCCGCAACGACGCGCTGGTCAACATCGCCGTGCTGGCCGCCGCCGGATTGGTGGCCGTCACCGGGGCCGGCTGGCCGGACTGGCTGGTCGCGCTGTTCATCGCGGGGATCGCGCTGTCGGGCGGGATTTCGATCATCCGTCAGGCGAGCGGCGAGTTGCGCGCCCCTACTGGCTAGCCCAAAGGATTCTGTGAATCCAGCGCAGTTGGTCGGTGCCCAGCGACAGGGAAGGCTGCGCGTCGTGCAGCGGGGCGAGGTCGACCTTGCGGGCGGTCCGCCGGGCCAGGACGCGGACCAGGATCCGACCCTCGGCGGTCATCGCCAGGACGCGGTCGCCGCGCCGCAGTTCGGCGGCCGGCGACACGACCAGCCGGTCGCCATCGCGATAGATCGGATGCAGGGTGTCGCCCTCGATCTCGACGGCGAAGGCCTTGGGATCGACCATCTCGGGGAACGGGGCCTCGTCGCAGGCGCCATCCGGGCCGCCCCGCTCGTCGAATTGGTCGGGCTCGGCGGTGGTCCCCAGGCGGATCAGCGGGATGTTGCGCATACCCTGACCGTTGGCGCCCGGCTCGAGATAGCCCATGAATTCCGCAAGCGACGCGCTGGTCGCCTCAAGCACCTTGGCCAAGCTTTCGGTGCTCGGCCAACGGGGTTTTCCGTCGCGCGAGATTCGCTTGCTGCGGTTGAAGGTGGTCGGGTCCAGCCCCGCGCGACGCGCCAAGGCCGAAGCCGTCAGTCCCCGCTCGCGGGCCAGCCTGTCGATCGCCGACCAGATGTTGCCATGTTGAAGCATGGCACAAGATTAGCGCGCGTCACGGTTTCTGCAACTGGAATAAGCGTTGCCTCCGTCGTTTTTAACCTTTCGTACCTAGCCGCGCCGGGCGGCGAAGGCGTCGACCCCGTTGCCGATCTCAAGTTTCGAGAACCATTCGATGAAACGGCGCACGTCGCCGCCCTTGAACAGCAGCCCATGCTGCGGCGCCATGACGTCGATCTCCAGCGAGGAGACCATCTCGACCCAGGCGTCGCGGGCCCGGGGGCTGCCCATCCAGCGGCGGTGGAAGGCCTCCATGTACTGGATGTGCTGATCGAAATTCTCGACGAACATGCTTTGGCGGGCGCCCTCGGGCACCAGGGCGGCGCCGACGTCGCCGGTGAACAGGATCTTCGCCTTGGCGTCGTAGACGTGATAATTGCCCGGCGAGTGCAGGTAATGCGCGGGCAGGATGCGCAGCCTGACATCGGCGCCGACCAGCACCTCCATTCCCTCGTCCGGGATGGCGATCATGTTGGCGTCGCGGTCGAAATGGCTGATGAAGCCGGTCCACATCCAGGGGACGTAAACCTTGAGATCCGGGCGGCAGACGCGGCGCCACAAGGGCAGCGCCGAACAGACGTCGGGGTCCTGGTGCGACAGGAACAGGTGGCGCACCTCGTCGACCGCGATTTCCTGGGTCAAGGCGGCGATCATCGAGGGGAACACCTCCATGCCGCCGGGATCGAGCAGCATCGTCGCGTTGCCCGCCTGGATCACCATCTGGTTGGTGTCGATGACGTTGCCGGGCTTTTCGGGGTCCTGGCCGAAGGCGAGCCAACGGTGCGAGTCGCGGCGAAAGATGTTGATGGCCTTCATCTCGGGTCCCTTCAGAATGCGGCGGAGTTGGACTGCGCGGCCCGCTCCAGTCGTTCGCCCTTGACGGCACCGCTGCGCGCGGCGCTGCCCGCGTCGTCGGTCATCTTGCGCAGTTCCAGAACGTAGCGGCGCATGGTGTCCGCGACGGTGCGGAATTCGGTTTCGTGGACGCCCGCTGCCGTGGCCTCGATGGCGATGTTGGTGGCGATGCTGTCGGCCGCCGAGACCACCTCGGCCACCTGGGCGATGCGCGCTTCGAGCTTGGCGGTGCTGGACACCATGCCCGACAGGTCGCGGCGCAGCGGCTCCAACAAGGCGCTGCGGCCACGGCCGATGGTCTGGGCGGCCGCGCGGTTGCCGGTCGCCGCGACTCGGTGCTCGGCCGCCGCGAGCAGCCGGACCTGGTGCATCTCGCGCATCAGGCCGGCCAGTTGGGTGTAGGTCTGCTGCATCAACTGGCCCGATTGCCGCTGGATCAGGTGCAGCCGGTTCACCAATTCGCGGGTGTATTGGGTCAAGGCGCGCACGGCGCGACCCTTTTCGCCGGCCCGTCCGGCGGCGAGTTCGGCGTTGAGCGACAGGATGCGCAGATTTTCGGCCAGTTCGGACAGTTCGGCGAACGCGTGGAACGCCTTCAAGCAGTCGGCGAACATCACGATGGCCCGCGATTCGAGCCCGCTTCCCCGACCCTTCGTCGGCGCGCCCTGATCTTCCGTGGCTTTCATGTGCCCCCCTAGGGCCCCGTCATGCGAAACACGCCGAGACGATAGCCGATACTGATCATATTCGGCATGATCATTTAACGAAAGATTTACGCATCGCGTCGAATCCGGCTAAGGTTCGGCGATGAGCACACCGCGCCTGATCTACCATCTTTGCCGCGCCGAGGATTGGCGGACGGCGGGGGCCGATGGCTACGATGGTTCGCCCGCCGCCCGCGCCGACGGGTTTCTTCACCTCTCCACCGCCACCCAAGTGGAAGAGAGCGCCGCCCGCCATTTCGCGGGCGTGCAGCCTTTGATGCTGGTGACCGTCGAGGCCGCCGCGCTGGGCGAGGGCCTGCGTTGGGAGCCGTCGCGCCGCGGCCAGCTTTTTCCGCATCTGTACGGCCCGCTGCCGCTGACGGCGGTGGTCGGGGTGGCGGAATTGACGCTGGATCGCGAGGGCGCGCACAACTTCCCCGTCCTGGAGGATTAGGTGCCCGATCTTTACGACCTGGCGGGGCCGCTGCTCAGGCGGTTCGATCCCGAACGGGCGCACGGCCTG
The DNA here is from genome assembly GCA_021741355.1 of Caulobacter sp. Classification (GTDB taxonomy): domain Bacteria; phylum Pseudomonadota; class Alphaproteobacteria; order Caulobacterales; family Caulobacteraceae; genus Caulobacter. The sequence continues at coordinate 5,132 of JAIOXZ010000065.1, forward strand.
ACCGTCGCCGCGCTGAAGGCCGGGCTGGTGCCGGGGCGGGCGGCGGTGGCCGAGCCCTCGCTGGCGATCCGGCTGTGGAACCTCGACTTCGCCAATCCGGTCGGGCTGGCGGCGGGCTTCGACAAGAACGCCGAGGTCTGCGACGCCATGCTGGGCCAGGGTTTCGGCTTCGTCGAGGTGGGCAGCGTGACGCCCCGCCCGCAGGCCGGCAATCCGCGCCCGCGGCTGTTCCGGCTGTCCGAGGATGGCGCGGTGATCAACCGCATGGGCTTCAACAATCAGGGCTTGGGGTCCGTCGCGGCGCGTCTCGAAGCGCGGCCGCGCCGGGGCATCGTCGGCGCCAATCTGGGCAAGAACAAGGAGACCGAGGACGCCGCCGCCGATTACGAGGCCGGAATCGCCGCCCTGGCCCCCCATTCCGATTATCTGGTGATCAACGTCTCGTCGCCCAACACCCCCGGACTGCGCGCCCTGCAAGGCCGCGCCCAGCTCGAGGCGCTGGTCGGGCGGGCGCGGGCGGCGCTTGACCGCGCGGCCGCGAAGCCGCCGCCGCTTTTGCTGAAGATCGCCCCCGACCTGACGCCCGAGGACATGACCGACATCGCCCAGGTGGCGCTGGCCGGCGGGCTGGACGGGCTGATCGTCTCGAACACCACGATCGGGCGGCCCGACGGCCTGCGCTCGGCCCACCGCGCCGAGACCGGGGGATTGTCGGGGGCGCCGCTGTTCGACCTGTCGACCCGCGTGCTGGGCGAGATGTGGCGCCTGACCGAGGGCCGACTGCCGCTGGTCGGCGTGGGAGGCATCGCCTCGGGCGAGGACGCCTACGCCAAGATCCGCGCCGGGGCCTCGCTGGTGCAGCTTTATTCGGCCCTGATCTATCAGGGGACCGGGCTGGTGGTGCGCATCAATCGCGACCTCGCCCGCCTGCTGGCGCGCGACGGCTTCGCCCGCCTCGCCGACGCGGTGGGATCGGGGCGGCGATGACGACCATTCCCATTCTCGACGGGTTGCGCGCCATCGCCGGGCGCTATGACGGCTTCATCCTCGATCTATGGGGGGTGAT
>JAIOXZ010000032.1 GCA_021741355.1 Caulobacter sp.
ACCCCCCCCCCCCCCCCGCCCCGGTCCGCCGACTGGTGCGCCTCCCGTGGCTGGGCGGCGCGCGAGCATCAGCTGGCGGTGCTCGACAAGGGCCGGCAGGGCCGCGACGCCCTGCTGATCGCCCCGACGCGGCGCCGGTAGGCGACGCGCTTGAGCGGGGCGACGTCGGGGGCGCTGGCGGCCGCGCCAGCGCGATCATCCAGCCGTCCGCCCTCCGCCGCCAGGACCGGCGCCGCCCCGAACGTCATCGCCAGCGCCGCCAGCACGATCCACCGTGTCCGCATCGAAACCCCCTCGATACCCCAGGCTCAGTGGAACAAGAGGTTCCCCGAAGCGTCAAGGCGGCGCGACCTGAAACAGACAGGGAACATTGACGCAGCCCCGCCGGAGTGCTGGGTTGCCCGCAATGACCTCCCCGCTCCTGCCGCCCCGGTTCGCCGACTGGTTCGCCTCCCGTGGCTGGGCGGCGCGCGAGCATCAGCTGGCGATGATCGACAAGGGCCGGCAGGGCCGCGACGCCCTGCTGATCGCCCCGACCGGCGGCGGCAAGACCCTGGCCGGCTTCCTGCCCAGCCTGATCGAGCTCAGCGAGCGGGCGGCGCCCAACGGGCCGCGCGGGATCCACACGCTGTATCTGTCGCCGCTGAAGGCGCTGGCCGTCGATGTCGAGCGCAACCTGCTGGCGCCTATCAACGAGATGGGCCTGAACATCGTCGCCGAGTCCCGCACCGGCGACACCGGCGTCTCGCGCAAGCAGCGACAGAAGCTCAAGCCGCCGGACATGCTGCTGACGACGCCCGAACAGCTGGCGCTGCTGCTGGCCTGGGAGGGCGCGCAGGGGCTCTTCGAGGACCTCAGCTGCGTGATCATCGACGAGATCCACACCCTGTGGCCGTCCAAACGCGGCGACCTGCTGGCGCTGGGCCTGTCGCGGCTGCAGGCTCTGGCGCCGAAGATGCGGCGGGTCGGGCTGTCGGCGACAGTCGATGATCCGGAGATCATTCTGGACTGGCTGGGCGCCCGGCCCGGCGCGGTCGAGCTGGTCCGTGGGCCGCCAGGACCCCTGCCCGTCGTCGATGTGCTGATCTCCGAGGGGCGCGTTCCCTGGGCCGGGCATACCGCGCAGCACGCGATGGGCGACGTCTACGAGATCATCAAGCGGCACCGCACGACGCTGATCTTCGTCAACACGCGGTTCCAGGCCGAGTACGCCTTCCAGGAGCTGTGGAAGCTCAACGACGACAGCCTGCCGATCGCCCTGCACCACGGCAGTCTCGCCGCCGAGCAGCGCCGCAAGGTCGAGGCGGCCATGGCGCGCGGCGAGCTGAAGGCGGTGGTCTGCACCTCGACCCTCGACCTGGGCATCGACTGGGGCGACGTGGACCTGGTGATCCAGCTGGCGGCGCCGAAGGGCGCCGCGCGGATGGTCCAGCGGATCGGCCGGGCCAACCATCGGCTGGACGAGCCGTCAAAGGCGCTGTTCGTGCCGGCGAACCGGTTCGAGGTGCTCGAATGCCAGGCGGCGATCGAGGCCATCGCCGAGAATTCGCTCGACGGCGAGACCGCACGCACCGGGGCGCTCGATGTGCTGGCCCAGCACGTCATGGGCTGCGCCTGTTCGGAGCCGTTCGACCTGCTGACCCTCTATGACGAGGTGCGCGGCGCGGGGCCCTATCGCGATCTGTCCTGGGAGGACATCGAGGCGGTGATCGAGTTCGTCTCGACGGGCGGCTACGCGCTGAAGACCTATGACCGCTTCCGCCGCATCGTGAAGACCCAGGACGGACTGTGGACCGCCCGTGACGCGGACACGGTCCGCCGCCACCGGATGAACGTCGGGGCGATCATCGCGCCGGCGATGCTGAGCGTGCGGATGGCGGCGCGCGGCGGACGGCCCGGGCGCAAGCTGGGCGAAATGGAGGAAGGCTTTCTGGAGATGCTGTCGCCGGGCGACACCTTCATCTTCGGCGGGCAGGTCTGGCGGCTGCAGGCGGTCACTGGCGTCGACGTGCTGGTCACGCCCGCGCCGCACGTCGATCCCAAGATGCCCAGCTGGGGCAGCAGCAAGTTCGCCATCTCGACCTTCCTGGCCGGCAAGGTGCGGCGGATGATGTCGAACGAGGCGGAGTGGCATGTCTTCCCGGACGAGGTGCGGGAGTGGCTGGAGGCGCAGCGGATGCACTCGGCCCTGCCCCGGCCCGACCAGATGCTGGTCGAGACGTTTCCGGAGGGAAAGCGTCACTTTCTGACCTGCTATCCGTTCGACGGGCGCCATGCGCACACGACTCTGGCCATGCTGCTCACGCGCCGGCTGGACCGGCTGGGCATCGGGCCGCTGGGGTTTGTCTGCAATGACTATTCGATGGCCATCTGGTCGCTGCGGCCGATGGACAAGGTCGATCTCGACGCCCTGTTCGAGGAGGACATGCTGGGCGACGATCTCGAGGCCTGGCTGGACGAGAGCTTCCTGATGAAGCGCGCCTTCAAGGGCTGCGCCCTGATCTCGGGCCTGATCGAGCGGCGGATGCCCGGGCTGGAGAAGTCCGGCCGGCAGGTGACCTTCTCGACCGACCTGATCTACGACGTGCTGCGCCGGCACCAGCCGGACCATCTGCTGCTGCGCTGCGCCCGCTCGGACGCGGCGACCAACCTGGTCGAGATCGAGCGGGTCGCTCAGATGTTGAGCCGTATCAAGGGTCACATCCGGCATGTGGCGCTGGATCACGTCTCGCCGTTCGCGGTGCCGATGCTCATGGAGCTGGGCCGCGAGCGCGCGCCCGGCGGGGCCAGCGAGATGATGCTGGCCGAGGCCGCCGAAGCGTTGATCGCGGAGGCGATGGGATGAGGAGCTGTAGCACTGTGCGTGGTTCGACACGCGCCGAAGGACGGCGCTGCTCACCATGACGATTCAGGGAAGCGCCAAAACGGTTCGTCATCCTGAGCAGGGCGCGCCAGCGCCCGTGTCGAAGGACGCACGCTACAGCTTCACGGCCGCTGCCTGTGGCGGCCTGGCGCTGGCCATCAACGGCGAGGCGACCGTGCTGCGGGCGTCGGGCGCGATGTGGCTGCCCGATCACCGGGCGCTGATCGTCGCCGACCTGCACTTCGAGAAGGGCTCGGCCTATGCGCGGCGCGGCCAGCTGCTGCCGCCCTATGACACGCGCGAGACGCTCGACCGGCTGGAGCGGGAGGTGGCGGCGACCACGCCGGCGGTGCTGATCTTTCTCGGCGACAGTTTCCACGACGGCGCGGCGGAGGACCGGCTGGCCCGCGACGACGCGGCGCGGCTGGCGGCGCTGGCCGACGGGCGGCGGCTGGTCTGGGTCGTGGGCAACCATGACGCCGATGGCCCGCGCGCCCTGCCCGGCGAGATCATCGACGAGATGATGCTGGGCGGGCTGCTCCTGCGGCATGAGCCACGGGACGGACATCAGCCGGGCGAGGCCTCCGGCCATCTGCATCCGGCCGCGAAGATCGCCGGACGCGGCGGACGCGTGCGGCGGCGCTGCTTTATCACCGACGGCGGCCGGGTGATCCTGCCGGCCTTCGGCGCCTATGCGGGCGGGCTGAATGTGAAGGACGTGGCGTTCGCAGGGATGTTCGCGGGCCGGCCCCTGGCGGCGGCGCTGGGCGCGGACCGGGTGCATGCGATCGGCTGGACGTCGCTGGTGGGGGACTGATCCTACCTGTCATCCCGGACGGCCCGAAGGGGCGATCCGGGACCCAGATCGAATCCCTGCCGCTGCGCCTGAAGCCGAATCTGGGTCCCGGCTCTTCGCTGCGCTCAGGCCGGGATGACAGCGGGAGCTACATGCTCAGCGCCTGCTCCAGCGCGAAGGCCAGGGCGATGGCGGCTCCGGCGGTGATCAGGGTGCGGTAGCGGGGGCGCCAGGCGGGGCCTTCGATGTCGCGAACGTCCCAGAGCCAGACCAGCAGGAAGGCCAGCAGGAAGCCCGAGACCTCCCAGACCGCGTCGAACCGGCGCGACAGCGCGCCGTAGAGCAGGCCGAAGCCGGCGATGGGGGTCAGCAGCGAGAGCGACATGCTCCACCAGCGCGGCGGGTGGTCGCTGCCCAGTTCCAGACCGGCGCGGATGCCGCCGAGGTAGGCGAGGATCGCAGCGGACCAGGCGCCGAGCGCCAGCAGGGCCACGTCGTTGAGCCGCGGCGGTCCGTAACAGTAGATGGCCGAGGTTATGTAGAACGGCGTCAGGCTCAAGATCCCGAGCGTCCAGGCTGACGCGGGGACCCGCGTGCTCGACTGCCTCATCCCCCTCAACTCCTGCGAAACGCCCGCGAGGCCGCCCAGCCCGCGCCCAGTGCGATGAGCGCCGAAAGCAGACCATACGACCACGGACGCTGATGCGCGAAGAGGTAAACCGCACGCTCCAGCCCGACCTTCTCGACCTTGAGCGGCAAGGTGCGGTCCGAGACCGGCTGGCCGTCCTGGAATAGGATCACCCGCGCCGTATACTGACCGATCGGGGCCTGGGCCGGCAGATCGACGCGGGCGAGGAACAGACCCTTGTCGACGAAGGTCACGCCGTCGGCGTCGGCGCTGTAGAGGCCGGCCGCCTGTTTCAGCCGCACCACCGCGCCGCGCCAGCGGTAGTAGTCTTCGCCGAGCGAACTGACGACCATGTCGCGCACGCCGTAGCGCGTCTCGATCCGGCGTTCGGCCGGCGCGGCGATGGCCAGGTGGTCGAGGCCCAGGCCCAGCTTCCGCAGCTGGCCGAAGCGGGTGATGTCCTGCAGCGGCCGGGTCGAGGCGGCGCGATAGAAGCCAGGCGCGCCTTCGAACACCACGGGGCGGCTGTTCAGCCAGAAGCCGCTGACCCGCACCTTGCGCGCGATGCGCACCGGCTGGGTCGGGCCGCGCACCACCACGACCACGTCGCTGGGTCGTCCCGAGGGGTCGAACACCGCGCCGTAGACGGAGATTTTCGCGCCGGTGAAGCCCGAAGTGACGCGGACATCCGTCTCGGTCAGGGTCGCGGAGACCGAGGCCGGCGGCGCGGCGGGAGGGGGAAGGTCGACCGCCATCAGCCTGCCGCCGCCACAAGCACGAACGCGTCGTCCGGCTGGATGAACAGGCCCAGGCCCATGCGCAGCCCGACCAGCAGGACGATCAGCGCCAGCAGCGCCCGCAGCTCCTCGGCCCGGAACCGCGCCGAGGCCTTGGCCCCCAGCTGGGCGCCCAGGACCCCGCCGATCAGCAGCAGCGTCGCCAGCACCACGTCGACCGTCTGGTTGCGTCCCGCCTGCAGGATGCAGGTCAGGCTGGCGGTGATGACGATCTGGAACAGGCTGGTGCCGACGACGACACTGGCGGGCATGCGCAGCAGGTAGATCATCGCCGGCACGAGGATGAAGCCGCCGCCGACCCCCATGATCGCCGACAGGATGCCGACGAACAGGCCGAGCAGGATCGGCGGGATGACGCTGATGTAGAGGCGCGATTTGGGAAAACGCATCTTCCACGGCAGGGCGTAGAGCAGGATCGGGCGGCGGTCGCGGCGCGGCGGCGCGCTCTCGCCCCGGCGTCGGCGTACGATCGTTCCCAGCGACTCCCACAGCATCAGCGCCCCGATGACGCCGAGAAACAGCAGGTAGGACACCGATACGACGAGGTCGGCCTGGCCCAGCAGGCGCAGGATGCGGAACACCTCGACCCCGACGACCGCGCCGACGATGCCGCCCGCCGCGAGCACCCCGCCCATCCGGAAGTCGACCATGCGGCGACGGCTGTAGGCCGTGACACTGGAGAAGGACGAGGCGGCCACGTGGTTCGACAGGCTGGCCACGGCCACGGCCGGAGGGATGCCCATGAACACCAGCACCGGCGTCATCAGGAACCCGCCGCCGATGCCGAACAGGCCGGAGATGAACCCGACCCCCGCGCCGAGCGCGATCAGCAGCGGCGCGTTGACCGACATCTCGGCGATGGGAAGATAAAGGTCCACGCCCTGACTATGCTCTTCGGCCGGCCGGATAAAACCGGAAATCCACGCGACGCGCGGACATCGGGGTCACCGGGCGTAGGTCGACAGCTTCAGCATGGTCTGGGAATCGAGACTGCCCGTCGGGGCCATGCCCTGGTCGCGCTGGAAGGCGGCGATGGCGCCCTTGAGCCCCTGGCTGGCGACACCGTCCTGCGGTCCACGGTAGTAGCCGAGCGTCGACAGGGCGCGCTGTGCAGCGGTGATATCGGAGGCCGTGCCGCCGGTGGACGCCTGGGCCGTCGGCGCCCGCGCGACCGTCGGCGCCGACGCACGGAAGCCGATCGCCGACCGCTCGGCGGCGCTGCGCGCTTCCGGCGACAGGTCGCGCTTGACCCGCTCGGCGCTCGACTTCGCCTCGGTGTCGCCGGCGCGGGCTGCGATCAGGTACCACTTGTAAGCTTCGGCCCCGTTCTGGCTGACGCCGTAGCCTTCTTCGTAGAGGCGGCCGAGATTGTACTGGCTGTCCGAGAGACCAAGGTCCGCGGCCTTGCGGAACCATTGCGCCGCCGTCGTGGTGTTCTTGGTCCCGCCCTGGCCCTCGAAGAAATAGAGGCCGAGGTTGTGCATCGCCTTCCGGTCGCCGCCCTGGGCCGCGCGTTCGGTCCAGCGGCGGGCCTCGACCGGGTCCTTGCGCAGGCCGCCTTCGCCGTTCTCGTAGAGCTTGGCCAGGTAGAACTGGGCGGGCGCGTAGCCGAGGTTGGCGGCGCGCTTGAGGCCTGTCATGCCGGTCAGATCGCGCGCCTCAATCCGGCGTACGGACTCCGCATAGAGCGAGGCCGGGGTCTCGGTCGGCGCGGTGGGCGTTGTGGCGGCAGGCGGGGCGCCCGCCAACGCGGGATCGACCGGAGTGAGGCCGGGCGCGATCGCCACGGCGACCTTGGGCGCCGCACGGCCCGGCAGGATCGGGGTGGTGTCGGCCTCGGCCGTCTTGATCTCGCCCTGTTCGTCGGCGCGACGGTTCTGCAACGCCTCGGCGACGCGCGTGGCCATCGAGCCCTCGCCCTTGCCGCCGTAGACCATGACGCCGCCCGCTGCGAGCAGGCTGACCGTCGCCGCGCCGGCGGCCAGCACGAGCGCCGACTGCAGGGCGGAGCCGGCGTGACGCTTGGGCTTCTTCGATCCGGCGCCGAACAGGCCGCGCTTCTCGGTCGCGGCGGGACGGGCTTCCGGCGTGTTGGCCGAGCGGGCGGCGGCACGCGCCTGTTCCAGAACTTCGCGGGTCGAGCGGGGCCGGCCGGCGTCCTCGACCTCGAACGGCGAGATTTCCGGCGCGGGCGGGATCACCGGCGCGTCGGGGATGTCCACGTCCTCGGTGATCGGCGCGAAGCCGTCGGCGGCCTCGAAGTCTTCCTCGGAGAAGGCGGGCGGGCCACGTTCGGCCACCGGGAAGGGTTCGGGCTCGACCAGCGGCGGCGCGCTGGCCTCCGGACGGATCAGCGCCTGGGGCGCGAAGGCTTCCTCGGGGATCGTGCGGCCCGGCGAGGGGAACGGCTCGGAGGCGAACGGATCGCCGAACGGTTCGCGCGGGGTCTCGGTCCGGCGCTGGACCGGCGCGGCCGCCGCCATGACAGGGCCCTGGGCGACCTGTTCGGACAGGCGGCGGTGCGAGGCGTTGAGGCTCTGGTCGATCTTCTCGCGGGCCTCGTCCAGCAGGCGGGCGGTGCGCTCCTCGCTCTGGCGGATCCGTTCGGCGAGGTCGGCGGATGAGCGCTCCTGGCGCTGGTTGATGCGTTCCGTGACGCGCGCGACCTGCTCGCCGACTTCGTCGATGGCCAGGGCGCCGCGGCGCTCGGAGTTGGCGATCCGCTCGGCCAGCCGCTCGGTGATACGGGCGATCTCGCCGCCGAGCTTTTCGAGCGCCTGGGCCTGGACGCCGTCGGCGCGATTGAGCTTCTGTTCAACCACCGTGGCGATACGGGCCACCTCGCCGCCGATCTGCTCGATGGCGTCGGCGCCGTGATTTTCCACTGTCTGCACCCTCCGGCTCAGACTGTCGGCCATGCTGACCACCTCCCGCCCCATACGCTCGATGGCCTGGGCCGAGCGGGTTTCAGCCGTCTGGATGTGGGCCGCCATTTCGGACAGCTTGCGTTCCATGCGGTCGAACCGGCCGGTCGAGGCGGTCTGAAGGTTTGTGGCCATCTCGACCCGCGTCGCTTCCATGCGGCGGGTCAGGTCGGCGGCAAGGGCTTCAAGCCGCGCGCCGCCGTCGCCCGCGCCGCTCTCGACGGTGCGCAGGCGGCGATCCAGGGCGACGAACGAGGCGCCGAGGTCGCGCAGGGCGTCGGTCGTGCGGCCCTCGGCCTCCTCGACGCGGGCGACCACGACCTCGGCCAGCTGGGCCGGATCAACGGACGGCGTTTCGGCCGCCTCGACCTTCGCCAGGCGCGCCTCGACGGCGGCGAGGGTTTCGCGGGTGCGGCTCTCGCCCTCGTAGACCTGGCCGGCGACCTTGCCGAGCATGCCCTCGATGGCGCGCAGGGCCTCGGCCGACCGCGGGCCGGTCGATTCCAGCTCCAGCCGGCGCAGACGCTCGCCGACGCCGCCGTAGTTGGTGTTGAGTTCCTCGACCGCGCCCTCGAACCGGGCCGCGACGGCGATCTGCTCGCGTTCAGCGGATTCCAGCCGGGACAGGGCGCCGCGCACGGACTGGTCGATGCCGGTGATGGCCAGGGTCGAGCGCTGCTCGGCGGCCTCGATCCGGGCGGTCAGGCGTTCGATGGCCTCGGCGACCCGCCCGACCTCGTCAGCGGGATGGCCGGCGACCTCATAGCGCGCGCTGCCCCCCGGGCGCGGCGAGCCGACCACGATCGGGTCTTGGGGAGTCTCGAAAGCGGGCTCCGGCTCGGGCTGGCCGATCGGTTCGCCGGCCGCGATCATGCTGTTGAGCCACTCGCCCAGAGTCATGCCGGAGCGTCGCGCGAGATCCTTGGCGATCTCGCGCGCTTTTGGGTCGATTCCCTTCACGCTCCAGGGAGCCCCCGACGTCATACGAATCGTGTCTCCGGCACTCATAAAGCACGCTACCCAGCAAGGGATTGTGTGTAAACGCGGGGTTAACGCTAAATCTAGCGGGTGCGACGATTAGCTGTGGACGAAGCTTGCATCCGTCCGCTCCCGCAGCCATCTGGCCGGAATGGAACTTCCCGCCACCCTGGCCGCCGCCGCCGCCTTCATCGGGCTGACCGTGCTGGCGGGCTGGCGCGGCGGGCGGGCGCCTGACCTGCTGAAGGGGCCGCGCATGATCCCCTGGCGGCTGGTCATGGTGACCTCGGCGGCCGTGGTTCTGGTGCTGCTCGTGCACCTGGCGAGCCTGCTCGGCCTGCACCAGACCCGCTGATCGCAGCCCTCTAGTCTTCCGTCCGCTTCGGCCGCCGGGTCAGACCGGCCATGCCGCCGGACGACAACAGGCTGACATCGGCCAGCAGCATCGGGATCTGCCAGCGATGCGGGGCGGCGATGTAGCGGGGTTGCCAGAGCGGGTCGTACTTGTCCTTGTACCGCCGCACGCCGCGGAAATTGTAGATTTCCTCGCCCCGCTCGAACAGCAGCCGGCCGACCCGCGACATGATCGGCGCGAGGGGCCGATCCTCAAGTCCGGCCAGCGGCGCGGCGCCGAAGTCGAAGGCCTGGTAGCCCTGGGCGCGCCCCCACTCGAAGAGCTCGACGAACAGGAAGTCCATGATGTTCCTGGGCGCATCGTCGTTGTAGCGCATCAGGTCCATCGACAGGGCCTTGCGGCTGGCCATCGGCCAGAGGGTGGCGAAGGCGACGATCCGGCCTTCCGCCCGCACCAGCGCGATCGGAAACTCCGCCACGTAGCGCGGCACGAATCCGCCCAGCGAGAAGGACTTCTCGCCGCCCGAGTGCATCGCCAGCCAGGCGTCTGAAATGGCCCGCAGGTCTTCGATCAGGGCGGGTACGGCCTCCGGTTCGATCACCTCGAAGGTCGCACCCGCCTCACCGGCCTTGCGCCAGTTGCGCCGCAGCACCTCGCGGCGGCGGCCGGCCAGGGAGAAGCCGTCCAGCGGCACGGCCGCGGCCTCGCCGATCTTCTGGATCGAGAAGCCCAGCTCCACCGCGTCGGGCAGGTCTTCCGGACCTATACCGTAGAGCGCCGGCCGCGCCGCATGGGCGTCGGCCAGCTCGCGGAAGCGCCAGAGCAGTTCCATCCGCTCGCTCGCCCGGCCGACCGGGCCGTCCATGGCGATCCACGACCGCCCGCGCACGCCGAACATCAGGAAGGTCTCGCCCGACGGCGAGAACAGGAACCGCTTGTCGCCCAGCAGGGCCAGGTTGGAATCGGGCTGGGACCATTCGGCCGTTCGCAGGATGGCGCGCACGCGGTCGAAGTCGGGGTCGTGATCGCCGGCCACCGGCGGCGTAGCCGGCATCGCCAGCATCCGCCAGACACCGAACAGCAGCAGGGCGAGCGCGGCGCCGCCGGAGGACCGGATGGCGCGGGTGAGGTCCTGGTCGGCCAGCACCTTCCAGACCGACTGATCGGCGTAGCCGGCGTTGGCGAAGGACCACCAGCCCAGCAGGGCCGCACCGCCGAGCATGGCGGCCGCTGACGCCAGCCAGCCAGGCGTGATCTCCATCCGCGACAGCCCCGCCGCCCTCGGGAAGGCCGCGTGCAGGGGCAGCAGCACCAGGAAACAGGCCACCAGCACCGCGGCCTCTTCCCAGTTGAAGCCCTTGAACGGCGCCAGCACCGCAGCCGCCAGAAGCGTGATCACGCTGGCCATCCAGGCCGCGTCGAGCCGCGAGCGGAGGCCGAACGCCAGCAGGATCAGCAGCAGCCCGAGGATTGAGGACAGGAAGTGGCTGGTCTCGATCAGCAGGACCGGCGCGACCTTGAGCAGCGCGACCACGCGCGACGGATCGCTCGGCGTCGCGCCGGAGGCCACGAGCATGCCGCCCGCCACCAGGGCCGCGATGGCGCCCACCGTCGGCCCGGCCGCCAGAAGCGCAGGTTTCAGTTCGCCATAGAGACGCATGCGATTCCCGGGCTCTTCACGCCGCTTCTATAGCGTGGTCCCGCGCCGTTCGCGCGACAGATGACTCGAACGAGCGTTTGAACGCGCTTGCTCCCCCGGACGCGCACGCTAAGCTGGACGAAACGGACCCTGCGGGAGAAACGGCCATGGCGGATTTTGGCGGCGGCGAACTTGAGACCTTCCGCGCGGAGGTGCGCGACTGGCTGGCGGCGAACTATCCGCCGTCCCTGAACGCGCCCATGGACGACGAGACCGAGGCGCCCTGGGGCGGCCGGCGGTTCAACCCGACCAACAAGGACGCCAAGCTCTGGCTCGACCGCATGGCGGCCAAGGGCTGGACCGCGCCGATGTGGCCGACGCAGTACGGCGGCGGCGGCCTCAGCCGCGAGCAGAACAAGGTGCTGGAGAGCGAACTGCGACGCATCAAGGCTCGCCCGGCCCTGATGAGCTTCGGCATCTGGATGCTTGGCCCGGTGCTGCTGGAATACGCCACCGAGGAGCAGAAGCAGAAGTTCCTGCCCGGCATCGTCAAGGGCGAGATCCGCTGGTGCCAGGGCTACAGCGAGCCGGGCGCCGGTTCCGACCTGGCCGGCCTGCAGACCCGCTGCGAGGACAAGGGAGACCACTTCCTGATCAACGGCCAGAAGGTCTGGACCAGCTACGCCGACCAGGCCGACTGGATCTTCTGCCTGGTGCGCACCGACACCAGCAAGAAGCACGAGGGCATCAGCTTCGTGCTGTTCGACATGACCAGCGAGGGGGTCGAGACCCGGCCGATCAAGCTGATCAGCGGCTCCTCGCCGTTCTGCGAGACCTTCTTCACCGACGTGAAGGTCCCCAAGGACCAACTGGTCGGCAAGCTCAACGGGGGCTGGGAAATCGCCAAGCGGCTCCTCCAGTACGAGCGCCAGAACATCTCCGCCGGCGGCTTCGGCGGCGGGGCCGGCATCGACGTGGTCGAGGCGGCCAAGGAGCATGTGGGTGTGGACGCGCAGGGCCGCATCGCCGACGGCGACCTGCGCAACCGCATCAGCGCGCACAAGATGGACGCGGCGGCCTTCGCCCTGACCATCCGTCGCGCCGAGCAGGAAGCCAAGGCCAGCAAGGGCCCCAGCGCCGCGACCTCGATCATCAAATACGCCGCCGCCAAGCTGAACCAGGAGCGCACCGAACTGACCGTCGAGGCGCTCGGCCTGCAGGGCCTGGGCTGGGAGGGCGAGAGCTTCTCGGCCGGCGAGATCGGCGCGATGCGCTCGATGCTGCGGGCCAAGGCCAACTCCATCGAGGGCGGCACCAGCGAGATCAATCTGAACGTCGTCGCCAAGCGGGTTCTGGGCTTGCTGGATCACCAGTGACCGCCATGACGAGCGAAACGCTCCAGCAGGCAATCGAGCGGGTCTGCTCGAAGGATTCCTTCTACTGGTCATGCCGGGAGACGAAGGGACGCGAGCGCAAGATCGAGCAGACAGTCGAAATCCGGCTCAACGTCGACGAGGGCCAACTCGATGAAATGCCGCCGGAAGGCTGGTCTCTGTACAAGGTCGACGGCGACCTCGGCGCAGCCTTCCTTCGCCGAAGCCAGCCTTTGACCGACGACGATGTCCGCCGACTGTTCGTAGACGCACTGACGCTCGCGGATCGTTACGACGGTCAGTTCCAATCCTGGGCTCACGGCGAAGCTCTGGAACGCATCTGGAGCAAGGACGCATGATCGAGTTCTGGTACGAGTTCGCCTCGACCTACAGCTATCCGGCGGCCATGCGGGTCGAGCGGATGGCCGAGGCCGCGGGCGTGCGCGTGGAATGGAAGCCGTTCCTGCTCGGCCCGCTGTTCCATGCCCAGCAAGGCCTCACCGACAGTCCGTTCAACGTGTTTCCGGTCAAGGGCCAGTACATGTGGCGCGACCTGGCGCGGGTCTGCGCCGAAGAAGGTTTACCGTTGAACCACCCATCACAATTCCCGCGCAACACGCTGCTGGCGGCGCGGGTTGCGGTGGCCGGACTGGACGACGGCTGGACCGCCGATTTCAGCCGCAAGGTCTATGAAGCCAATTTCGTCGCCGACCAGGACATCTCCAGTCCAGAGGTGCTCGCGCCGCTGATCGAGGAAGTCGGCGCCTCGCCGGCCGAGGTATTCGAGGCGGCCGGATCAGAGGCCGTGAAGGCGCGTCTGAAAGAACACGTCACTCAGGCCAAGGCGCGCGGCGTCTTCGGCTCCCCCAGTTTCATCACCGCCGACGGCGAGCTCTTCTGGGGCAACGACCGTCTGGAACAGGCCCTCCACTGGGCCACCCTGCATGCCAATTCCAACTCTCCTGCGGAGCACGCCTGACATGGCCGTCCTGAACGAAGAACAGACCATGCTGCGCGACGCGGCCAAGAGCTGGGCGCAGGAATCCTCGCCGGTGACGAAGCTGCGCGCCCTGCGCGACGGCGGGTCCGGCGCGAGCTTCGACGCCGCCGCCTGGGCCGAGATGGGCGCCATGGGCTGGGCCGGGGTGATCGTCCCTGAAGAGCATGACGGCACGGCGTTCGGCTATCTGAGCCTCGGCCTGATCCTCGAAGAGACCGGCCGCACCTTGGTCGCTTCCCCGCTGCTGTCGACCGCGCTGATCGGCGCCTCGGCGCTGACGCTCGGCGGCTCGGACGCCCAGAAGGCCGCCTGGCTGCCGAAGATCGCCGCCGGCGAGGTCGTCACCGCCCTGGCCGTCGATGAGAAGGCGCACCACGCGCCGGAGATGACCGCCCTGAAGGCCGACAAGGCCGGCGACGGCTGGAGCCTTACCGGCAAGAAGACCTTCGTGCTCGACGGCGTCGCCGCCGACCTGGTGATCGTCGCCGCCCGCACCGGCGGCAAGCCTGGCGACACCGACGGCATCACCCTGTTCCTCGTGGCCGGCGATGCGGCGGGCCTGACCCGCAAGCATCTGGCGCTGGCCGACAGCCGCGGCGCCGCCGAACTGACCTTCGACGGGGTCAAGGTGGGCGCGGACGCCGTACTCGGCGAGGTCGGCAAGGGCTGGTCCGTGCTGGAGCCGGTGCTCGACCGCGCCCGCGCCGGCCTGGCCGCCGAGATGCTCGGCAGCGCCCTGCAGGCGTTCGAGATCACCCTCGACTACCTCAAGACCCGCACCCAGTTCGGCCAGGTGATCGGCACGTTCCAGAGCCTGCAGCACCGCGCGGCGAAGATGTTCACCGACCTGGAGACCACCCGCTCCTGCGTCGAGGCGGCGCTGGAGCAGATCGACTCCGGCGCCACCGACAACCGCGCCGCCGCCTCGCTGGCCAAGGCCAAGGCCAGCGATCTGGCGCATCTGGTGAGCAACGAGATGGTCCAGATGCACGGCGGCATCGGCATGACCGACGTGCATGACGCCGGCCTCTATCTGAAGCGCGCGCGAGTGGCCGAGCATCTGTTCGGCGGCGCCAGCTATCACCGCGACCGCTACGCCCGCGTGCTGGGCTTCTAAGATGAACGTCAGCGGGACCGTCGCCGTCATCACCGGCGGCGCGTCGGGCATCGGCTTCGGCATCGCGGCGGCGCTCGCCCGTCGCGGCGCGAAGGTGGTGCTGGCCGATATCGAGGCCGAACGGGCGCTGGCCGCGGCGGAGACGCTGCGCGGCGAGGGCCTGGAGGCGACCAGCTGCTATCTCGACGTGATCGACCAGGCCAGCTGGGACGCGACGGCCGATGTCGCTTTCGGCCATTGGGACCAGGCCCCTCAGCTGCTGTTCAACAACGCCGGGGTCGGCGGCGGCGGGGCCGTGCACGAGACGCCCGAGCGGATCTGGGACTGGGTGTTCTCGGTCAACATCCGCGGCGTCTATCTCGGCGTGAAGACCTTCGCCCCGCGCATGCTGGCCAGCGGCCTGCCCGGCAAGATCGTCAACACCGCCTCGGAGCACGCCCTCGGCCTGCCGGAGTCGAAGCGCGGCGGGATCATCGCCCCCTACACCGCCGCCAAGCACGCGGTGATGGGTTATTCCCTGTGCATGCGGCGGGATTTCGAGGGCACGAGCCTGTCGGCCGGCGTGATCTGTCCGGGCGTCGTGCAGAGCGACATCTGGAACGCCTTCCGCAATCGCCATGACACCTTCGGCGGCGCCCGGCCGCGCGTGGTCGAGGGCGCCCACCCGATGGCCCACGGCCTGCCCGCCGCCACGGCCGGCGAGCGGATCGCCGACCAGGTGGAGCGCGACGACTTCTTCATCTTCACCAACGGCCCCGACGAGGCCGAGGTGCTGGGCGACTTCACCGGCGAGGCGATGGCGGCGATGGCAGGGTTCCGGGGACGGTACGGAGTCTAGGCTACCGGCCGATGATCCCGGTCGCGCGGCGACGCACAGCGGCGATGAACTTGTCTCGGACCTCGTTGTAGAGCCCACGCGGCAACAAACCGATTGCTACGGATGCGAGGGCGCGCCCCGTCTGTGGTCGCAGATCCGGCCCGGGCCAGATGAATCGGTTCGCGTCGGTCAGCGCGATCCAGGATGGTTGGTCATCCAGGCCAAGCCGACGTTTGGTCGCAGCTGGAATTTCAACGGCCAGCGCGAGATCGCTTGGCGGACTATGCGTGACCGGCAAGACCGTGACCTGCCGGAAGCCGGCGTCGTCCGTGACGCTCAACAGGATGGCGCAAGGCCGGTCCTTGCTTCCTTCATCTCGCCCCCGCCTTGCCTCGTCCCGCCACAGGAAGGCGTAGCGAATGACCAGACCCGGAACAGGATCCGGCAGGCTCATCCGCGGGACTTCAGCTCGTGATCGTAGGCGCTGGCCTCCACCGGGGGCTCCATCCGCGCCACGGCATCCAGATCAGCCTGTGTGAAATCCTCGAGGCCCAGGACTTCGCGGTCGCGGCGCTTCAGTCGCTGATACTCTTCCGCCGAGATCATGACAGTCCGGTCGCGGCCATTGCGGGTCACTGTCACGGGATGACTCAGCGCCATATCCGCATAACGCCCGACCTCACGCTGGAACTCCGTAGACGTCACGCGCACAGGCGGCATGTTCATATTCCCTATACTGGCCAATATCCGTAAAATGGTGGACGATTGGCTGGATAGCAACCGGCGTCTCACGCCGGAACCGCCCGCGCGCCCAGCGGTTCTTCCTACTCAGTGCAGTAAGGGAGTACCGTCATGAGCACCGACATCAACGACCGGGCCGCCGTCGAGGACCGTCTCTGGAAAGAGATCGAGAAGCACGGTCACACCGTCATGCTCGGCGCCCATACCCATCCGATGCAGCACTTCCGGCCGATGACGGCGTTCCCCGAGCGGGACACCGGCCAGATCTGGTTTTTCACCCGCAGCGACACCGAGCTCGCCCGGTCCATCCAGGAGGGCAAGGGCGCGATGATGGTCGTGCAGAACGGCGAGAAGTTCCACGCGTGCGTCGGCGGCGAGCTGACGCTGCAGCACGACCCGGTGCGGATCGAGAAGTACTGGAACCCGGCGGTGGCCGCCTGGTACCCGGAGGGCAAGGCTGATCCGAAGCTGACGCTACTGTGCCTGGACGCCAACGACGCCCAGGTCTGGATCAGCGAAGCCGGCCCGGTGAAGTTCGCCTGGGAGGTGGCCAAGGCCAACCTGACCGGCTCCACGCCCGACGTGGGTGGAAGCCGGCGGATCGGGTTGAACTAGCCCTTCTTCACGAACGGTTCCGGCGCCCGCCGGCCGCCCTGGCGTTCGAGCATCCAGCCCGGGTACTCGGGCGGCAGCGCGGAGGCGGCGTCGAGCGCCGCGACCTCGTCGGCCGTCAGCTCGATGTCGGCGGCGGCGAGGTTGTCGTCCAGTTGCTCGACCGTCTTGGCGCCGATGATCACGGTGGTGACGAACGGCTTGGCCAGGACATAGGCCAGCGCGATGCGGGCCACCGAGACACCCCGGGCGTCCGCGATCAGCTTCATCGCATCGACACAATCCCAGGCGCGGTCGCGATTGACCGGCGGGAAGTCGAAGCTGACGCGGCGCGCGCCGTTGGGCCCGGCGCCGTCGCGGGTGAACTTGCCCGACAGCAGGCCGCCGGCCATCGGCGACCAGACCATCAGCCCCATGCCCTGGTCCTGCATCATCGGCACCACCTCGCGCTCCAGATCCCGGCCCGCGATCGAATAATAGGCCTGCACTGTCTCAAACCGGGCGTAGCCGCGGGCGTCGGCGATGCCGTGCGCCTTCATCATCTTCCAGGCCGGCCAGTTGGAGCAGCCGGCATAGCGGACCAGTCCCTGGCTCACGAGATCGTCGAGCGCCCGCAGGGTCTCCTCGACCGGGGTCACCGGGTCGTTGGCGTGGATCTGGTAGAGGTCGATGTAGTCGAGCTGCATCCGGTCCAGGCTGGCCTTGACCGCATCCATGATGTGGCCGCGCGAGGCGCCCTTGTCATTGGGACCGCGGCCCATCTCGCCGAAGCATTTGGTGGCGATGACCACGTCGCTGCGCTTGACGCCGAGATTGCGCAGGGCGGCGCCGACCATCTGTTCCGACTGACCCGCCGAGTAGACGTCCGCCGTGTCGATGAAGTTCACGCCGCTGGCCAGGGCCCTGCCGATCATGTCGTCGACGCCCTTCTGGTCGACCGCGCCGATCGCGCCCCACATGCCGGTGGCCTCGCTCGCGAAGGTCATCGCGCCGAGGCAGATTTCCGAAACATAGAGACCGGTCCGGCCCAGCTGCCTGTACTTCATGGAATTCCTCGCGTTTTCAGTGGTTTTGAACGTTGTTGGAAATAGTATGCACCGGCATCAGGCGCCATTGAATGTGATCAGGACAGGTATCCGGATGCTGCATTGACCCGAGGGCAAGCCGAACTATCGAATAACCTGTGTCGATTATGTCGACCAGGCGACAGTTCTTTCCCGCGACCGCCTGTAGCCTGCAACCGCCGTCGATGAACGGCGTTTTCAGTTGATCATGACGAGTCCCTTACCCTTGAAAAACCGATTGCTCGCCTCCCTGTCGACGGCCGACTTCGCGCTGCTGTCACCGCAGTTGACGTTGGTGGAGATGGATAAGGGCCGCCTGATCTGTGACCCGGGCGATCCCGTCGAAACGATATACTTCCCCCACGACTGCGTCATCTCGCTGATGACGCTGATGGAGAGCGGCGTGGCGATCGAGTCGGCGACCGTCGGACGCGAAGGGGCGTTCGGACTTCAGGCCGCCATTGCGCCCCGGCTCGCCATGTCGCGGGCCATTGTCCAGGTGCCTGGACGCGCGTCGCGCATGTCCGCCGGCGCCCTGTCCGAAGCCTGCAAGCGCGCGCCCGCCATCCTGTCGCTGATCGACCGGCACAGCGACGCCCTGTTCGGGCACACCATCCAGTCGGTCGCCTGCAACGCCCTGCACGGGGTCGAGGCGCGGTTCTGCCGCTGGCTGCTGACCTGCCGCGACCGGATCGACACGGACACCGTCAGCCTGACCCAGGAATTTCTCGCCGACATGCTCGGCGTGCAGCGCACGACCGTGACCGCCATCGCCGGCGGTCTGCAATCCCGGGGCCTGATCCGCTACCGGCGCGGCGTCGTCGATATCCTGGACCGCCCGGCGCTCGAGGCGGCCGCCTGCGAGTGCTACGACACCGTCCGGCGGAACTACGAGCGCCTGCTGCCCGATCCGTTCCGCCGGATGGCGCCGGCCTGATCAGGCGGCGGCCTGGGCCTTCTGGCAGACCTCCTCCGCCTTGCGGCCGTTGAGCTCGACCATGTGGTCATAGGCGGCCTCGAAGGTCCCCAGGCCCTGGGTCATCGAGCGCAGGTCGAGGATGAAGTCCTGCCGTTCGTCGTGCGGCATGTAGACCTCGATGCTGTCCCAGCCGGGCCAGTCGGGCCGGGCGTCGAACCCCAGCATACGGCCGCGCCGGTTGGCGATGGATGAGGTGATCCGCGCCGTCGCGGCGTTCGGCGCGTGGATGATCAGCTTCTCGATCGGCTCAAGCAGGATCGGACCGGCCTGGGCCAGCCCCTCCTGCATGCCGATGCGGCCAGCCGTGCGGAACGCCATTTCCGAGGAGTCGACCGCATGGAACGAGCCGTCGATCAGGGTCACCGAGACATCGACGACCGGGAAGCCCAGCGGGCCTTTCTCCATGGCGTCGCGCACGCCCTGTTCGACGGCCGGGATCCATTGGCGAGGGACGACGCCGCCGGTGATCCTGTCGTGGAACTGAAAGCCCTCGCCGCGCGCCAGGGGGCGGATTTCCAGCAGGGTGTCGCCGAACTGGCCGTGGCCGCCGGACTGCTTCTTGTGCCGTCCGCGCCGGGTGACGGCCTTGCGGATGGTCTCGCGGTAGGGCGTCGCCGGGACCCGGGCGTTGACCTCCACCTGATAGCGGCGCCGCAGCCGCTCCAGCGTAATCCGCAGGTGGGTCTCGCCCTGCCCGCCCAGCCGCATCTCGTGCAGGGCGGCGTCATGGACCAGCCGCAGACCGGGGTCCTCCTCCAGCAGCTTCTGCAGGGCGCCGGACAGACGCACGTCGTCCTTGCGGTCCTTCGTGGCGATGGCCAGTTCGTAGACCGGCGGGC
Organism: Caulobacter sp.; assembly: GCA_021741355.1. Classification (GTDB taxonomy): domain Bacteria; phylum Pseudomonadota; class Alphaproteobacteria; order Caulobacterales; family Caulobacteraceae; genus Caulobacter. Next base: position 19,523 of record JAIOXZ010000032.1, read on the forward strand.
GCGGCGCCGGCGTGAGTTTCGCGGCGACGCCGGCCTTGCCCGCGACCAGCAGGTCGCCGGCGTGGGCGCCTTCCAGCTTGCCGAGCGCGACGACGTCGCCGACCTCGGCCGAGGCGACCTTCTTCATCGTCTGCCCCTGGACGCTGAACAGACCGCCGACCCGTCCCTTCTCGCCGTTCGGGAGGGTAAACTCCGCGCCGTCGGCAAGGCCGCCTCCGAACACGCGGCTGAAGGCCATCTTGCCGGCCTGGCCCGCGTGGGAGGTCTTCAGCACGTAGGCGCAGCCCCCTGTGGCGCCGAGCCGGTCGGCGGCCGCGTCCGGTTCGGGTGTGTCATGCCGCAAGGCCTTCAGCAGCCGGCGCACGCCGTTGCCCTGCAGCGCGGCGCCGAAGAACACCGGGGTGATCTGGGCGGCGCGCGTCTCGGCGATCAGGTCGGCGAAGATGGTGTCGAGGCTGGGCGTGCCGTCCTCGAGCAGCAACTCCATCAGGCCGTCGTCGAAGTCGGCCATCTGCTCGAGCATATGGAACCGGGCGGCGGCCTCCTCGTCGACCAGATCGGCGGGGATCTCCACCTGCTCGGACGGCTTTCCGGCCCGGTAGACGAAGGCCCGCTCCAGCGCCAGGTCGATGAAGCCGGTGACATGGCCGTCTTTCCAGACCGGCAGCTGGCGGGCGACCAGCGGCGTCGCGCTGACCGGCGCCAGCGCCTGCAGCAACGCGTCCACATGGCCGCGGGCCTGGTCGATGCGGTTGACGAAGATCGCGCGCGGCACGCCCAGCGCTTCCAGCGCCTTGAGCGAGGGCTGGACCAGGATCGCCTTGTCCGGATCGGGGTCGATGACCACCACCGCCAGATCGAGCGCGGCGAGGCCATGATCGCACTCGGCCCGGTACTCGACCGAGCCGGGATAGTCGATCAGGGCGTATCGGTCGTCCATAAAGCTGAAGCCGGCAAGGTTCAGCTCGACCGACTGCCCGGCCTGCCGGGCTTCAGGCGAGGCGTCGCCGATAGCGCCCGGCTGTCCCACCACGCCTTGACGCGCGGTCGCTCCGGCCGCGTGCAACAGCGCTTCGAACAGGGTCGTTTTGCCGGCGCCGTTCGGGCCGATCAGACCGATCGCCCGAACCGCGCCCGATTTCCTTGCTGACATGCGCGTTCTCCCACCGTTCGGCGGCGAGACGCGCGGCCTCGCCGCGTCGTTTCTGGTCAGGGGGGCGCGAGACCCGAGCCCCACGACAGGATCGAACACCCGCCTCGCCCCGAGGGCAAGCCAAACTGACCTCAGGTCAGCCTTCCCCCGGCCTGACCCCTGCGCAATACTTCGTGAAAAGACGGAGGAAACAGCGGCATGGCCGACGATCTGGACGCCATCATCATCGGCGCGGGCTTCGGCGGGCTGGCCGCGGCGATCAAGCTGAAGGACGCCGGGTTCGGCCGCATCGTGGTGCTGGAAAAGGGCGACCGGATCGGCGGCACCTGGCGGGAAAACACCTATCCCGGCGCCTGCTGCGACGTGCCCTCGCGGCTCTACTCCTATTCCTTCGCGCTGAACCCGGACTGGAGCCGGGCCTTCTCGCCGCACGACGAGATCCGCGCCTACATGGACAAGGTCGCCGACCAGTTCGGCGTGACCGGCAAGTTCCGCTTCAACGCCGAGGTCGAGAAGGCTGTCTGGGATGAGGCGACCTCCCGCTGGGTGGTGACGATCAAGGGCGGCGAGACGCTGTCGGCCCCCGTGCTGGTCTCCGGCCTCGGACAGCTGAACAAGCCCGGCTATGCCGGCATTCCGGGCGTCGAGACGTTCAAGGGCGACAACTGGCACTCCGCCCGGTGGCGCCACGACGTCGACCTGACCGGCAAGACCGTCGGCTGCATCGGCGCCGGCGCCAGCGCGATCCAGTACATCCCGGAGATCGCCAGGACCGCCGGCAAGGTGGTCATCTTCCAGCGCACGCCCAACTACATCGTGCCGCGCCTGGACAAGACGTTCAGCGATTTCGAGAAGTGGCTGTTCCGGACCTTCCCGGCGATCGACCGGCTCAATCGCTGGTTCATCTGGCAGATGATGGACCTGCGGTTCCAGGCGTTCAAAACCGGCACCAAGGCCGCCGAGAGCTTCAAGGCCCTGGCGCTGAAATACCTCGACCAGGTCGTCACCGATCCGGTGCTGAAGGCGAAGCTGACGCCCGACTATCCGATCGGCTGCAAGCGCATCCTCGTCTCGGATGACTACTACCAGGCGCTGATGCAGCCGAACGTCGAACTGGTCACCGAGGCAGTGAAGACCGTAACGGCGAGGGGCGTGGAGACCGTGAACGGCGCGGAACACGCCTGCGACGTGCTGGTCTACGGCACAGGGTTCGTGACCACCGACTTCATCCAGCCGGTCGAGATCGTCGGCGCGGGCGGCAAGTCGCTGACGGAAGCCTGGAAGGACGGAGCGGAGGCCTATCTGGGCGTCACCGTCGCGGGCTTCCCGAACCTGTTCATGCTGTACGGGCCCAACACCAACCTGGGGCACAACTCGATCATCGTGATGATCGAGGCGCAGGTCGGCTACATGGTCGAGGCGATGAAGGAGCTGAAGCGACGCGGCGCGAAATCGCTGTCGGTGACGCCCGAGGCGTTCAAACGGTTCAACGTTGAACTACAGGACGATCTGGGCAAGACCGCCTGGGCCGGCTCCTGCTCCAGCTGGTACAAGACCGCGTCCGGCAAGATCACCAACAACTGGTCCGGCGACACGGCGACCTACATCAAGCTGATGCGGTCACCGGTGTTGGCCGATTATGCGGTGGCTTAGGGGATAGGGAGTAGGGGGTAGGGAGTAGGGAGTAGGGAGTAGGGAGTAGGGAGTAGGGAGTAGGGAGTAGGGAGTAGGGAGTAGGGAGTAGGGAGTAGGGAGGCGAGGCTGCGGAGACGGCGATGTCAACAGCAGAACCCCGGCTCTCACCGCCCCACCGGCCGACTACTCCCTACTCCCTACTCCCTAACTCAGAACATCCGCATGAGCGTCACCACGAACGCGGTGAAGCCGGCGATCAGGGCCTTGGACAGCACCGCCAGCACGAAGATGCTGACCATGGCCATGACCCCGCCGAACAGGCCCACCACGCCGTCTCGCTCGGCCACGCCCAGGCCGAAGGCGCTGATGGCCAGGGCCGGGAGCATGTTGCCGAACGGGATCGGCAGGAAGACGATGATCGCCAGCACCAGGCAGATCAGCCCGGTCACCCGGTCGAGCCAGGGATTGTAGAGATAGGTGAAGCGCGGCTTCAGCCGCCGCTCCAGCCAGGTCAGGTAGGGCGACAGCTTGCCCATCAGCGCCACGAAGTCGGCGCGGGTCATGGTCCGGTCGGCCAGGGCCCTGGGCAGCCACAGGGTGCGGCGCCCGACCATCAGCTGGGCGGTAATGAACAGCAGCGGCGCGCCGAGAATGGCCGAGACTCCCGGCGGCATCGGCAGGGCGACCGGCGCGGCGAAGACGAACAGCAGCGCGCCGAACGCGCGGTCGCCGAAAGCCTCGAGCACATCCTGGACCGACACGGTCTTGCGCTTCGACCCGGCAAGCCCGTCGAGGATCTCGGAGATACGGGTGGCTTTTTCGGAGTCAGACATCAGGACTCGCCCATAGCGCGTTCGCGGCGCGCGGTCACGCCCACGAAAACGGGGCTTTCAGACCCGGCCGGAAACCGGCAGCAGCGCCCCGGTGACGCCGCCCGCCGCGTCCGACGCCAGCCACAGGATCGCCGCCGAGACCTCCTCCGGCGTGACCCAGGTGGTGACGTCGGCGTCCGGCATGTCGGCCCGGTTGGTCGGGGTGTCGATGATCGAGGGCAGCACGGCGTTGACCGTCACCCGGCCCTTCAGCTCCTCGGCGAGGCTCTCGGTCAGGCGGTGCACGCCGGCCTTGGAGGCGGCGTAGGCGCCCATGCCGGCGCCGGCCTTGACCGCTCCGCCCGCGCCGACGCTGACGATCCGGCCGGCGGGCGAGGCCAGCAGATGCGGCAGCGCGACCTTGCAGGCCGTCGCGCAGGTCAGGGTGTTGAGGCTGAACATCCGGCTCCAGGCGGCCAGGTCGCCGTCCTCCAGCGTCTGCCAGACAAAGCCGCCGGCGACATTGACCAGCACGTCCAGCCCGCCGAGCGCTGCGGCGGCCTGGTCCATCGCCGTCCGCGCCCGGGTCTCGTCGGAAAGATCGACGCCGCCGATCTCGATCGCGCCCGCCAGCGGGGTCCGGTTCGACGGGGCGAAGTCGATCAGAGCGACCTTGCCCCCGGCCGCCAGCGCCGCGCGGGCCACCGCCTGGCCGAGAACGCCGAAGCCGCCGGTGATGACGAAGGTCCTGGGGGTCATGGAAGGGTCTCTCAGGTGCGGGTGGTGTTGAGTTGCGGGCGGGGCATCAGCCGGTCGGCGTCCTTGCAGTCCGGCGGCGGTCCGGACGGCGGGGATGCGCCATCGACGGACATCCAGACGCCCGTCCAGCCCGACGTGGCCTTCGGCTCCGACGGGCGGGACCACTGCATCTGGCGGATCGAGTCGGGCAGCGCCGAGTCGAGCACCGGATTGCCGGAGGGATGGACGATGACGACGTCGCGCACATGATCGCGGGAAGCGCCCCAGCGCAGGCAGACGCCGACCGCCCCCTTCACCACCGGCGCCGCGGCTGTGGCGGGGCCGTCGACGGCGAGCCCGAGGGCCAGACCGATCATCAGGGCGGGGGCCAGGTTCATCGCTCCTCGTTCCCGCCTTTCGGGCCAAAGATCAACCGGCGCGGGATGACAAGATCGCGCAACCGCGTGATCCTGTCGCCATGACCCTGATCCCCCTCCCCGCCCAGCCCGCCGGCACGCCCTGGCCGACCGCCGAATGGCCCGAGGGCGAGCCGCTCGCCGGCGCCGCCGCCGCTCATCTCGACAGCGCCTTCGCCGAGGGCGCGATGGAGCGGCTCGGCCGCACCGACGCCCTGCTCGTCGTGCGCGATGGCCGGATCATCTACGAGCGCTACGGCGAGGGCCTGACGGCGGAGAACACCTTCCCCAGCTGGTCCAAGGCCAAGAGCATGACCCACGCCCTGACCGGCCTGCTGGTCGGCGACGGGCTGGTCGACATCCATGCCCCGGCCGACGCGCCCGAGTGGCGAACTCCGGGCGATCCGCGCGGCGCGATCACCCTGGATCAGCTGCTGCGCATGTCGAGCGGGCTGAAGTTCACCGAGGAATACGGCCCGGATGCGCCGTCCGACGTGATCGCCATGCTGTTCGGCGAGGGCCAGGGCGACGTCGCCGCCTTCGCCGCGAGCTTCCCCCTGGCGCACCAGCCCGACGCGGTGATGTCCTATTCCAGCGGCACGACCAACATCATCAGCCGGGCGCTCGGCCGGGCGCTTGGCCAGCAGGGCGCGGACTTCGAGGCCTTCATGCGCGCGCGGCTGTTCGCGCCGATCGGCATGACCAGTCCGATCCCGAAGTTCGACGACGCCGGCACCTTCATCGGCTCGTCCTTCTGCTTCTGCACCGCCCGCGACTTCGCCCGCTTCGGCCTGCTCTATCTGCGGGACGGCGTCTGGGAAGATCGCCGCCTGCTGCCGGAAGGCTGGGTCGACTACGCCCGCACCCGCACAACGGCCGCGCACGACGACGCTGAACAGTACGGCGCGCAGTGGTGGCTGGGCATCGGCGGGCCGGGCAGCTTCTCGGCCAACGGTTATGACGGCCAGTACACCGTGCTGGTCCCGGACCTCGATGTCGTGCTGGTCCGCCACGGCGGAACGCCCGCCGCGCTGAAGGACAACCTGCGCGCCTTCATCGGCGAGGCGGTGCAGGGACTGCGGGACGCAACGCCTTGATCCCGGGCGCGTTCGAGCCAGATCGTCACCCAACGCCGCCGCGTCCCGCGGGGCAGGATGGACGACATGAAACCGCTGGTGACCGCTATCGCCCTGACCCTTTTGACCGGACTGTTCTCGGGCGCGGCCGCCCGCGAGCGCGTGGAAGAGCCGGCGTTCACCGTGCTGGAGTCACCGGCGGGACTTGAGATCCGCCAGTACGGCCCGCGCATCGCGGCGGAGACGACGGTCACCGGATCGGACGAAAGGGCCCGCAACGCCGGGTTTCGACGCCTGGCCGGCTACATCTTCGGCGGCAACACCACCCGCACCTCGATCGCCATGACCGCGCCCGTCGCCCAGGCGTCCGAGAAGATCGCCATGACCGCGCCGGTCGGCCAGACGCCGGACGGCGCAGGCGCCTGGCGCATCCAGTTCATCATGCCCAGCCAGTACAGCCTGGCGTCGCTGCCGGTCCCGAAGGACCCGTCCGTCCGGCTCGTGGCGCTGGCGCCGGAGACCTTCGCCGTGCTGCGCTTTTCCGGCAGCACGCGGGACGAGGCGGTCAGCGCGCGCAAGGAAGAGCTGCTGCAGCGTCTGGCCGGAAGCGGCTGGCGCGTCGAAGGCGAGCCCGTGGCCTGGTTCTACGATCCGCCGTGGCGGCTGCCGTCCCAGAGGCGCAACGAGGTCGCCGTCCTGGTGGTGCGGAATCCCTAGGCTCCCTTCACGCGCGCCGGGCCTGACAGTTTTTCGGGGCTTGGCTTCCGGCGGGGGAGCCGACTAGGAGTTTGCAGACCCCGGTCGCCGACTCCGCGGCCCGCTCTCTCTCATCCGGACGATCCGACATGCAGACCAAACGCCTCGGCCGCAGCGCCATCTATGTCTCCAAGATCTGCATGGGGACCATGACCTTCGGCGGCCAGGCCGACGAGAAGATGGCCCACCGGGTGCTGGACCAGTCGCTCGAGGCCGGGATCAACTTCTTCGACACCGCCGAGAACTACCCGGTGCCGCCGAAAGAGGAGTGGGCCGGCACCTGCGAGGAGATCGTCGGCCGCTGGATGAAAACCAAGCGCCGCGACGAGATCCTGATGGCCACCAAGGTCTGCGGTCCGAGCCACGGCTGGATCAAGGGCAGCCAGCGGGCCGGCATGACCGCGCTGGACCGGCACAACATCGTCCGCGCCGTCGAGGGCAGCCTCAAGCGCCTGCAGACCGACTACATCGACCTGTACCAGACCCACTGGCCCGACCATGACGGTCCCTATGAAGAGGTCATGCGCGCGCTCGACGATCTGGTGGAGTCGGGCAAGGTGCGGGTGCTGGGCTGCAGCAACGAGACGGCCTGGGGCCTGATGAAGAGCCTCGGCGTCTCGGCCCGCGAGGGCCTCGCCCGCTACGAGACGATCCAGAACAACTTCAGCATGAACAACCGTCGGTTCGAGGACGCGCTGGCCCAGGTCTGCCTGCAGGAAGGCGTCAGCCTGATCCCCTATTCGCCGCTGGGCGGCGGCGTGCTGTCGGGCAAATACCTCAACGACGCCCGGCCGGAAGGCGCCCGCTTCTCCAGCTACCTGAACCTCGGCGGTCGCCAGGCGGTGATGGCCAAGCGGTTCGTCAACGACAAGACGCTCACTTCGACGCAGCGGTTCATGGCGATCGCCGCCGAGGCCGGCATGGCGCCGGTGACCCTGGCCACCGCCTGGAGCAAGCAGCACGACTTCGTCGCCTCGACCATCGTCGGCGTGACCCACGAGGACCAGCTGCCCGACATCCTCGCCGCCGCCGACCTGACCCTCAGCGACGAGGTGATGAAGGCCGTCGACGCCGTGACGAAAGAGATCCTCTACCCTATGGGGTGAGCCATGACCCATCACGCCCCCCTCGCCGGACCGACCTCGCACAGCTTCATGTCGCAGCGGCTGAAGCTGCACTATGCCGCCTGGGGTGATCCGGAGGCCCCGCCGCTGCTGCTGCTGCACGGCGGGCGGGACCACTGCCGCAGCTGGGACTGGGTGGCCCAGCGGCTGGCCGACCGCTACCGCATCATCTGCCCGGACCTGCGCGGGCACGGCGACAGCGCCTGGTCGCCCGACGGCGACTACTCGATGGCGTCCTACCTCTATGATCTGGCGCAGCTGATCCATCAGCTGAAGCTGGCGCCGCTGAAGATCATCGCCCACTCGCTCGGCGGCAACATCGCCCTGCGCTACACCGGCCTCTATCCGGAGAACGTCAGCAAGCTCGTCGCCATCGAAGGCATGGGCCCCTCCCCCCGCATGATCGCCGAGCGGGAGAAGACGCCCGTCGCCGACCGCCTGCGCGGCTGGATCGACGAGAAGCGCCAGGCGGCGGGCCGCCAGCCGAAACGCTATCCGACGCTGGACGAGGCGTACGAGCGGATGAAGTCGGAGAACGCCTATCTGACCGACGACCAGGCCCGTCACCTGACCGCCCACGGCGTCAGCCAGAACGAGGACGGGACCTATAGCTGGAAGTTCGACAACTACCTGCGCGTCTGGTCGGCGCCGGACCTGACGCACCAGCAGGTCGCCCAGCTGTGGGAGGCGATCACCTGCCCGACCCTGCTCTGCTACGGCGAAAAGAGCTGGGCCTCGAACCCGGAGAAGGACGGCCGGTCGAAGCACTTCAAGGACGCCCGCACCGTCAGCTTCCCCGACGCCGGCCACTGGCTGCACCATGACCGGTTCGAGATGTTTATGGACGAGGTCGAGGGCTTCCTCGCGGCGTCCTAAACTGCCCCCGCATCAGCGGCTGAGGGCGAAGCCCGGGTAGCCGTCGGCGGCGATCTGGTCGCAGCGCTTTTTGTAGCCCTCGCCGACGTAGGGCATGAACACCCGGGGCTTGCCGGGCACATTGGCTCCGACATACCAGGACGCGGCCCGCGGATAGAGGGTCTGGTCGGCCTCGTCATTGACGTGGGCGACCCAGTCCTCCTGCGCCGCCAGGGTGGCCTCCATCACCGCCGACTGGGTCGTCTGCACATGCTGGATGGCGTCGAAGATCCAGTCCACGTGCTGCTCGATCGAGTTGAGCATGTTGCTCAGCACCGAGGGGCTCCCCGGTCCGGTGACCGTGAACAGGTTGGGGAAGCCCGCGACGGCGACGCCCAGATAGGTCTTCGGCCCGTCGCGCCAGACGTCGCGCAGGGCCAGGCCGTCGCGGGCGCGGATGTCGATGTTGAGCAGGGCGCCGGTCATGGCGTCGAACCCGAGCGCATAGACGATGATGTCCGCCGGGTAGTCGGCGTCGGAGGTCCGCACGCCCGTGGCGGTGATCGCCTCGATCGGCGTGTCGCGCAGGTCCACCAGGGTGACGTTGTCGCGGTTGTAGCTGGCGAAATAGTCGGTATCGACGCAGGCCCGCTTGGTCGCCAGCGGGAAGCTGTCGGGGCTGAGTTTGGCGGCCAGCACCGGGTCCTTGACGATCTCGCGGATCTTCGCGCGGACGAAGTCGGCCGCCGCGTCGTTGATCCGTTCGTTTTTCACCAGGTCCGGGATCATCACCGCCGAGATCAGGCCGCCGCCGTTCCACAGCTGCTCGACCAGGGCCGCCAGTTCGGCGTCCGTAGGGACCCAGCCCTTGGGCGGCAGCGGCAGGCCCGGCTCGCCGCTGTCGAGCAACTGCTTGTAGATCGGGAACGCCTCGTTGAAGGCGGCGACCTCCTCGTCGGTCAGCGGGGCGTTCAGGGCCGGCAGGCTGAAATTGGGCGTGCGCTGGAACACCGTCACCTGGGCCGCGTCCTGGGCGATCAGCGGCATCGACTGGATGGCCGAGGAGCCGGTGCCGATGATCGCCACCCGCTTGCCCTTGAAGTCCACGGGCTCATGCGGCCACTGGCCGGTGACATAGGCCGCGCCCTTGAATGTCGCGGCCCCGGGAATGTCGGGCACGCGCGGCACGGACAGGCAGCCGGTGGCCATGATGCAGAAGCGGGCGTCGAACACCCGCCCCCCGTCGGTCTCGACCCGCCAGCGGCCGGTCGCCTCGTTGAACACCGCAGAGATCACCTTCGTGTCGAACAGGAACGACCGGCGCAGGTCATAGCGGTCAGCCACGTGCTCGGCGTAGGCGAGGATTTCCGGCTGGGTGGCGTACTTCTCGCTCCAGCGCCAGCTGTCCCGCAGGTCGTCCGACCAGGTGTAGGAATACAGCAGGCTGGGGATGTCGCAGCGGGCGCCGGGATAGCGGTTCCAGTACCAGGTGCCGCCCACGTCGCCGGCGGCGTCGACGCCCTGGACGGTGAAGCCCGCGTCGCGCAGCCGATGGACCATGTAGAGACCGGCGAACCCGGCGCCGACGACAACGGCGTCGATGGACTGCGTGGCGGTGGTCATGGTCGTCTCGTCCCTGTTGCCGCGCCGGGTCGGTGCTGCGTCCACGCCCGGTCTCGTTTGCTCCGGCGATCACCGCCGACGGCTCAGGCTAGCGCAACTGGCGAACTTGATAAGGGGCGCCCCGACGGCAGCCGCGCACTTCGTGATCAGAGGCGGCCGGGAGGCCGTCGGGTGCGACGGATCTGGAGCGGGCACCGGGAATCGAACCCGGGCGTAAAGCTTGGGAAGCTTTCAGGCTACCATTACATCATGCCCGCACGGGGTCTCTCTAGGCGAACTCCGCCGCCAGTTCCAGCCTTGGCCTGAGGGTATCGGGACGATTGGGGATGCGGGCGTCCTGCGCCTTGCAGGATCACCGGGTGCAGGCCGGCTTGCCGAGCGCCTCGGCGAGGACGGCAGGCATGGTGTTCCATGGGCGTATGCGGCCCGTGTAATCGCCGATCCCCGCCGTCGGATGAAACGCGCCCATGGAGATGAAGAGCGTCCACAACGCGATGGCGAGCGCCAGGGCGGCGATACCGACGGCGGACAACACCGTGGCGGCGAGCGGCGACCGGCGGTCAAGCCCGCGCAGCGTCATCAGGGCGAGGGGGAGCACAGCGGCGCCGGTCAGGAACAGATTGATCGCCAGCGGCAAGGGCGTGATGAACCATTCCAGCGACGTGACCGTGCTCGGCTCGGCGAAGGGCAGCGGGAAACCCTCAAGATAGGCGATCGGGCCGTCACCGCGCAGCGCGCAGTCCGGATGCCACCACTTCGGTTGCCACAGCAGGGGTAGCCAGAGAGCCGCCGCCGCCGCCCAGGCCGTCGCTCCGATTGATGTGAACCGCCTCATCGCACCCCCGCCTGTCGCACCGACGCTAGTCCGGCGACGTGCAGGGGCGATGCAGCCCTCAAGGAGACGCAGCGCTCAGTCCCGCAGCAGGGCCGCCGCGGCGCCGGAGCTGGTCGGGCGGCCGAAGTGGTAGCCCTGGAGGTGGTCGCAGCCGGCGGCGATGAGCACCTGGCGCTGGATCTCGGTCTCGACCCCCTCGGCGACCACGCTCATGCCCAGGGCCTTCGCCAGCCGGGTGACCGAGGTGATGATCATCGCCGACTGATGGTCGCGGGTGACGTCGTCGACGAACGACTTGTCGATCTTGATGCAGTCGATGTCGAACCTGTGCAGATAGGTCAGGCTCGAATAGCCGGTGCCGAAGTCGTCCAGGGCGATGCGCACGCCGGCCGCGCGCAGCACCCGCAGGTTCTCGTGGGCCCGCTCTACGTCGTCGATGATCGCCGTCTCGGTCAGCTCGACCTGCAGCTTGTCGGGCGGCAGGTCGCATTCCTGGGCGTACCGCAGGATCCGCTCGCCGACCTTCTGGTAGAGGAACTGCCGCGCCGACAGATTGATCGACACATAGGGGCCGCCCCACTTGCGGCAGTCCTTCATCGCCTGGCGCATGATCCAGTCGCCGAGCTCGAGGATCACCCCGGTCTCCTCCGCCACCGGAATGAAGTCGTCCGGCGCGACAGAGCCGAACTCCGGACTGTTCCAGCGGACCAGGGCTTCGAAGCCGAGGATATTGGTCGACTGTGCATCGACGATCGGCTGGTAGACCATCTCGAACTCGCCGGCGCGCAGACCGCGTTCCAGGCCGCCCTCAATGGCCAGCCGCTTGCTGGACTTCCGGGCCAGCGCCTCGTCATGGAGCCGGAAGCGGTTGCGCCCCTCGCGCTTGGCGGCGCGCAGGGCAAGGTCGGCCTGGCGCAGCAGGTCGCCGTGCTCCTGGTCCTGACGCTGGACGCAGACGCCGATGCAGGCGCTGACCTGGACCTCATGGCCGTAGACGCGGCGCGACTGGGCGCAGACCCGCAGGAGCTGCTGGCAGACGTCCTCGATGCCCTGTTCGGTCAGGCTCTCGGTGACCACCGCGAACTCGTCTCCACCGACCCGGGCCAGCAGGCCGCTGGCGGGCACGACCGTGCCAAGCGCCACGCCGATCTTGCGCACCAGGTCGTCGCCGGCGTCGTGGCCGAGGGTGTCGTTGACCAGCTTGAAGCGGTCGAGATTGATCAGGAAGACCGTCTGGTTCTGGAAGCCGTTGGCCATCCGGGCGGCCAGTTCGCTGGTGAAGCCGGCGCGGTTGGGCAGCCGCGTCAGGCCGTCATGATGCGCGGCGTGCAGCGCCACATCGAGCCGGGCCTGGACCTCCATCGCCTCGACCGACAGGCGGCGGACATCGCGGTCGCGGCTCTCCAGAGCGGCGCCGGCGTTCAGCTTGGCGCGATAGCGTGAGGCCACGGCCCGCAGGGACTGGACCGCGTCCTGCATCTCCAGCGGCTGGATGAGGAAGGTCATCCGCTCCGGTGAGGGGGCCGCCTCAAGGATGTCGGCGATCACCGCCCGGTCGGCGGCCTCGATCAGCACCACCAGCTCGGCGTCCGAGCAGGCGCGGGCGACCTGCTTGATCGCGGACGCCAGCACGCCGGGGGCGCTGTTGGCCAGATCGAAGCAGCAAACGCCGACCGGCGCGCCGGTGGCAGCCCTGGCGATGGCCTCGGCCCCGGTCGGGCAGACGGTCACCGGCGAACCGGGAAACGCCATGCGCAGAAGAGCCGCGGTCCTGCTCGCCTGATCGCCCGCTGGACGGATCAGCCACACCGCCAGCGCAGCGGGCGCCGCCGCCTGGGGCATGGCGATACCGGTGTCAGCGACATCGGCGATCCCGGACTGGAGGGGTTGCGCGTTCAAGGTGAGGAGTCGTCTTCTCGGGTTCGACCAGATCAGCCCCTCATATTGGGGATGGTCCCATCAATATTTTGCTAAGGCCTCCGCGCCGCGATTCGCGCGCCGCCGTTGACGCCCGCCGCCGCCTCGCCCACCATCGGTTCAAACAGGTGTTGGGAGAGACGGTCATGGCTGACGGCGCGCACGGATCCGAAGAACGGGCCGGGTTTACCTCGATGGTCGAGAGCACCCAGGAAGACTGGCTGAAAATCGCCACCGCCTCCGCCGAGTACGGCCGCGAGCTGCCGGGCCGGGTGATCAGCCATCTGCAGCTGCTCAAGGGCGACTGCGGCGGCTTCGTCGTCGACCGGCTGGAGCACAGCCTGCAGACCGCCACGCGGGCGTTCCGCGACGGCCGCGACGAGGAGTACGTCGTCTGCGCGCTGCTGCACGACATCGGCGACGTGCTGTGCCCGCGCAATCACCCCGATATCGCCGCGGCGATGGTGTTTCCCTACGTGTCGGAGGCCAACCACTTCATGGTCGCCCAGCACGGCATCTTCCAGGGCTACTACTTCTTCCATCACCTGGGCCTGGACCGGGACATGCGCGAGCAGTTCCGCGGCCATCCGCACTTCGAATACACCGCCCAGTTCTGCCATCTGTACGACCAGTCGGCGTTCGACCCGAATTACGAGTCCATGCCGCTGGAGGCCTTCGAGCCGATGCTGCAGCGGGTGATGGCCGTGCCCAAGCGCTCGATCTATCTGCGCCCGAAAGAGGGCGCGGCGGCCTGACCCGCCACGCCCTCCCCGCCTGCCGGTAGCCGGGGAGCCTAGTCCGGCAGGCGATCGGCGGTGATGCGACGGGCGGCCAGCTGGGCCTGGACGCTGTCCGGTCCGGCCAGGTGCGCCGCGCCGACAGCGATCAGCACCACGCCCTTGCCCTTGAGCAGGGTCTCGATCTGGCCGGCCCAGTCCTTGTTCCGGCGCACCAGCAGGGCGTCGTAGAGACCGGGATATTCCGCCGCCATCTCGTCATTCATCATCGTGCCGATGGCGTCGACGTCGCCGCTGCTCCACGCCGTCACCAGGCCATCCAGCACGGGCGCGGTGTCCTCGGTAGCGTCCAGCGCGGACAGCAGGAACTCCAGCTCCTCGCGCGGCGGCAGGTCGGCGAAGAAGCGGATCTGCTGTTCCATGGTTTCGAGCGAACGGATCGGCTTGCCGCCGTCGCGGGCGGCGGCCTTGAGCTTCTCCTCGACGCCGCTCTTGGGATCGAAGCCGTTCTTGATCAGCGGCGCGACGCTGAGGGTCAGGCCGGCCAGCCAGGGGCGGAACGGCTCGAACCGCGCCGGGTCGGCGCCGAGGGCCACGACGGCGGCGCGGAACCGGACGAGGTCATCGGGCGAGAGCTTGCCCGACAGCGGGTTGGCCGGGTCCAGGCCGTAGCGGCCGATCAGCGCCTGCATGCCGGCCGTGTCGTCGGTCTCGACCTCGACCCACAGCTCGGCGGACTCGCCCAGGGCCCGGTCGATGGCCGGGGTGCGCCAGACCGTGTCGGGCTTGAGGATATGGACTGTGCCCAGCAAATAGATGGTCGAATCCTCGTCCTTGATCACCCAGATCGCCGGATCGGCGGCGGCGGGGAAGGCCGCGAGGGCGACCGTGACGAGGGCGGCGCAGGCCGCGACGGTGTGCTTCAGGCGATTGAACACTCGGTGTCCTTTCAGGACTTGGGCGGGCGACCCGCAAGCCGCCAGGGGGCTCGCCGAAGCGAGGGAACGGGTTTGAAGGGAACAGCTAGCGGAGGAAGGCCTCGACCTCCGCCGCGAAAGCCTGGGGCTGGTCGAGCATGACGAAGTGGAAGGCGCCGTCGACCGGCTTCAGCGCGACCCCCGGCAGGGTGGCGTAGTTGCGCTCGTAGATCGGGCCGACGAGATCATAGTTCCAGCCCATCTCCGGATCCCGGGCGTAGAGTACGGTGACCGGTGTGCGGATCCCGGCCAGGTCAGCGCGCAGATCGCTGGTCATGACGTCGTAGGTGGCGCGGGCCATCACGCCGCGGTCGGTGGCCAGTGACCAGGCGATCGGCTCGGCGCGGGCCTCCGGCGTCTTGATCAGGCCCGCCATCGCCCGGGTCTGACCGGCGGCGAAGACCTCCGGCGACTGGCCGATCACCATGTCGCGGAAGCCGGCGGCGCGCGGGGCGATCGTCTGGCCGGTGGACTCGGGATCGATCAGCACGCTGAAGAACGGCAGGGCGTCGACCACCATCAGCCGGCCCAGCAGGCCCGGTTGTCGGGACGCGATCAGCAGGCCGGTGAAGCCGCCCATCGAATGGCCGATGACCGTCGGGCTCTTCAGCTTGTTGGCCGCGATGTAGGCGACGATCTCGTCCGCCAGCGGCTCGACCACCGGGCCTTCGGCATTGCCGCCCGGCGCGGTTCCCGCGAACCCGGCGACCTGGATCAGGTGCACCCGATAGCGGCCTTCAAGCTGCTTCGCCGTGGCGCGCCAGACGTCGCGTGAGGAGGCCAGGCCCGGGATCAGGATCACGTCCGGCCCCCTGCCGCGCACCTCGACGGAGAAGCGGGTCGGTTCCGCCGCCTGGGCGGCGCCCAGCCCGAGCGGCAGGATCAGGCCGAACAGGGCCAGCACGCGTTTGATGGATTTGAACACGGGGATACTCCGAAACAACAGGATAGCGGTTCAGCTGAAGCCGCGACGGACGGACAAGACCGAGGAGACGACCAGATAGACCCCCATCAGGATGGTCATCAGGTCCCAGGCGCTCAGCGCCGGCGCCAGATCGAGCTTCTCGGCGGCGGCCCAGAGGAACAGCGCGCCCTGCAGCACCCAGAAGCAGACCGAGCCGGACTCGGCGATCATCCGGCGCATCATCTCATCGGCCCGCATCCAGACCGTGAGGTTGAGCAGGGTCTGCAGCAGGAACAGGGCGACAATCCCGGCCATCACGGCCTGGGCCAGCGCGGCGGGCAGCGGCGCCCAGAGCAGCCGGGCGGCCACCGGCGCGGCCAGCATGACGCCGGCCAGGGCCATCACAACGCCCTGCTGGCGATAGAAGACGGTCTGGGCCGGGCGGGCGGGACGGTCGCTGGCCGGATCCATCATGCGGCCGGCGATGCGGGCGTTGAAGCTGGCCAGACCAACCATCAGGCCGGTCGCGAGCAGCATGGCGGCGATGGTCCCGGCGGCCAGGTCGCTCCAGCCGGCGCCCGACAGGTCGAGCCCGCCGTGCTTGACCAGCCGGCCGATGGCCCAGCCGAGGCCTCCACCAACCACCATGCCGGCGGCCGCGAGGGCGAGGCGGACCGGCGTCGGACCGCGTTTGAGTGCAGATGTCGTCATCTCTGTGATTCCCAGGGTTGCGGCTCAGGCCTCGCCGTCATCGAAGATCGCTTCGATGGGCTGGCCGAACAGGCGGGCGATCTTGAAGGCGAGCGGCAGGGACGGGTCGTACTTGCCGGTCTCCAGGGCGTTGATGGTCTGGCGGGACACCTCGAGCCGGTCGGCGAGATCCGCCTGGCTCCAGTCGCGCTCCGCCCTCAGGACCTTGAGGCGGTTCTTCACCGGTAGCGCCTCCGCACGAAGGGTTGGGCCAGGCCCATCGCGGCGCAGAAGATGGGGAAGGCCCAGAAGGACTGCAGTCCGGGGGTGTGGACATACATCTCCAGGAAGCCCCAGACGGTCGTGATCGCCAGGGTGATCCCGAAGCCCCAGAGCATCGACTCGACCAGCACGTTGCGCTGGAATTCGTCGGTCTCTTCCTTGATGTAGAGGCCCATGATGGCAATGACCGCCAGGATCGGCAGGGCCGGGGCGATGGCGACGGCCCAGGCGACCGGACCCGTCAGGTCAAACAGCTTGAAGCCGTATGACGCGCCGAAGATCGAGATCACGTAGACGATCATCGCGGGGATGAAGCGCTTGAGGTACCGGCGGCCGGCGGGGCTGCGATTGTTCATGATGTCTGCTCCAGAATTGCGATGATCAGCGGCTGCGGCTGAACCACCAGCCAGCCCAGAAGAGGCCGTAGCCGGTCAGTTGCAGGATCAGCGTCACGACAATGCCGGTCAGGATCAGGCCGCCGTCGCCGGGAGCCAAGGCGAACCGGTCCAGCGCGGCGTCGGAGCGGTCGAACAGCAGGGCTGCCGCGAGGCCCATCACCGGAACCATCCCGACCGATCCGCCCCAGTACCAGGCGGTCTTGTGCGCCTCGCGGACGCCTTCATCCACGCGGGACCACCAGCCGCGTGACCACAGCATGGTCAGGCCGCCCACCAGGACAGCGGCGATGCCGGCCAGCCAGGAAGGGAGGAAGATCCCGACGTTTTCAAACAGGGCGATCGCCCCGCCGGCGATCACGCCGCCGCCGGTCAGCGACAGCAGGAACATCCCCAGGCCGGAGCGGCGGGCGGACGTCGGTTTGCCAGTTGTCATGTCTTCTGTCCTTGTCGTTTTGACAAGGGTGCTTGTCTCATAGCGGCATGCGATATGTCAAGCAGACCATACAAAACGTTTTGCAGGCTTGTCTTTCGCCGCTATTTCCAGGGCTTGAAGTGCTTCGACAGCTTCAGACCCTGCCGCAGGTAGTGGGAGCCGTCCTCGCCGTAGAGGCGGGTCGGGCGGGCCGTCAGCGGCTCGTAGACCAGCCGGGCGACGGTCTGGCCGTCCTCCAGCAGGAACGGCGTCTCGTGGCTGCGGACCTCAAGCACGCCCTTGGAGCCGCGCGAGTTGGTCTCGTCCGTGCCGAAGCCGGGATCGAAGAAGCCGGCGTAGTGGACGCGGAACTCGCCGACCGCCGGATCGATCGGGGTCATCTCGGCCGCTTCCATGACCGGGATCTCGATGTCGTCCTTCGAGGCCAGGATGTAGAATTCGTCCGGATCGAGCAGCAGTTCGCCGCGCGGCGCTTCCAGCAGTTCCCAGAAGTCGCGCGGGTCGTGGCCGTCTTCCTTGTCCAGGTCGATGACCCCAGCGTGGCGACGGCCGCGGAACCCGGCCATGCCGCCGGACAGGTCGACGCCGACACTGCGCATCGACAGCTTGGGCGGGGCGCCGGCCTTCAGCCGCAACTGGTTCAGCCGGGTGCCGGATCGGACCAGCACCGAGAAGGTCTGGGGCGCGATCTCGATGAACAGCGGGCCGGTGTAGCCCTCGGCGACGTCGTCGAACGCCGCGCCGTGGTCGGTCAGCAGCCGCACGAACACGTCGACCCGGCCGGAGGAGCTCTTGGGGTTGCCGCGGGCCGAGACGCCGGGCGGCAGGGCCAGGCGCTCCTGCACCTCGGCGATGTAGACGCAGCCGCGCTCGAGCACCGCCCCCTGGGTCAGGTCGAGCAGGTGCATCGCCACGTCGGGCAGGCGGTCCATGACCCGCCGGCGTCCGGGCAGGAAGGAGGCGCGCACACGCCAGCAGCGTTCACCCAGTCTCAGGTCGAGACTGGCGGGCTGCACCTGGTCGGAGTCAAAGGGCGTGAGCGAGCCGATGGCCTCGTGGGCGATCAGGTCCTCAATGGCCTGGCAGGGGAGAATTCCGGCGGTCTGGGCGTCATTCATCGTCGGGCCATTACTCACGACCCGGGGCGACAAAGGCAAGGGGCGGTTGTGGTCGGGCGGGGCCTAATGATGCGATTTGTGGCCCGCCGGCGACAGGACATAGATGCCCGCCCCGACGCCGAAGATCATCAGGGCTTCGGTCAGGGTCCCGACGGCCCGCAGCTCGACCGGCGAGTACCGCGCCAGCGCCTCGCCGAGGATCAGCAACACGATGTTGATCGCGCCCAGAACGCCCAGCACGGCGGCGAACACGCGAAAGATCATGGAAAGCATCAGAGGGCTCCCTTCAGGATAACAACGATATTAATTAACCTTACCGTCAAAAGCGCAACCACGCGCGCGGTTCCCCCGGGTCTATGCCTGATGAGTTCCTGAAGGGTCTTGGGAGGGCGAGGCCGGGCACGGCCCCTTCGCCTGGAGCATCCTCGCCACGGCGCGGACGACGCTCCTGAGCGCGACGGGCTTCTGCAGGCGTTCGACACCGTCGAAGGCGGCCGGGATCACGGCGGCGTCGTAGCCGGTGACGAAGACGAAGGGTACGCTCCGCGCCTGCAGGGCGGTGGGCTCAACTGATCGCTGCAACACACTCGGCGAAGGTCTCTGCTGGCGTTCGATAGAGCAAGGTCTTTCTAGGCCGTTCGTTGAGCTGTCGGGCGATGGCGCTGAGCTGGGCCTGACTGTGCAGGGACAGGTCGG
>JAIOXZ010000066.1 GCA_021741355.1 Caulobacter sp.
GGCTGTTCCATGAGGGCCACAAGCCCGCTGTCGACGTCGGCACGAGCGTCAGTCGTGTCGGCGGCAAGGCCCAGGCTCCCGCCCTGAGAAAGGCGGCGGATACCCTGCGGCTGGACTACGCCCAGTTCCTCGAGCTGGAGATCTTCACGCGGTTCGGCAGCGTCACCGATGTCCAGGTCAAGGACAAGATCAGTCACGGAAATCGGATCCGTGCCTGCCTTTCGCAACTCCAATACGCGCCTCTCCGGCTGGCCGACGAAGTGGCGCTGGTGCTTGCCCTGCAGTCGGGCATCCTCGATGGCGTGCCGCTCGAGCAGATCGGCGCCTTCCGGACAGCCCTTCCCGCATGGCTCGACACCAATGCTCGCCAGATCGTCGAGAACATCGGGCGTACGGGGCATCTCGACGATGCCGGCACCGGCGGGCTTAAGACCGTCCTCTCCGGACTGGCGACGCACCTAGCGGCGCCCAAGACCGGGGCCGCGTGATGGCCGGGCGGCTCGCCGACAGCGTTGCCCAGATCGAGAATGTGCGCCAGCTCGAGACAGTTGTCGCGGCCATGCGCGGCATCGCGGCGTCGCGCGCGCAGAAGGGGCGTGCGCTTCTCGCCGGCGTCGACGCCTACAGCAACGTGGTCTCCCGGGCCATCGGCCAGGCTCTGGCGCTTCAGCCGGCGGACGGGCGTCCGGCACCGCCGGTCCAGGGTGCCCGGTCCTGCATCATCCTGTTTTGTGCGGAGCAGGGCTTCGCCGGTGCCTTCAGCGAGCGCGTGCTCGACGCCGCGGCGCGCGACCTCGACGGCGCCGTTGTCCTGCTGGTCGGGACGCGCGGCGCGACGGTGGCGCGGGAACGTGGCCTGAAGCCCGCCCAGGTAACGCCCATGGCCACTCACGTCGAGGCGATCCCGACGTTCGCCAATCGCCTGGCCGAAGACCTGTTCGGCTATGTCGCCGCCGAAGCCATCGCCAAGGTCGATATTCTCTTTTCCCGCTCGATCGCCGGGCAGGGGATCGACATCGACAGGCATTCCCTGCTGCCGATCGACTTCACGCGGTTCGCACGTCCGGTCGAGCTGCTGGCGCCCATGATCACGCTCGGGGCCCGACAACTGATCGAAAGTCTCGCCGAGGAATACGTCTATGCCCAGCTCTGCGAGGCGGCATTGCACGCTTTCGAGGCGGAGAACCAGGCCCGCATGATGGCCATGGCCGCCGCCAAGACGAACATCGAGACCAAGCTCACCGGGCTGGTGCAGCACCAGCATCAGCTCCGTCAGGACGAGATCACCACCGAGATCATCGAGCTTGCCGCCGGTGCCGAAGCCTCGAAGGGCTGAGGCCTCGAGCCTTCACCTCATCGGCGCCACGGACGACGCATCCGGCCTGAGCTGCCGCCATGACAGCCGACGCACCGCATCGCGCCCGACCAGCAGGGCGTCGTAGTCGCCGGGGAAAAGTTGTGCGATCGCCGGATCAAGGGCATTGAGGCCGCCGGCGTAGGCGCCGAACGCGGGCAGGATCAGCCGTTGGCCATCGGTCAGGAAGCAGCGCCGCCGGAAGCCGCGGCCGCGCACCGTCAAGGCCGCAACGGGATGGAAATGGCCCGACACCTCGCCCCGCACCGGACCGAAATGCGCCTCATGGCGGAACACCAAAGGCGTCTCGTCAATTTCTTCCGCGACCTCGCCCCAGCCCCCCTTTCCAAAAATGGCCGGCGGCGGCGCGGGATCGTGGTTGCCGGCGATCCACACGAAGCGCGCACACGCGGCCAGGCGTTCGATCTCGTCGCGGTCCTCGGTGGCCAAGCGCGCAAAGGCGTCGCGGTCGTGAAACGAATCGCCCAGGCACACCACCGTCGCCGGCTGCAGCGTATCGATCAACGCCGCCAGGGCCGTGAGCGTCGCGCGCGTGTCGTGGCGCGGCAGCAGCTTGCGGGCATTGACGGCATAGGAGGAACCCTTCTCGAAATGCAGGTCGGCCACCGCCAGCAATCGACGCGCCGGCCAATAGAGCGCGCCCTGGGGCAGCGCCTGCAGGGACTCGCCGGCGCATTCGAAGGCGAGCGCCCCCTTCATGGATGGATCACCACGCGCACGCCGGTCGGCACCCGCGACCAGATCTCGCGCATCTCGGCGTCGGTGACGGCAACGCAGCCCGTGGTCCAGTCCCTGTCGGGATGACCGACGAACCACTTGCGCGGTCCATTGGGCTGGCCGTGGATATAGATGTCGCCGCCCGGCGGCACACCCAATGCCTCGGCACGCGCCTTGTCCCGCGCGTCGGGATAGGAGATGCGAAGCGACAGATGGAACGAACTTTTTGGATTGCGCGCATCGATCACATAAGCGCCCTCGGGCGTGCGGCCGTCGCCTTCGCGCTCCTTGTGCCGCTCCGGCGCAAACCCCAGCGCCACGCGATAGGTTTTGAGCACCCTGCCCTCACGTTTCAGCTCCAGCCGGCGCCCGGCTTTGAAGACTTCCACCAGGTCGGCCTGTTGCTCCGGCGCGACCGGCTCAGGCGAATTCCTATGCCCCAAACTGAACTGGCGCCAAAATCCCGCCACAAGTTGCCGCCAAGTCATGGCGCGCACGATTGACCGGCCCCGACCCCGTGCGCAAGGTGCCGCCATGCGTTCCGTTGTGAGTTTCCTCTTCGCCGCCGCGGTGCTGTCGCCGCTGGCAGCCGCCGCCCAGGTCCAGCCGCATCGCGCCGAATACACCCTGCGCCTGGGTGCAGCCGCCAACGCGCCACGTATCGGCACGGCCGTGCATGATCTCACTCAGGATTGCGCGGGCTGGCACCTCAAGCGCGACATCAGGACCGAGATCGCGCTCACCGCATCGTGGAAAATGACCCTGGCCTCCAAGCTCGACAGCGAGGAGACACGCAATGCCTTCCGCTACGGCGTCGTGCAGACCCAGAACGGCAACCCGCGCGAGATCAAGGGCAAGGTCCAGCGCCGGGCCGGCGAGATGCGCGCCGAGATCGTATATGAGGGCAGTCCGCCCGCCCAATTCGTCCTGCCGCCCCCCACGCTGATGCCGGTGGCGGCGATCGGCCACCTGATCGAACGGCTGGGCGCCGGGGCCGCATCGTTCCCCGCGCTGATGTTCGATGCAGAAGTGATCGGCGATGCTTTCCTGATCGAGGTCACGGAGCAGGACCGGGCCGCCGTCCGCAGCGCCCGTCCGGCCGACCGGCCGGTGGCGATGCCCGCGGGCAAATCCTGGCCGGTGTTCATGAGCTTTACGCGCGGGCGCAACCAGGACCAGAAGCCGTTGTTCACGGTCAGCGCGCTGGTGTTCGACAACGGCGTCCTGGACCGGCTTACGGTCGATACCGGCCTGCTGGCCGTTACCGCCGACCTGGCGAGCCTGGAAATGCGCAAAGCGCCGGTGTGTCCGAGGTCGTAGGCGTTCTTCCTTGTCCTCATAGTCTTCCGGACCGCGGGCCTCCGGCTCGCCTCATGATCAAGAGCGAGCCGGAGGCTCGCGGTCCGGGAGAGCATGTGCAAAGACCCCGTGATCCATCCCGCCACCCCGTCCGTATGCCGACCATGTCGGCATGCATCCTCTGGTTTCGCAACGATCTCCGCCTGGCGGACAACCCCGCGCTGATCGCGGCGCTGGGATCGGGGCGCGCCGTCGTGCCGGTGTACGTGCTGGACGAGGAGACCGAGGGCACGCGCGCGCTTGGGGCGGCCTCGCGCTGGTGGCTGCACCACAGCCTGCAAGCGCTCGACGCCTCGCTTCGCCTGTTGGGATCGCGATTGATCCTGCGGCGCGGGCCGGCCGAGCGGGTCATCGCCGA
Organism: Caulobacter sp.; assembly: GCA_021741355.1. Taxonomy (GTDB): domain Bacteria; phylum Pseudomonadota; class Alphaproteobacteria; order Caulobacterales; family Caulobacteraceae; genus Caulobacter. The sequence goes on from JAIOXZ010000066.1 coordinate 3,810, forward strand.
CCTGGCGGCGGAGTGCGACGCCGGGGCACTGTACTGGAATCGACTCTACAATCCGGTCCTGCACGAGCGCGATATCCGGCTCAAGCAGAGGTTCAATGCCCGCGGTGTGGTGGCGGAAGGTCTCAAGGGCAACCTGCTGGTCGAACCGTGGGAAGTGAAGACAGGCGGCGGCGAGCCCTACAAGGTGTTCACGCCGTTCTGGCGCGCCTGCCACGCCCTGCGAGCGCCGGCCGCCCCCCTGCCCGCGCCCCGGGCCCTGCCGTCACCGGCATCGTGGCCGGCAAGCGACCGCCTCGCGAGGTGGCGGCTGCTACCCACCGCACCCGACTGGGCGGGCGGCTTGCGCGCGGCCTGGTCGCCCGGCGAGGCGAGGGCCCGCACGCGGCTGACGCATTTCCTCGACGATGCGCTGTCGCGCTACCGGCAGGAGCGCGACCTGCCGGCGATCGACGCCACGTCACGGCTGTCGCCCCACCTCGCCTTCGGCGAAATCAGCCCGCGGCAGATCTGGAGCGCGGCCACCGGGCGCGGCCATTCCGCGGCCGTCGAGAAGTTCCTGGCGGAACTGGGTTGGCGCGAATTCTCCTACAATATCCTCTTTCATTTCGGCGACCTGGCGCGGCGCAACTTCCGGCCCGAGTTCGACACCTTTCCGTGGATGAGCCAGGAAGGAGACGAAGCCGCCACCGCCGTCGAAGCCTGGCGGCGCGGCCGGACCGGCTTTCCGATCGTCGACGCCGGCATGCGCGAACTGTGGAGCACGGGCTGGATGCACAATCGCGTCCGGATGATCGCCGCTTCGTTCCTGGCCAAGGATATTCTGGTCGACTGGCGGGTCGGCGAACGCTGGTTCTGGGACACGCTGGTCGACGCCGATCCCGCCAGCAACGCCTCCGGCTGGCAATGGGTCGCCGGCAGCGGTGCCGATGCCGCACCTTATTTCCGGGTCTTCAATCCGGTCCTGCAGGGCGAGAAGTTCGACCCGAAAGGCGACTACGTGCGGCGCTGGGTGCCTGAACTGGCCAGCCTGCCGGCGAAGACGATCCACCGGCCGTGGGCGGCCGCCCAGCCGCCGCCGCCGGATGTCTACCCGGGCCGCGTGGTCGACCACGCCGCGGCCCGCGCACGTGCGCTCGGTGCCTTCCGCACGATCAGGCTAAGCGGCTAGCGCACGCCTTCCTGCGAACAGGAAGCGGGCATCTACCGGGTGCGTACCGTCGCAGACATCCGATGCGGTGATACCGGCGTATAGGTGATGTACGTCAGGGAGTTGTCACGAATGAAGATCGCCGTCATTGGCGCCGGCGTCGCCGGTCTGGGCGCCGCGTGGTTGTTGAGCAAAAAGCACGACGTCGTGGTCTACGAGCGCGAGGAGCGCTTCGGCGGCCATTCGTGCACCGTCGACGCGCCTGTACCGGGCGGCACGCGGCCGGTCGATGTCGGCTTCATCGTGTTCAACGAGCGCAACTATCCCAATCTGGTGGCCCTGTTCGACCATCTCGGCGTTGCGACCGAGGCCTCCGACATGTCGTTCGCCGCCAGCCTCGACAACGGCCGCTTCGAGTACGGAAGCTCATTCTCCGGATACTTCGCGCAACGGCGAAACGTCGTGCGGCCGGCGTTCCTGCGCATGACGCACGACATCCTGCGCTTCAACCGCCTCGCCCCGCGGCTGCTCGACAGATCCGAGAATCTCGACTTCACCATCGGCCACTTCATCGACGACGCCGGGCTGAGCGATGCCTTCCGCGACCGCTATCTCGTCCCGATGGCTGCCTGCATCTGGTCGACTCCGCTTTGCTCCGTACTCGACTATCCCGCCCAGAGTTTCGTGCGCTTCTTCAACAACCATGGCCTGCTGACGATCGGGCCGCAGTTGCAGTGGCGCACGGTAAGCGGCGGCAGCCGGTCCTATGTCGAGCGCATCGCCACGCCGCTGCGACAGCGGGCGCGGCTGGCGACGCCGGCACGGGCGATCCGCCGTGGCCCGCTGGGCCCGGAGGTTCGCGACGGGTCGGGTCACTGGGACCGCTTCGACAAGATCGTGGTGGCCTGCCACGCCGACCAGGCGCTGGCGCTGCTGGAGGATGCCGACGGCCAGGAACGCGACCTGCTCGGCCGCTTTGCCTATTCGTCGAACGAGGTCTGGCTGCATGCCGATACCTCCCTGATGCCGCGCCGGCGCAACGTCTGGTCGAGCTGGAACTACGTTGCCGACGGTCACTCCGAAACATCGCCCGTGAGCGTCACCTACTGGATGAACCGGCTGCAGAACCTGCCCGACGACACGCCACTGTTCGTCTCGGTCAATCCCGGTCGTGCGCCGGCGCCGGCCACGGCCTACTC
>JAIOXZ010000033.1 GCA_021741355.1 Caulobacter sp.
CTCTCCGGACAGACCGGCGACCGCGCTGCGCAGCCTGGGGGCTCCGCGCGGACGCCTCTTGCAACCCACCTCAACGAAGGCTCAGATCAACCTAGGACTCTCGTTATGGCTGGATGAGAAATGGGGGTCACGTCATCCTCGACAAAGGCATCGATTCCAATCAGCTCGAGCACATACCGCGCTGCAAATCCGAGCGGTTGAAGGGCGTCGTCGCTGAGGTCACGCTGGACCAGTTCCTTGCCCTGAAGCGACAGCCCGAAGAGCCAAAGCAGTTGCTGCTCTATTGCGCTCCCCCCGCGGCAAAGGAGGAAGGTGATTTGGCGTTCTCCGGACAGGCAGACAAACAGCGTGTCGCCGTCTGACGCCTTTTGAACGATCGGGTTGGATTCCGCTGGGTAGTAGAAGCGAGGCTCAGGATCCCGGTGCGACTTCTTCTTTCGGCTATCATACCACGTAGCCGAGCTATCGAATGACAACGGCGTATCATCGTCCGAAAGCCAGACGTATTTTGCAGTCAGCACCTCGCGACCGACAGGTTGGCCGAGAAACCTCTGAAATGATGCAACGCCTTGGAACTCGTGGCCGCGCGATACCTTGGGATCGACCTCTGTCCCCGTGAGGCGTTTTACACCCACGCCAGCGAAGTAGTCGCTAAGGTAGCCCTGCTTCATCCCCGGATATCAATCATAGCCGTATTGCCCCGGAGCCAGTTCGAAAGGCGATCCACAGCCTCATTGAGACCCTGTTCGCCTCTTCCGCGCAATGAACATTCCCACACTGTCGCGATCCGCCAACCGGTAGATTCAAGCGCGGATATGTTCGCCATATCGCGGTCCGCATTGCCGAGCAGCTTCTGTCGCCAAAAGTCCGGTCGCGACGCAGGTATCTTGAACAGCCCGCAGTCGTGAGCATGCCAGAAGCAGCCGTGCACAAACACGACTGCCCCGTGCTTGGGCAGGCATATATCCGGCTTGCCCGGCAGCTTGCAGTGCAGACGATAGCGGAAACCACGGGCGTGCAGCCCGCGACGGATCATCATTTCCGGTTTGGTGTTCTTGCCCCGGATGCCCGACATCATCCGGCTGCGAGTGGCCGGATCGACGACGTCAGCCAAGGGCGGCCTTCGGCTTCTGCTTGCGAACCGCCTTCAGGATATGCGGCTTCATGTGCTCGGCCACCGCCTTCACAGCCGGCACCACGACCGAATTGCCGAACTGACGATAGGCCTGGGTGTCGGAAACCGGGATCACGAAGCTGGAGCCCTGCGGTTCATCGAAGCCCATCAGGCGAGCGCACTCGCGGGGCGTCAGGCGGCGCGGGACGCCGTCGCCCTGTTTGATCAGGATTTCCGACCCGTCTTTGTAGTAGCGGGCCGACAGGGTGCGGGCGACGTCATCGGGCCCGACCAGGCCGAAACCGAAGCCGTTCCCCGCTGCCTTGTGCTTGGCGGCGTAGTTCTGGAGGTAGGTCCAGAGATGGTTGGTCAGGGTATATCTGGGGTTCACCTTGCCGATGTTGTCACCGACCTCGGACCCGACGAACCGCTGATCGGGCGCCTCGTCACCGTTCTCCGGATGCAGGATCGAATGAAGCTTCGGTGCAGTGGACTTGTCCGGAAGCGTCATCGTGTCGAACTCGAAGCCGCTGTCGTCACGCAGGCCGACGATGAAGATCCGCTCGCGGTGTTGCGGCACCCAGGAACGCCCGTCGATCACCCGATAGTCAATCGTATAGCCGAGGTCGTTCTCCAGAACGTCCTTGATGGTTTCGAACGTCCGGCCCTTGTCATGGCTGAGCAGGTTGCGGACGTTTTCCAGCAGGAAAGCCGCCGGACGGTGATGCCGGATGATCCGCGCGACGTCGTAGAAAAGCGTGCCCTGGGTCTTGTCCTCGAAACCATGCGGCCGGTTCAGGGAGTTCTTCTTCGAAACCCCGGCAATCGAGAACGGCTGGCAGGGAAAGCCGGCAAGCAACACGTCGTGCGCCGGGATATCCGCAGCCTCGATCTTGGTGATGTCGCCGTTGATCTCATGATCGTCGTCCGGGAAGTTCGCCCGGTAGGTCTTCTGGCTGTACTTGTCCCACTCGCTGGTGAAGACGCAGCGACCGCCGATGGACTCAAAGCCCCGACGCAGTCCGCCGATGCCTGCGAACAGGTCGATGAAGGTGAAGTCACCTTCTGGCTGCGCGCCGCCCCTGATGACCGCAAGTTTCGGCTGCACCGGCGCCGGATCATCAAGCACGCCAAGGCCGACGAGCCTGTCTACGCCAAGCTGCCCGGCGCGCTTCGCAAGGATCGCGTTTTCCGACACCTGAGTCTCCGAGTCGCTGGCCAGCATGGTCGCATATTGCCCGACCGACTTCAGGAGAACAAGTCGAGAACAGGCGCGGCTATTTCGCCTTCGGTTCAGGCCTCTGCAGCAACTCCACCAGATACCCGTCCGGGTCCTTCGCGAACCCCACCACCGCCCCGCCCAGCGACGGGATCGGGGTCGGCTCGCGGACGATCTCCAGGCCCTCGGCGCGGATGGCGTCGGCCGCCGCTTGCGGGTCGGGCACATACAGCACGATCTTGATCGGCAGGTCGGCGTAGTTGCGCGGCGAGCCGTCGGTCCAGTGCATCAGCACGATGGCCGAGCCGCGGCCTTCGTAGCCGAGCACGATCTCGTCCATGTGCGGCAGCTTGAAGGTCTGCAGCACCTTCATGCCCAGCACCCGCTCGTAGAAGTCGCCCGACCGCGTCAGGTCGCTGACGCCGATGCCGACCGCGCCGACATAGGCGCCCGGGTTGTTGGCCATGGTGTGGGGTCCCCTCTTTTGCGGAGAGGGTAGGGGGTGGCGAGGCGGAATTGAACCCTTCGCCGAGGCTGCTGGCTACTCGGCGGCCTGAATGTCCCGGTCTGCATCCGGCGGTGGCGACTTGGACCAGGCGCCGGGGGCAAGCGTCTTGCTGGCGCTGAGGATCTCGATCCCCATGACCTGACCGTCGAGGGTGAAATCGAGGATCACGCCTGGCGAGACTTCCTCGCTCTCGTCGTAGGCTCCGTCCGCCAGCTTGATGTAGACGGCGTCGGCTTCAGGGTCGTAGCGCAGGGTCATGGTCGCGCCTTTCGTCGGAGCGCCCGTCGAGCGCCACGGTCCAACAATACCGTAAGCGCGCGGATTTCGTCAGCCGTTTCAACACACGGGACCCGGATCACGCGTCCGTCTGCCTCTGCGATGGCCTTGAAGCGCCGCTCGACAGCCGCGTCATTCGGGTCTGGCTCGACCCAGTCGGGCGTCCGGATCGCCGCTTCGGCCCAGGCCTTCTGGAGCGCGCGATCCCGCAAATTGTCCCGCGCGTGCTTCATCCAGCGGATTGGCTTCACCCTGAAAGTGAAGCACGAGGCCGCTCGTCAATCAATCATAAAGTGTAATTTACCGAAACTCAATTGTCGTCCATCTTCAGCGCGGCGATGAAGGCTTCCTGCGGGATCTCGACCTTGCCGAACTGGCGCATGCGCTTCTTGCCGGCCTTCTGCTTGTCGAGCAGCTTGCGCTTCCGGCTGGCGTCGCCGCCGTAGCACTTGGCCGTCACGTCCTTGCGCAGGGCGCGGACGGTCTCGCGCGCGATGATCCGGCCGCCGATGGCCGCCTGGATCGGGATGACGAACATGTGCTGCGGGATCAGGTCCTTCATCTTCTCGACCATGCCCCGGCCGCGGCTCTCGGCGCGGTCGCGGTGGACCAGCATCGAGAGGGCGTCGACGGGCTCGGCGTTGACCAGGATGCTCATCTTGACCAGGTCGCCGGCGCGGTAGTCCTCGATCTGGTAGTCGAAGCTGGCGTAGCCCTTCGAGATCGACTTCAGCCGGTCGTAGAAGTCGAATACCACCTCGTTCAGCGGCAGGTCGTAGATCAGCATGGCGCGGTTGCCGACGTAGCTGAGCTCGCGCTGCTGGCCGCGGCGGTCCTGGCACAGCTTGATCACCCCGCCGAGGTACTCGTCCGGCGTGAAGATCGTCGCCTTGATCCACGGCTCCTCGATGCTCTCGATGGCCATCGGGTCGGGCATGTCGGCGGGATTGTGCAGGTCGATCTGCTCGCCGTTGCGCTGGTTGATCTTGTAGACCACCGACGGGGCGGTCGCGATCAGGTCGAGGTCGAACTCGCGGCTGAGGCGCTCCTGGATGATCTCCAGATGCAGCAGGCCGAGGAACCCGCAGCGGAAGCCGAAGCCGAGCGCGGCGCTGGATTCCATCTCGTAGGTGAAGCTGCCGTCGTTCAGGCGCAGGCGGCCGACGGCGGCGCGCAGGTCCTCGAAGTCGGCGGCGTCGACCGGGAACAGGCCGCAGAACACCACCGGCTGCACGTCCTTGAACCCGGGCAGGGCTTGGTGAGTGCCCTTCTTCTCGTCGGTGATGGTGTCGCCGACGGCGGCGTCGGCCACTTCCTTGATCTGGGCGGTGATGAAGCCGATCTCGCCCGGGCCGAGGCTCTCGACCGGGGTGTTCTTGGGCTTGAACACGCCGACGCGGTCCACGAGGTGGACCGAGCCGTGCTGCATCATCTTGATCTTCTGGCCGGCGCGCAGCGTGCCGTCGAAGATCCGCACCAGCACGACGACGCCGAGGTAGGCGTCGTACCAGGCGTCCACGAGGAGGGCCTTCAGTGGCGCGTCCGGGTCGCCCTTGGGCGCGGGCAGGCGGGTGACGATGGCTTCCAGCACATCATGGATGCCGATGCCGCTCTTGGCGCTGCACAGCACCGCGTCGCTGGCGTCCAGGCCGATGACGTCCTCGATCTGCGCCCGCACGCGCTCGGGCTCGGCGGCCGGCAGGTCGATCTTGTTCAGGACCGGCACGATCTCGTGGTTGTTGTCGATCGCCGAATAGACGTTGGCCAGGGTCTGGGCCTCGACGCCCTGGCTGGCATCCACGACCAGGATCGAGCCCTCGCAGGCGGCCAGCGAGCGGCTGACCTCATAGGCGAAGTCGACGTGGCCCGGCGTGTCCATCAGGTTCAGGACATAGGTCTCGCCGTCGTCGGCCTTGTAGTCCAGCCGAACGGTCTGGGCCTTGATGGTGATGCCGCGTTCCTTCTCGATCTCCATCGAGTCGAGCACCTGGGCGGTCATCTCGCGCGCGGTCAGCCCGCCGGTCTCCTGGATCAGCCGGTCCGACAGCGTCGACTTGCCGTGGTCGATGTGTGCCACGATTGAAAAATTGCGGATGCGGGAAAGAGGCGTCGTCATGCGCGCCCGTCTAGCACATTGCGCCGTCAAGGCGAGGGCCGGGGCGTCGCGGCGGCCGAATGCGGCCATTTCGCACTTGCGAACGACGGTCTTGCGCCTAGATACGGATGCGGTCCGCGGCTCGCCGCCGGGCGCATTGACGCATGCCTGCAGGGGACGAGCACAGTGAGACACGGAACTGACCGGCGCGGCCGGCCGATGGCGGTGCTTGCCCTCGTTCTTCTGGCGGTCGCGGCCTGCGGCAAGCCCAAGGAGCAGCCCAAGGGCGCCCAGGCCAGCCAGACCGTGACGGTCCAGGCGGTCAGCGTGGTCAGCATGGCCCGGCGGGTGACCGCCAGCGGCAACATCGTCGCCTGGAACGAGGTCGTGGTCGGCGCCGAGACCGGCGGCCTGACGGCCGTGCGCGTGCTGGTCGATGAAGGCGTCTGGGTCCGTCAGGGCCAGCCGCTGCTGCAGATGAACGATGACCTGCTGCGCGCCCAGGTGCGCCAGCAGGAGGCCAGCCTCGCGGCCGCCCGCGCCACCCTGGCCCAGGCCCAGGCGGCGCTCGGCCGGGCGCGCGAGCTGAAGGAGCGCGGCTACCTCTCGCAAGCCGGGCTCGACACCGCCACCGCCAGCCAGGCCACGGCCGCCGCCCAGGTCTCCGCCGCCGAGGCGGGCCTCTCGGAGATCCGCACCCGGCTCGGCCAGGCCGTCGTCCGCGCGCCGGTCGCCGGTCTGATCGCCTCGCGCAAGGTCGTGCAGGGCCAGATCGTCGCCCCGGGCACCGAGCTCTTCCGCATCGTCCGCGACGGCCGGCTGGAGCTGAACGCCGAGGTGCCCGAGACGGTGCTGGCCCAGGTCCGCGCCGGCATGCCCGCGACGGTCATCTCCGATCAGCTGGGCGAGGTTCCCGGATCGGTGCGCATCGTGACGCCGCAGGTCGATGCATCCAGCCGCGTCGGCATTGCCCGCATCGCCCTGTCCGCCGCCGGCGGCTTCCGCCCGGGCATGTTCGCCCGCGGGGTCATCAATGTCGGCGACCAGCCGGCCGTGACGGTGCCCTCGGTCGCCGTCGTCTATCGCGACAACAAGCCGGGCGTGTTCGTCATGGGCGCCCAGTCGGTGGTCCGCTTCCGCCCGATCGTCATCGGCTCGCGGACGAAGGACATGGTCGAGGTGGAAAGCGGCGTGAGCGCCGGCGAGCGGATCGTGGCCAAGGGCGCGGGCTTCCTCGCCGACGGCGACCACGTCCGCGTCGTGGCGAAGTAGACCGCCATGCGCAACATCTCCTCCTGGTCGATCAGGAACCCGATCCCGGTCATCATGCTGTTCATCATGCTGACGCTGGCCGGGACCGCCGGCTTCAACGCCATGCGGATCAACAACAACCCGGACATCGATTTTCCGCTGATCTACGTCAACGCGAGCCGGCCCGGCGCCGCCCCGACGGAGATGGAGACCCAGGTCACCCGGCTGATCGAGGACAAGATCGCCGGCCTCAGCGGCGTACGGCACATGCGCTCGACGGTGACCGACGGCGTCTCGGTGACGATCATCGAGTTCGAGCTGTCCACCGAGGTCGAGAAGGCCACCAACGACGTCCGCAACGCGATGAGCGGCCTGATGGGCAGCCTGCCGCAGGACATGCAGGAACCGATCGTCCAGCGCATCGACATCACCGGCGACCCGCTGATCACCTGGGTCGTGCGGTCGGACACGATGACGCCGGAGCAGATGTCCTGGTTCGTCGACAACGAGGCCAGCCGCGCCCTGCTGGCGATCCAGGGCGTCGGCGAGGTCAACCGCCTCGGCGGGGTGGATCGCGAGATCCGCATCGATCTGGACCCCGACCGCCTGGCCTCGCTGGGCGTCACCGCCGCGACGGTCAGCCAGGCGCTGGTCAATGTGAACAACGACCTCCCCGGCGGCCGGGTGACGGTCAACGGCACCGAACGCTCGATCCGCACGCTGGGCTCGGCCGGCTCGATCCAGGAACTGTCCGACATGCGCGTGCCGGTGGCCGGCGGCAGCGTCCGGCTGGGCGACCTCGGCCGGATCGAGGACAACTGGACCGAACCGCGCGCCCGCGCCCGCTACGACGGCAAGGAGGTCATCACTTTCAACTTCCTGCGCTCGCGTGACGCCAGCGAGGTCAAGACCGCCGAGCGGGTCCGTGAGGCGATCGCGAAGATCGACGCGGCGCACCCCGAGCTGACGATCGAGCAGATCAACGCCACCGTCGAGTTCGCCGAGGAGAGCTACATCGCCTCGCTGGAGGCGGTCGGCCTGGGCGCCCTGCTGGCGGTGATCGTGGTCTGGCTGTTCCTGCGTGACTGGCGCGCGACCCTGATCGCGGCGGTGGCCATGCCGCTGTCGCTGATCCCGACCTTCGCGGTGCTCGAGCCGCTGGGCCAGTCGCTCAACATGATCACCCTGTTGGCGCTGTCGCTGACCATCGGCATCCTGGTCGACGACGCCATCGTCGAGATCGAGAACATCGTCCGGCACATGCGGGGCGGCAAGGCGCCCTACCCCTCGGCCATCGAGGCTTCGGACGAGATCGGCCTGGCCGTCGTCGCCACCACCGCGACCATCGTGGCGGTGTTCGCGCCGGTCGGCTTCATGCCCGGCATCATCGGCCAGTTCTTCAAGGCCTTCGCCCTGGCCGCCTGCGTCTCGGTGCTGTTCTCGCTGGTCGTGGCGCGGATGCTGACGCCGCTGATGGCCGCCTACCTGCTCAAGCACAAGCCGCACGACGACAAGGACCCGCCCTGGATGACCAGCTACCTGCGCTGGCTGGGCTGGGCCCTGGCCAACCGCTGGAAGGTCTTCGGCATGGGCGTGGTGGTGTTTGTCCTCACCGCCATGGTCACGCCGCTGGTCCCCGTCGAGGTCCAGCCGTCGGTCGACATCGGCCGCGCGGCCTTCTCGGTCGAACTGCCCCCGGGCTCGACCCTCGAACAGACGGACGAAGTGGTCGCCCGGGTGACCCGCGACCTGCGCGCGCGCCCGGAAGTGACCAACGTCTACGCCGCGATCGGCGGCAATGACGTGAACACCGCGACGGTGACGGCGGAGATGGTCCACAAGAGCAAGCGGGACGTCACGCAGAAGCAGTTCGTGCGCGAGATGGTCGACTTCTTCGAGGCCGTGCCGGGCGCCCGCATCGGCGTGCCCTCGCAGCTCGGCGGCGGCCCGACCGACGGCAGCGTCTTCTCCTATTCGATCCAGAGCGACGACGGCCGCAAGCTGATGGCCGCCGCCCAGGCGATCGAGCGCGAGATGCGCGGCGTCAAGGGCCTGGCCAATGTGATCAACACCGCCGCCATCGCGCGGCCGGAAATCCTGATCACGCCCAGGGCCGACGAGGCCGCGCGCCTCGGCGTCTCGGCCGGCGTGCTGTCGCAGGCGATCCGCGTCGCCACCATCGGCGACATCGACCAGCTGCTGCCCAAGTACAATCTCGGCGACCGCCAGGTGCCGATCCGCCTCAAGCTCAGCGAAGAGGCGCGTCAGGAGCTGTCGGTGATCGAGAACCTGCGCGTGCCGACCGCCGGTGGCGGCGTGGTGCCGCTCAGCGCCGTCGCCGACATCAGCTACGGCGCCGGCCCGTCGCAGGTGAACCGGCTCGACCGCTCACGCGTGGCGACGATCACCGCCGAGCTGAACGGCATCACCAGCGGCGAGGCCTCGATCGCGGTCGGCCGTCTGCCATCGGTCAAGAACCTGCCCGAAGGCGTCAAACAGGGCATGACCGGGGACGCCGAGTTCCTCGTCGAGATGGTCGTCGGCTTCGCCGGCGCCTTCGGCACGGGCCTGATCCTGATGTACGCGGTGCTGGCGCTGCTGTTCAAAAGCTTCACCCACCCGATTACCATCATGGCGGCGCTGCCGCTGGCCATCGGCGGGGCCTTCGTCGGCCTGCTGATCATGGGCAGCACCTTCTCGATCTCCTCGCTGATCGGCATCCTCATGCTGATGGGCATCGCGGCGAAGAACTCGATCCTGCTGGTCGAGTACGCGCTCGAGGCCATCAAGGGCGGGATGAGCCGCCACGACGCCCTGATGGACGCCGCCCACAAGCGGGCCCGGCCGATCCTGATGACCACGGTGGCGATGGGCGCAGGCATGGCGCCGGTGGCCCTGGGCTGGGGCGCGGACGTCGAGTTCCGCCAGCCGATGGCCGTGTCGGTGGTCGGTGGCCTGATCACCTCGACCCTGCTGTCGCTGCTCTACATCCCGGCGATCTTCACGATCATCGACGACATCCGCGGCTGGGGACACCGGCGGCTGAACCGGATGTTCGCTGGCCAGATGGTGCTCAACCCCGGGTCGGGAAAACCGGCGGCGACGAGCGTGGGCGGGACCGTGGATTAACCTCGCGATAACCTTCGCGCCGCAAACCGGACGTATTGGAATGGGACCCTGTCAGGGCTTCCAAGCGACTCGGAGTGATTCCCATGGACCGCCGCACCCTGATCCTTTCCGGTCTCGCCGCGGGCGTGAGCGGCGTGGCGACCAACAGCCTGGCGCAGGACGCCGACCCGGCTGACGGCTCCCGCACCTACAGCGCCGACGAGATCATCAGCGCCACATCCGACTTCCTTGGCGTGACGGCTGAGGTGGCCGGCGCAGCCATAGAGCGCATCTTCAGCCAGAACGGTAGCCCGACGGCCTACATCGCCGGCGAGGAGGCCTCCGGCGCGATCTCCGTCGGCGCCCGCTACGGCCGCGGCCTGCTGTACATGAAGGAACAGCCGACCCAGGAAGTGTTCTGGCAGGGGCCGTCGATCGGCTTCGACGTCGGCGGCAACGCCAGCCGGGTCTTCACCCTCTGCTACAATCTGCACTACCCGGACATGATCTATCGCCGGTTCCCCGGCGTTGAAGGCTCGGCCTACATGATCGCCGGTCTGGGCGTGAACTATCAGCGCGCCGACGGCATCACCCTGGCCCCGATCCGCGCCGGCGTCGGCCTGCGGCTCGGCGCGAACATGGGCTACCTGGCCTACAGCCGCAAACGCAACATCCTGCCGTTCTGACGGGGACATGTACCGAAGGTACGTGTCCCCCAAGCGAGCGCCCCGGGTTTAGGGGACACGTACCTACGGTACATGTCCCCGATCGGCTCAATGCTTGTCGGTCAGGCTGGCGATCCAGTCCATCAGAGCCAGCAGCACGCCGGATGCGACGAACGTCAGGTGGATGATCACCAGCCACAGCATCTTGGTCGCGTCGATCGCCTCGGCGCTCTCGCTGGCCTCCAGGAAGGCCTTCAAGAGGGCGATGGCCGAGATGGCGACGATCGAGGCCACCAGCTTCATCTTCAGGCCCGAGAAGTCGACGGTGCCCATCCAGGACGGCCGGTCGACGGTCTCGCCGATGTCCAGCTTGGACACGAAGTTCTCGTAGCCAGAGAAGATCACGATCAGAACCAGATTGCCGGCCAGCGACAGGTCGATCAGCGACAGCGCCAGCAGGATCGCGTCCTCGGCATGGGCGCTGCCCGACAGGATCGTCGGGATCACATGCACCAGCTCCTGGAAGAAGATCACCACCAGTCCGAGCAGGGCGACGATCAGCCCGACATACATCGGCGCCATCAGCCAGCGCGAGGCGAACAGGCCTTTTTCGAGAAAGGTCTCGAGGGCGGGTTTCTGGCTCATGGGTCTCTCCGGTCTGATCCTTCTAGTGGCCCGGACCGGTGGCGGGAGCAAGGCCGCCCTGCCAGCCGAACGCCAGCCGCCGCACAGACGGGCAGGCTTCCAGGCGGCGAGCGAGCGCCTCGGCCCGGTCCTCACCGGCGTCCTCGATCTCCAGCCGGATCGACAGCCCGTCGCCGACCGGTTCGGCCTCGACCCGTGTGAGCCGCGCCTGCAGCAGGGTGACGACGTTCAGAACCCGCACCAGCGCGTCCGGCTCGTCCGGCGCCCGCAGCAGGAACAGCCGCCGTTTGCCGTCGTCCTTGCTCACGATCGTCCCCACTGGTGCTCGACGCGGGAGGACTGAACGCCGGGCCGTTCGGCCAGGCGGTCGGCGAGGCTGACGGCGCCGGCCTCGTCGAGGCGGCGCACGCGCAGCACCCCCTCGACCAGGCGGCCGACGGTGCTGATCGACAGGGTGCAGACCTCCGCCGGACTGGCCGCGAGGCTCAGCCGGGCGGCGTCGAGCGCCTGGGCCACGTCATCGGCGGTGAACCGCAGGACGTGGCGGGCGTCGGGATGGTCAGAGAGATCAGGGGTCGTCTGGAGAGGCATGGTGGTGGTCCTTGGCTGGGTTTGAAACCGGCCGACCGCACAACAAAAAGCCCCGCCGCCGTTTCCGGAGCGGGGCTTTTTGATCTTGCGATCTGCCGGCGAAGGTCAGGTCGCGCGGCAAAGCTCCGGTCCGGACGGATCGGTCATAATTTTGCTGGTCATCGACATGAGCGCGCAGGCCGTCATCGCCCGGGCAGGGGCGTTGGCGGCGTCAGCGGTGGTGAGGCGGTTGCTCATGTGCGGGGAGGGATAGGCGGGAATGAGGGGTCATGCAAGGCCACCCTCCCTCCCCCTTGTGGGGAGGGTGGACGGGCAGAGCCCGGACGGGTGGGGAAGTCGGACGCTACTCCGATCCATCCAGCTCGGCTTCAGACATCCCCACCCTGTCGGCTTCGCCGACGTCCCTCCCCATGAAGGGGAGGGAGAGATCAGGAGCGCAACCGCCCGCCGGCCTTCTCGGCCCCCGCCACGATCTTCGCCGACAGGGCGCCGATGTCGGCGTCGGCGAGGGTCGCCTCGCGGGGCTGGATCACCACCTCGACAGCGACCGACTTCTGGCCTTCCGGCACGCCGGCGCCCTGGTAGACGTCGAACACGCGGGCGGCGGTGATCAGCGCCTTGTCGGCGCCGGCCACGGCTTTCGCCAGTTCGCCCGCGGGCCTGGCGGTATCCACCAGGAAGGCGAAGTCGCGGCTGAGCGGCATCAGGGACGGCAGGTCGGCGGCGGGCCGGGTCTTGCCCTTCTTCTTCGGCTCGGGGATCGCCTCGACCCAAATCTCGAAGCCGTAGACCGGCCCGTCGACGTCCAGCGCCTTGAGCACGGCCGGGTGCAGCTCGCCGAACTCGGCGATCACCGCCTTGGGCCCCAGCTGCAGCCGGGCCGAGCGGCCGGGATGCCACCAGGAGGCGGCGGACCCTTGAGCGGTTTGCAGCGAGACGACAGGCGCGCCCATCTCCTCCAGCAGCGCCAGCAGGTCGGCCTTGACGGTGAACAGGTTGTCCTGCGGACGCTTGTCCCAGCTGCGCGGCGCATGCGGGGCGAGGATCGCCGCCACGGCCAGCCGCTGGTCCTGGGGTCGGTCGCCGCCGAAGATCGGGCCGACCTCGAACAGCGCCGCGTCGGCGAAACCGCGACGGGCGTTACGGCCGGCGGCCTCGATCAGCCCGGGCAACACCGAGGGCCGCATGGTGTCGATATCGGCTGACATCGGATTGGCCAGCACCAGCTCGTCCGCGCCGCCGCCGAACATCCGGGCGATGGCGTTGCGGGTGAACGACCAGGTCACGAGCTCGTTGTAACCGGCCGCCGCCAGCGCGCGGCGGGCGGTGCGGGCGCGGCCCTGGCGGGCGGTCAGCACGCCGCTCGCGGCGCGGGGCGTCTCGGGTAGCGGCGTGGCGGGCAGGGCGTCGTAGCCGGCGATGCGCGCGACGTCCTCAACCAGGTCGGCCTTGCCCTCGACGTCGCGGCGCCAGGTCGGCGGGGTGACGGTCCAGGCGCTGGCGCGCGACGCATCGATCGCGAAGCCGAGCTTCTCGAGAATTTCGCGCGTCTTCTCCGGCGCGATCGACAGGCCCGACAGCTGCTGCACATAGGCCGGGTCGAAGGTCACCGGCGCGGGCGCGGCGGGCGCCTCGCCGGCCACCACGACCTGCGAGGGCTCGCCGCCGCAAAGCTCGAGCACCAGCTTCGTCGCCAGTTCCAGCCCGTCGACCACGAAGCCGGTGTCGACCCCGCGCGCGAAGCGGTACTGGGCGTCGGAGGTGATCCCGGCGGTCCGGCCGGTCTGGGCCGTGCGGATCGGGTCGAACCAGGCGCTCTCGATGAAGACGTCGGTGGTTTCGTCCGAGCAGCCCGTGGACTCCCCGCCCATGACGCCGCCCAGGCCCACGGGACGTTCTCCGTCGGCGTCGGCGATGACGCTCATCTCGGGAGTCAGTTCGTAGGTCTTGCCGTCCAGCGCGATCAGGTGCTCGTCGCCGTTCAGGCCGTGGCGGCCGAGCCGCGCGACGATCGACGTCCCGACCAGCTTGGCCGCGTCATAGACGTGCAGCGGCCGGGCGCGGTCGTAGCTGATCAGGTTGGTGATATCGACCAGGGTGTTGATCGGACGCAGGCCGATGGCCTTCAGCCGCGCCTGCAGCCAGTCGGGCGAGGGGCCGTTCTTAACGCCCCGCACCAGCCTGCCGGAGAAGATGCGGCAGGCGTCGCCGTCGACCGATACGCTGATCGGCGAGGGGAACCTGCCCGCCACCGGCGTCACCGACAGGTCGCGCAGGGTCCCGAGACCCGCCGCCGACAGGTCGCGGGCGATCCCCGCCACGCCGAGCCAGTCAGGGCGGTTGGGCGTGACCTCGAAGTCGATCACCGCCTCCAGACCCAGCGCCACGGCGGCGGGCGTGCCCACGGTCAGGCTGTCGTCGAGATCCAGAATGCCGTCGGACTCCTCGGCGGTCTCCATCTCGGCGGCCGAGCAGAGCATGCCGTTGGAGACCACGCCCCGGACCGGCTTCTCGACCAGGGTGACGCCCAGGCCCGGCACATAGCTGCCGATCGGGGCGTAGATGGTGGTCAGGCCCGCGCGGGCGTTCGGCGCGCCGCAGACGATTTCCTTGCGGCCGTCGACCGTGTCGACCTGGCAGACGCGCAGCCGGTCGGCGTTGGGGTGCTGAACGGCCTCGACGATCTTGGCCACGGTGAACGGCGCCAGCTTCGTCGCCGGATCCAGCACATGCTCGACCTCCAGACCGGCCATGGTCATGGCCGTCACGACCTGGGCGGTCGTGGCGTCGGTGTCGAGGTGATCCTTCAGCCAGGAGAGGGTGAACTTCATGAGATCGGCTTCAACGCCAGGATTTGCTGCAGGAAGGATTCAGGGCCGGTGAAGCCGGTGGCGAAGAACGAGCAGCCGGTGAACACGCAATTGCGGAACGGAATGGCGCCGACGACCCCGGTGGCCGAGGCCGACCGCCAGACCAGCCGGCCGATATCGCCGCCGGTATAGCCGAAGTCGGTGGTCTGGAACGTCACCCCGCTGAGGATCGCGACGATCGCCGGGCCTTCGAGCCGGCAGTTGGTGAAGGTGCGGCCCTCGATGATCGTCTGACCGCTCCGCACGCACTCGCGGTACAGGTCCGACAGCGTCATGGCCTGGCCATCAAACGTCTTCGCCGTCAGGTCCATGGCGATGGTCCACGGCATATCCTTGAAGTCCGACATCAGCTCAGTCCTGTCGCTGGGTTGGGGGCGGCGAAGGCGGAGAAGCCGTAGTGGCTCAGCCAGCGCGTATCGCCTTCAAACATGTCTCGCAGGTCCGGCATGCCGTATTTCAGCATGCCCAGACGGTCGATCCCGAGGCCGAAGGCGAAGCCTTGGTAGACGTCGGGATCGATGCCGCAGAAGCGCAGCACATTGGGGTGCACCATCCCGCAGCCGAGGATTTCCAGCCAGTCGCTGCCCGTGCCGATCTTCACCTCGCCGCCCGAGCGGTCGCAGCCGATGTCCATTTCGGCGCTGGGCTCGGTGAACGGGAAGTGGTGCGGCCGGAACCGGCTGACCACGCCCTCGACCTCGAAGAACCGGGCGATGAAGGTCTCCAGGGTCCACTTCAGGTGGCCCATGTGGATGCCCTTGTCGATCACCAGACCTTCCATCTGGTGGAACATCGGGGTGTGGGTCGCATCGCTGTCGCAGCGATAGGTGCGGCCGGGCACGACGATGCGGATCGGCGGCTCCATGGTCGTGGCGATCCACGGCGCGGCCGGCTTCTCGTTGGTCCGCTGCATGGCGCGCACCTGCACCGGGCTGGTGTGGGTGCGCAGCAGCTTGCGCTCCCGGTCCGGGCCCGGATTGAAGAAGAAGGTGTCGTGCATCTCCCGCGCCGGGTGCTTCTCGGGGAAGTTCAGGGCGGTGAAGTTGTTGAAGTCGGTCTCGATGTCCGGGCCTTCGGCGACGGCGAAGCCCATCTCGGCGAAGATCGAGATCATCTCGTCCTGCACCTGCATCGTCGGGTGCACCGAGCCCTTGCGGCGGGGCGGGGCGGGCAGGGAGAGGTCCAGCGTCTCGGCCGCCAGCCGCGCGTCGAGTTCGGCGGCCTCCAGGGCGGCCTTGCGCTCGGCCAGGGCGGCGGCGACGCGGTCGCGCAGGCCGTTGATCGCCGGGCCGGCCTCGCGGCGCTCGTCGGGGCTCATCGAGCCCAGGGTCTTGAGCAGGCCGGAGATCGACCCGGACTTGCCCAGGGCGGCGACGCGGAGGACCTCCAGCGCGGCGACATCCGGCGCGGCGGCGACCTGTGCCGAAAGCTCGGCTTCGAGTGTGGTGAGATCGGTCATGTGCGGCTGTGGTCTAGAGCATTCGGTGAATGGGTGGAACCGGTGGCTGAGAAGCTTTGCGTCCTTCGAGACGCTCGCTTGAAGCTCGCTCCTCAGGATGACGAAGAGGGAGGGCCTTCCACTCTGTTCGTCATGGTGAGGAGCGGACCCTCAGGTCCGCGTCTCGAACCACGCACGCCAAGCAAAAAGCCCCCCGGCTCGCACCGGAGGGCTCTTTCAGGTCTTTCAGGGGCGAACCCCAACCATCAAGCCAGCGCGGCGCGAACCTTGTCGGCGATGGCCTTGAACGCGACGGGGTCCTGACCGGCGATGTCGGAGAGAACCTTGCGGTCGATTTCGACCCCGGCCTGATCAAGGCCGTGGATAAACTGCGAGTAGGTGAAGCCTTCCAGACGCGCGGCGGCGTTGATGCGCTGGATCCACAGGCTGCGGAAGTTGCGCTTCCGGACCTTGCGGTCGCGGTAGGCGTACTGGCCGGCCTTGTCGACAGCGGCCTTGGCCGTGCGGATGGTGTTCTTGCGGCGGCCGTAGAAACCCTTGGCCTGTTCAAGAACCTTCTTGTGTTTGGCGTGGGCGGTGACGCCCCGTTTGACGCGAGCCATTGTTCAGCGCTCCTTCTTACAGGCCGTAGGGCAGGTAGGACTTGATCGTCTTCGTATCCGAAGCGCTCATGACCTTCGTGCCGCGCTGCTGGCGGATGTACTTGCCGTTGTGGCTGATGAGCCGGTGGCGCTTGCCGGCGACGCCGGCCTTCAGCTTGCCGGTGGCCGTCAGTTTGAAGCGCTTTTTGGCGCCAGACTTGGTCTTCAGTTTGGGCATTTTGCTCAGGGTGTGAACCCTGTCCTCTGTAGAGACGCATTGGAACCGCCAAGGCATGCCTTTGGCCCGGCGGTTCACGAAGGCGCGGCTAATACGGCAAACGCCGGCTCAAGGCAAGGCTCGGCCCCGGGCGTAGCGAGTCGGCGGCGCGCCGCCCGGCCGGACCAGTTCCAGCGCCGACGGCGTCAGCCGCACGCGCATCAGCTCGACGCCCTCGATCAGGAACAGATCGTCGGCGCCCAGCGGGATCAGCCGGCGCTCGGGCCGCTCGCCCCGCGCCAGCCACAGGGCGCCGTCATGGAAGGTCACCGTCTGTTCGCCGTAGCGACCGGCCAGCGCCTTCATCCGGCCGGCCTCCAGCGTGATCGGGTGCAGCCGGGCGTCGATGTTCTGCTGTAGCCAGCCGTAGCGCGCCTTCGCCTCGGGCGTCGCCGCTTCGGAGGCGGCCAGCCTGGCCAGCGCCCGCGACTGGGCGACCTCCAGCGCCTGGGCGGGCGGCGTGGCGATCATCGGCGCGACGCCAATGCCCTCCCAGTTGGTTCCCGAAATCGCATGCACCGGCCGGCCGGTGGAGACGCTGAGGATGAAGCCCGGGGAGACGGGCATCAGCTCGTTGTTGTTGGCCGCGCCGGCGGTGGTGGCGCCGATCAGCTCGCCCAGGTCAAACTGCTCGACGTGATAGGCGAACTCCTCGCCGGCCGAGGCGACGCCGCCGTCGATCAGCACATACAGCGGCTTGCCGATCAGCCGGCCGGCCGGGACGTTGAACAGGGTCCGCGACTGGGCCGGAGCCTCGCCCCGCAGATGGAAGGTCTGCAGCAGGGTGTCGGGGGCCAGGAAGTGGCTGGTCAGGTACTGCACCCCGGCGCCGTTGCCGCCGCCGTTGCCGCGCAGGTCGATGATGATCGCCTCGCCCTCGTGCAGGAACCGCATGGCGTCGTCATAGGCGCGGCCGCTTTCGTCATCGACCCAGTAGAAGGGCGCGAGCTTCAGGTAGCGGATGTTGCCCGGCAGCACCTTCATCTCGGTCAGGCCGTGGTTGTTCTCGAACGCCAGTTTGCGCCAGAAGGCGTTGCTCTGGCCCGAGCCGTCATCGCTGGCCGCCGGCGCGGTCGCCGCCGCGTACTGGGCCGGGTCGACGTTGATGTACATGTGCCGGTCCTGGCTGGCGGCGGCCAGGTCGGCGCTGACGGCGCTCGCGAAGGCGAACGGGTCGTCCAGGTCATAGCGGCCCGCGGCCTGGGCCTCGGTCAGCCGCTCGACGATCGCCGCCCTGCGCTCGGGAAAGACATAGAATTTGCTGACGATGGCGCGGATCTCGTCCAGCGCCTTGCCGCGCTCGGCGGCCGAGATGCGGTTGAAGGCGGGCGCGGCGGCGGGCGCCGGCTGCGGCTGGGCTCCGGCGGGCGCACTGGCGCCGGCCAGGACGAGCGCGCTGAACGCGGCGGCGAGGAATCGGGTCGTCATCAGTCGGAAGCTCCGGTCTTGAGCGTGGCCTCGACGCGGTCGCGCAGTCCGCGCGCGGCGAGGCCCTGGTTGAGATGGTCGAGTTCGGCCAGCAGGCCGGGGGCGGCCTCGGCCAGCAACTGCTGGGTCGCCGCGCTGATCGCGGCCCAAAGGGGTTCCAGCCGCCGCGCGGTTTCCTCGCCATGGCGGGACAGGGCGAGGCGATGGCTGCGGCCGTCGGCTGGATCGGGCAGGGAGTCGATCAGGCCCTCCCGCTGCAGGGCCGCGCGCACCTGGCTTACGGCCGGATGGCTGATCGCCAGCCGCTGCGCCAACTCGCCGACTGTCAGCGGTCCCAGGTCGCGCAGGGCGCTGAACACGGCGAACCAGCGCGGTTCAAACCGCACGCCGGCATCGCGGTAGATCGCCAGCACCTCCCGGTCCAGCCGTTCACTGAGCCGCCGCAGCTTCGTGCCGAAGGCGGCGGCGCCCATCGTCGAGACATGATCCATGAGTTACGTAAGCGCTTACGCAAACCACATGCAAGACGCCCGTCCATGAATTCGCGGTCATGATCGGAGCCGGGCCGCCCCGGGCGACGATCGTCAGGCGCTCCGCCGTACCGCCTTGCTCACCTGCCAGGCCATGAACAGCGCCGGGATGCACAGGCCGGCCGCGACGGCGAAGGGCGCGCTGGGCCCGAAATTCATGAACAGCGGGGCGGCCATCAGCGGGCCGATGATCCGGGCCAGGGCGCCGGCGGCGGTGTTGAGGCCCATCATCTCGCCCTGCCGGTCGGGCGAGGACGACTTTGAGATGATCGCCCCGATGTTGGGGAAGGCCAGCGACTGGCCGAGCGCCACGGTCACCATGCCCATCACGGCCAGCTGCCAGTGCTCGACCAGCGGCTGGACCGCGAAGCCGACGAAGATCAGCGACAGGCCGATCATCATGGTCGTGGTCTCGCCGATCCGGCGCGCCAGGAAGCCGGTCAGCAGCCCCTGGGCCGTGGCGGCGGTGATGGCGATGGCGAAGAAGCAGAAGCCGATCTCCTTCGGGCCCCAGGCGAACTTCGCGTGCGCCCACAGGCCGAACGTCGCCTCCATCCCGGCGAACCCGGCCATCGAGATCAGGGTCACCAGCAGGGTGCGCCAGATCACCGGATGGGCCACGGCGTCGCCCAGGCCCTCAAGCCGCCCGCGTTGCGGCGCGTCCTTGTGGCCATGCCGTGTCTCGCGCACGAACAGGGTGATGCCGATGCCGGCCGCCAGCGCCAGGCAGGCGGCGAAATAGAGCGGCGGGCGGAAGCCGACCGTACCCAGATCCTCGCGCGCCAGCAGCCCGCCGATCGACGGCCCGGTCATGAATCCCAGCGAGAACGCCGCGCCCATCAGCCCCAGCCGCCCGGCGCGCCGGTCGGGCGGGGTGACGTCGGCGATATAGCCCTGGATGGTCGAGATGTTGCCGGTCAGCACCCCGCCGGTCAGCCGGATCAGGCAGGCGATCCACAGGTTCGGCGCGAACGCCAGCAGCACATAGGTCAGGGCGTTGCCGAAGATGGTGATGATCAGCACCGGCCGCCGCCCGATCCGGTCCGACAGCCGGCCCCACAGCGGCTCGGCGAAGAAGTTGCCGACCGAATAGGCCGCGAACAGCACGAACACCTGCCAGTCCGGTGCGCCGAACGACTTGGCGTAGAACGGCAGCAGCGGAATGATCACCCCGAACCCGGCGATGTTCACGAACACCACCGCCAGCAGGACGTAGAGCGCCTTGCTGTCCCCCTGCGAAGGGGCGGGTGCGGGGGATGTGGGGGCGGCGGTCATGAGGGAGCGGGTCTTACGCCGTTGGGGTCCTGGCGGCAAATGGCGGGGGCGAGGGGACATGTTCGGATTGCAGGGCAATCCGTACGTGTCCCCGATCAGGCGGGAGGAACACCGACCGTTAAGCCGCGGCCGCTAGCATTCGCGCGGCATCGCAAGGCAGAAGGCTTCCGGCGCATGAACATTTCCTCGGCCGTCCGCGCGACGGCGACGGCCGCGCCGCGGGTCGAAAGCCGCGCCGCGCTGAAAGAGGCCGCAGAGGCCCGCGCAGCGACCGTCTCCGAGGCGGCGACGCGGGCCCGCTCTGGCCCCCGCATGGCAGCGTCCGAGTCGCGCAAGCAGCAGGCGAAGGCAAAGCTGCAGCAGGTCCGCGAGTGGCTGAAGATCGTCCGCAAGCTCTATGCCCAGAATCCCGTCGGCATGGCCAAGACGCTCGCCCAGGTGTTCAAGGACCTGAAGGCGGCGGTCGCGGCCTACCGCGACGCCGGCGGCCAGGCCATGGGCGCGAGCGGCGCGGCGGTCGCCATGCCCCCTGCGCCGCCCCGGCCTGCCGGTGACGAGAAGGCGGCGGGCGCCGGGGAGGGCGAAAAGGCCGACGGCGCTGCGACAGCCGGTGACGGCGCGGTGGAAAAGGTCGGGGACGCCATGCCCGCGACCAGGCCCTCCGAGGGCGCCTCGCTGTATGCCGCCGTGGTGGACGAGGTGCGCAAGCAGCTCGGCGAAGACGGGCTCGACTTCCTCAAGGAGGTCCGCGGCATGGTCGACGACATCCGCAAGCTGCTCGAGGCCGCGCGCGGTCAGGCCGCCATCCGCCGGCGCGACAAGGACACCGACGAGGCGTTCGAGGCGGCCGACAAGGCGCTCAAGGACCTGAACGAAACCATGAACGACATGGAACGCCAGATCCGCCACGACGCCCCGTCGGCCGGCATGACCCTGTCGGTAGCGGCCTAGGCGCCTTCGCGGGCCCCAAACGCAAAACGCCCCGGCGGTGAGGCCGGGGCGTTGCGCTGTCGGATGAAACCCGCGCCTACCGCGGCGCGAGGATCATGATCATCTGGCGGCCTTCCATGCGGGGCTCGTACTCGCACTTGGCCACGATCTCGAAGTCGGCGCGGACTTTCTGGAGCAGCTTCATCCCCAGTTCCGGGTGCGCCATTTCGCGGCCACGGAAGCGGAGGGTCACCTTCACCTTGTCGCCCTCTTCGAAGAAGCGGGTCATCGAGCGCGCCTTCACCTCGTAGTCGTGCACGTCGATGTTGGGACGGAGTTTGATCTCCTTGATTTCCACAACCTTCTGACGCTTGCGCGCTTCGTTCTTCTTCTTCTGCTCCTGGAACTTGAACTTGCCGTAGTCCAGGATCTTGCAGACGGGCGGGTCAGCGTTCGGAACGATCTCAACGAGATCCAGGCCGGCTTCCTCGGCGGCCTCGAGGGCGGCGGAGGTCGGCATCTCTCCCTGCTTCTCGCCGTTCTGGTCGATCAGCAGGACGCGCGGGACGCGGATCTCGTCGTTGATGCGCGGCCCGTCCTTGACGGGCGGCGTATTGTTGGGACGGCGAATAGGCGGTGCTCCGGTGGCTGTTTACATAATAGGACGCGGCCCGCCGAAGCGTTCCGTGACCCTTGCCTGCTATATGACCCTCCCCCCGGTTGCGATCAAGCGTGGTCAGGACACAGGGGTGGGGGAAATGCAGGTGGGGAGGGAGTAGGGCGTAGGGAGTAGGGAGTAGTTGGCCGGTGGGGCGATCGGCATCGAGGCCGGGCGGTTGACGCCGCCGTCTCCGCAACCGCGATCTGCTACTCCCTACTCCCTACTCCCTACTCCCTACTCCCTACTCCCTACGCCCTACTCCCTACCGCGGCAGCAGCGACCACGCCGCCGTGGCGACGGTTTCGACCGGCAATTCGGCCAGCGTCGGCGACTGGATCACGGCCACATGGCCGCGCGGGGCGTTGACCAGGGTGTCGGCCGCGCCGTCGAACAGCGCGATGGTCGGCGCCCCGGCGGCGGCGATCAGGTGCATCGGGCCGGTGTTGTTGCCGATGGCCAGCGCCGCCCGCGCGCCGAGCACGGCGATCTGGGCGAAGTCGGTGCGACCGGTCAGGTCGCGGGCCTGTCCGACGGTCTTCTGGATCGTGCGGGCCATGGCGCTTTCCTGCGGCCCGCCGATGATCACGATGTCGTAGCCGCGCGCCTTCAGCTGGGTAGCCAGCTCGGCGTAGCGGTTGATCGGCCAGCGCTTCTCGGGACGGTTCTCGCCGCCGCCGGGCACCATCAGCACAAACGGTTTGGGGGCCGCTGCGCCGGGCACGGGCCGGGGCTCGGTCGCGCGACGCAGCACCCAGCTCAGGTCCGGCGGCGGGGCGTCGCCGGGCGCGGTCGGGGCGTCCGGCCAGGCGCCGGCGACCATCAGCTGCTCGGCGTGCCGCTCCAGCGTATGCATCTGCGCGCGACCGGGATTGCGATGTTGCAGCCGCGCGCCGGGCGCCGCGCCGGACCAGGCCGGCGGAAACGGCTTGAGCAGCTGGAACAGGAACCGGCTGGTGGACGAGCTTTCCAGATCATAGACCCGGTCGTAGCGCGCGCTCTTGACCTGGCCGCGCAGCGCCAGCCACTCGCCGGGCGAGCCGGGGCGGGCGTTGGTCTCGATGCTGTTGAAATAGGGGCTGGCTTTGGCCAGGGCCTCGAACTGCGGCGCCGTCAGCAGGGTGATCTTGGCGTGCGGGTGCGCCAGCCGGATCCGCTTCATCGCGGCCAGCGACAGCACGAACTCTCCGATGGAGCCCGCCTGGATAACCAGCACCTTCTTGATCTCGCGGCTCACGCTCTCGCCTCCAGCACGCGTGCATAGACCTCCAATGTGGCCTCGCACATGGCGTCGACGGAATAAAGGCGTCTCGCGCGTGAGGCGGCGGCCTCGCCCATCGCCCGGCGCCGCTCCCCGCCGACGGTGAGGGCGGTGGTCATGGCCCGCGCCCAGGCGTCGACATCCCCCGGCGGGACCCGCCAGCCGGTCTCGCCCTCGACCACGGTTTCGCGCGCGCCGCCGTGATCGGAGACGATCACCGGCCGTTCCATCACCTGTGGCTCGACGGCGGTCCGGCCGAACGATTCCGGCTTCAGCGTCGGCAGCAGCGCGACATCGGCCAGGCGGAAGGCGGCCGGCATGTCGTCGCAGTGACCGACCACCTTGACGACCTCACCCATGCCGGCGTCGGCGATGGCCGTCAGGATCTCCTGGCGGTACTCGGTGCGGCCCTGGTCGTCGCCGGCGAAGACGACCACGAAGTCGTTGCGGCCTTGCGCCTTCATCCGCGCGGCGGCGGCGATGATCGAGAGGTGACCCTTGATCCGCGTCAGCCGCCCGCCCAGCAGGAAGACCAGCTTCGCCCGGTCGGCCGGAAGGCCCCAGGCGGCGCGCAGGCCGTCGATCCGTTCGGGCGGGACCTTGCGGGGGTCGAACCGCGTCAGGTCCACGCCGCGCGGGATGGTGACGATCCTGTTCGGGTCCAGATGGTGCTGCGCCAGCACATGGTCACGCGTGTAGTCGGAGTTGGCGATCACCAGATCGCCCCGCGTCATCACCGCATTATACCAGCGCTTGAGGCCGCTGTGGGCGTTGTAGACCCCGTGATAGGTCGCCACGAACGGCACGCCGGTCGCATGGGCCGCCCACAGGGCGCTGAACGCCGGCGCGCGCGAGCGGGCGTGGACCAGGCTGACCTTCTCGGTGCGGATCAGGTCGATCAGCCGCGCGGCGTTGCCCAGCATGACCAGCGGATTCTTCGACTGGACGGGCATCTCGTGCAGCCGCCCGCCGTCGGCCAGCAGCCGGCTGGTCATCCGCCCGCCGCGCGAGGCGACCAGCGCCTTGCCGCCCGCAGCGATCACCGCCTGGGCGACATCGATGGTGGTCTGCTCGGCTCCGCCCGTCTCGAGTTCGGGGGTTACCTGCAGAAGCGTGAAATCGGCGGGGAGTTTGGTCACCGCCCTTGCATACCCCAGACTCTCCCACGCCGTCATGGCCCGACTTGTTCGGGTTGCCCACACCCTCGTCATGGTCGGACTTGTTCCGACCACCCATGCGTGGTGAGCCTACCGCTTCGGGCACGACGTTCATGGGTCGTCGGAACAAGTCCGACGATGACGGAAATGGGATTGATGAGCGAAGAAGCGGGATTCCTCGATCGCGGCGATGGCCAGCAGGTCGCCTGGCGGCGCGTGGCCGGGCGAGGGCCAACGGTGGTCTGGCTGGGCGGTTTCATGTCGGACATGGCCGGAACCAAGGCCCAGGCGCTGGCCGACCGGGCGTTGGCCGAGGGCCGGGCCTTCCTGCGGTTCGACTACTTGGGCCACGGCGAATCGAGCGGCGCCTTTCGCGAGGGCACGATCAGCCGCTGGCGGGCCGACGCTATCGCGGCGATCGAGGCCCTGACCGAGGGCCCGCTGGTGCTGGTTGGCTCCTCAATGGGCGGCTGGATCAGCTGCCTCGTTGCGGCGGTGATGCCCGAGCGGCTGCATGCGATGGTGCTGATCGCCCCGGCCGCCGACTTCACCGAGGCCCTGATGAAGCCCGGCCTGCCGCCGGAGGCCCACGAGGCGCTCGCGCGGGAGGGGGAGTGGGTCCGCCCGTCGCTCTACGAGCCGACCGGCTACCCGATCACCCGCGCCCTGCTCGAAGACGGCGCCCGCTGGACGATCCTCGGCGCGCCCGTGCCCATCGATGTCCCCGTGCGCATCCTCCAGGGCCGCGAGGACCCCGACGTGCCGTGGCTGCACGCGCTGAAACTGGCCAACGCGATCCGCAGCGAGGATGTCGTCTTCACCCTGATCAAGGACGGCGACCACCGCCTGAGCCGGGAGCAGGACATCGCGCGGTTGCTGGCGACGGTCGCTGAGGTGACCTAAACGCAATTCCTCCCCGCTTCGCGGGGAGGGGGACCGCCGGAGGCGGTGGAGGGGAGTCGGTGCACGGACTCCCCTCCACCACGCTTCGCGTGGTCCCCCTCCCCAGCTTTGCTGGGGAGGATCTACCTGTCTTTACCCCCAGAACGCCGCGACCCTCGCCGCTTCCGCCTGCCCCTGAGCAAACCCCGCCCGGGCGATCGCCTCGCGGTTGGAGCTGTCCATCAGGTTCGGCCCGAACGCTTCTCCACACGCTGCGTCCGGAACCAGCAACAGTGCCTCGCCGCCGTGGGCGCGGATCACCGCCGCCTCGGCTTCCAGCCTTGGCAGCATCATCGGCGCGAACGCCGGCGGCATCACCGCCACGATGATCACCCTGCCGTGGTCCCTCGCCATGTCGGCGTTGGTGCCGGACCGCATGCCGCCGTCCATGTAGCGGCGGCCGTCAATCGTGATCGGCGGGAAGATGGCCGGCACCGAACAGGACGAGGCGACCCCCCGGCCGAGCGGCGCGGCGGTGTCCTGGCTCCAGAGCACGAACTCGCCGGTCGCCGTGTCGATCGCCGTGCAGGCATAGCGCGCCGGCCAGGGCTGTTCCTCGGCAATTGGCCCGAAACCCTTGATGAACACCTCTTCGCTGACGGTCTGGCCGTTCAGCGAGATCTGACCGAGCTCGAGCATCAGCTCGTGCGGCATGTCGCCTTCCGGGGGACGGCGCGCGAACACGCTCATCAGCGGCATCAGGTCGGGCGCGGCGCCGGAGCCCTTCGACTGGACCTCCTTCGCGCGGGCGGCGTTGGCGAACTCCGCCTCCAGCATCTGCGCCGGCCGATGTCCGGTCGCCAGGAGCGCGCCACAGACCGAGCCCGCCGAGGTGCCGAGGATCCAGTCGGCATGGCTGATGTCGGCCCCCGACTCCGCCAGACCGGCGATCAGCCCCGTCTCCCAGGCGATGCCCACCGGCCCGCCGCCGCCCAGAACCAGAGCCCGTGTCGTCATGATGCGTTTCCCCCGCCCTCGGCGGCGAGGATCGCCGTCAGGCCTTCACGATAGGTCGGATATTGCGGGCGCCAACCCAGCTCGGCCTTGGCCAGCGCGTTGGAGACCCGCTTGTTCTCGCCCCAGAAGCGCCGGGCGGCCGGCGTCAGGTCGGCGTCGTCGAACGCGACCAGCTTCGGCGGCGGCATCCCGACCAGCTTCGCGGCGAAGGCGTTCACCTCGTGCGAAGGCGCCGGCTCGTCGTCACAGAGATTGTAGCTCGCGCCGGCGCGCGGCCGGGCGATCGAGGCGGCCAGGCCGGCGGCGATGTCGTCCACATGGATGCGACTGAACATCTGGCCCGGCTTGACGATGCCATGCGCGGTCCCGTCCCGCGCCCGGTCGAGCGCCGAACGGCCTGGACCATAGATGCCGGGCAGGCGGAAGGCGGTGACGGTCAGGCCCATCCCGCGCCCCACCTGCCGCCAGTCGCGCTCGGCGGAGACCCGCCGCGCGCTCTCCACCGACCGCGCGCTCAGCGGCCCGGCCTCGAACACCCAGCGCCCCTCGCGGTCGCCATAGACGCCGGTGGTCGAGAGATAGCCGATCCAGTCGGGAAACGCGTTCGCCTCGGCCAGCGCCGGAATCAGGGTGTTGAGCCCCGGACAGCCGGCCTCGGTCGGCGGAGCGGTGATCAGAATGGCAGTGGCCGTCTTCAGCGCCGCGACCAGGCCGGGCCGGTCGTCGGTCGCGACCGGCGACACCCCGTTGGCGCGCGCCTTGGCGGCGGTGGTGTCCGACCGGACCACAGCAGTAACGCGCCAGCCGTCAGCCATCAGCCGCCGCGACAGCGCCTGGCCGGTGAACCCGTAGCCGAAGGTGAGGAGGTGGTTCATGGCTGCGGCGCGCCCGTGCGTCCTTCGAGACGCGATCCTGAGGGATCGCTCCTCAGGATGACGCAAAGGGTTGGACCGCAATAGTGTTCGTCATGGTGAGGAGCGAGCATCAGGCGAGCGTCTCGAACCACGCAAAAACCTAAAGCAGCTTCTCGATCGCCGCGCGGGCGTCGGCGCCCAGGTCCGGGTGCTTCAGCGCGAAGGCCACGTTGGCCCGCAGCAGGCCGATCTTGTCGCCGCAGTCGTAGGTCACGCCGTCGTATTCCAGCGCGTGGAAGCTCTCGACGGCCATCAGCCGCGCCAGGGCGTCGGTCAGCTGGATCTCGCCGCCGGCGCCCTTCTGCTGAGCGGCCAGCAGCTTGAAGATCTCCGGCTGCAGGATGTAGCGCCCCGAGATGAACAGGTTCGAGGGCTCGGTCCCCGGCGCAGGCTTCTCGACCATGCCGGTCATCCGGTTCAGGCGTCCGTCGTGGCCGTCCAGCGCGACGATGCCGTACTTGTGCGCCTCGCCGGGCGGGCAGGGCTCGACCGCGATGATGTTGCCGCCGACCTTGTCGTAGGCGTCGACCACCTGCTTCAGGGCCGGGACCTTCGCGTCCATCAGCATGTCGGGCAGCATCACCGCGAACGGCTCGTCGCCGATCACGTCGCGGGCGCACCAGACCGCGTGGCCGAGGCCCAGCGGGGCCATCTGGCGCACGAAGCTCATCTCGCCCGGACGCGGCAGTTCGGCGCGGATTTCCTCGAGCATCTCCAGCTTGCCCTTGGCTTCCAGCTGGGATTCGAGCTCGGGGTGGTGATCGAAATAGTCCTCGATCGCCTCCTTGCCGCGGCCGGTGACGAACACGAAGTGCTCGATCCCGGCGGCCCGGCCCTCGGCCACGATGTAGCTGAGGATCGGCCGATCCACGACGTTGAGCATCTCCTTGGGCGTGTTCTTGGCGCCGGGGAGAACGCGGGTGCCCAGACCGGCGACGGGCAGGACGGCTTTGCGGACAGGTCTCATGGGTGCGGGAGTACCCGAGCGGAGGGGGTAAATCCAGTCACCAGCCGGGGACACGTACTGAAGTACATGTCCCCGTGGCCTATTCCACTGTCACCGACTTCGCCAGGTTGCGCGGCTGATCCACATCCGCGCCCTTCAGGACGGCCACGTGGTAGGCCAGCAGCTGGATCGGCGCGGACATCACCAGCGCCGAGATCAGCGGGTCGCTGGCCGGGGCGGTCATCACCACCTTGGCGCCGGCGGGCGCATGCTTCGCCCCCTCGGGATCGGTGATAAACACCACCTGGCCGCCGCGCGCCATGACCTCGCTCATGTTGCTGGCCGACTTCTCGAAATAGCTGTCGTAGGGGGCCAGAATGATGATCGGCGTGTCTTCGTCGACCAGCGCGATCGGGCCGTGCTTCAGTTCACCTGCCGCATAACCTTCAGCATGGATATAGCTGATTTCCTTGAGTTTTAGAGCGCCTTCCAGAGCCATCGCCGACATCGTGCCGCGACCGAGATAGAGCACGTCACGGGCCTTGGCGATGTCAACCGCCACGGCGCGCACGGCGTCTTCCAGGCCAATCGACTCGGCGATCAGGCGCGGAGCCTCGAGGAGCACCCGGACCAGCCGCTGCTCCTCTGCCGCGTCGATACGGCCGCGCGCCCGGGCGGCGGCCACGGCCAGGGCGGTCAGCACGCTGACCTGGGCCGTGAAGGCCTTGGTCGAGGCCACGCCGATTTCGGGACCACAGTGGATCGGCCAGACCACGTCGACCTCGCGGGCCATCGTCGACTCCTGGGCGTTGACCACGGCGGCGGTCCTCAGGCCCTTCGCCTGGCACAGCCGCAGAGCGGCCAGGGTGTCGGCTGTTTCGCCCGACTGCGACATGGCGATAGCCAGAGATCCGGCGCGCAGGGCCGGCTCGCGGTAGCGGAACTCCGAGGCGATCTCGATGTCGACGGGAAGGTCGGCGAGCTGCTCGATCAGATACTTGCCGATGAGGCCGGCGATATAGGAGGTGCCGCAGGCGACGATCTGGATCCGCTCCAGCGCGGCGAAATCAATGTCGCCGGGCATGGCCGTGCGGGCGCTGATCGCGTCCACATAGGCGGAGATGGTATGTTGGCAGCCCTCGGGCTGATCATGGATTTCCTTTTCCATGAAGTGCCGGAAGTTGCCCTTTTCGACCAGCGCGGCCGAGGCCGATACGATTTTCATCGGCCGATCGACCGGCACGCCGCTCTGGTCGTAGATCTCGGCCCGGTCATGGTCGATGGCGACATAGTCGCCTTCTTCGAGATAGGTGACCTTGTTGGTGAAGGGACCTACGGCGAGGGCGTCGCTGCCGAGGAACATTTCGCCGTCGCCCGTGCCGACCACCAGCGGGCTGCCCTTTCGGGCGCCCATGATGACGTTCTCGTGGCCCTCAACCAGCACGGCCAGGGCGTAGGCGCCGGTCAGCCGGTCGAGGGCCGACTTGAAGGCCGCCAGCGGCGCCTGGCCGGCGTCGAGGTAGGAATCGATCAACTGGGCGATGACCTCTGTGTCGGTCTCGCTTTCGAACACACGTCCGGCCTTCTGCAGTTCGGCCTTGAGCTCGGCGAAGTTCTCGATGATGCCGTTGTGCACTAGGCTGACCCGACCGCCGCGTTGCGGGTGGGCGTTGCGTTCGGAGGGCACGCCGTGGGTGGCCCAGCGGGTGTGGCCGATGCCGACGGTCGCGGTCAGGGGGCTGGCGGCGAGAACCGCCTCGAGGGCCCGGATCTTTCCCTGGGCCCGCCGTCGATCGAGTTTGCGGTCGGCTTGAACCGCGATCCCCGCCGAGTCATAACCGCGGTATTCGAGACGTTTGAGGCTCTCGATGATCCGGTTTGTGACGGGCGACTTGCCCACGATGCCGATAATGCCGCACATGCCGGTTTCGTATTCCCTTCGTGAAAGGCTAAAATTGCGGGGAACGAAATAACCCCGGGGCCGCATGTATCATCGGCTGTCGTGGTAGCAGCATAAAAGTGCGTTGCAGAGTATTGCGTTTGAGTGTGGGGCTGAATTTTATGACCAAAAGAACCTATTTTGGCACGGACGGCATTCGCGGACAGGCCAATAGCCATCCGATGACCGCCGAGGTGGCCCTCCGCGTCGGACTGGCCGCCGGAAAGTTGTTCCGCCGCAATCACGGTCGTCGGCACCTGGTGGTCATCGGCAAGGATACTCGCCTGTCAGGATACATGATCGAGCCGGCCCTCGTCGCTGGTTTCACCAGCATGGGCATGGATGTGCGGCTCTTCGGACCGCTGCCAACGCCAGGGGTGGCGATGATGACGCGCTCGATGCGCGCCGATCTGGGCGTGATGATCAGCGCCTCGCACAACGCCTACACCGACAACGGCATCAAGCTTTTCGGCCCGGACGGCTACAAGCTCAGCGACGCTCGCGAGCTGGAGATTGAGGCTCATATGGATGAAGGCCTGCAGGAGGGTCTCGTGCCGCCCGCGGGTCTGGGGCGGGTGAAACGCATCGACGACGCCCAGGCCCGCTATGTCGAGATCGCCAAGGCCACATTCCCCCGTCAGCTGAATCTTAATGGCCTGAGGGTGGTCATCGATTGCGCCAATGGCGCGGCCTATCGGGTCGCCCCGGACGTCCTGTATGAACTCGGGGCGGAGGTCATTCCCGTCGGCATCGGCCCCGACGGCTGCAACATCAACCAGGAATGCGGCTCGACCCATCCTGCGACGATGATCGCCGCGGTGCGGGAATATCGCGCGGACATCGGCATCGCGCTGGACGGCGACGCCGACCGGGTGGCGATCTGCGATGAAAAGGGCCGGGTGGTCGACGGCGACCAGATTATGGCCATCATCGCCGGCGCCTGGGCGGCCGAGGACCGGCTGACCGGGGGCGGGATTGTCGCCACCGTGATGTCCAACCTGGGCCTGGAACGGTTCATGACCTCGCGCGGGCTGATGCTGGAACGCACCGCCGTTGGCGACCGCTATGTCATGGAGCGCATGCGCTCGGGCGGCTTCAATCTGGGGGGGGAGCAGTCCGGCCACGTGATCCTGTCGGACTATTCCACCACCGGCGACGGCCTGATGGCGGCGCTGCAGGTGCTGGCGGTGATGGTCCAGTCCGGCAAGCCCATGAGCGCCTTGGCCCGTCAGTTCGATCCGGTTCCGCAGCGCATGGTCAATGTCCGTTTCGGCAAGGGCGGTCGTCCGCTCGACAACGATACGGTCAAGGCCGCCATCGCCGGCGCCGAGATCAAGCTCAACGGCTCCGGCCGGGTGCTGGTGCGCGCCTCGGGCACCGAACCCCTCATCCGCGTCATGGCCGAAGGCGACGACGAGGCCCTGGTCGCCGCCCTGGTCAGTGAGATCGCGGGCGCGGTGAAGTCGGCGGCCTGAACGGGATTGCATTCGCCGGCCGGTAAGCGAACCTGACGTTCCTTGAATGTGACGCGGGGAGGCGACCATGGCCCAGGAGACGATCTTTCTGCCCTTTCTTGCCCTCGGGGCGTTGACCTTCACGGTGCTGTTGCTGGTCCCGATACGCCGGTTCGCGGCCGCAGCGGCCGGACTGGTGAAGGTCGGCGACTTTGCCTTGGGCGAGTCGGCCAATGTGCCGGGACATGTCGCCCTCGCGAACCGCAACTACATGAACCTGCTCGAACTGCCGGTGCTGTTCTATGCCGTGTGCCTGGCGTTCTTCGTCACCGGCGGCGTCAGCAGCCTCGTCCTCGGCCTCGCCTGGGCCTACGTCGGCCTGCGCGCGGCCCATTCGCTGGTCCATCTGACCGCCAATGTCGTGATGGTCCGGCTCAGCCTGTTCGCGGTGAGCAACGCGGTGCTCGTGGCGCTGTGGGTGGTGTTCGCGATGAAGGTCTGGCGGTCTGCAATCTAGGGGCAACTACCTCCTCTAAATCCGCTCATCCCGGCGAATGCCGGGACCCATCCGCGTGATCACTATGTTGCGGTTTTGTTCTCCACGGGTCATGTTCGGGCATGGCCTTCTATTGCTACATCGTGGCGAGCAAGCAGAACGGTACGCTGTACATCGGCAGCACCGATTGCCTCACCACCCGCATAGGTCAGCACAAGAACAAGACTTTCCCAGGCTTCACGGCGAAGTACGGCTGCGACCGACTTGTCTGGTTCCGGATCTTCGACACGCGGGAAGCGGCCTTCCGTTGTGAACGGCGGATGAAAGAATGGCGCCGGTCCTGGAAAATTCTGGCGATCCAGGAAGAGAACCCGAACTGGCGGGACCTGTATTGGGAAGTTTGCGGCGTTGGACCGCCGGGACATGTCGAGGATTTCCTGGCCACCTTGTCGGCCCCGGTTGAAGGCCAACCCCACGACATCGACGTTCACGCGGATGGGTCCCGGCATTCGCCGGGATGAGCGGGGAAGAAGACCGGGCAAGGTCTGATCGGCGAGTGTCCCCTATTCCACCATCGCCAGCAGGGCGAAGCTGGCCAGCCAGTGCTCGCCCATATAGTCGCCGGCCACGTGGGGCAGGGCGCTCGCCAGATGGGTCTCCGCCGCCTCCAGCGCCGTCATCCGCGCCTGATCATCGTCGGCCAGGGCCGAGGCGATCCCCCGCCAGCACCAGGCGCGGCTCAGGTTCAGGCCGTCCAGATGGGCGATCTTGCCGTCGCTGCGGTCGCTGACGGTGGCCGGCGTGAACAGGGTCGCCGGCTGGCGTCCTCCCGTGCGCGGCAGGAAGGCCGAAAACCACGCGCGGAACTGGTCGGGCGCCAGCATACGCCGCAGGCACTCGGCCTCCATCAGCGCCGGCGACAGGAACTCGTCCCCGCTCGGCTCCCAGGCCTGGCAGTCGGCGTCATTGGCGTACCAGTCGATCGCCGTGCTGCGCGCCAGACCGGCCAGCAGCGGGTCGTCGCAGGTCTCGGCGTAGTCCATCGCCAGCCGCAGGGCGAAGGCGGTGTTGGAATGCACGCCCGCCCGCAGCGGATAGGTCGCCTTGGGCAGGAAGCGCTTGAACCGGTCGGAGAAGGCGGCGGCCAGCGGGGCGAGCGCGCTGTAAGCTGTCTGGTCGTCGTGCGCCCGCAGCTCGGCCGCCAGCTTGAGCAGCCATCCCCAGCCGTAGGGCCGCTCGAACCCCGTGCTCATCGGGCGGGACAGGTAGTCCAGCTCCACCGCGACCTTCGACGGCGTCAGGCTGGAGGCGAACAGCGCCCGGATCGCCGGCGCGCTCGGCATCTCCGGAAACAGCCGCAGCAGGGTCGCCAGCGTCCAGTAGCCGTGCACGCAGCTGTGCCAGTCGAAGCTGCCGAAGAAGATCGGGTGGTGCGTCCGGTGCGGCCCGATGTCGTGCAGACCCGTGAACACATGGTCGGCCTTGTGCGGGAACTCGCGCGTGACATGGCCGAGCGCGATGGCGGCGAACCGCTCGGCCAGGTCCGCCGTCAGCCGGGGGTCAGAAGCGATAGACGAGGACATACATCAGCACCGTGTTGGCGATCAGCAGCAGGAGCGCCGTGGGAAGTTGGGCCTTGATGACCCCGTAGCGGTCGGTGAGTTCCAGCAAGGCGGCCGGAACGATGTTGAAATTGGCCGCCATCGGCGTGGTCAGCGTGCCGCAGAAGCCCGACAGCATGCCGATCGCGCCCATGATCGCCGGATCACCGCCGAACTTGCCGACGATGATCGGCAGGCCGATGGCGGCGGTCATCACCGGGAAAGCCGCGAACGCATTGCCCATGATTGCCGTGAACAGCGCCATGCCGAGGGTATAGGCGACCACCGCCGCCAGCGGCGTGCCGAGCGGCAGCCAGGTGGTCGCCAGATCGCCGATGACGTCGCCCACATGCGCGACGGCGAACACGGCCCCCAGCGCCGCCAGCGCCTGCGGCAGCAGCCCGGCCCAGCCGACCGACTCCATCAGCCGCCGGCCCTCGCGCGTCGCGGTCACCGGGCTGGCGCGGAACATGATCAGCGCCACGGTCGTCGCCAGCACGATCCCGGCGCCCAGCGAGACCAGGGTCACCTGTTTGGGATCGACCAGCGGCTGGCCCCCGATCATCACCCCCTTCAGCGTCAGGGTCCCGAGCAGGGTCACGACCGGCGGGATCAGCGCCGGGATGAACAGCCGGTTGCCCCAGCGCTCGGCGCGCTGCGGCTTGTCGACGGGCTGGAGATGTTCGCCACGTCCCATCAGGTTGAAGCCGGCGACCAGCGCCATGGCCACCAGAATGCCGCCGTTGACAACATCGGGCAGATAGCTGCCGACGAGAAAGCTGGTCGCGAACAGGGCCCAGAACAGCGCGCTGGTGAACCGCTTCGGGTTGCTCCCGTCCATCAGCGTCGCCACGGCGAACACCGTGAACAGCAGCCCGGCCAGAACGTAGAGGACATCGAGCCCGATCATCGGCCGGCCTCCCGGCCCAGTTGACGGTCGAGCAACAGCAGCCGCGCGCCGTGGATCAGCAGCGCTGCGATGGCCGTCGGGATCGCCCACATCGACAGGTGCAGCGGCTCGACGATGATCCCGTTCTCCTCCAGGAACCCCTTGATCAGCAGGATCGAGGCGATGGCGATGAAGATGTCCTCGCCGAAGAACAGCCCGACGTTGTCGGTCGCCGCGGCCATCGCCTTGATCCGGTCGCGCAGGGGCTGAGGCAGGTCGCCGTGGCGGGTCTCCGCGGCGGCCTCGGCCATCGGCGCGATCAGCGGCCGGACCATCTGGGCGTGCCCGCCCAGCGAGGTCAGCCCCACGGCTGCGGCCAGCTGTCGGATGATCAGATAGATCACCAGCAACCGCCCGGCGGTCGCCTCGCGCAGTCTGCTGATCAGCGCCCTGGCCCGCTCCTGCAAGCCTTCCCGCTCCAGCAGCCCGATCAACGGCAGGATCAGCCAGACCACGCTGATGTAGCGGTTATCCCGGAACGCCTTGCCCAGCACCCCGAGCGTCGCCACCACGTCCAGCCCGCCGGCGACCCCGGTGACCACCGCCGCCGTCGCCACGATCAACAGCGGATTGAGCCGCGCGGCGAACCCCACGACCACAACCGCTACGCCCAGCAAAACCCACATGCCGCCGACTCCCCTTTGTCGGGGCGAGAGTGGACCCGGAATCAGGGAGAGGTCGATGCCGCCCGTTGTGTCCAGGCCCGCCGCTGTTCGATCAGGACCTCCGGATAGTAGGCTGACGGCCGATCCAGCAGAGGCGCCGGACTGTCCTTCAGATAGCGATCGAAGAACGCAAGGGTGACACCGTTGACGATCCCCCGGGCGCGCCGCGGATCGACGCTCCCGGTCAGTC
The DNA here is from genome assembly GCA_021741355.1 of Caulobacter sp. GTDB lineage: Bacteria > Pseudomonadota > Alphaproteobacteria > Caulobacterales > Caulobacteraceae > Caulobacter. The sequence continues at coordinate 34,952 of JAIOXZ010000033.1, forward strand.
CGAGCGGCCGTGTCAGCGGCGACAGCAGCGCCGTATCGGCAAAATCGGTGTGGTACAGGCCCGGCGCGCGGACCAGATATCCATCACCGGAAAGCCGGCGGAACAGGTTGCGCATGTCGTCATCCGTCGAAACCGCGTCGGCCTGCGACCATCCCTCGGTGCGCATCGTCGCGAGGTCGCGGGTCAGCAACAGTGTTGGCTGGGCGAGGCCATCACGCAGCGCCGCGTCAGGAATCCAGACGTCGACGATCATGCAGGCGCGGAGCCGCGGGTCGTCGTGGCAAGCCAGGGCTGTTGTCTCGCCGCCCAGTGAGACGCCCATCATGCCGACGCGCGACAGGTCGAGACGACCCGCCAGCGGCCCATGCGCCTCCAGCCCGGCGAGCTGATCGAGCGCAAAGCCGACGTCCCGCGCCAGGTCGGGAATCCGGCTGTCGATAAACGCCCGGTCGACCATGCGGGGGTCGAGGAGGACCAGGCGTCCGTCCGGAAAACGGACTCCGGCCGCCGCATAGGGATGGTCGATGGCCGCGACGACGTAGCCTCGCGACGCCAGGTGCTCCATCAGGACGGTGTTGTGCTGCCGGTAGCCGGCCCGGCCGTGGGAGAAGATCACCACCGGAAACCGCCCGGCGCCGGCGGCGACCGGCGCATCGGCGACGGCGTTGGTCTTCACCGAGGGCAGATGTCCGAAGATGAAGCCCGGCAGGCCCAGCAGCCGGCCGAGCGGGGCGAGCGCGGCGCCGTCGTCGATATAGGGCGCAGGCCGCCCACCCGGGACGGGCACGGCCGGATACCAGACTTGCACCAGGATCTCGCGGCGGTCAGCCGGGGCGCCGGTGAAGGGGTCGCCCCGCTTCGCGTCGGTCCAGTGATGGACACTCGTGCCGATCGCGTAGGGCCCTTCCGGCGGCGGCAGGCGGAACACCGGAAAGGCCAGAACGAGCGCCGTCGAGAGCGACAGGGCCAGGCCGCCCACGACCGTCGCCGACCAGCGCGTCCACCGGGGCGCCGGCTTCGGCGTGAAGGCGGCCAGGGCCAGGGCGATGCTGAGGGCATAGGCCGGCACGAGTCGCCAGTCCGGGCGCTCGATCAGGATCTGCGCGAGCGCCGCCAGCATGGCCGTCCCTGCCAGGACGGCCGCCAGCCGGCCCCGGCTCTGCCGCGGCGCCGCCAGGGCCACAACCGCCGCCAGTCCGGCGGCCAGCAGAAGTCCCTCCAGCGGCCGCATCTCTCTGTCCAGCACTCCGGTAGCGGGCCGTCGCCCTCGTCGGGAGTTTGAACCCGAAACAGACCGAAGGGATACGGGTATCGCGCGACAGGCCGTCCCCGCCCGCAATCATGGACCCGTGTTCATGCGGCGTCCCGGCCGGTCTGTGCTTTCATCGGGTGATCGCGTCTGACGAAGGAACCGCCGATTGACCACCGTCGCTGAGAACTGGGTCCGCCGGGCGCCGGGCGAGCTGGACCGCATCGAGGCCTGTTTCACGGGCGCGGCCTATGCGCCGCACCGCCACGACACCTATGCCATCGGCGTGACGCTGGCCGGCGTCCAGAGCTTCGACTATCGCGGCGAGGCGCGCCATTCCCTGCCCGGACAGCTGGTGGTGCTGCATCCGGACGAACTGCACGACGGCCGCGCGGGCGACGGCGCGGCATTCCGCTACCGCACGGCCTACATCCGTCCGGCGGATCTCCAGACGGTCATGGGCGGCCGGACCCTGCCGTTCATCGCCGGCGGGCTGTCCAGCGATCCCAGGCTGGCCTGGGCGGTCGACGCCTTGCTGGCCGACTGCGACCGCCCGCTGTCCCTGCTCGAATTCCAGGACGCCCTGGTCGGTCTCGCGGGGGCGCTGGAGGCGGTGTCCGGGGGCCTCGGCGTGATCCGCCGCGCGAACCGTGAGGCCGCCCTGGCCGCGCGCGACTACATCGACGCCTGTCTGGACGAGGCGTTTTCCCTGCAGGAGCTGGAACAGGCGACGGGCCACGACCGCTGGCAGCTGTCGCGCGACTTCCGCGCCATGTTCGGCGCCAGCCCGTACCGCTATCTGGTGCTGCGCCGGCTGGAAAAGGCGCGGAAGCTGCTGCTGGAAGGCCGGTCCGGCGTCCAGACCGCCGCCGAATGCGGCTTCGCCGACCAGAGCCACTTCGGCCGCCAGTTCCGCAAGACCTGGGGCCTGACCCCCAACGCCTGGCTGCGGGCGATGAAACCCGCGCACGATCATTCTATCCGCGCCTGAGCCGGTCGCCCAGGCTGGGCGAATGACAAGCAAAACCCTCTTCTCGCCCGAACCCCACAGGGGCTGGCTCCCGTGGGGCCTGTTGGCGCCCTTCCTGTGCATTTTCTTTGTGGCCGTCTGCGCCCTGGGTCCGGACCCTCTCTTGCAGCGGCATGGCTGGGTGGATGCCCGCGGCGCGCCGCTCGGCCTGGACGGCTGGTACGCCTTCCTCGTCATCCCCTTCGCCCTCAACGGCCTGCTGATCCTGGCCTGGACGCTGTGGGTCGAGCGGCGACCGCTGGCGACCATCGGTCTGGGCGGTCCGGCGCGGATTAAACCCTTGCTCCAGGGGGTGCTGATCGGCGGGGCGACCATCCTGGCGGTGGTCGGTGCGATCGGCCTGGCCGGCGGCTATCAGGCCGGCGCCGTCGCCCCGGCCCTGGCCTCGTCCGCCGCCCTGACCGGCATCGGCCTGCTGCTCGTGAGCTTCATCGTCCAGGCAGGGGTCGAGGAGATCATCTTCCGCGGCTGGCTGCTGTCGGCGATCACCCGCAAGCTGGGCCTGCCGGTCGCCGTGGTGCTGGTCTCGCTGGTGTTCACCTTCCTGCACTACTCGCCGGGCCAGGAGGCGCGGGTCATGCTCAGCTCGTTCCTGTTCTCGGCCTTCGCCTGCGCCTGGGTGATCCGGGCGGGTAACATCTGGGGCGCGATGGGCTGGCACGCCGGCTGGAACTGGCTGCTGGGCACGGGCTTCGAGCTGCCGGTCACCGGCATGCAGCTCGACCTGCCAGCCCTGCTGGTCAAACTGACGTCCCAGGGACCCGCCGCCCTGACCGGCGCCGCCGAGGGCCCCGAGGGCAGCTGGCTGTGCAGCGCGTTTTTCCTGGTGGGGATCGCGGTCCTGTGGCTGTGGCGGCGGAAGCCGGGTCAGGCCTCTGCTATTCCTTCGGCCTGATGACAATCGCCCTTTGGCCTTGATGGAATGATGCGCTCCGGACGTCGGCCCTGGTCAAGGACGACCCCTGCGGGGTCGCCGCTCCGCGGCCGCGAAGCGGTCCTT
>JAIOXZ010000067.1 GCA_021741355.1 Caulobacter sp.
CATCGGCGTAGGGAAAGGCCGGCGCGGGCGCCTGAAAAGCGATGATCGCGCCACGGGCGGGATGCCCCAGGGTGCGGACATAGAGCCCCAAAGGCTCGCTTGGACTGCGGTTCCAGAGGAGCGCCGGCTGCGGCAGGCTCGCGGCGAGGGCCGCCGCTGCGGCGACAGGAAGGATCGCCCACGCCGCCAAGGCCGGGGTCAGCCCCCTCGCCGGGCGGACGGACGCTTTTCTCATGCTGACTTAGCCTTGCCTTCGCGCTCGCAACCGAGCCACAGGCTCGTCAGCGCTTCAGGCCAAGATGTGGCTTATGCCCGGTGTTTGTGGGCTTCAGACGCCCTCTTGAGCGCCCAGACCGGTCACTGATACCCCGACGATTTGCAGAAGTTGCCAATTGGCAACTCGGCGACATTGGAGGGGACGAGGCGCCCGCTTAGGGGCCAGAATCCGGAAGTTGCCAATTGGCAACTTCAGCCCTTGGGGCGCATCCGGAGCAGCTCGCGCTGGAAGGCCTCGGCGAAATCCGCGTTGCTGGCGTCGGCATCGAGCGCCAGTTCCAGGACCACCTTCTTCGACCCCTTGCGCGCCAGGGTGAAGAGGGTCGCGCCCGCTGCATTGATCACGGCCGTGACCGGCTTACCCGCCTTGGTCACGGGTTTCGCGTCACCCGCCGCGGCGCGTTTCAGGAGCGCCAGGACCTTCGGGGCGTCCAAAGGCCCCTGGCCTTTGGCGATCATTTCCGCTTGCTGAACCCCCAGGCGCTTGGCCTCGGCCATCACCCAAGGGCGCGACGCACCGTCAGCCAGGAGGGGTTTGATCTCGCGGGCATGGTTCTCGCGGAGCTGCCGCACATCGCCGAAGGCCTCGACGACGTCGGTCGGCAGCTTGGCGAGGTCGAGAAAACGCGACAGCCAGGCCTTTGGCACTTCCAGCCGCTCGGCCATCCGCTGCGCGGTGCCGCCGTAGAAGGTTTCAACGGCGTGGCGATAGTCCAGCGCCCGCTCGTAGTCGCTGATGTCCTTGCGTGACCGGTTCTCAACGTCGGCCAGACGGAAGGCCTGCTCATCGGTGAGTTCGCGCTCCTCGACGAGGTAGCGGATATCGCGATGCTCGACATTCTTGAGGTAGCTGACCGCCCAGTGGCGGCGTGCGCCGCAAATGACCTCGAAATCGTAGTCTGGGTCGCCCTCGACCCGCCGCACGATCGCGGGAAACTCCTGCTCCCCCTGGGAGCGAAGGCTTTCCAGGAGATCGCCGCAGACGCTCTCGTTGAGCAGGTCGTAGCGGCGATTGTGCCGCTCCCACATACGGCATCGGGCCGGATCAACCAGCTTGAGCGTCTTTTCCTTGATGTCGCCGGCTGTGACACGGGCAAGCCCGGTCAGCCGCGTGGTCAAGCGCTCGGTCGCGGGCGCGCCGCGCTCCAGCGTCGGGGTTTCAGTGACCGCAGGGGCCACCAGGCCCGCGAGGATGGAGCGGTTCTTACCTGTGGTGGATGCCATGACCGCCCTCCCCTACCCTAAACCCAGCCGGCGAAGGTCCGGCCGATGGCTGGGCCACGCCTTACGGATCAGAAGCTCGATCTCGCCATTCAGGCGGTCGAGGTTGTTTCGGCAGCGCTCATAGGTCTTCGTCGCCGGACCCGTCAGCTCATAGACGGTGCGCAGCTGCACATTGGCATTGTCGATCTCGGCGGAGTCGAGCAGCGAGGCCGACAGCATGTCGGCGCCAAACACCGCCTCCATCATGTCGCGGATCTGGGTGTGGGCGCTCTTGCCCTCATCGACCTTGGTCGCGACGACGCGGAGGAAATGATAGCCCCGCGCGCCCAGATGGTTCTGCATGACCTCCAAGGTCTCCACGATCATACGCAGGAAGTGGGCGGTCGAGGCAAAGTCCACGGTCGAGGGCGGTGTCGGGATCAAAAGGGCGTTGGCGGCGCGCAGTACCGCCAGCGACAGCATCCCCAGCGCCGGCGGCGGATCCAGTAGGACCACGTCATAATCGACGGCCATACCCTCGACGCCGCGACGCAGTCGATCCAAGGCGTCAGGATTGCCGCGAAGCCGTGCCGCCGCCTCATATTCCGCCTGGTATAACCCGAGGTTCGCGGGGATCAGATCAATGCCCGGCCAAGCGGTAGCCCGCAGGCCATACTTGAGGTCCGGTTCTCCGCCGTGACGGAAGAAGGGGAGGAGGGTCTCCTCGTCATCGATGTCGATGTCGGGATTGAACCCAAAGATGGTCGTGGTGCTCGCCTGGCTGTCGCAATCGATCACCGCGACCCGGTAGCCCTTGAGCGCGAGGTACTGCGCGACATGGCAGGTGAGGGTGCTCTTGCCGACGCCGCCCTTGAAGTTCTGAACCGCCAGGACGATCGGCGGATCCTCGGGCCCACGACGTGGCCGGGTCCCAAAGACATCGCGCATATGGTTGATCTCGGCGAGGCTGTAGCCTTCCCGCCGCTTCGAGGCGCTAAGCCTGGGGGCGGGGAGGCGGCCATCGGCCTCGGCCTGGCGGATCGCTTCCGAAGTCCGGCCCACCATTTCGGCGGCCTTGGTGATCGTGAAACGCAGATCGACGATCTTCTCCTCGCCGGGCGCGAACACCGTGGCCCGCAGGCGGGTGATGACGTCATGGGCGCGGTCGCTGAGCGCCGTCATGGCGTCGAGGAGGACGGGTCCGGAGACCGCACTTTCCGCGAGTGCAAGTTTCGCCATGGCCTCCTCCTTTGCAAATATCCAACGAGATAGCTGGAATTTGCCAAGTCTTCGGTCGGATACAATGAAGAATGAGTTAACAGCGCGCCGAGCCTGAACCCTCATGGTTCAAGGCGACGGCAAGCCAGCCTGTCCGCCGCGCCCCGTTAGAGAATTTCTTAGGGACAAAGTTAGACAGAGTTAGAGGCCGCAAAGTGCCCAGGAAACCCATACGATACAGGGGTTTCCGAAAAGCCTCGGTCACCAATACCCCGAGCCGAAGGTCACTGATACCCCGTGCCCGGGGTCACCGTTACCCCGTGGAATAGGTCACCGTTCCCCCGAGGGCGGGACCTTGCGCTTCTCAAACATGCCATCGACGGCGAGCGTGCGAGCGTCCTCGCGGGTCCGGCGCTCCGAATCAGCGGCCAGGCGAGCCAGATCCGCCTTGATCGCGGCGCGCTCGGCGGCGTCCCGGCGGATGAAATGGACGGCCGGCGAGTTGTCCGCGGCGTTGACGAAACTGACGTCGTATTCGGGCAGGTCGTTGGCGGCAACGATCCGCTTGAGCAGGTAGTTGAACTGCTTCAGCGGGCTCTCGCTGCCGGTCTTTTCGTGCAGCACGCTCACCCGGCACGTCCAGCCCGACGCCTGGTCGCCGGCGTGTTTGCGCGCGATCCGATAGATGGCGCGTTCAACGCCGCCGGAGAGGGCGAAATAGTCGGCGTGCAGCGTCAGCAGCGACCGGTCCTTGATGACCCCCTCATAGACCCAGTTGGACAAGGTGAGGGTCAGGCCCTTCGGCGCGCCGGTGACCGCGTCCGACTCCAGCATCCATTCGTCGAGCCAGCCGAACTGCGCCTTGGTGTTGCGCTTAGTCCCCCGGATCGAGGTTTGGATCGTCGTGGCCTCCAGCCGCTGAAGAGCGGCCTGGAGTTCCCGATAGCCCTTGCCGCCGGTGTCGCGCTTGATCGCTTTGAGCAGGTCGTAGGTCGTGGTGTGCAGGGTCCGGGGCAGGTCGTTCTCGCCGACCTCCCGCATCTGATTGATGCGCGAGGTCGCCCAGATCAGGATGTCGGCGTCCCAGATCGTGGCGATGCCGAAGGCGGGGTTGGCGCTGACGTGGACCCAGACCTCGCCGTCGGGGCTGGTGTATTCGATCGGCTTCAGCCGCTTGCGTTTCGACAGCGAGAAGAACGGCCGCTCCATGACCTCGCGCTGATCCTTCAGCCGCAGGCTGTTCATCCGAGGGACGAACAGATCAAACTCCTGCTGTCGAATCGCGCGCTTAGACATCACCAACCCCACCACACGCGACGATCTTGGGGAAGGGCAGGGGCCTTGAACCCAGAAGTTGCCAATTGGCAACTTCTCCGAAAACGCCCGTCACGGGCCTCGCCCGACCAGCGCCGTCAGGCGCCCTGCCGACGTGGTTCTGTGGGCCTGAGTGGAGGGCCGCGATCATGCGTCCCCCATCTCGCGCGGCACGGTGATGTTGTAGGTGCTGTCGAGGCGCCCGCCGGGCTCAAGGACACGCTTGCCGCTGCCAAGGTCGATAGAGCCGCGCTCGAGGCGGCTCGCCCAGGCATGGCCGTGGCGATCGGCGAACCATAGCGCGAGACGCTTGACCTTGACGCTCCGACAGTCGGCCAGGAGCGCATAGAGCCGCCGTGGGCTGAGGGATGACAGGCCTTGCATCAGGACGTCGGCCTCGTGGAAGGAGGCGACCTGCGGGACGAGGTCCAGGACCTCCAATAGGGCTCGCTCCGGCGTCGAGACGATGAGCTGGGTCTCCAGGCCGCCTGCCGAAGGGTGCGTGAAGTGTCGCTCGAACCCGCCGGCTTGCGGATCGTCGGCAAGAAGCGGGTCGGCCGTGAACAGGGTCGGCCGGTGATAGGCCAGCCGCGGCCCCAAGAGCCTGCGTGCCCAGACGGGCGGCGGCGCGGCGCCGTAGAGGTGGAACGGGGTCGGCCCGTCAGGAGCGCCATAGTGGCCGAGCCCCAGCAGCTCCAAAGCCGTCCGGCCGCCGACCGCGAGGAGGGGAGGGCGCAGACGCTGGAGCGACAAGACGACCGCGATGGCCGAGAGGGCCTGGTCGGATGTATCGCCCGCGCGCTGATAGGCCCCTCGGACGGGCGCCTGAAGCCAGCCGCTTTTGACATACTTGGCGACGAGGCTTCGTGAGTAGCCATGGCGCTGCAGCCAACGGGCGTCCGCCAGGAGACCATCGGGCAAAAGGCGCTGAAGTTGGTTTAGTTTTCCGTCCATTGGCCAACCCACAGTGCGCGATTTTACAACATTGTAAACCCGCCGGGTTTAACAGCCGTCGAATTCGCCAACTCAAGGTGAGCGACTTACGGCGATTCCGAACCAAGGCTAAGAGCCCGCCCGGCGAACCGGGCGGGCGCTCAAGCTACTCCTCCTCGGAGGCCGGAGCGGATTCAGGCCGATCCAGCGACCGCAGTTCGTGCTGCGGCGTGGCCACCACGACCTTGGAGAAGAACCGTTCCACACCGTCCTTGTCGGTGTAGCGGTCGTGCCGGATCTCCCCCTCGACGAACACCTTCGAGCCCTTCGGCAGTCCCTTGGACCGGAGCCAGCCCACCGTGCCCTGGTTCCAGATCTCGACCTGGTGCCAGGTCGTGTAGTCCTTCCGCTCGCCGCCCGCCTTCGTGTAGCGGTTGGTGGCGACCCGCAGGGTGGCGACCTTCTTGCCGCCTGACGTGGTGCGAATTTCCGCTTCGGCTCCGGTGAAACCGATCAACTGGACCTTGTTCAGCATCGTCTTACTCCATCTGCCGCCAGGGAAATCCCGGCGGCTCGCGGTCCCTGCCGCGATCACGCGACCTGCAAGGGCGGGGATGAGGGACAGGCCAAAGCCCGGTCCGGTTGGAAACCGGCCTGCACGGAGCGCAGCAGAGGAAGGCCGGAGGATCCATCCGGTCCGCCACGCGCAGCGGGGTCGGCTTTGACCTGGACCGCCCCGACCTAGGTTGAAGTGATTGATCGCGCGGACCGCGGCCCGCCGGGCGTCACAACGGCTTGGAGATGATCAGAACAAGGACCACGAGGGCACGGGGCGACGCGGATCGTTGAACACAAGGCAAGGATCGCCGCCCGCCGACGCCTCTGATTGACGACCGCGGGGCGGGCGAGGGGAGGGGGCTGAACTCGGCCCACCTGGCCGCCCTGGAACCCGGTGC
>JAIOXZ010000068.1 GCA_021741355.1 Caulobacter sp.
GGGGTGATGGTGGCGCCCTATTCGGCCATTCACGGCTGGCCGCTGGCCACCTTCTCGCTGGCCCTGGCCTCGCAGAACCTGCTGTGGGGCATGGCCCAGCCCTTCGCGGCGGCGGGCGCCGAGAAATGGGGCGCGCGGCGGGTCGGCGCGCTGGGCGGGCTGGCCTATGCCGCCGGGCTGGCGGTCACCGCGATGGCGGGCGGGCCGGGCCAGGCGATGGCCGGGGCGGGGCTGCTGATCGGGCTGGGGCTCAGCGCCACCAGCTTCGGCGTGGTGCTGGGCGTGGTGGGCCGCGCCACCCCGCCCGAGAAGCGCAGCGTGGCGCTGGGCATCGCCAGCGCGGGCGGCTCGTTCGGCCAGATGGCGGTGGTGCCGCTGGCCAGCGGCTTGACCGATGCATGGGGCGTGGTGCCGGCCTTGTGGGCGCTGGCCGGGCTGGCGCTGCTCGCCGCGCCGCTGTCGATGGCCTTGGGCGAGGGGCGGTCGGCGTCGTCCTCGCCGGCTCCGGCCGGGGCCGGGCCGCTGGCCGCCGTGCGCGAGGCCTGGGCGGTGCCGGGGTTCCGGCTGCTGACCGGCGGGTTCTTCGTCTGCGGATTCCAACTGGCCTTCATCGGCATCCATCTGCCCGGCTATCTGACGCTGTGCTCGATGCCGGCGGCGCTGGGCGGCACCGCGCTGGCGGTGATCGGCGCCTTCAACATGGTGGGAAGCTGGACCTGCGGCATGCTCGGCCAGCGCTGGTCGCCACGGCTGCTGCTGGCCGCCATCTATGCGATCCGCGGCGTGGTGATCGCCCTATTCGTGTGGCTTCCCGCCAGCCCGGCCGGCGTGCTGGTCTTCGCGGCGGTGATGGGGCTGTTGTGGCTGGGCACCGTCCCGCTGACCAGCCACCTGATCGCCCGCCTGTTCGGACCCCGCTACATGGGCACGCTGTTCGGGGTCGTCTTCCTGGGCCACCAGATCGGCGCCTTCGTCGGCGCCTGGGCGGGTGGAGCCCTGTTCGACAGCACCGGCTCGTATGACGCCGTGTGGTGGGCGACGGCCGCCCTCGGGCTGGTCGCCGCGCTGGTTCATCTGCCCATTCCCGAGCACCCCCAGACCGCCGCCGCGATCGCCGCGGCCGAGTAGAGAAAGGAGAACACCATGCCCTTCGTCCGCATCACCCTGAACGCCGATCCCGGCCGCGCGGCGCGCGAGCGCCTGGCGCGCCGCGCCACCTCGCTGATGGCCGACCTGCTCGGCAAGCGCGCCGACCTCACCTCGGTGTTGGTCGAGGTGGTCAAGGGCACATGGTCGGTGGGCGACGCCATCGCCCCGCGCGCCGCCCATATCGAGGCGCTGGTCACCACCGACACCAACACGGCGGCCGAGAAGGCCCGCTTCGTCGAGGCGGCCATGGCCCTGCTGGAACGCGAGGTGCCGGGCCTTTATCCCGCCACCTACGCCGTGATCCGCGAGGTTCCGGCGAGCGATTGGGGCTGGGGTGGATTGACCCAGGAGGCCCGCCGCCCGCGCGCCGCGGCTTAGCGTCGACTTGAAACGCGCCGGTTGCGGCGTTATTCTAGGACCTAGGGAGGTGACGCGCCCGATTCTCTCAGAAGGCGGAGCCGGTTTCCCGGCCCCGCCCGGCTCTTACTCTCTGGTGTCGCGGTCGAAGCTGATTTCGAGGTCGATCTTCAACCGGAAACAGAAGGCACGGAGCCATTTCAGGAGAAACATTATCGCGTCACCTCCTTTCGGTTTGTGGCCGGAGCGATCCGGCCACGAATACGATTGTGTCACGCGCGCGCTTGGCGAGGCCCTATTCGTCGATTCGGATCGAGCCACCTGCGGCGCCTGCCGAGTTCCAAGCTCTCCGGTGACTTGAAACGCGCTGGTTGCGGCGTTACTCTAGGGCCTAGGGAGGTGACGCGCCCGATTCTCCCAAAAGGCGGAGCCGGTTTCCCGGCCCCGCCCGGCTCCTACTTTCTGGTGTCGCGGTCGAAGCTGATGTCCAAATCGATCTTCAACCGGATACAGAAGCGGCGGAGCCACTTCAGGAGAAACATTATCGCGTCACATCCTTTCGGTTCGTGACCGGAGCGATCCGGCCACGAATACGAACGTATCACGGGTATCGGGCTCGCGCACCGCGGTGTGAACGCCGCACTGGCGAAACGACCCGGTCGGGGTCATATTCCCCGCCATGCAGAACGCCATTCTTCATCCGCCGCCGCGCCCACAGGTCACCGGGGGCCAGCCGTTCCGGCTGGTCAGCGACTACACCCCGTCGGGCGATCAGCCCCAGGCGATCGCCGAATTGCTGACCGGGATCGCCTCGGGCGAGCGCGATCAGGTGCTGCTGGGGGTGACCGGCTCGGGCAAGACCTTCACCATGGCGCATGTGGTGGCCGAGATCGGCCGGCCGGCGCTGGTGCTGGCCCCCAACAAGACCCTGGCGGCCCAGCTTTATTCCGAGATGAAGTCGTTCTTCCCCGACAACGCGGTGGAATACTTCGTCTCGTATTACGACTACTACCAGCCCGAAGCCTACGTCCCGCGCACCGACACCTATATCGAGAAGGACTCGGCGATCAACGAGCAGATCGACCGCATGCGCCACGCCGCGACGCGGGCCTTGATCGAGCGGCGCGATGTGATCATCGTCGCCTCGGTGTCGTGCATCTATGGCATCGGCTCGGTCGAATCCTATTCCTCGATGACCATCGCGTTGGCGGCGGGCCAGGCGATCGAGCAAAAGGCGCTGCTGCATCGGCTGGTCGAGCTGCAATACAAGCGCAACGACCAAGCCTTCACTCGCGGCGCCTTCCGGGTGCGCGGCGATTGCGTCGAGATCTTCCCCGCCCACTACGAGGACCGCGCGTGGCGGCTGTCGCTGTTTGGCGACGAGATCGAGGGGATTTGGGAATTCGACCCGCTGACCGGCGAGAAGACCTGCGCGCTGAACGAGATCGTGGTCTACGCCAACAGCCACTACGTCACGCCGCGCCCGACCATCACCCAGGCGATCAAGGGCATCAAGGCCGAGATGAAGGAGCGCCTCGCCTGGTTCCACGCCGAGGGCAAGCTGCTCGAGGCGCAACGGCTCGAGCAGCGCACCGTCTTCGACCTCGAAATGCTGGAAACCACCGGCCACTGCAAAAGCATCGAGAACTATTCCCGCTATCTGACCGGCCGCGCGCCGGGCGAGCCGCCGCCCACGTTGTTCGAATACCTGCCCGAGGACGCGCTGCTGATCGTCGACGAAAGCCACGTCACGGTGCCGCAGATCGGCGGCATGTATCGCGGCGACTTCAACCGCAAGAGCGTGCTGTCGGAATTCGGCTTCCGCCTGCCGTCCTGCGTCGACAACCGGCCGCTCAAATTCGAGGAATGGCAGGCGATGCGGCCGCAGACCGTCTACGTCTCGGCCACCCCCGGCAATTGGGAACTGGAACGCACCGGCGGCGTGTTCGTCGAGCAGGTGATCCGCCCCACCGGCCTGATCGACCCGGTCTGCGTGGTGCGCCCGGTCGAGCATCAGGTCGACGATCTGCTGGGCGAGGTCAAGGCGGTGGCTTTGCGCGGCTACCGCACCCTGGTCACCACCCTGACCAAGCGGATGTCCGAGGATTTGACCGAGTATCTGCACGAGAACGGGGTGCGGGTGCGCTACCTGCATTCCGACATCGACACGCTGGAACGCATCGAGATCATCCGCGATCTGCGCCTGGGCGCCTTCGACTGCCTGATCGGCATCAATCTGCTGCGCGAGGGCCTGGACATCCCGGAATGCGCGCTGGTCGCCATCCTGGACGCCGACAAGGAGGGCTTCCTGCGCTCGCAGACCTCGCTGGTGCAGACCATCGGCCGCGCGGCGCGCAACGTCGATGGTCGGGTCATTCTATACGCCGACAAGATGACCAACTCGCTGAACGCCGCCATCTCGGAAACCAACCGCCGCCGCGAGAAGCAGCAGGCCTACAACGTCCAGCACGGCATCACGCCGGAAAGCGTGCGCAAATCGATCTCCGACGTCCTGCACAGCGTCGCCGAGCAGGACTACGTGACGATCGGCACCGGCGATCCCGGCACCGGCCATCTGGTCGGCAAGGACCTGAAAACCCACATGGCCGACCTCGAAAAGCGCATGCGCAAAGCCGCCGCCGACCTGGAATTCGAAGAGGCCGCCCGCCTGCGCGACGAACTCCGACGCCTGGAGGTGCAGGAACTGGGCATCGCCACCGAACCCTCGAAACGCCCCCTGGCGCCGCAGGTCAAAAAGGCGAAGGGGAGGCGGCGGTAGTCGGGGGCGGGCGGCAAGTAGTGTCTCGGTTCCTGAGGCGCCTTGACGGGTATAGCCATTCAGCCCACGGTTGCTATATGCTTATCGGTAGCATATGGAGAGGGCAAAATGCCTTACGGCTTTTCGCAGACTGATTGGGACGCCGCAAAGAGCCAAGCGCGATCTGCGATGATCGGCCGCGCTCGCTTGCGGGGCATGGTTTCTTACTCGGAATTGACAGCCCAAATCACCGCTATCCATCTCGCTCCTGAATCTGCCGCCTTGGGCGCATTACTCGGAGAAGTATCCGCCGCCGAAGACGATGCCGGTCGAGGCATGCTTTGCGTTGTCGTGGTACATAAGGTCGGAGACATGGAGCCTGGCAAGGGGTTCTATGATCTCGCAACCCAGCTTGGGAAGCCGACTGGAGATCGGTTGGCATTTTGGGTCTCGGAACTTCATCGGGTCCATGCCCAGTGGAGTAAAAATTCCTAAAGGCACAGAAGGACAGAAGCGCCTCGCTGGGGGCCAAGGGCGGCCGGGCGCGTGCTGACAAACTGACGGCCGAGCAGCGGGCCGCCTCCTTGAAACTGTAGGGGGTGATGCTATTATCGCGGCGAGGATGAAGTGGTCGCCGTGGCCGCGTGGTGCGCGCGCCTCATAGGCACGGTGGTCGGGCTTTCCGGTGGCGCATCGCCGGGGCTCCATCCTCGCCGTGCGGGTTCCTTCAGGCTTTCAGCCCGTCCTGCTCCATGCGGAACGTGGCAGCCTCGACTGGACTGGGCGGGTCCATGGGGTAATGCTCGGCCTCGTAGGCATCGATCAGCGTTGCCAACAGGTCAAGGCGATCACCCTCCGGGGTGCCGGATTTCGCGCCCCAAAGACGTTCGATTTCGGCCAGCGCCGCTTCGTAATCCGCCTCCGCGCATAATTCATCCGGCATGCCCCACCCCTACTGCGGAATCTTCGAACCGTCCTCGGGCTGCGTCTCGATCAGCTCGCCCAGCTTGGCGTAGTCGGCGGCGCGGAATTCGTCGACTAGGCGGGCGGATTCGATGGCGGTGACGCCCATGGCGCGCAGCACGGTGGCGCCCAGTTGCAGGCTGGCCTCCAGCGTCTCTGGCACCGCCATGGTGGCGCCGGCTTGGCGCAGGATCTCGCGGTGCTTGCGGTCGCGGGCGCGGGCGTAGACGCGGACATGGGGGAAGGCGTGGCGCAGCACGGCGACGGTGCGCTCGGCGATCTTGGGCTGGTCCAGGGTGACGACCACGGCGCGGGCGTGGTCGGCGCCGGCGGCGCGCAGCACCTCGGGCCGGCTGGCGTCGGCGAAATAGACCGGCAGGCCGCGTGACAGGCCCTCGGCGACGCGCTCGGCGTGCATGTCCAGCGCCAGATAATGGACGTGCTCGGCGGCCAGCATCTTGGCCACCGTCTGGCCGACCCGGCCGAAGCCGGCGATGATGACGTGGTCGTGCAGCGGTTCGGCCTCGTCCAGGGCGCGGGCCGAGGGCTGTTCGCGCGACAGGCGCTGCGACAGGCGGCTGGCCACCACCGCCAGCAGCGGCGTCACCATCATGGTCAGCGACACCGACAGGATCAGGATCTGGCTGGTCTCGCGATC
>JAIOXZ010000069.1 GCA_021741355.1 Caulobacter sp.
GGACCGACGGATGTCGGCACCGCCCGGACGCCTGACGAAGAGGTGGCCCTGTCCAGCTTGATCGACAAACTCAACGAACGATTTGGCACCGATTTCACCAAGGCCGATCAACTGTTCTTCGACCAGATACGCGCCTGCGCCGAGGACGACGAAAAGATCGTTGAAGCGGCCAAGGCCAACAACCTTGAGAACTTCTCATCCTATCTGGATCGGATGCTCGATGAGCTGTTCATCAACCGCATGGAGGGTAACGAAGAAATCTTCTCGCGCGTGATGACGGACAAGGAATTTCGGTCGGCCGCCCATGAGCATCTTGCTGGTGAAATCTTCCGGCGCGTACGCGGTGGGGAGGCAAAGGGGTGAGCGGCTTCTCCTGCTTTATGGGCAGCAACATCCCTGGAGCCGAGACGGTGTCGGCTGACAAGAAGGGTAACCTGATGAGCCGCCGCCTGCTCGACGCACTGCTGGCCAAGGCGCTGGCGCCGGTGGACGCCTGTGAGATGGAGGCGGCGGAATGACAAAAGCCCTTTTCCGTTCGCTCGATTCCGCCGCCATCGCCCGCGACATTCGCATGGCGCGGCATTCGGTATGCTATGCGGCGCCGGGCATCCAGCAGGAGCCCGCGCACGCCATGGCGGAACTGGCGCGGCGGATCGGGCCGGAACTCATCACGGTTTGCCTGGATTTCGACGAGCGCGTGATGCGCATGGGTTTCGGCGACCTTGCCGCCGTCAAGTTGCTGCGCAATGCCGGGATCATGGTGAATTCGACGCCCGGCCTGCGCACCGGCCTCGTGATCGTCGATCATGAGGGCTACATCTTCACGCCCACGGCCCGCTACCTCGAAGCCGACCAACGCCCAACGGAAGCGCCGAATGCGCTACGCCTGTCTCGCGATCAGGTCACGGAGGCGCTGGCACGCCTGTCACCGGCCGCGAAGGCAATCGCCATCGCGCTCGCAAAGACCGACGAGGAAAAGGACCGGATCAGGAAACAGGCTGTTGAAGTCCGGTCGGCCCGCGTGGCAGATGGGGCGTTCGCGGAGGTCGAGCGGCGGCTTGAGGAAGCGCCACCCGTGCGCTTCGACATCGCGCGGCAGGTGCGTGTTTTCAACGCCTACCTGCAGTACGCCGAACTCAAGCTTACCGGCGCGGCGATCCAGCGGCATCGCCTTGCAATCCCGGCCAGCATTCAGAAGCTCGGAGGCAGCAAGGACCTTGAAGGCCGCTTGAGAACAACGTTCGACCTGATTGAGAAGGGCGGCAAACTCTCGTCTAAGTCCCTCGAAGATGCGCTCAACGAAATTCGGAAAAATTTCACGCCATCGCTCGGCAAAGATCATGGTCGCGTGGTGCTGAAGGCGGCGAAGCCGCACCTCGAAGAACGGCTTTCAAAGTTTCGTGACGAACTGAAGGCCCACCAAGAGAAGGTCGAAAAGGAGCTGAAAGGCCAGCTCGACGAATCGCGAAAGCAAATTGTGGACTATTTCGTGCCGCGCGTGGTGGCGAACCCGCCCGACGCGATGCGCGGGCAGTTTCTCAAGTTCGGGGAAGCTGAGGCTGGGGTCTGGCTCGATCGCGAACTCGATCGGGTTTTCCCGAAGGCCGAAGCGCTGATCCAGAAAATGCAGCTCGACGTTCGCTACAAGGACGTGACCTTCGAGACGCTGAACCGCAAAGACTTCCTCGACGCCATCAAGGAAGCATTTTCGCGTATCGATTGGGACAAGGCTTACAACGAGTTCCGCGCGGCGGGAGAGGAACAGAAATAGGATGCTCGCGTTCGCCCGCACCATCGGTAGATCGACTATTCCGGCGCGGAAACGCCGACCGCGAGCCTCGAGGGCTTGCGCGTCTATATGGCCGAGGGCGATGTCTCGCCTGTCGAGGCGCCGCCGCCGCCCAGCCCCCGCAAATATTGGGCGCGGCGCGGTATTGCCGAATGGCTGGTCACGGCGCTGGCCGATGGCGTGCCCACGCTGGTCGGCATCGATCACGGATTCTCGTACCCACTCCGCTATTTCGAGGTTCACCACCTCCCGCCCGACTGGCCGGCCTTCCTTGACGATTTCCAACGCCATTGGCCGACCGACGAGGACATCTACGTCGATTTCGTTCGCCATGGTGCTGTCGGAAACGGGGCAGCCCGCCAGGGCAACGCTCGCTGGCGGCGCTTGACCGAGGAACGGGCCGGTGGCGCCAAATCGGTTTTTCATTTCGACGTGCAGGGATCGGTCGCCAAGTCCACCCATGCCGGGATTCCTGGCTGCGCTTCATCCGCCGACAGTGTGGTGCCCGCGTTCACTTCTGGCCGTTCGACGGCTGGGACATCCCGGCCGGGCGTTCCGTCATCGTCGAGGTCTATCCCGCGCTGTGGAACCGCAGCTTCGCCCGCGAGGACCGCACGCCCGACCAGCACGATGCCTTCACCATCGCCGCCAGGCTGTCGCACGCCAGCCGCGACGGCACCTTGGACTCATTTCTGAAGCCCGACCTGACGCAGTCTGAACGCACAGTGGCACAGATAGAGGGATGGATCTTGGGGGTAACCTGATCGGCTATTGACGGATCACTCCGCCCCCAGACTCCTGCGCCCCTCAGTCAAGGCTATGGAAAGGTCAACAGCTTGGCGCGCCACAACTCATTGAGTTTCCACGCAATCATAAACCCGTACCGTCTAGCGGCAGTCAACAGCTTGCAGAGAATGCGGGGCGGAGAGAAGAGGAAAGGGGCTAAAATTTTGCCGACGCACGAGAAGGCGGTCAACAGCTACTGGACGCAAACGGCGCAGAGCCTCGGGCTTTCGCCCAAGGCACTTTGCGTCAGAGAATCTATTCATTGAAATAATTGGCGGAGGGGGTGGGATTCGAACCCACGGTACCCGCAAAGGCACAACGGTTTTCGAGACCGCCCCGATCGACCGCTCCGGCACCCCTCCACGAGGGCGCTATATAGCGTGGCGTTCCGAATACCGCAAGCCATTCCTGGTGGCGGCTTTTTCGGATTTTCCGTTGACTCGGGGCGCCGCGTGGGTATAGTTCGGCCCTCTCTCGGCGGGCTTTGGGTCTGCCGCGACCCGATTTTCGTTCGAGTGGTGGGAAGTCATGTTCGCAGTGATCAAAACCGGCGGCAAGCAGTACAAGGTCGCCAAGGATGACGTGTTCCTCGTCGAGAAGCTGCCGGCCGAGGCCGGCGCCACGGTCACGCTGGACCAGGTTTTGATGGTCGGCGAAAAGATCGGCGCTCCCCTGGTGGACGGCGCTTCGGTGACCGCCACGGTGGTCGAACAGACGCGCGGCGAAAAGCTGATCGTCTTCAAGAAGAAGCGTCGCCAGAATTATCGTCGCAAGACCGGGCATCGCCAGGACCTGACCGTCCTGCGCATCACCGACATCGCCGGCGCCTGAGCGTCGGTCAGCAGGAGTAGCGGAAGATGGCTCATAAAAAGGCTGGCGGCAGCTCCCGCAACGGCCGCGATTCGGACGGTCAACGGCTGGGCGTCAAGAAGTTCGGCGGCGAGGCGGTGATCCCCGGCAACATCATCGTGCGTCAGCGCGGCACCCAGTACTATCCCGGCGAAAACGTCGGCATGGGCAAGGACCACACGCTGTTCGCCAAGGCCGAGGGTCGGGTGACCTTCCGTCACAAGGCGCAGGGCCGCACCTATATCTCCGTGCTCCCGGTTGTTCCGGTGGAGCCGGTCGGCTGAGCCGAAGCCTTCCAGATCGGTCATCGAAGGGGAATGGCTCGCCATTCCCCTTTCTGGTTTCAGGGCCATGAAATTCCTCGACCAAGTCAAGATTCACCTGAAAAGCGGCGACGGCGGGGCCGGCGCTTGCGCGTTCCGCCGCGAGAAATACATCGAGTTCGGCGGCCCCGACGGCGGTGACGGCGGGCGTGGCGGCGATGTGTGGGTCGAGGCGGTCGAGGGCCTGAACACCCTGATCGACTTCCGCTATCAGCAGCACTTCAAGGCCGACAAGGGCCACCACGGGATGGGCCAGAACCGCACCGGGGCGGGGGGCGCCGACGTGGTGCTCAAGGTTCCGGTCGGCACCCAGGTGCTCGACGACGACAAGGAGACGGTGCTGGCCGATCTCACCCGCGCCGGCCAGCGCGTGCTGCTGCTGGAAGGCGGCGACGGCGGATTCGGCAATCTGCACTTCAAGACCTCGACCAATCAGGCGCCGCGCCGCGCCGATCCCGGCTGGCCGGGCAAGGAGATGTCGGTCTGGCTGCGGCTCAAGCTGATCGCCGACGCCGGGCTGGTCGGGCTGCCCAACGCCGGCAAATCGACCTTCCTGGCCGCCGTGTCGCGCGCCCGGCCCAAGATCGCCGACTACCCCTTCACCACGCTGCATCCCAATCTGGGCGTCGTCTATATCGGCGGCGAGGAATTCGTGGTCGCCGACATCCCCGGCCTGATTGAGGGCGCCCACCAGGGCGCCGGGCTGGGCGACCGTTTCCTGGGCCATATCGAGCGCTGCCGGGTGCTGCTGCATCTGGTCGACGGCACCGGCGAGGACGTCGCGGCCGATTATCGGGTGGTGCGCGAGGAGTTGCGTCAATACGGCGCCGGCCTCGACGAAAAGCCCGAGATCGTGGCGCTCAACAAATGCGACTCGCTGACCCCCGAGATGATCGCCGAGAAGATGGCCGCGCTGGCCGAGGTGGCCGGCGCTCCGCCGATGCCGCTGTCGGGCGTGGCCGGCATCGGGCTGGTCGACGTGCTGCACGCCCTGCTCGGCCATGTCCAGGCGGCGCGCCGGCGCGACAACGAGCGCGACGGCCCGCAGGTCAGCGAGTGGGAGAATCCCCCGTGAATCCGATCGTCGCGGCGCGCCGGCTGGTCATCAAGATCGGCTCGTCGCTGCTGGTCGAGGAAAGCGGCAAGATCCATCGCCGCTGGCTCGACGCGCTGTGCGAGGACATCGCCGCCTGCCGCGCCCGCGGCCAGGAGGTGATCGTGGTCTCGTCGGGCGCCGTGGCGGTGGGGCGGCGCCATCTCGGTTTGGCCGACGGCGTGTTGCGCCTCGAGGAGAAACAAGCGGCGGCCGCCACCGGCCAAATCCGCCTCGCCCACGCCTATCAGGAGGCGCTGGCCCGCCATGAGGTGACGGTGGCCCAGGTGCTGCTGTCGATCGATGACAGCGAGAACCGGCGCCGCTACATCAACGCCCGCAACACGCTGGAAACCCTGCTTCGGCTGGGCGCCGTGCCGGTCATCAACGAGAACGACACGGTGGCCACCCAGGAATTGCGCTTCGGCGACAACGACCGTCTGGCGGCGCGGGTCGCCCAGATGTCGGGGGCCGAGGCGCTGGTGCTGTTCTCGGACATCGACGGCCTGTACACCGCCGACCCGCGCCGCGATCCCAACGCCCAATTCATCCCCGAGGTGCGCGAACTGACCCCCGAGATCGAGGGGATGGCCGGCGATCCCGGCTCGAACTGGGGCTCGGGCGGCATGGTCACCAAGTTGCAGGCGGCGCGCATCGCGATGGCCGCCGGCTGCCGCATGGCGGTGGCGCCGGGGCGGGGCCAGCATCCCTTGGCCGAGATCGAGAAGGGCGGGCGTTGCACCTGGTTCGTGCCCTCGCAAACCCCGATGACGGCGCGCAAAAGCTGGATCGCCGGCTCGCTGAAGCCGGTCGGCGCCTTCGTGGTCGACGACGGCGCGGCGCGCGCCCTGACGCAAGGGCGCAGCCTGTTGCCGGCCGGCGTGGTGGGGGTCGAGGGCGCCTTCCTGAGAGGCGACGCGGTGGTGGTGAAAAGCAGGGATGGCCGCGACTTGGCGCGCGGGC
>JAIOXZ010000070.1 GCA_021741355.1 Caulobacter sp.
CTCGGGATCAGCCGGCCGCGACCCGGCGGCGAGAAGCCTCGGGGCCGCGGCGCGCAGGGCGGCGGGCAGGTCGGCGGCGGCGAAGTCGAGCCCCAGCCGGTCGGCGGCCACCGAGGCCACGGCGGCGGCTTGATCCAGGTCGCGACCGCGCTTCAGCGGGTCCCGGCCGGGCAGTCCGGCGATCCAGGCCTTGTGCAGGGCGAAGGCCCGGGGGTCGATGGTGTGGAGACGGACCGGAAAGCCGGCCTCGTCCAGGGCCACGGCCTGGAATTTCGGGCTGCCGACCAGCCACGACAGGCCGGGAAGCGGCGCGCCCTGCAAATCCTCGTCCGATTCGCCGATCCGGTCGCGCGGCCTCGCGACGGACTCGCGGCGCGTCTCGGCGCGGATCAGATCGACCCGGAAGCCGTCGCGGTTGACTGCCCGGAAATCGCGCGGGCCGCGCGGGGCGAAGCTTTTGTCGACCCTGCGCAGCACGCCCAGGACGCCCTCGACCCGCAACGCCTCGACGACCAGGCGAAGCCGCCGCCGCGCGTCGAGCATGAGATCGGCGTCGCCGGTGGCCAGCAGACCGCTGTCGAACTGGACTCCGGCAGCCGCCTCGTAGGCGAACAGGGCGTTGGTGCCGACGATGTGAAGGCGCGTTCCCAGCAGGCCGGCATCGGCCAGCCGGCGCAGCAGCCGGGCGGTCAGTTTCGGCACCCGGCCCAGCCCCATGGCCGCGGCGACCGGCGCCAGCCGGGCCAGGCGCGCTTCGAGGGCCTTCAGATCGTCGGCGATCCTCTCGCGCCCCTCGACGAAGCGCGCGTGCGTGCGTTCGGTCTCGGCCGAACGCGGCCCGAGGCTGGTTTCGGCCCGGCCCCGTTTGCGCAGCAGATACCAGCCGTCGCCACGCCGGACCCATCGCATCGAGCCGGCGAAGCGGGTTTCGGCCAGCCGCCGCTTGTCCTCCCAGGCCTCGAAGATTTGGCGGAGGTCGATGGTCTGTCGCCGTTGCTCGTTGTCCAATTCCCTGATGGAAAACATTTTTCCACTCGCCTTGCCGATTTCTGGAAGGATAGTGGAAAACGTCGTGTTTTCAAGCCGCGACGGACGCTCTTCCGGCCAGCCGCAGGGCCGGCGGCAGGGCGGCGAAGCCCAGCCCGACGGCGAACCACAGGGTGGTCACCCGCACCACGGCGGTGGCGGCGATGGCGGCGTCCAGGGGAACGCCGAGCACCGCCAGCAACCCGACCATGCCCAGCTCGGTGCCGCCCAGACCGCCCGGCAGCAGCGCGACGGCGCCGGCCACCATGGCGAAGCAGAAGACGAACAGGGCGGCCTCGGGGCTGATCGGGCTGCCCATGTGGCGCAGCAGCCACCACAGCTCGGCGGCTTCGGCGGCCCAGCCGATCACCGCCAGCACCAGGGTGCCGCCATAGACCTTCCACGAGGCCAGAGCCCGCATGCGGCGCAGCGCCATGCGGACGCGGCCGAACAGCCGGGCGTGGCGCCGTCCGGCCACGCCGTGCAGGCGGTTGATCAGCGACAGCAGCACGGCCGGGCGCAGGAACAGAATCGTCACGCCCCCGACCACCAGACCCAGCACCGCCACCCCGGCGAGATGGCCGGCGAAGGCCGAGGCGCCGGCCAGGCAGAGCAGCAGCACGGCGCCGGAATCGCTCAGCCGGTCGCCGATCAGAACGCTGGCGCTGGTCTCGTAGGGGATGCCGTCGCGGCGCATCAGCCACAGGCGCAAGGCCTCGCCCATCTTGCCCGGGGTGACGGTCAGGGCGAAGCCGGCGACATAGTACAGCCCGGCCCGCCCCCAGCCGAGGCGGATGTCCAGCGCGTGGCTGAACACCTGCCAGCGGATCAGGCGCAGGCCGTAATTGGTCAGCGACAGGGCGAGCAGCCCGGCGATCAATCCCGCATCGAGACCGGCCAGGTGATCGAGCACCGCGCCGCCGCCCATCGCCGCGCCGGCCAGCACGAACAGGGCGACGAAGGCGAGGACGCCGATCAGCACCCGGCGTTCGGCCCGGCGCAGGCCGGCCAGCTCAGCCATGGATCAGCCAGGCGAAGGTGAGCAGCCAGCCGGCCACGGCGGCGATCAGGAAGCGGTCCCGCAGCAGGATCCGGGTCGGCGAGCCCGAGCGCTCCTCGACCAGGGTGATCTGCAGATAGCGCAGGATGCCGGCGACGACGAAGGGCGTGGTGGCGAACAGGTAGGGCGTGCCCAGCCGCGCCATCACCGCCTGATCGGTGGTGTAGACCAGATAGCCCACCAGGGTGGCGCCCAGCACCACCGCCAGGGCGACGTCGAGGAACGGCTTGTTGTAGCCGTCCAGGCTGCGCCGGTGGTCGTTGCCCAGGTCGCGCACCAGATCGTCGCGCCGCTTGGCCAGGGCGAGGAACAGGGCCAGCAGGCCGCTCATGATGATGATCCAGGCGCTCGGCCGGACGTCGATGACCGCCGCCCCGGCCTCGACCCGCAGCACGAAGCCCATGGCGATCAGCATCACGTCCAGGATGGCGACATGCTTGGCGGCCAGGGAATAGACCAGGTTCAGCGCCAGATAGGCCAGCGCCACCAGCCCCAGCACCGGCGCCACGGCGAAGGCACCGGCCAGCCCGCCGCCGATCAGCCCGACCATCAGCACGGCCGCCGTGCCCTTGGACACGGTGCCGGCGGCGAGCGGCCGGTGGCATTTGACCGGGTGCCTGCGGTCGGCTTCGAGATCGACCCGGTCGTTGAGCACGTAGACGCCACTGGACAGGGCGCAGAAACACAGGATCGCCAGCGTCACGTCGAGCAGGCTGGCCGGCGACAGGGCGGCCGGCGTGAAGAACAGCGGCACGGCGACGAAGGCGTTCTTCACCCACTGATGCGGCCGCATCAGGGCGAGCACGGGGGGCAGGCTGGTCATGGCGGATGGAATACACCATCGGTCGGGGTCGGGGAAGCGTGCGTCGTCGGCGACTTGCG
This sequence comes from Caulobacter sp., assembly GCA_021741355.1. Classification (GTDB taxonomy): domain Bacteria; phylum Pseudomonadota; class Alphaproteobacteria; order Caulobacterales; family Caulobacteraceae; genus Caulobacter. The sequence goes on from JAIOXZ010000070.1 coordinate 2,969, forward strand.
CCCCGAGCCTTGGTCCACCGGACATCTGCGGTTAAACTGCTCCCCGACGGAGCGCCCGGGAGGATCCGATGTCCCTGACCTATCCCATCGTCGACACCAACCAGACCTCGTTCTACGGCAACTCCTCCGAAATTTCCGAGCCGGCGGCGGGGCAGTCCTTTCACGGTCAGGACGCTCATTACACCGGGCTCCAGCCATCCTATCGCGACAATGGCGACGGCACCGTCTCCGACCTGAACACCGGCCTGATGTGGCAGCAGGCGCCCGGCGGCGACATGAGCTTCGCCGAGGCGGTGGCCGGGGCGGATTCCTTCGAACTGGCGGGCTATGACGACTGGCGGCTGCCGACCATCGAGGAACTCTATTCGCTGATCGACTTCTCGGGATACACCGGCCAGGCGGAAAGCGATTCCTCGCCCTATATCGACACCGACTATTTCACCGGCTTCGCCTATGGCGACACCAGCGCCGGCGAGCGGATGATCGACGCCCAGTACTGGTCGGCCACCGAATATGTCGGCCTGACCATGAATGGCGACGCCACCACCTTCGGCGTCAATTTCGCCGACGGCCGCATCAAGGGCTATCCCAGCACCTTGAAGGAGTGCCAGGTGATGTATGTCCGCGGCAACGAGTCCTACGGCGTCAACAGCTATTTCGACAATGGCGACGGCACCGTCAACGACGAGGCCACCGGCCTGATGTGGATGCAGGCCGACAGCGGCTATGGCATGGACTGGCAGGACGCCCTCGCCTATGCCGAGAGCCTGTCCCTTGCCGGCTATGACGATTGGCGCCTGCCCAACATCAAGGAACTGCACTCCATCGCCGATTACGGCCGGGCCCCGGCGGCCACCGACGCAGGCGGCGTTCCATCGTCCGGGCGGCCCGGACCAGCGGCCGGACGGCCAGCACGGTCAGCAGCACCACCGCGCCGCCGATCGCCGCCAGAAGCCCGGCCGCGGCGCGGGCCAGGGTCAGGGCGGTGCGCTCCAGGCTGTCGAACAGCGCCGCCCGCGAATGGTCGAGGGCGATGCCGCCCAGCACCGCGTCGAAGCTGTTGAGCAGCGGCTGGCCGGCGACGCCCCGCGCGCCCTCGGCCAGATACCAGGCGGCGCCCGCCTCGCTCGCGGCGGCCCAGGCGACGGTGTCCGGACGGGTGGTGCCGATGCGGGCCGGATCGGTGTCGAACAGCACCCGGCCCTGGCGGTCGAACACGGTGATGCCCGAGATGTCCGGGTCCAGGGCCCTGGTGCGTTCGATCACCCCCTGGACGCCGTGCATGTCCTTCAGCGCCAGGCCGAGGTCGGTGCCGCCCTTCACCGCGTCGCGGATGCTGGTCGCCAGCACCGCGAGCCGCGACCGCTGAAGCGACGAGAACAGGGTCTCGTACTGCACGTAGTAGAGGACGCAGGCGAAGGCCAGCGCCAGCGCCACCACCCCGGTCAGCGACAAACCCAGCTTGATCCCCAGACGCATTTCGTTTCCTCCCGGACCGCCGAGTGTTCTCGGCGGGGCGTGGCCTGTCAACGAAGTTGACCGCGGGGACGGGATGGCCGAGGATTGGGCATGAGCGTTTCCGTGGTCACCCTGCTGGACGGCGCGCCGCTGGCGATCCCGGGGCCGCCGGACGGGCCGGCCGAGTTGATCGCGGTGGTTCGCGCGCCGGGCCCCGTTCCCGATGGCGTCCGGGTGGTCGAGGCCTTCGGCGCCTCGCCGGCCGAGGCCCTGGACCTGGACGTGTCGCGGGCCGCGGGGGACATGATCGCCGTCATGGCGCCCGTAGCTGTGCCGCTGCCCGGCGCTCTGGCCCTGGTCGACCGGTTGGCCGGGCTGTTTCCCGACATGGCCTGGCTGAGTCCGATGCATTCCCTGCACCGCGACGGCGGGCGCCTGGTGCCCGGTTTCCTGCCCGGTTTCTGCCGTGCCGCCTTCCTGGACGGGGCCTTCGGTCCGCTCGGGCCGGCCTTCGCCGGCCACATCCCGGCCGACGGGGTATTCTTCCGCCCCGCCCTGTGGCACGCGGCCGGCGGCACCCTGGCCCGGGGACCATTCGGGCTGTGGGAGCGCTTCTTCGCGCGGGCCGAACCGTGCTGCCTGCCGGCGGCGCTGGTGATCTCGCCGACGGCTCCCGCCTGCGGCGCCGACGCCGGAGCGTTCCTGGCCGCCGCGCGGGAGCGGGCGGGATACCGGGTGCGCGCGCCCGGGGCCAACGGCTTCCGGGTCTACGAGGGGCGCTTCGTCAGCGCCGAACCCTCGCTGGTCGAGGCCCCCTTCGTGGTGATCGACGGCGACGGGCCGTCACGAGGGCTCAAGGAGGTCGTCGCCGCCCGGAGCATCGCCTGACCGGCACCACGCTCTCCACATGTGGCGGAACGCCGCCTCGAGGTCACGGGCGAAGGCCGGGGCGTCGCACAGGCCGGTGCGCACCCGTCCCCGCAACTCGCCCCGCAGGACGCGCAGCCGGTCGCGGTCGTTCGCCAGCTCGACGGCGATGCGGACGTAATCCCGCTGGTCGGCGGCGATCAGCTCGGGCAGACCGATATTGGTCAGGATGCTGGTCCCCACCCGTGCTCCGTGCCGGTCGCCGGCCAGGGTGACCACCGGAACGCCCATCCACAAGGCCTCGCAGGTGGTCGTGGTGCCGCTGTAGGGAAACGGGTCCAGCGCCACGTCCACCGCGCCGTAGCGCGCCAGATGGAGCTTCGGCGTGGGCGAAAAGCCGTCCAGGCACAACCGCCCCGGCGGAATGCCTTGCGCCGCGAAGGCGACGCGCACCCGGCGGATCACCCCGGGGCTGGAAAAGCCCT
>JAIOXZ010000071.1 GCA_021741355.1 Caulobacter sp.
GATCTGAGCGTGGCGATCGAAGGCAACCAGTTGACCATCCGCGGCCGCCAGGCCGACGACGAGGCCGGCCGGGTGTTTCTGCATCGCGGTATCGCGGCGCGCCAGTTCCAGCGCAGCTTCGTGCTGGCTGAAGGCATCGAGGTGCGCGGGGCGTCGCTCGACAACGGGTTGCTGCACATCGAGTTGGCCCGGCCCACGCCCGAGCCCCGCGTGCGCACCATCGCGATCGCGCGAGGCGCGGCGTCAAAGGGCGCCATCGACGTTTCGTCCGAGGCGGGAGGCAAGTCATGAACCAGGAAAACGAGCGGCGCGTGGTCGCGGTTCCGCGCCACATGTCATTGCAGGATTTGGCGCTGTGGGGCATGCAGGACGTGGCTTTCGTCAAGCGCGTCCCGCTCGAGGACGAGCGGGTCGGCTGGGCGATCCACGCCGCCGACGGCAGCCAGATGGGCTTGGCGCCCGACCGCGAGATCGCCTTCGCCGCAATTCGCCAGCACGATCTCGAGCCCCTGAGCGTGCATTGATTGATCGGCCCCGGTGAACGGCCGGGGGGCTTCTCCGCTCCCCCGGCGTGGTCCGTTCAGGCCGTCCCGGTCGTCTCGTCGGCGGCCGCCTCGTTGGCCTTCTCGGCCATCCGCTGACGGTACAGCGTGACGAAATCCACCGGCTGCAACATCAGCGGCGGGAACCCGCCCTCGCGCGTCACGTCGGCGATGATGTTGCGCGCAAACGGGAACAGCATTCGCGGGCATTCGATCAGCAACATCGGTTGCAGATGCTCGTTCGGCACGTCGATCTGGAACAGGCCGGCATAGACCAGCTCGACGATGAACACCTGCTTGCCTTCGATGCTGCTGTCGATGCGCAGGTGGATCACCACCTCGTAAAGCTTGTCCTGCACCCGCTCGGCGCGGATGTCGATGTTGATCGGGATGTCGGGTTGGCCCCGCGCCAGATCGGCGAAGATCTTGGGCGCGTTGGGGACCTCGAAAGACAGGTCCTTGACGTACTGTCCGGCGATGGCGAAGCCGGGGCCGCCCTGGGGCTGCTCTTTCTCGTCGGTCATCCTTATTCCTCCTTGGGCCAAGCGCTTGGCCGTCTCAGCTAGCATGGAACGCCGGGCGGCACAACCCGGCCTCGGGTGGGGTTCAGGACAGACGGCGGGGATCGTCGTCGTCTTCGGGAACCTCGCGGAATTCGGTTTGGATCACCACCGGCCCACCCTCGACGCGCAGCCGCGAGGCGAGCAGGCGCCGCAGCCAGCCGCGCACCGGCGGCAGCAGCAGGGCGAGCGCCAGAAGGTCGCCCACGAATCCGGGGATCAGCAGGAACAGGCCGGCCGCCGCCAGGCACAGGCCGTCGAAGGCCGGGCCGACCGGCACCTCGCCGCGCTCCATGCATTCCTGGGCCTTGCGCGCCGTGGCCAGCCCCTGATGCTTGAGCAGGGCCAACCCGGCCATGCCGGCCACCACGGCCAGCAGCAGGGTCTGGACAAGGCCGACCATGCCGGCCACTTTGATGAATACGGCGACCTCGACCAACGGGACGGCGATCACCGGAAGCAGGATTTTCCAGGCCATGCTTGCCCTTTCTGGGTGGAGGGCTTATCTCTGGATGGTGTTTGGGTGCCCGGCATCCTATCGGATGAGCGGACGAACTCCAGAACGAATTCGCTGCCCTGGACATGGGAACCATGAGCGACGGCTTTCAGTTCATCGACATCGTCTTCTTCGCCATGATCGCGGCCTTCCTGGTGCTGCGGCTGCGCAGCGTGCTGGGCCGCCGCACCGGCACCGAGCGACAGCGCCCCGAGGCCGGATTCGGCCGGCCGGCGGTCGACCGGCCCGACAACGTGGTCGAGCTTCCCGACCGCCGTCGCACGGTTTCCGAGGAACCCACCGACGCTTATACCGGCACACCCTTGGCGGCCGGCATTTCGCGGGTCCGCATGGCGGACGCGTCCTTTTCGCCCGAGTCCTTCCTGCAAGGCGCGCGTGGCGCCTTCGAGATGATCGTCGCGGCCTATGCGGCCGGCGACCGCGGCACCCTGCGGCCGTTGCTGGCCAACGACGTGATGGCCAATTTCGAGGCGGCCATCGACGCCCGCGAGCAAGCCGGCGAAAAGCTGGAGACCGAGTTGGTCTCGATCAAATCGGCCGACCTGGACGAGGTGGCCATGGAAGGGCGCACCGCGCGGGTGACGGTCAAGCTGGTTTCCGAGCAGGTCAACGTGGTGCGCGACAAGGACGGCAAGGTGGTCGATGGCGATCCGGTTCGGGTGGCCGAGGTCACCGATCTGTGGACGTTCGCCCGCGACACCGGCTCACGCGATCCGAACTGGGTTCTGGTCGCCACGCGCAGCCCCGAAACGGAAGACTGACCCCATGCGGCTTGGGGCGGCGGCCCTTCTCGCGGGCCTGCTGACGCTTGCCGCTTGCGCGCCCAAAATCGCTGTACCCCCCACCCCTTCGGATCGCCTGGACCTGCGACCCACGGGCTTCGAGTCGCTGCCCGGCTGGGCCGCCGATCGCCACGCCGAGGTGTTGGACGCCTTCCTGCGGTCCTGCGAAAAGATTCTCTCCCAACCCGACAAGCCGGTCGGCCGCGACGGGCTGGGCGGCAAGGGTTCCGACTGGCTGTCGCCCTGCCTGGGGGCGCGCAAGGTGGCCAAGGGCGATCACCAGGCGGCGCGCCAGTTCTTCGAGGGCGCCTTCCGTCCCTGGGCCGCCATGGCCGGCGATCAGCCGGAGGGGCTGTTCACCGGCTATTACGAGGCCGAGCTGTCCGGCTCGCGCAAGCGCGACGCCGCGCATCAGGTGCCGCTTTACGGAGCGCCGCGCGATTTGGTCGGCAATGGTGACGGGGCGCGCTACGCCAGCCGCGCCGAGATCGAGACCGTCGGGCTGGGCGACCGCGCCCCGGTGCTGCTGTGGCTGTCCGACCCGGTCGACCTGTTCTTCCTTCAGGTCCAGGGCTCGGGCCGCGTCAAGCTGCCCAAGGGCGAGGTGGTGCGGGTCGGCTTCGCGGGCAGCAACGGGCATCCCTTCACTGGCATCGGCAAGATCATGCAGGACCGCGGCCTGCTGAAGCCGGGCGAGGCTTCGATGCAGGCCATCCGCGCCTGGCTCAAGGCCAATCCGGCTCAGGGCCGCGGCCTGATGCGGGAGAACCCACGCTACGTGTTCTTCCGCCTGATCGAGGGCGACGGCCCGATCGGCGCCCAGGGCGTGGCGCTGACCGCCGGGCGGTCGCTGGCCGTCGATCCCCGCTTCGTACCTATGGGCGCGCCGCTGTGGCTGTCGACCCGCGATCCCGACGGCTTGACCCTGCAACGCCTGATGGTGGCGCAGGACACCGGCTCGGCGATCAAGGGGGCGGTGCGCGGCGACTTCTTCTGGGGGTTCGGCGAGCCGGCCCTGGAAAAGGCCGGGCGCATGAAAAGCCGCGGCCGCTGGTGGCTGCTGCTGCCCAACGGGCTCAAGCCCTGAGCCTTGCCCCATGCTTGCCTTTCGCGAGCGGTCGGACCATTCTGGTGCTCAAAGCTCGGATAAGCGGGCCGGGGAGCGTGGATGTCTGAGAAACCCAAACGCGTCGCGCTGTTCGTCACCTGTCTGGTCGACATGTTCCGGCCGGAAATCGGCTTTGCCGCAGTCAAGCTGCTTGAAGACGCCGGCTGCATCGTCGAGGCGCCCGCTGGCCAGACCTGTTGCGGCCAGCCGGCCTACAACAGCGGCGATCGGGCCGACGCGGCGGCGGTCGCACGCCACAACATCGCGCTGCTGGCCGGATTCGACTACGTCGTGCTGCCCTCGGGAAGCTGGGCCGGAATGATCGCCAAGCATTATCCCCCGCTGTTCGACGACGATCCCGAGATGGCCGGCAAGGCCCGCGAGCTGGCCCGGCGCACCTTCGAGCTGACCTCGTTCCTGGTCGACGTGCTGGGCGTCGAGGCGGTGGCGGGCGCCAGCTATTCCGGCAAAGCGACCTATCACGATTCCTGCTCGGGCCTGCGCGAGTTGGGCGTCAAGGCCCAGCCGCGCAAGCTGCTTGGCTCGGTGGCCGGGCTGGCGGTGTCCGAACTGGCGGCGCCCGAGGAGTGTTGTGGCTTTGGCGGCACCTTCTGCGTCAAATACCCCGAAATTTCCGACCGCATGGTGTCGGACAAGGTGGCCGACGCCACCGCGACCGGGGCCGCCCTGGTGCTGGGCGGCGATCTGGGCTGCCTGATGAACATCGCCGGCAAGCTGAAACGCCAGGGCAGCCCGATCGCCGTCCGCCACGTCGCCGAGGTGCTGGCCGGGGGCGCCCTGGCCGCGCCGATCGGCGAGCCGGGCGAGGAGTGAGGCCATGCACCCCACCAGCCACGACTTCAAGGCCAACGCCCACCGCGCGATGCGCAACGAGGCCCTGCAAGGCGCGCTGGCCACGCTGAAGAAGGGCTTCCGCGCCAAGCGCGGCGTCGCGGTCGAGCGCCTGCCGGAATTCGACGCGCTGCGCGACGCCGGCCGCGACATGAAAAACCATGTCCTGGCCCATCTCGACCATTACCTGGAACTGTTCGAGGCCAAGGTGGTCGCCCAAGGCGGTCACGTCCACTGGGCGCGCGACGCCGAGGAGGCGCGACGCATCGTCTTGGAGATTTGCCGCGCCTCGAACGCCCGCACGGTCACCAAGGGCAAGTCGATGGTGGCCGAGGAGATCGGCCTCAACGCCTATCTTGAAAAGAACGGCGTCCGCCCAGTCGAGACCGATTTGGGCGAATACATCATCCAGCTTCGCTGCGAGCCGCCCAGCCACATCATCGCCCCGGCCATCCACCTCAATCGAAGCCATGTCGCCCAGGCCTTCGTGAAGGCCCACCCGCAATACCCCGCCGACCGGCCGCTGGGCGAGGCCCGCGAATTGCTGGACGAGGCCCGCGAGGTGCTGCGCCAAAGCTTCGTCACCGCCGATCTGGGCATCACCGGCGCCAATATGATGATCGCCGAGACCGGCGCCACCATCATCGTCACCAACGAGGGCAATGGCGATCTGACCCAGACCCTGCCCCGCGTCCATGTCGTGCTGACCAGCATCGAGAAGGTCGTGCCGACCATGGAGGACGCCACCACGGTGCTGCGCCTGCTGGCCCGTTCGGCCACCGGGCAGGAATTCGCGGCCTACACCACCTTTTCGGCGGGGCCGCGGCGCGCCGAGGATCTGGACGGGCCGAGCGAATTCCACGTCGTGCTGCTCGACAACGGCCGCTCGAACATGCTGGGCGGGGCGTTTCACGACATGCTGCGCTGCATCCGTTGCGCCGCCTGCATCAATCATTGCCCGATCTATGGCGCGATCGGCGGCCACGCCTATGGCTGGGTCTATCCGGGGCCGATGGGATCGGTGCTGACGCCCGCGCTGATCGGCCTGGAGGAGGCGCGCGACCTGCCCAACGCCTCGACCCTGTGCGGGCGCTGCGAGTCGGTGTGCCCGATGCGTATCCCGCTGCCGCGCATGCTGCGCCATTGGCGCGAGCGCGCGTTCGAGCGCCATTTGCAGCCCGGCCGCGTGCGCCTGGCCCTGAAGGGCTGGTCCTGGCTGGTGCGCCATCCCACCTTGTACCGCCTGTACACGATGGCGGCGGTCGCCACCCTGGGTATGCTGGGCAAGCGGTGCGGCCGCTTCACCAGCATGCCGATGGCCGGCGGCTGGACCAACACCCGTGATCTGCCCGCCCCTTCGGCGCGGCGCGGCTTCATGGACC
>JAIOXZ010000072.1 GCA_021741355.1 Caulobacter sp.
CGCGGAACGACGGCCTGGATCGCCCGCGACAATTACCCCTTGCCGAGAAGGAGAACCACGAGGCAACATGCCATCGCCTTCGCGGCTGAAGCGGCCATCCTAATTGTCGCGCACCGGCCACTCTAATTGTCGCGCCATAGACCGCACCTCGACCGCGACGATGCGAGCCAACCAGCTGCGGCTGTGGTTCGCCTCCATGGCCTATGTGCTGGTCAGCGCTTTGCGCCGCATTGCCCTGGCCGGGACCCAGTTCGCCAAGGCCACCTGCGGCACCATCCGCCTCAAGCTGTTCAAGATCGGCGCCTTGGTCACGATTTCGGTCCGCCGCATCAAGCTGGCGATGGCCTCGGGCTTTCCGTGGCAGGCGGAGTGGGCAACAGCCCACGCCCGACTTGCCGCCGCGGCTCGCGGCTGAAAGGAGGTGCCGAAAAACTGACAACCGCATACGACGGAATGCACACACTCCGCCTGGCGCGGACCCTGATGCATGCCCGGACGTCTGATGGCGGTCGCCTTGCCCAGCCTGGACCTCCGCGCCGTCACGAGCGCCACGCCTCGGCGACTTCGGTCAGGCTGGTTTGAGAAATGCGGGTTAGCTGCCGCCTCGCCGGTCGCCTCGCCGCGCTGCCGCCCTGACGCGCCGGGCAACGTGCCCGGCCTTCGAACCCTCGTCATCAACCCGCCAGACCGACCCCAAACACCATGCCGCAGGCGTGGCGTTCGGCGCTGGCAAGATCGCTCGAAAATTGGCGCAGATCGCGAGGGCTATGAATGAAGCGGGCTAGCATGTGGCCGATCCAGGCCTGTCCGGCCGCGCCGCCGTCATCGGCCGAATCGAAGCCGATCACGTCGGCAGACCGCCCCCAGCCGGTCAGGGTGATGTTCTTCCAGGTCGACATGGCCGCATGTCTGGCCGAAAGGCGGGGGGATCGCAACGATGGGCGTGGGGATGGCATGGGGGAATCGCTCGCGGCCGGGCCTTGGGACGCCCAGGTTGGCCTCAGCCGCGTGATCCGCTTCGGCCCCGAGGCGATCGGTACCAAGGGGACGGCCGGCCTCGGCGCCCCCCAGGCCGCCCCCCAGGCCGCCCCCCAGGCCGCCCGGCGGCAGCGCGACGGGGTGCCGGGCTCATCCGGCGACAGGCGCCAGACGCAGCCGGCGCACCCCCAGCCCCAGGGCTCGGGAGTCCGCCGACCAGCCCAGATCCGCGGGAACCACCGGCCGGCTGATCTCGAAGCGCAGGAACAACAGCCCTTCGCCGGTCACCGATGCGGGGATGATCGCTTGCCAACCACGGCTGGCTTGGCCGGCGGTGAACACGATCTCGCCCAGATCGTGACCGTTGGCCGCGACCCGAACCCGCTGGTCGTCCCCGGGCGGGATGGCGGCGTCGGCATCGAGGGTGAGTCGCAGGTCGCGTCCTGCCGGAACCCGCGCCAGCAACGCGGCGAAGCGGCCGTCGGTCCAGCGGCCCCAGGGCTCGGGATCCGCCCAGCCCTGCAGGGTCAGCGCGCCGCCGCCCTCCAGCCCCAGGTGGATCTCCTCGCGGGCGGGCGGCAAGGGCAGCGCCGCGGCGAAGCGCGGGGCCAGGTCGGCGCGAACCCACAAGCCCCAGGCATGGTTCTGCCCCAGAAGGCGCGGCGACAGCCAGACGAAGTCGCGGTTCAAAATCGGGTGCAGCGACAGTTCGCTGGCGAAGGAGAAGGGCGTTTCCGCCTCGACCAGACGACGGCGGACCGTGGTGGACGCGGTCTGTTCGGGCAGGGGGACGACGGCGACGCGGCGGTTGCCCAGGCTATGGTCGAAGTCCCACTTGTTGTGCCCCACCGGCCCCCATTTCGCCGGCCCCCGGGCGACTGCCGGATCGGCCTTGCCCAGGAAGTCGGCAACGGCATATTCGGGGAGGTAATAGGACAGGGCGCCGAGATAGAACAGACCGATCTCGCCATCCTTCGGCTCGATATGGCGGCGGATCACCGGAGCCAGGGCGATCTGCGCCGGACCATCCTTGGGCTGGACCCCGATCAGGCCGCCGGGCACGCCATAGACCGGGCGCTCGCTGTCGAGCAGACTTTCCTGCTGCATCACCGCGGCGACCAGCAGCATCGGGACCATCACCGCGCCCGCCCGGGTCAGGCGCAGAAGGCCCGACGACCCCTCGCCGCCGAACAGGACACGCTGGCCCAGATCCACCACCAGAAAAATGGCGATTCCCTGTACCGCCAGCAGAAACCGGCCGAAGCGGAACACGTCGCCGCCCACCCAGACCACCCACAGGCAGAACAGCCCGACACTGGCCGCCGTCAAACGCTCACCGGTGTCCAGCCGCCGCCACAGTCCCGCCGCCAGAACCAGGGCGCTCAGCGGATAGGCCGCATTGCCCCCGTCCACCAGGCTGACCGCCAGATAGCGCAGGCCATCGCCAAAGGACGCGGCATCGCCGGTTACCTTCAGGTAAAACGTGTTTGGCACAAAATCATTATACCAATAGTAGTGGAGGCCGAGATGGGCCGCGGGGATGGCGGCGCAGGCCGCCAGGACGGCGAGGCGGCGTGGTGTCGGAGCGGTGACGGCGCGTAGCAGCAGCCAGGCGCCGGGCAGCGCCACCAGGGCGGCGGAATCGGGGCGGACGAGAAAGGACAGGCACAGGACCAGAATTCCCAGGTCGGTGTCGGCGCCGGCCTCATGTCGCACCGTCACCCGGCCCATCACCATCAGGAAGCCCAGGGTGACCAGCAGCATCTGGGGCACGTGCTCCCAGGCGGTGGCGCCATAGCCGGCGGTGGCCGGGGTCAGCAGCATCAGCGCCACCATGGCGGCCGCTCCCGCGGCCGAGCGGGCGGCGGCGGCGAGCGCCAGGACGGTGAGCAGCACCAAACCCAGCGACAGCGCGGTCAGCACCTTGATCAATCCGGCCTGGGCGAACAGGCCGAACAACGGGGCCAGCGCCATAGGCCAGAACAGCGAGGTGTTGGCGGCTACCGGCTCGCCCGGATTGACATAGGGGCCATGGCCGTTCCACAGGTTTCCGGCGACCCGCAGGATGATGAACACGTCATCGGCCATCCCCCGCATGACATCATGCCCGACGACGAAGGCATGAAAAAACGGATGCAGCAGGATGAAGGCCGCGAAGGTGAGGCAGGCGGCGGCCAGTCTCATCTCGACGCGGTCTGTGGCACGGTCACGGCTCTCCAGTCGCATCACCACTCCGATCACGCCCGACCGGCCGCGCCGATCCCGGTTTCCGATAGTCGAAAACGATATCTTTTTCAATGGGTCACCCGGCCGGGCCCAGATCCTATGGAGGCGAGCGGCGGCCAAGTCGGCTACCTTGGTTGCTGCAACACATTCCAGGGGGAAAGCCGATATAACGAGGAATGCGAGGATCCGGTTCCGACCACCGCTCTGGACCAGGATAGCACGCTTTTGGTGGTTTTGGAGTTGAGCGCGAAATCGTGGCTGTTGGGAGGTCGGGTTCCCGGGCTGTCGCGCTATCCGGTGAAGCCGTCGGTGGCGGACCTGTCGAATGTTAACGTCCGCGCTCGTGGTGGAAATTCATCGATCGCCGGGGGTGGGGCATGCCTCGCCGCCGACGACGAGAGCGACGAGGACCTGCGTCTCCTGGTGGCTCCCGCCGGATCGCGCGATGCCAGAACCATCGCGGGCGCGGTCGGCCGCGTCACCGTCACCTGGCGGAACGAGGCGGCGAGGCAGGGGATCGGCGCACGCGAGATCGAACGCATGGCGTCGGCCTTCGAACATGCCGACCTCGGCAAAGTCACGGCCTTCGCCTGACCCATCCGGTTCACTCCGCCCCGACCAGCAGCAGATGGCCATGCGGCAGCGGCACCGCCCGGAAGCCGGAAGCCGCCGGATCGGCCAGCACCCCGGCCAGCCAGGCATCGTTGGCGAAGTGGGAAAGGCTCGCCAGGCGCGGCGAGACCATCAGGGCGTCGGCCCTCTCCGCCGCCAGATAGTCGGACAGGGGCGGCGTGCCGGACCAGCGGTCCAGGTCGACGAAGCGGCAGGGCGGGTCGAGATAGGTGCACCAGCGCCCGTCCAGCTCGGCCATGGCGCCGACCGGGCCGGCCTGGCGCAGGGCCTGGATCACCTCGATGGTGGGCTGCGGCACCGCCGGACGCACCGGGGTCAGCACCAGGGCCGCCAGAGCCACCGCCGGCCCCAGCCAGAAAACCGGCCCCGTGACGCGCCATCTGATTTGGGCGCCCCGGCCAGAAGGCCCGTCAGCACCAGGGCGACGAACAGCAGCGTCACCAGATAGTGCTCGCGCGGATAGATCAGCACGCAGGAAACCAGCACCGGCAGGGCGAAGACCAGCAGGATCGCCCCGGTGGCGAGATCGCGGCGCCGCTCGGGCCAACCGTGCCGCAGGGCGGCCAGGCGCCAGCCCAGGATGCCGGCCGCCGCCAGCCCGAACACAGCCGTCGCCGCCATGCGTCGGGGCAGGCCCGAGCCCCAGCTGTTGCCGGCGAAGTGGTGAAAGAACGTGGCGAAGGCCTCGCCGATGCCGGCCAGATTGGCCAGGGCGAACGCGGCGAAGGCGCCCGGATTGGTCAGAACCACCCCGGCCAGGGTGGTGGCGCCGGGAAAGGCGGCGTCGGTGAGGGTCTTCCACTCGATCCAGGGATCCATGGCGAGACCCTGCTCGGTGACCGTGCGGAACGCGTAGTGCTGGGCGAAGGCGAAGAAGGCCCGGCCGCCGCCCTGGGGCAACGGCACCGACCACAGAACGCCCAGCACCAGCACCAGACCCAGCGGCACCGCCCACCAGAGCCCGGGCGGACGGCGGGACCGCCATCCGTCCCACAGCGGCAGGGCCAGGGCCGCCGCCAGCAGCAGGACGAAGGACAGGGCGAATTCCGGACGGATAAAGCTGCCCAGGAAGGCGGCCAGCGTGGCGGCGGCCAGCTTGGGCCCGAGCGGCAGCCGGTGGGCGGCGGCCACCCACAGGCCGAGCACCGCCAGCGCTCCCAGGGTGACCCTGGGCCAGGACAGGGCGGCGCCGCTGACCAGAAACAGCGTGGTGCCGATCACCGTCAGGGCCGGCAGACGCGAGACCGCCAGCAGGGCGAGGAACAAGGCGCCCAGGGCCGAGCCGGCGATCACCAGACCGCCCCAGTGATAAAGCGCCACCGGATCGGCGATCAGATACCCCAGCAGGCGGTAGATCATCGAATAGAGCCCCGAGGCCTCGTAGTGCCCCGGCAGGGTCACCGCGGGATCGAGACCGGCCCACAGATAGAGCGTCTCGTCCCACAGGCGGACGTCCCAGACACGGGGGAAATTCAGGAAATGTTTCCAGACGGCACCGGCGGCGAGTCCGGCGGTCAGCAGGACGATCAATGTCCGGGTCGATGGGCGGTCCATGGATCCTCGGTCGCGGTGACGGCCGGGGCGATGTAGCATGGCCGGCCAGCCCTGACCACCGAGGATCGCGCATGCGCCTGTCCCTCGTCATT
>JAIOXZ010000034.1 GCA_021741355.1 Caulobacter sp.
GTCCGTAGATCGTCCGACCGCGCCTTGCCCATGCCAGCCTCCAAATCAGAGGCCGCAGTGACTCATGCAAAGGTCAGCAGGGGAATCCCGCGCCCAATCACAATCGATTCAACTCAACGGTCGAACGCTCTAGAGCAGCGCCTTCGCGGCGGCCCTGAAGGCCTGGGCGGCGGCGCTCGTCCCGTCGCCCGCGGTCAGCGGCGCGCCGTCGTCACCGGCCTGGCGCAGGGCGATCTCGATCGGGATTTCGGCCAGCAGCGGCACGCCCAGCGATTCCGCCTCCGCCCGCGCCCCGCCGGTCCCGAAGATCGGGATCGGCGCGCCGGTCGAGGGATCTGCGAAGAAGGCCATGTTCTCGATCACGCCGAGGATCTTCGCGCCGGTCTTCTGGAACATGCCCACAGCCCGCCGCGCGTCGATCAGGGCGATTTCCTGCGGCGTGGAGACGATCACCACGCCGTCGACGGCGAAGTTCTCGACCAGGGTCAGGTGGATGTCGCCGGTGCCCGGCGGCATGTCGATGACCAGGATATCCAGCGGCGCTTCGGGCGTGGCCCAGCGCACGTCATTGACCATCTGCCGGACAGCGGACGAGGCCATCGGCCCGCGCCAGATCATCGGCGAGCCCTCGTCGACGAGGAAGCCGATCGACATGACGGTCACGCCGTGCGCCTGCAGCGGCTGCAGCTTGCCGTCGATGAACAGCGGTTCGCCATCGACGCCCATCATCCGGGGCGCCGAAGGTCCATACACGTCCGCATCCAGCAGCCCGACCCGCAGGCCGAGCCCCGCAAAGGCGCAAGCGAGGCTCACCGCGACGGTGGACTTGCCCACCCCGCCCTTGCCGCTGGCCACGGCGATGACCCGTTTGACGTTCTCGGGCCGTTTGACTTCCTTGCGCGGCCGAAGCTCGGCCTTGGGATCGCCGGCCAGGCGGGCGCCCTTGCGCTGGCGGGTGACGCCTTCGGGGGCGGAGGCGGTCAGCACCACCTGGGCCTTTTCGATTCCCGGCAGGCCGGCCAGCGCCTTCTCGGCGGCCTCGCGGATGTAGCCGTAGCGGGCGGCGTCGGCGGCCGGCACCTCGAGCATGAAGCCCGCCCTGCCCTCGCGCAGGACCAGCCCCTGGACCAGTCCAGCGGCGGCCAGACCCTTGCCGGAACGGGGGTCGATGATCTTGTCCAGGGCCGCAAGGGCGGCATCTCGGTCGGCGGATGTATGAAAGCTCATGTCGGACAGCTTGCCTTGGCGGGCGCGGCGTCTCATATCCGCTTGACCGCGCCGGCTTGCAAGCCCGCCGAAACACGACGGAAAAGCGACGCACAGAACATGCCCTGGAATGACAACGGCAATCCCGGACCCTGGGGCGCCCCGCCCCCGTCCGGCGGAAAGAACGAGCCCGAGCGCCCGGAGCGTGGCGGACCGGCGCCACGCGGGCCCGGGCGCGGCCCTGGCGGAACCCCGCCGGACATCAATGACCTTCTTCGCCGGGTCGAAGCGTTCCTCGGCGGTCTGACGGGCGGCGGCGGCGGTGGCGGCGGGCAGATCCCGGTGCGAAAGCTGGCCCCGATGGCCGGCGGCGGCCTGCTGGCGCTGTACGTGCTGGCCGGCATCATCGTGGTCGGCCCTCGCGAAGAGGCCGTCGTGACCACCTTCGGCGCCTGGACCCGCAGCTACGGTCCCGGCATCGGCTACCACCTGCCGCTCGTCGAAAGGGCGCAGAAGCTGGACGTCACGACGCTCCGCACCCAGAGCGTCGGCGGCGGCACGGGCGAAGACGACACCCTGATGCTGACGGGCGACGAGAACATCGTCGATCTGAGCTTCTCGGTGACCTGGCGGGTGAACAACCCCGGACGCTACCTGTTCAACATCAGCGACCCCGAAGCCACGCTCTCGGCCGTGGCCGAAAGCGCCATGCGCGAAGTGATCGGCCGCAGCGAGCTGGACGCCATCATCAGCCGCAGCCGCGGTCAGATCCAGATCGAGGTCGCCTCGCTGATGCAGCGCGTCCTCGACAGCTACGGCGCGGGCATCATCATCGACGGCGTGCAGATCAGCGACGCCAACCCGCCCAAGGAGGTCGTCGACGCCTTCCGGGACGTGAACAACGCCAGCCAGAACGCCGCCTCGCTCGCCAACCAGGCCCGCGGCACCGCGGCCCAGGTCCGCAACCAGGCGATCGGCTATCGCTCGCAGGTCGTGCGCGAGGCCGCCGGTGAGGCGGCGCGCTTCAACCAGGTCTACGCCCAGTACAGGCTGGCCCCCGGGGTGACCCGTGACCGTCTCTACATCGAAACCATGGAGCGGGTGCTGACCAAGACCAACAAGGTGATCATCGACAGCAAGGGCGCCAGCGCCCCGATCATCCTGCCGCCGGACGTCTTCCGCCCACGCGCGGCGACGCCGTCCACCAGTACGCTGACCACCCCGGCCCTGCCCCAGCGCGTTTCGGGAGGCGCCCAATGACCAATCCTCGCCTGACATTCTACGGCATCATCGCCGCCGTCGCCCTGATCGTGCTCAGCCAGACCTTCTACGTCGTCGATCAGACGCACCAGGCCCTGGTGATCCGCCTCGGCGAAGTGGTCCGCACGGTGAACGCCTCGCCCGACGACGGACCCGGCCTGAAGATCAAGGTTCCGTTCCTCGAGAGCCGCCTGCTGTTCGACAAGCGCAACCAGCCCATCCAGGTCGTCCGGCAGGAAATCCTGACGGCCAACCAGGAACGCCTGATGGTCGACGCCTTCGTGCGCTACCGCATCAATGATCCGGTCCGCTTCTACACGGGCCTGGGTGACGACAGGACCGCGAAGGACCGGCTGAACTCGGTGGTCAACGCCTCGCTCCGCCAGGTGCTGGGTTCGGTCAGCTCCGAGGACATCATTTCCCGCCGCCGGGCCGCCTTGACCCGCCAGGTTCGCGACAACCTGTCCGACCGGACGACCCGTTCGCGGCTCGGCCTGCAGGTGATCGACGTTCGCATCCGCAGCGCCGATCTGCCCGAGGCCAACCAGGAGGCCGTCTTCGACCGGATGAAGACCGCTCGCCAGCAGGAGGCCGCGCGGATCCGCGCCGAGGGCGCCCAGCGCCAGCGGGAAATCGTCGCCACCGCTACGCAGGAAGCCGAGACCATCCGCGGTGAGGCCGACGCCGAGCGGGCGAAGATCTTCGCCTCGAGCTTTGGCCAGGATCCGTCGTTCGCGGCCTACTACCGCTCGCTGCAGGCCTATGAGGCGTCGCTCGGTCAGGGCACGACGATGGTCCTGTCGCCGGACAGCGCCTTCTTCCGTTACTTCACCAAGGGTCCGAACGGGCAATAGGCTCAATCGGGGACATGTACCGCCTTCGGTACCTGTCCCCGACGGACTACGCCGCGAAGTCCTCGGCCCGATAGCCCTGGAAGTACAGCAGGGCGGTCAGGTCGGCGTGGTCGACGCGGGCGTTTGCCCGGGCGGCGACCACCGGCTTGGCGCGGTAAGCGACTCCGAGACCCGCGACCTTGATCATGTCGAGGTCATTGGCCCCGTCACCGACCGCCAGGGCGTCGGCGGGCGTGGCGCCCAGCGCCGCGACCTCTTCCTGCAGGGCCGCCAGCTTGGCTTCCCGGCCGAGGATCGGCTCGCCGACGAGACCGGCCAGCGCCGCCCCGTCCTCGATCAGGGTGTTGGCCCGGTTGTCATGAAACCCGGCCGCGGTCGCCACCCGGCCGGTGAAGAAGGTGAAGCCGCCCGACACCAGCACGCAGCGCGCGCCGTGGGCGGCCATGGTCTTCACCAGGGTCTCCGCACCGGGATTGAGCCGCACCCGGTCGTCGTAGCAGCGCTGCAGGGCGTCTAGCCCCAGCCCCTTCAGCATCGCCACACGCTCGCGCAGGGCGCCCTCGAAAGCCAGTTCACCGGCCATGGCCCGCTCGGTGATCGCCGCGACCTGTGCCTTGACCCCGGCGAAGTCGGCCAGTTCGTCGAGGCATTCGACGTTGATGATGGTCGAGTCCATGTCGGCGATCAGCAGGCGCTTGCGACGGCCCGCGAGAGGCTGGACGCAGACATCGACCCGGCGGCCGGCGAGCGCCGCCTCGGCCTGCTCGCGCACGACCGCCGGCGCCGCGCTCTCGACCAGCAGGTCGGCAGCGTTCGGGCCCAGCAGGTCCGCCTCGCCCACCAGCGTCCCGCCGCCGCCGACGGCGAGCTCGACCGCCTCAAGCGCGGCGGGAAGATCATGGGGATCGGCGGCGACCAGGGTGACGACGAGCTGCATCCGCGCGGCCTAGCGTGGTTTCGGGGCAATGGGAACCGGCCACCGTTCCTGAACCCCTCCTCCTCGATGGAGGAGGGGCAGGGGTGGTGGTGTGGCCGCCGCAGCATCGGGAGGAGGTCGATATGGCGTCAGCGCCCAATTGAGACCTCAACTCACCACCGGCGATACACCTCCATCCCCGACCCTTCCTCCATCGAGGAGGAAGGGGGAACATTGGCAGCCTGCCCCCTCATCGCGTAAGCCCCCGCCATGACCCCGCCCATCCTGCTGATCGCCGGACCGACCGCGAGCGGCAAGACCGCCCTGGCCCTGCGCGCCGCGCGGGCGCTGGACGGCGAGATCGTCAACGCCGACGCGCTGCAGCTCTATGCGGACCTGCGCGTGCTGTCCGCGCGACCAAGCGACGAAGAGCTGGCCATCGCGCCGCACCACCTGTTCGGCGTGGCCGACGGCGCGGACGGCTGGTCGGTCGGGCGCTGGCTGCGCGCCGCCTCGCCGATCCTGGACGACATCCGGGGCCGGGGCCGGACGCCCGTCGTGGTCGGAGGCACCGGTCTCTACTTCAAGGCCCTGACAGAGGGCCTGGCGGACGTGCCGCCGACGCCCGCCGCCGTCCGCCAGAGCGTCACGGCGATGTACGACGCCCTGGGCGAGGCCCGCTTCCGCGAGCTGCTGGCCTCGGCCGACCCCGACGCCGCCCGCCGCATCGAGGCCGGCGACCGGATGCGCCTCTCCCGCGCGATGGAGGTGCTCGAGGCGACCGGCCGGTCCCTCACCGCCTGGCAGGCCGACACGGCTTCGGCGCTGGAGCCCGGCGACTGGCGTGCGGTGGCGATCACGCCCGACCGCGCCGACCTCTACGCCCGCTCTGACGCGCGGTTCGACGCCATGCTGGCGGCCGGGGCGCTGGATGAGGTCCGGTCCCTGCTGGACAAGGCCCTGAACCCGGACCTGCCCGTGATGAAGGCGGTCGGCGTACGCGAACTTCAGCGTCATCTCGCCGGTGAGCTCACCCTCGCAGCGGCGGCCGACCTGGCCCGGCAGGAAACCCGCCGCTACGCCAAGCGGCAGCTGACCTGGCTGCGCAACCAGACGCCCGACTGGCCGAAGATCACCGAAACGAACGCGGATGCAGCCTGGGGGCAATTCCTTGCGCTGGAGCCGACCTTGACGCCAAAGCCGTAGCGTGGCATCTCCCTCGAACGCGATTTGGAGCAATCTTCGTGCGCAACACGATCATCGTACTTACCAAGCGGCCGACAGCGGCGTGACCTGACCCGTCACGTTGTCGCCGGTCGCGCGCATCCCAGGCCCCTCACGGGCCTTTTTTATTGCCTTTTTCGCCCCACGAACGAGCCCGACAATGACCGCTTCCACGACCCGATCCGCCCCCACCGACGCCGCCAGTCGCGAGATGACCGGCGCCGAGATCGTCGTGCAGGCGCTCATCGATCAGGGCGTCAGCACGCTGTTCGGCTATCCGGGCGGCGCTGTGCTGCCGATCTATGACGCCCTGTTCCAGGACAACGAGCGCAACGGTGATCGCCTGCGCCACATCCTCGTCCGCCACGAACAGGGCGCGACCCATGCAGCCGAGGGCTATGCCCGCTCGACCGGCAAACCCGGCGTGGTGCTCGTCACCTCTGGTCCCGGCGCGACCAACGCCATCACCGGCATCGTCGACGCCCTGATGGACAGCATTCCAATGGTCGTCTTCACCGGCCAGGTCCCGACCCACCTGATCGGCACGGACGCCTTCCAGGAAGCGGACACGGTCGGCATCACCCGCGCCTGCACCAAGCACAACTACCTCGTGAAGGACGTCGCAGACCTGCCGCGGATCATCCACGAGGCCTTCCACATCGCCACCAGCGGCCGCCCCGGCCCGGTTCTGATCGACATTCCCAAGGACGTGCAGTTCTCGAAGGGCGTCTATCAGACCCCCGACGAGGTCAGCTTCAGCCACGGCTATGCGCCGCGCACCAAGGGCGACGCCGGCAAGATCGCCGAGGCGGCGCGGATGATCGCCAAGGCCCGCCGGCCGATCTTCTACACCGGCGGCGGCGTCATCAACGCCGGCCCGAAGGCCAGCGAGAGCCTGCGCGCGTTCGCCGCGATGACCGGCGCCCCGGTGACCTCGACCCTGATGGGCCTGGGCGCCTTCCCGGCGGCGGACCCGGCGTGGCTCGGCATGCTGGGCATGCACGGCACGTTCGAGGCAAACCACGCGATGCACGACTGCGACGTGATGATCTGCGTCGGCGCGCGGTTCGACGACCGGGTCACGGGCCGGCTCGACGCCTTCTCACCGAACAGCAAGAAGATCCACATCGATATCGACGCCTCCTCGATCAACAAGAACGTGCGGGTCGACATCGGCATCGTCGGCGACGCGGGCAGCGTGCTGGATGACCTGATCGCCGCCTGGAAGGCCGAGGGCCTGACGGCCAATCGCAACGCCCTGGACGACTGGTGGCGGCAGATCGACGGCTGGCGCGCCCGCCAGTGCCTGAGCTTCCGCACCAACGACACGACCATCAAGCCGCAGCAGGCCATCGACCGGCTGTATGCGCTGACGAAGGATCGCGACACCTACATCACCACCGAGGTCGGCCAGCACCAGATGTGGGCCGCCCAGCACTACCGCTTCCAGGAGCCGAACCGCTGGATGACGTCCGGGGGCCTGGGCACCATGGGCTACGGCATGCCCGCCGCTATCGGCGTGCAGCTGGCCCATCCGGGCAGCCTGGTCATCGACATTGCCGGTGAAGCCTCGATCCAGATGTGCATCCAGGAGCTGTCGACGGCGATCCAGTACGACCTGCCGATCAAGATCTTCATCCTCAACAACGAGTGGATGGGCATGGTCCGCCAGTGGCAGGAGCTGCTGCACGGCCAGCGCTACAGCCACAGCTACTCCGAGAGCCTGCCCGACTTCGTCAAACTGGCCGAGGCCTATGGCGCCGTCGGCATCCGCTGCAGCGACCCGGCCGAGCTGGATGCGAAGATTCTCGAGATGATCGACAGTCCCCGCCCGGTGGTCTTCGACTGCCGCGTCGAGAAGAACGAGAACTGCCTGCCGATGATCCCGTCCGGCAAGGCGCACAACGAGATGATCCTGCCCGAGGACGGCGCCGACATCGGCTCGGTGATTGACGACGCCGGGCGGCGGCTGGTCTAGACAACGCCATGACCACCGATCCCCAGCCCGCCTCCGCCTACGATCTCTCGCATGTCGACGAGACGGAGAATCTCGCCACCTTCGCCCTGCTCGTCGACAACGAGGCGGGTGTCCTGCACCGCGTGGTCGGGCTGTTCGCCGCGCGGGGCTACAACATCGAGAGCCTCACGGTCGCCGAAACCGACCGCAAGGCCCACACCAGCCGCATCACCATCGTCACCCGCGGCGCGCCGCACGTGCTGGACCAGATCGAGGCCCAGCTCAGCAAGGTCATCAGCGTCCGCCGCGTGCATGACGTCACCCGCGACCCGCGCGGCATCGAGCGCGAGCTGGCCCTGGTCAAGGTGCGCGGAACCGGCACGGACCGGGTCGAGGCGCTGCGCGTCTCCGACATCTTCCGCGCCAAGGTGGTCGACACGACCTCCGAAAGCTTCGTCTTCGAGATCACCGGCGCGCCGTCCAAGATCGACAGCTTCGTCGACCTGATGCGACCACTGGGCCTGGTCGAACTATCCCGCACCGGCGTGCTGAGCATCGAGCGCGGCGCCGAGGGGATGTAACTCGACGTCCACCAACGCCTGATGCAGGATTTCAGGCTGGAGGATGACACATGAAACTCATGACCGCGATCGCGCTGGCGGCCGCGCTGCTTGCCGGGCCTGCATTGGCGCACGACGAATCCGTCGCCACGGCCGAGGCTGTTCGCGCGGCTGACATGGCCTTCGCCAGACGTGCCGCCGAAGTCGGCTTCGCGCGTTCCTTCCTCGAGTTCATGGATGAGCGTGAGGGCCTTCTGTACGGCATGGACGGTCCGCCCACGGTGGGCGCGCGCGCTGCGTTTGAAGCACTCGGGGGAGATGCCCCCTCTGGTATGACGGTCGAATGGGCGCCGACCCAGGCCTGGGGCTCCAAGAGCGGCGATATGGGCGTTACGATCGGGACCTACCGAAGAATTCCGAAGGATACGACCCGCCCCGTGCGGACGGGTCGCTACGTTACGGTCTGGCGCAAGAACGCCGCCGGCGCGTGGAAAGGCCTGATCGATATCGGCGAGAACGATCCTGTGCCTGTTCCGACTGCGCCGGCAGCGCCCTGACCTAGGCCGCCTTCAACAGATTGAAGCGGTACAGCGCGCCGCCGATCATCGCGCCGATGGCCGGGGCGACGATGAACAGCCACAGCTGCGAAAGCGCCTCGCCGCCGACCAGCGCCGCCGGACCGAAGCTGCGCGCCGGGTTGACCGACACGCCGGTGACCTGGATGCCGACGATGTGGATCACCGCCAGGGTGATGCCGATGGCCAGGCCCGCGAACGCGCCCTGCCCCTTCTCACCGGTCACCCCGAGGATCACGATGACGAAGATGGCGGTGAACACGATCTCGAAGATCAGCGCCGCGTGCATCGAATACTCTCCGAGATAGCCGGCCCCCCAGCCGTTGCGGCCGAGACCGCTGGCCGCGCCCTCCTTGGCGAGCGTCATCAGGATCGCCGCACCGGCCAGCGCGCCCAGGAACTGCGCCACCCAGTACAGGCCCATGTCCCTGACCGTCATCCGGCCGGCGACAAAGGCGGCCAGACTGACCGCCGGATTGACGTGGCAGCCGGAGATCGGCCCGATGCCGTAGGCCATCGCGACGATCGCAAAGCCGAACGCCAGCGCGATGCCCAGCTGACCGACATGTTCCATCCCGCCCAGAACGGCCGCTCCGCAGCCAAACAACACGAGCACAAGCGTGCCGATGAACTCGGCCATGAACTTGTTCATTGGATTGCCTCCCGTTTCCCCGCCTTGAAGACCGGCGTTCGGTGAGGCTGCCTCTTTTGCGTGAGTCCGGGAATAGCGACGTCCTGGCGCGCGGCGTCCTTCCCCCGGCGACCGATCGCCCCTATATTGGGTCTGTTCGGGCTTGCCCGGACTATGGACATAAACGCGCGTGTAATAAGCGGACTGGACCCGGGTGCGATTCCCGGCGGCTCCACCATTTCCTTCTTCGGGTTATCGCCGGAAGTATGGGGCCGATCAGCATCGACAGACGTCTAAAGGCGTAGCTTTGTCCCGGCGTGGCTCACCGATCCGGGCCATTAAACTAACTGCGAACGATAACTTCGCTGAAGAGTATGCGATCGCCGCGTAATGCGGTGCTAGCGCACTCAGCCTAAACTCCGGGGGGTTCAGATCCTCCGGCGGGGCCCGGGGGAGCCTGCCAACAGAATCCCCCACCTTCTTCCTGCTTGCCGAGCGACCATCCGGGGACATGTACTTCAGTACGTGTCCCCTGCTGCTTGTGAGATCCTACCCGGCAGACAATGCGCTAGCTGAAGGGGACACGTACTGAAGTACATGTCCCCGCATACGCGCTGGCCCAGCATGGCTTTGCGAGTCCGTCTCGACAGGCTACGCTCGCCGTCCAAACCGGTGTTCGAGTCATGGCCCAGCAGCAGAAACCGCCTGAAGACCTGATGAACTACGAGGCGCTGGCCCAGGACGCGCTGCGCGGCGTGGTCAAGGCCGCGTTGAAGGTGGCGGCGGCGCCGGGCGGCATTCCCGGCGACCATCACTTCTACATCACCTTCCGCACCAGGGCGCCGGGGGTCTCCGGGCCGCCCGATCTGCTGGGCAAGTATCCCGACGAGATGACGATCGTCCTGCAGAACCAGTACTGGGATCTGGCGCCGGGCGAGACCTTCTTCACGGTGACGCTGAAGTTCGGCGGCTCGCCCAAAAAGCTGTCGGTGCCCTATGCGGCGGTGACGCGCTTCGTCGATCCGCACGTCAAGTTCAGCCTGCACTTCGAACCGCCGCCGGTCGACGTCGAACCGGTCGGTCTCGACGAGCCGGAAGAGCCGGCCGCGCCGGCGAGGCCCGTGGACGACGGCCCCAAGGTCGTGTCGCTCGACCAGTTCCGCAAGAAGTGAGGCCGGGTTGACCGACGTTGCTTCGCAGGAGCCGCAAAGCCTCACCGACGAGGCCATCCTGGCGCGCTTCACCAACGCCAAACGCCGCCCGCCGGGGTCCGAGCTGCTCGGCTTCCGGATCGTGCGGGTCAGCCAGGCGGACCGCGAGGTCGAGGTGGCCTTCACCGCCACCGAGCAACTGACCAACCCGATGAAGCAGATCCAGGGCGGCTACCTCTGCGCCATGCTGGACGAATGCATGAGCGTGGCCTGCATGGTTGCGTCCGGCATGACCAGCGTCGCGCCGACCGTGGAGATGAAGACCAGTTTCTACCGCCCGGCCCTGCCCGGCGAGATCACCGGCGTCGGCCGGGTGGCGCGCTGGGGCAAGACCATCGCCTTCACCGAGGGCGAGTTGAAGGACAGCGAGGGCCGCATCCTGGCCCGGGCCACCGGCACGGCGATGCCGACCCCCTTCGCCCGGTACAAGGGCTGAGACCCGGTGCGCGGCTGGCTCCTGGCGATCGTCGGCCTGCTGGCCATTCTCGCAGGTCCCGCCGTGGCCCAGACCGCACCCGCCAGCCCGTTCAACAGCTGGGCCTCGGTCGTCATCGCCGGCGACTGGCGCGCCTCCAACGGCAGTCAGGCGGAAGCCTTCGACAATGCGCGCCGCGATGTCGCCGCGACACTGATCGGCATGGGCTTCAGGCCCGATGCGATGACGCAGTTCTCGACCAAGCCTGAGCGCTATCCCGACACCCGGCCCGAACGCCTGACGGCCCAGTCGGTGCTCGATGCGCTCAAGGCTTCCGCCGCGAAGGCCCCGGCGGGCTGCCTGATCTACTACACCTCGCACGGCGCGCCTCGGGCGGGCGTGGTGATGGACGTGATGGGCAAGGCCTACATGTTCTCGCCGAGCGAGATGGCCGCGCTGGTCGAGGAGGCCTGCCCGGCCCGGCCGACGATCGTGATCATTTCCGCCTGCTACTCCGGCGCCTTCCTGCCCCATCTCGTAGGGCCCCAGCGCATGGTGATGACGGCCGCCAGGCCCGACCGCAGCTCCTTCGGCTGCAGTTCGGAGGACAAGTACCCCTACTTCGACGCCTGTTTCCTCGAGACCGTGGAGTCGGTGCGCAATTTCCCGGCCATGGGGCCAGCGATCCAGGGCTGCGTGAGCCGTCGCGAGGGCCGGATGAACGTCTCGCCGCCCTCCGAGCCACAGGTGTCGATCGACGGCGCCCTGCGCCTGCGCCTTGGCATGATGCCGTTTCCGGCCGGCGCGAAGGGTATCCAGTCACCCTGACGACCTACCGGCCGCAGACTGACCTTTGCCCGGCGTCCCCGGCGCCCTAGAAGTTGCTCGAACGACCTTTTCCCGGGGACACTCCTTGCGCTCGCCAGTCAAAGCCGCCCTCGCGGCTGCCCTGTCCATTCTGATCGGCGTCGCGCCGGCCGCCGGCACGGCCCAGATCGCCGCAGCGCCCACGCCCGGCCTGACGCCCCCGACCTTCACCCGTGTTCCCGCGCGACCGCCCGCGGCAGAGGCCTTGCCCGCTCCGGTCATCGCCGGCGTCGCCCCCCTGTCCCCGGCCGAACTTGAAGCCTTCGTCGACGGGATGGTCCGCGACGCGATGTCCGCCGACCGCATTCCCGGCGTCACGATCTCGGTGGTCCAGAACGGCCAGGTGGTGCTGAAGAAGGGGTACGGCTTCGCCAGGCTCGGGCCGGCCCGCCCGGTGGACCCCGACCGCACGCTGTTCCGTATCGCCTCGATTTCCAAGACCTTCACCTGGATTGCGGTGATGAAGGAAGTCGAAGCCGGCCGCATGCGGCTGGATGCCCCGATCAACCTGTACCTGCCCGAAAAGATCCGCGTGCGTGACCAGGGCTTCGACCAGCCCGTGCGGGTCATCGATCTGATGAGTCACTCGCCGGGCTTCGAGGACCGCGCCCTGGGCCAGCTGTTCGAGCGCGATGCGGCCCGCGTGCGGCCGCTCGACGTCTATCTGCGCCAGGAACGGCCGCGCCGCGTGCGGGAAGCCGGGACATCGCCGGCCTACTCGAACTACGGCGTCGGCCTCGCCGGCGCGGCGGCCGCCTGGGTCTCCGGCAAGCCGTTCGAGCGGCTGATCGAAACCGGCGTCACCGGCCCGCTGGGCATGACCCGCACGACCTTCCGCAACCCCTACCCCGCCCGCGCCGACCTCCCCCCGCCGATGCCGGCCGCCCTGGCGGCGGACCTGTCGGAGGGCTTCCTCTGGACCGGATCGGGCTGGCGTGAGCGCCCGTTCGAATACACGACCCAGCTGGCCCCGGCGGGCGGCGTCTCGACCACCGCCGCTGACATGGCCCGCTACATGACCATGATCCTGAACGGCGGTACGCTGGACGGGGTGCAGATCTACAGCCCGGCGACCGCCGCGGGCTTCTTCCGCGAGCAGTCAAGCCCTGCGCCCGGCGTGTCCGGCTCCGGTCATGGCTTCCTGCAGTTCCAGCTGCCCGGCGGACGCACGGGCTGGGGCCATGACGGCGTGCTGCTGTCCTACCGCTCCTCGATGATCCTCGTCCCGTCGCTGGGCCTGGGCGTCTTCGTGGCCGCCAATGGCGAGAGCGGCGAGCGCCTTGTCAATCAGGCGACCAGCCGCATTGTGCAGCGGTTCTATGGCCCGGCGCAGACCCTGCCTGAGGCCGGCTCGCCCTGGCTGAAGCAGAACGCCCGGAAATTCGAGGGCGAGTATGTCAGCACGCGGCGCTCCTATCGCGGGCTCGAACAGTTCATCGGCCTGGTCAACGCCCGCACCCAGGTTGCGGTGACTGACGCCGGCTACCTGCGCATCAGCAGCCGCGACAGCTCATCAGTCTGGATCCCCGAAGGAACCGAAGGCCGCTTCCGGGAAGTCAGCGGCTGGCGAAAAATCACCTTCGTCCTGAAGGATGGCCGCGCCAGCGGCTACTACCCGGCCTCGGGCATGCAGCTGTTCCAGCGGGCCGGCTTCTTCGGGACCCAGGGATGGCTGGTCAATCTCGCGCTTCTGGCGGCCATCGCCGCCCTGGCGACGCTCGGCGGCCTGATGATGCGCGACCGCAAGGACCATCGCGAGACGCCCATGCAGCGCCGGGCCAGCCTGATGCAGACGACCCAGGCGATCCTCTGGCTTCTGGCCATGGGCGCGCTGGCGATCTGGGCGGGCAAGGCCGGCGACGTCGCCGCGATCTTCTTCGACTGGCCGGGCGGCTGGATGCTGACCGCGTCGTCCTGCGCCCTGGTCGCCGCGATTCTGTCGCTCGTGACCCTGGTGCTGCTGCCGTTCATCTGGCGGGGTGGACGACGGGTCGAAAGCTGGACCGTGGGCCGCAAACTGCGCTTTACGGCGACGACGCTGATCTACGTCTGCCTCTCGCTTGTGCTGCTGATGCGCGGCGCACTCGTGCCCTGGGCGAGCTGACTTTCCAGCGCCGCGACCATAGGCCACCTTTCTGGCGCCACCCTCGCATCCCCAGGATGGAAACGGGTGGTTCGGGGTGGTTGTCGTGTCAAAAGAAGACGGTCTGACCTTCGGTCTGGCGGGCGTGCTGGCCTTTCTGGTCTCGACGGGCTGGTACGCGGCGTTCGGGACGGGGCTGCTGGAGAAGGCGTTCTGGTTCTACGCCATGAACGCGTTCCTGGTCGGCGGCGTCGTGGTGTTCCTCTTCCATGTGGCCAGCCGCGTGCGTCGCCTGCAGCGCCGCAATCGCCTGCTGGCGGCGGCGATCTTCGCCGCGCCCGGTCTGATCGGCGCGGGAATCATGCTGGCGCTGTTCCGGGATATCTTTCCGACCTGGGATCCGGTCAGCCTCGGCCGCTACGCCGCCTTCATCCTCGTCGGCGACGCCCTCCTGGCCAGCGTGGCGCTGGACCGCACTAGGCGAGCCGCGTCGCGCGCACGGTAATCCGCTCCCGCTCGCCCTGGCGGCGCTCGACCAGCAGCCGGGCGACCTGACTGTCGTCGTGGAAGGCGTGACCCTTGATCGAGTCGAGGATCGCCTTGGCGAGGTTGTCGAGATCGAGCCACGGCGGGTCGCCCTCGTACTCCATGATGATCTCGACGGCGAAGTCGCCCCAAGCCGGCCGCGAGCCCCGCCACTGCTTGCGGAAGAACTCGTAGATCAGCGGCTTGTAGTATTTCGCCTGGGTGGTCAGGCCATCGACGACGATCTCCAGCGTCGCCCCGGCTTCCCGCGCGCGCACCTTGCCGAAGGTTGTCCAGTCGTCGGTCATTGGCGTCCATAACGCCTTGCGCGCTTGCAGTCTCCTCCCCCGGCGCTAAACCGGCGCTGCAAGTTTCGCCGGGAAAGATCATGACCGCCACGCGCACCGAGACCGACACCTTTGGCCCCATCGAGGTCGCCGCCGACCGTTACTGGGGCGCCCAGTCGCAACGCAGCCTCGGCAACTTCAAGATCGGCTGGGAGAAGCAGCCCCTGCCCGTCGTCCGGGCCCTGGGCATCGTCAAGCGTGCGGCCGCCGAGACCAACCTGGCGCTGGGCAAGCTGGACCCGCAGATCGCCGCGACCATCGTCAAGGCGGCCAACGAAGTCATCGAGGGCAAGCTGAACGACCACTTCCCGCTGGTCGTCTGGCAGACGGGCTCGGGCACCCAGTCGAACATGAACGCCAACGAGGTGATCTCGAACCGCGCCATCGAGATGCTGGGCGGCGAGATGGGCTCCAAGAAGCCGGTCCACCCCAACGACCACGTCAACATGAGCCAGTCGTCCAACGACACCTATCCGACGGCCATGCACATCGCCTGCGCCGAACAGGTGGTCCACGACCTGCTGCCCGCCCTGAAGCACCTGCACGCGGCGCTGAAGGCCAAGGCCGACGCCTGGCAGGGCATCATCAAGATCGGCCGCACCCACACCCAGGACGCCACGCCCCTGACGCTGGGCCAGGAGTTCGGCGGCTACGCCCAGCAGATCGCCAACGGCATCCACCGCATCGAACAGACCCTGCCGGCGCTGATGGAGCTGGCCCAGGGCGGCACGGCTGTCGGCACGGGTCTCAACGCCCCCGTCGGCTTCGCCGAGAAGGTCGCCGAACAGATCGCCGCGATCACGGGCCTTCCCTTCACCACGGCGCCGAACAAGTTCGAGGCCCTGGCCGCCCATGACGCCATGGTCTTCAGCCACGGGGCGATCAACACCGTGGCCGCCAGCCTGTTCAAGATCGCCAACGACATCCGCTTCCTGGGCTCCGGCCCGCGCTCGGGCCTGGGCGAACTGAGCCTGCCGGAAAACGAGCCGGGCAGCTCGATTATGCCGGGCAAGGTCAACCCGACCCAGTGCGAGGCCCTGACGATGGTCTGCACCCAGGTGTTCGGCAACAACGCCGCCATCACCTTCGCCGGCGCCAGCGGCCACTTCGAGCTGAACGTCTTCAACCCGGTGATGGCCTACAACTTCCTGCAGTCGGTCCGGCTGCTGGCCGACGCGGCGATCAGCTTCACCGACAACTGCGTCGTCGGCATCGAGCCGCGCGAGGACAACATCAAGCGCGGCCTGGACAACAGCCTGATGCTGGTCACCGCGCTCAACGGCAAGCTCGGCTACGACGCCTGCGCCAAGATCGCCAAGACGGCCCACAAGAACGGCACCACCCTGCGCGAGGAAGCCGTCGGCGGCGGCTACCTGACGGATGCCGAGTTCGACGAGGCGGTGCGGCCGGAGAAGATGATCTCGCCGGGGTGAGGTCATGCGCGCCGCCGATCTTTCCATCGCCAGGGACGGCGCCGCTCTTTTTCCGGCGGCATTGGCGGCTGACGAGATCGCGCGCCTTGGCGAACGCCTTGAGCAGGTCATCGACGGGCGCCCCGGACGACGCCTGCCCGATGAGACCTCAGCAGGTCATCTGCTGGCTCCTGATGGCGCCATCGGCCGCATCGCCGCCAGCCTGATCAGCGGGGCCGCCCGCCCGGTCCGCGCTGTGATTTTCGACAAGTCTCCGGCCTCGAACTGGATCGTCGCCTGGCACCAGGACAGAACCATCTGCGTCCGCAATCGGGTCGAGGTCGAAGGCTTTGGCCCGTGGTCGACCAAGGACGGCCTGCTGCATGTCGCGCCGCCCATCGCCGTCCTTGAGGGCATGGTCACGTTGCGTCTGCATCTGGACGATTGCGACGACGACAATGCACCGCTGCGGATCGCGCTGGGGTCACACCAACTGGGCTATGTCTCAGCGGCGGAGGCGGCTTCAAGGGTGGAGGCGCTGCCAGCCTTCGTCTGTCATGCGAGGGCCGGGGACGTCTGGGCCTACTCGACACCGATCCTGCACATGTCGGAGCGGTCGCGGTCGTACGGCCGGCGGCGGGTGCTGCAGGTCGACTATGCGGCGAGGACGCTCCCGGGCGGACTTGAGTGGCGGGGCCTCGACTGAGCTTGCAGGCGGACGCCCCCTGATGTCTTGACGGCCAGCTTTGCTCTGGTGGCGGCCTTGCTCAAGGACCGCCTTGCGGCCGCGGAGCGGCGACCCCGCCGGGGTCGTCCTTGACCAAGGCCGCCACCAGAGCTCCAATTCCATCAAGGCCTTCAGGGCTCATCATCATCCGGGCAGCCGGACAGGAGCGCGACCCCCTAAGATGGCCGGCCTCGACACCCCCTACTGGATCACCGCGCAGTTCATCCGCCGCGACGGCTGGGACGAGGCCGTCTATCCGTTCAACCTGCCGGTCGTGCGCAGCCTGCACAGCCTGCAGTTCCACCCGCGCGTGACCTTCCTGGTCGGCGAGAACGGCTCGGGCAAGTCGACGCTGATCGAGGCGCTGGCGGTGGCCTGGGGGTTCAACGCCGAGGGCGGCTCGAAGGACCACCAGTTCGCCACCCACGCCAACCACTCGGTCCTGCACCAGTTCATCCGGCCGATCCGGGACGGCAAGGCCTACGCCCACGACGGCTTCTTTCTGCGGGCCGAGAGCTTCTTCAACGTCGCCACCTACCTCGAACAGACCGGCGGCAAGCGAACCGGCGAGCGGCCCCTGCATGAGCAGTCGCACGGCGAAGCCTTCTTCGCCCTGTTCGAGAACCGCCTGATGGGCGATGGCCTGTACATCATGGATGAGCCGGAGGCGGCACTGTCGCCGCAGCGCCAGCTGGCCTTCCTCGCCAAGCTGCACCAGCTGGTGCTGGCCCGCTCGCAGCTGATCATCGCGACCCACTCACCGATCATCCTCGGCTACCCGGACGCCTGGATCTATCAGGCCTCCGAGCACGGGCTGGAGCGGGTGGAGTACGAGGACACCGAGCATTTCCAGGTGACCCGCAACTTCCTCAACCGCCGCCAGACGTTCCTGGACATCCTGCTGGAAGAGGATGAGGGGCCGGCGCCGAGATCCTGATTTCCTCTCCCACCTGGGAGAGGGGGACCATGCGGAGCATGGTGGTGAGGGAGGTGCCGGTGTGGGCTGGGTTGGCGCGAGCGTGCCCCGTTGGTGGCAGCCCATCGGTAGCACGGCCACCTGTTGGGCTTCCCCCTCCCCCAGCCTCCGGCTGGTCCCCCTCCCCCAAAAGTGGGGGAGGACAGACTTCAGCGCTTCTCGACCACCGCCAGACCGATCGGCGCGAGCGCGATGCGGGCCAGCTGCAGGTCCTTGAACGCGAACGGCAGGCCGATGATGCTGATGGCCTCCGGGATGGCGATCAGGATGTGCGACAGGGCGATGTACCAGCCGGCGAACAGGAACCAGATCACGTTGAGCACAAAGCCGATCGGGCCTGTGCCGATGTCATGCTGGCCGGTGACGATCTCGCGCGAGACGATCTCCTTGCCGAACGGCCAGAAGGCGAAGCCGGCGATACGCCAGGCCGCGAAGCTGTAGGGGAGACCGACGATGGTGATCGCCAGGATCAGCCCGCCCAGCAGCCACAGCAGGCCGCTCAGCCAGCCGCCGAGGATGAACCACAGGATGTTGAGCAGCAGGCGCATGGACGGGGTCCCCGCAAGGTCGAGAGGACAGACGTGGTGAATATCCTGCGCCTTGTCGAGGCCCTGCCACATGGATTCGACGTCATGTGCGCGGAAGCCACTGCAGAAGGTGTGCGCAACATGGCCATGCTCGCGGTCGAGTTCGGCTCGAAGGGTGATCCGTTCACCGAACCCGGCGCGCTGTTCGCGGCCTTCGTGGACAGTGATCTGGCCGGCGTCGGCGGCGTAACGCCGGAAACAGGGCTGGCCGAACCGGCGATGCGCATGCGCCGGCTCTATGTCCGGCCCGCGTTCCGTCGCGCCGGCGTGGCGCGGGCCCTTGCCGGCGCGATGATGCAGCAGGGTTTCCAGTCCGCGCCGCTGCTGACGCTCAACGCCGCCGCCTCCCCCGCGGCGCCGCCGTTCTGGGAGGCGATGGGCTTCGAACCGGTCGACTGGCCGCGCGTGACGCACGCCCTGCAATTGTAGTTGCCGGTTTGTTCCCGTCGATGTAGCGTTTGCGCATGGACAGGCCTGAACTCTCGACGGCGATCGATCCGGAGTTGCTGGAGCAGGCGGCCCGGCTGGGTCTGGACATCGGCGGGATGAGCGAAAGAGACCTGCGCCTACACCTCCAGAAGGTCGACCCCGCAGGCGCCGAAGGTCGCGCTCGCCGCTGGGCGGAGGAGAACGCCGAGGCGATCAGGCACAATAACGAAGCCATCGCGCGGCGAGGCATCTTTGGCGCCGACCTTCGGCGCTGGTGAGTTGCGACAGTTTGACGTCTTCAGAAACCCGTCAGCGCCGTCGCGGCGGTTCGCGCCCTTCGTGGCCATGATCCAATCCCATTTCATCGAGCAGGCCGTCGTCGTCGTCGCTCCGCTGGTCGTCGACAAGGTCACGACCGGGGTGGACA
Source organism: Caulobacter sp. (assembly GCA_021741355.1). Lineage (GTDB taxonomy): Bacteria > Pseudomonadota > Alphaproteobacteria > Caulobacterales > Caulobacteraceae > Caulobacter. The sequence goes on from JAIOXZ010000034.1 coordinate 19,190, forward strand.
TCGACGTCGATCACGACGGCAACGGCTTCGTGCTCGCCCTATCGGAGCTGGGCTCTGTCCACAGGCAAGCTTTGGGCAGGACGGTCGGATCGCTGACGTCTCAGGAGGACGACATCCGCCGCGCCCTCGACAAGCTCTTCAGCGGCTTCTGAAGCCACCCTTTTGAGGCGAGCGTCCGCTCCGGGTGCGGTCAATCCTCAGCCTCTCCCTGGAGGGACGCATGATGGACCGCAGACAGCTTCTCGGCGCCGGCGTCAGCCTGGCCGGTTTGACCGCGCTATTCCCGATGGCTCGTGGGCCCGCACGGGGATCGACGCCTCCAGCGCCACGCTGGGCGACCGGAAGATCCTCGCGAAGATGCTCAAGGCCACGCCGCGGATCGGCATTCTGGCGGCGCGCGTCGCCACCCAGACCGGTAGCTATGTCTACCAGTCCTCGGCGGTCGGCACGGGCGGGTGGCGCTCGACGCTCAACATCACCGGGCTCATGGATACCGACCTGCGGGCGGTGGCGGACGCGGGGATCGAGGACCTGACCACCCGTATGGCGGCCCTCGGGCGCACAATCGTGCCGCGCGTCGAGGTTCTGGCGCATCCGGCCATGGCGGAGTTCAGCGTCGTCGAGCAACCCGCGCTGAAGACCTGGAAATACCCGAGCGGCGGCCCGCCCCTCGACCTGGCCTGGGCGTCCGATAGCGGCGGCCGGCTGTTCTTCTACCATATGGAAGCCTGGAACCCCTTCGGGGCGCTGGCCATCAAGAACTGGCAGCGGACCAACTGGGTGTCCAAGGACCTGAACGCGGTCCTGCTCATGCCCACCTATGTCTACACCTTCGGCGACACGTCCCTGTCGCTCGGCGAGGTGACGACCAACGGCGTGATCCGCAGCCAGGGCGCCCGGGCCGAGGTGAGCGGCGGTATGAAGCTGGTCGACCATCCCTCGTCGGTCTGGGCGACCCGCGGCCTGATCAAGATCGCCGGCGAAACCTCGGACCTTCGGTTCAAGGGCGACCTCGATCTCGGCATGCCCGGCCGGTTCGAGCAGCTGGGATCGTCGGGCCAGACGGCCAATTTCGCCTTCCAGGTCGACCGGGCGATGTTCCGCGCCGCGGCCCTGCAGGGCGCACAGGCGATGAACCAGTTTACGGCGGACGTACTCAGCCAGCTCGGCTGAGATCGCCTGCCGCCGCCCAGACCCGGTCGACGTCCAGGTCCGCCAGGTCCGCCTCGCGCAGGATCGCCACCGGCTGGTCCGGACGGACGGGCCGGGGCGCGCTCATGGCGGGGTTACTTTCGGCGGAGAACAGGACGAGTGTCGGGCATCCCGCCGCCGCGATCACATGGACCGGGCCGGTGTCGTTGCCGACGGCCAGGGCCGCCCCCCGCGCGAGACCGGCGATATCGGCGATGCTTGTCTTGCCCACCAGGCTGACCGCGCCCGGCGCAGCGGTCAGGATCACCTGGGCGAGCGCCGCCTCCTCCGCGCCATGACCCACGACCACGGGCGTGATCCCCTGGCCTAGCAGTCGCACAGCCAAGTCGCCGAACGACGGCGCGGGCCAGCGCTTGGCCGGCCGATGCGCCGCGCCGCCCGGCGCCATCAGGGCGTAGGGTCCGGCGATGGCGAACCTGGCCGCGTCGCCGACAAGCCAGGACAGGTCCGGCGGCGGCACATCCGTTATCCCGGCAAGCGCCAGCTGCTTCACCCACAGGTCCTGGATGTGCAGCCGGTTACGGTCGGGTTCGCGATAGGACATAGCCGCGCCCGGCGCATTGCCGGACCACGGCGGCCGGTGCGGCCACAGCAGCTGGAAGTAGCGATTGGTCCGGCCCTGGCACTGCAGGTCATAGACCCGGTCGAACCGCGCCGCGCGCAACCGGCCGATCAGACGCGCCGTCGACGCCAGGTCGCTCCACTCCGGCCGACCGTCGCTCCAGACCTCGTCGAACCAGCCCGTCGCCTCGCCCATCGCCGCGAAGGGCGCTGTGGTCAGGAGGGTGAGGCGCGCGCCGGGATGGGTTCGCCGGATGGCCTTCATGGCGCCCGTCGCCTGCACGAAATCGCCCAGGGCCGACAGCTTGATGACGAGAATGCGCTCGCCGTTCATCCTGTTTCCGTTCTATCTGAGGCGACTGCCAGTTGGCCCGTCATCGGAGATCTGAATGTTCGCGCGGGAAGCCGCCTGGATCGCTGCGGCCCTCGCGCATGTGGACGCGGGGGAGCTCAGCCCATTGCTCAATGTCGGCGCCTCGACCCACCAGTTCCGGACCCAGGATCAACCGTGGATCCAGGAGCAGCTGATCGCGCCGCTGGAAGCCCGCGGCGTCCGCTTCATTCATCTGGACCTCAAGGCCGCCGAGGGCGTCGATGTCGCCGCCGACATCATGTCCGAAGAGGGCTTCGAGACCGCCAGGCAGCTGGGCGCGCGCGCGCTCCTGCTCTGCAACATTCTCGAACATGTGCTCGATCCCGGCGCCCTCTGCCGCAAGGCCATGGCCCTGGTCGGACCGGGCGGGCTGGTGGTGGTGACCGTGCCGCGCAGCTATCCCTACCACCGCGACCCCATCGACACCCTGTTCCGCCCGACCCCCGAAGAGGTCGCCGCCCTCTTTCCCGGCTCGACGATCGAGAGGGCGGAAATCCTGCCGTGCGGCTCGTACCGCGACAACGTCAGGGCCCGTCCGTGGATCCTGCTGCGGCCCGTTCTGCGGTTCCCGTTCCCGTTTCTGGGCTGGGACAAGTGGAAACGGTCCATGGGCAAGCTCTACTGGCTGTTCCATCCCTATCTGACCACCTGCGTGGTGCTGCGCGCGCCCGGCTGAAGGGGGACGCGACCGGTCACGTCCGCCGGCTGACCGCGAAGTCCGCGAGATCCTCGAGGGCGGCGCGCCAGGCGTTGGCGTCGGTCTTGACCAGCGCGGCCTTGGCCTCCTCGGCGAACTGGTGCGCCAGGTCGAGCGTCGCCTCGGCCGCGCCGGTGCGCAGGATCAGCTCGCGGGCCCGGCGGAAGTCGTCGTCGGTCTGCTCCCGGCGACCGATGGTGCGCTCCCAGAAGGCCGCCTCGGCCGCGCCGGTGCGGGCGATGGCAAGCAGCAACGGCAGGGTCGCCTTGCCTTCCCGGAAGTCGTCCCCGGCGTTCTTGCCCAGCGCCTCGGTCGTGCCGTCGTAGTCCAGCGCATCGTCGACGAGCTGGAAGGCGAGGCCGAGGTTCAGGCCGTAGGACCGCATCGATCGGCGCATGTCGTCCGACGCACCGGCGCTGACCGCGCCCGCCTCGGCGGCGGCGGCGAACAGCTCGGCGGTCTTGGCGCGGATGATCTCGAGATAGACGTCCTGCGACAGGTTCAGGTCGTGGGCGCGCGTCAGCTGCAGCACCTCGCCCTCGCTGATCACCCCGGCGGCCTTGGCCAGGATGTCCAGCGCCGTCAGGGACCCGGCCTCGACCATCAGCTCGAAGGCCCGGGCGAACAGGTAGTCACCGACCAGCACGCTGGAGGGCGCGCCCCAGATCAGGTGCGCGGCGACCTTGCCGCGACGCAGCTGCGAGGAGTCGATCACATCGTCATGCAGCAGGGTCGCGGTGTGGATGAACTCAACCGCCGCGGCCAGCTTCAGGCAGGAATCATCCGTCGCGCCGGCCAGTCGCGCACAGGCGACGGTCAGCAGGGGGCGCAGCCGCTTGCCGCCGGCGTTGATCAGATGGTCCGCCAGCGCCGGAATCACCGACACCGGGCTCTGCATCCGCGCCGAAATGATCGCGTTCACGCCCCGCATGTCGGCGGTCGCCAGCGCCACCAGACCATCGACGGAGCCCGCCGGACGGGCTACGGCCGCATTCGCTGCGTCCAACACCTGAGCTCCTTCATCTTCCGGCCGCGGCCCAAGCGCCGTTGCGGGAAGCCTCACGGGCGGGATAGGTCAGGGAAGAGACGAGGGCAAGGCCGAGATGGCTGACCAGGGCGACACAAGCGAAGATCGGCTGCTGAACGGAAGGGTTTTGCTGCGTCAGCCGACCCGCGGCTATCGCGCGGGGATGGACGCCGCCCTGCTCGCGGCGGCCTGCGACGCGACGCCGGGCGAGCGGGTGCTGGAGGCCGGCTGCGGCGCGGGCGGGGCGCTGCTGGCGGCGGCGGCGCGTCATCCGGAGGCTCTGTTCACGGGTGTCGAACGGGATGCAGACGCTGCGACGCTGGCGCGGGAAAACCTTGTCCTGAACGGGTTTGGCGAGCGGGTTCAGATCCTCGAGGGCGATGTGCAGGCGGGCTTCCGTCCGCTGGGTCTGCCGGTGTTCGACGCGGTGATGGCCAATCCGCCGTTCTTCGACGACCCGGGCGCCCTGCTCGCCCCGGCGCCGGAAAAGGCCGGCGCCTGGATGGCAGACGGCGGCCTGGCGGCGTGGACGGGCTTCCTGACCAAGGCGGTGCGCGAGGGCGGGACGATCACCCTCATTCATCGCGCCGACCGGCTGGGCGACCTTCTGTCGCTGCTGGGCGGCAAGGCCGGCTCGTTCCGCATCCGGCCGATTCACCCGTTCGCCGACGCGCCGGCCAAGCGGGTGCTGCTTCGGGCGGTGAAGACGGGGAAAGCCCCGTTGATGCTGTTGCCGCCGTTGGTCCTGCATGAGCGGGACGGCGGGAAGCACAGCGCAGCCGCTGAGGCGATCCTGCGGGGCGAAACGGCGCTGGGGTGGGTCTGAGGGGACCTGTACCGAAGGTACGTGTCCCCTAAACTAGCAGCTCGATTGGGGGACACGTACCTTCGGTACCTGTCCCCGTTCCTAGTCGTCCGCGTATTCGCGCAGCGCGTCGAGGCACAGCTGCAGACCCGTCACGTCGCCCAGCACGTCCGGCGTCACGATCACGAACAGGCGGCGCGCCTCGGCCCACAGCATGATCGTCTCGGGCAGGCCGAAGTCCTCGATCAGACAGCCCTCCCCGTCACGCCAGACGCCGTCCTCGTCCAGCTGTGCGCCGATATGGGCGTCTACGCGGTCGCGGAACTCCGCTTCGTGCTCATAGGCGACGTTCATGTAGGCCATGACCGGCTTGCCGAGGCCTGACAGAAAGCCGGCCTCGAACGCCGTGCCGGGATCCGCCGTCGGCCCCCGCCAGGGAGTCAGGTTGACGATCGCCGCGTCGGCGCGACGCATCCGGGCGACGCGCTCGGCGTAGAGCTCCCGCGCCATGATCTCGCCGGGCTCCAGTTCGCGGAGTTCGCTGGTGTCGGCCTGCAGCATGGAGAAGCCGACGGCCTCGCACATCGCCTGGCGCAGTGCGAAATGCGCGCCGACGTTCGGGAACCAGACCTCGGGTCCGGCCAGGTAGAGACTTGAGATGCGACGGACCACCGGCGTCAGGACGCGGCGGGCGCGGGCGCGACGGCCAGGGCTTCGATGCGGATGGGCACGTCCTCGCCGATCAGGCCGGGCGGCAGGGCGGCGCCGACGCCGAAGTCCCGGCGCTTGACCGAACCGGTGATGGTGAAGCCGGCGGCCTGCTTGCCCGAGCCCGGGGCCTTGCCGATCTTGTTCAGCTTGACCTTGAAGGTCACCGGCTTTGTTACGCCGTTCAGCGTGAAGTCGCCGGTCACGTCGGCGGTGTCGGGCCCGGTCGTAACCACCTTGGTCGACTTGAAGGTGATCAGGGCGTTGGCGGCGGCGTTCAGCCAGCGCTCGCCCTTCAGGTGCTCGTCGCGGGTGGGGTCGCCGGCGAACAGGCTGGCGACCGTCACCTGGGCCTCGACCCGGCTGGCGGCCGGATCGGCCTCGTCGATCCAGATCGTGCCGGAGGCGGCCGTGAAGGCGCCCAGAATGGTCGTGAAGCCGAACCGGTCGACCTGGAAGGTCGTCTGGGTGTGGGTCGGGTCAATCGTATAGGCCACGGGCGCGGCAATCGCCGGCGCGGCGGTCAGGGCCAGCACGGCGGCGAGGATCAGACGTTTCATAGGCGAACTCCGGAAGGGCCCGCCCAAGGTAGTGCGCCTACTTGCGTGTGAACAGGGCCACGACCTGGGCTTCTTCGCTGGCGGCGAGCTTGCAGGCGGCCCCGTTTGCGACGGGTTCGCACCCGACCCATTGCACCGTCCAGTCGACCCCGTAGTGACCGTTGGACTGAGCGGCCAGGACAACGGGAGCCTTGCGCTTGATGCGCAGCCAGCACTGGTAGTTGAACTGCGTCGCGAAGCGCGTCTGGACGCCCCCGCAGAACAGACCGGATGGCGCACTGGACACGTAGGTGCCATCGGGCACGTCCCCGCCGATCGCCACCATCAGGCGGACATCCATATCCGCCACGACCGTGACCCCGTCCACCGTGGTCACGGCGCCGGGCGCCGACTCAACAGCCGACGCACTCCCGGCGACCGCCCAGAGACCGGCCGCGATCAGTCCAACACAAACCCGAGACGCCAAGACGAACCCCTACCCGCAAGCCAGAGGCGGGAGATGGATCAGTTCTTCGCCTTGTCCACCAGTTGATTCTTCGTAATCCAGGGCATCATGGCGCGCAGGCGGCCGCCGACTTCCTCGATCTGGTGTTCGGACGCCCGGCGGCGGGTGGCCTTGAAGCTGGGCTGGCCCACGGCGTTCTCGGCCATGAAGTCGCGCACGAAGCGGCCCGACTGGATGTCCTCGAGGATGCGCTTCATCTCGGCCTTGGTGTCGGGCGTCACCACCCGGGGACCGCTGACATAGGCGCCGTACTCGGCCGTGTTGCTGATCGAGTAGCTCATGTTGGCGATGCCGCCTTCGTAGATCAGGTCGACGATCAGCTTCACCTCGTGGAGGCACTCGAAATAGGCCATCTCCGGCGCGTAGCCGGCCTCGACCAGGGTCTCGAAGCCCGCGCGGATCAGTTCGACCAGACCGCCGCAGAGCACGGCCTGCTCGCCGAACAGGTCGGTTTCGCATTCCTCGCGGAAGTTGGTCTCGATGATGCCCGAGCGCCCGCCGCCGATGGCGCTGGCGTAGGCGAGACCGAGGTCCATGGCGTTGCCGGTGGCGTCCTGGTGGATGGCGATCAGGCAGGGCACGCCGCCGCCCTTGAGGTATTCGCCGCGCACGGTGTGGCCCGGGCCCTTGGGCGCGACCATCAGCACGTCGACGGTGGCCTTGGGCTCGATCAGACCGAAGTGGACGTTCAGGCCGTGGGCGAACAGCAGGGCCGCGCCGTCGCGAATGTTCGGGGCGATCTCGTTCTCATAGATGCCGCGCTGCAGTTCGTCGGGCGCGAGGATCATGATGCCGTCGGCCCAGGCCGCGGCCTCGGCCACGGTCATGACCTTCAGGCCTTCGCTCTCGGCCTTCTTCGCGGAGGCGGAACCGGGGCGCAGGGCCACGGCGACGTTCTTGAGACCCGAGTCGCGGAGATTGAGCGCGTGGGCATGGCCCTGGCTGCCATAGCCTACGATCGCGATCTTCCGGTCCAGGATACGGGCCAGGTCTGCGTCGCGGTCATAGTAGACGCGCATGATTTTTCTCCGGTCAGGTCATTTGCGCCGCACCCGCGCAACGGCAGTGCAGCAAAGGCCGGGCTATCGAGCGGAAAATTGCCCGAACGTCAAGGGTTCGACCGCTCTTGAGGGCATATCGGCGCCGTGGATCGCCCCAACCGAAAAGAAAAAGCCCCGGAGTCACCTCCGGGGCTTCATCACTCGGTCGACCGCGTCCTACCAGAAGAGGCCGTAGTAGACGGTCACGATCCGGCCGGTCCAGATGTCGACCAGCAGGGCGTCCTGGCCCACACGGATCCATTCGCAGCCGATCGGCGGATACGGCAGGCCGTACGCGCCGGCGTTCAGATAGTAGCTGCTGGTGAACCAGCCGAACGGCAGGAAGTCGCCGAAGCTCCAGCTGCGGGCATACCAGCCGCTCGGGTAACGATAGGGCGCGATCCGGTAGCGGTGATTGGCGCGGTAGGACCGCTGCCAGGACCGCTCGTTGTACCAGCTCCGGCCGCGGTCACGGCTGCGCATGCCCCGACCCTCGCCCGGACGGCGGCCGTCCCAGCGGCGGTCGCCACCGCGCCCGTCGCGATCCCAGCCGCCGCGGCCGTCGCGGTCCCAGCCGCCCTGACCCTGACCGCCCGGACGTCCGGCGCCGGGACGGCCATCGGGACGACCGTCACGGTCGCGATCCCAGTTGCCCTGACCCTGTCCCTGACCGCCGGGGCGGCCCGCGCCCGGACGACCATCGGGACGGCCATCGCGATCACGGTCCCAGCTGCCCTGGCCCTGACCTTGACCACCGGGGCGGCCCGCGCCTGGTCGGCCATCGGGACGACCATCACGATCACGATCCCAGCCGCCCTGGCCCTGGCCGCCGGGACGTCCGCCCTGGCCCTGCCATTGACCCTGACCTTGACCCTGACCGCCGGGGCGACCGGGACGAACGCCGGGCGCCTGTTGTCCCTGACCGCCGCCCTGACCCTGCCACTGACCCGGGCCGCGACGATCACCCTGACCGCCGGCGCCGGCGGGGCCGCGCGGACGACCGCCCTGCCCCTGCCATTGCGGCTGGCCGCCACCCTGGGCGCCCGGACCACCCGGACGCGGGCCACGGGGTTGCCCCTGGGGCTGGCCCTGCGGGCCCTTGGCGGTCGGTTGCGGCCCGGCGCGCGGCGGCGGAGGCGGAGGCGGGACCCGAGACTCCTCGCCGCCATTCTGGCGGGCGGCGCCACGACGGCCCTCGTCCTGGGCGTAGGCAGCCGTGCTGGCCAGAAGCGCCAACACGAGCGCGGTGGAGATGGTCTTTTTCATCATGTGCTCCGTGGTTCCGGTGTGCGCCGGTCCCTGATTGTCCCTTTAATAACCACGGATGCGCGCGCGAACCTGAACCGTGGTTGAACGAAACCGTCCTCTGCGTCAGCCTGTCGCCATGAGCGCTGCCCCAATTGATGTGATCGGTTTCTGGCGGCTGGCCGGGCCGGCGAAGTGGTTCCGCAAGGACTGGCGGTTCGACGAGGCTATCCGCCTGCGATTCGAGCCCGTCCATTTCGCCGCCGCCCGCGGTGAATACGAGCACTGGATGGGGACAGCGGACGGCTGCCTCGCCCTGCTGCTGCTGCTCGACCAGTTCCCGCGCAACCTGTGGCGCAAGTCGCCCCACGCCTTTGCGACGGACGCCATGGCCCGTCGCGTCGCCCGGCATATGATCCAGTCGGACTTCGACCAGGAGATCGAGCCGGCGCTGCGGGCCTTCTGCTACCTGCCGTTCGAGCATTCCGAGGACATGGCCGACCAGGATCTCAGCGTGCGGCTGTGCGAGGCCCTGCGCGACGCCACCGGCGATGAGGAAACGCTGAAGTTCGCGATCGTGCATCGCGACATCATCGTCCGGTTCGGTCGCTTCCCGCACCGCAACGGACAACTGGGCCGGGAGACGACGGACGAGGAGCAGGTCTTCCTCGACGAAGGCGGGTTCGCCGGCTGACGGGCGGTCCGCGACGATCAGACCCTGTGGATGACTCGAGATCGTGACTTGGCGAGGGGGTGATTCGGCCCGACGCTCCCGAGTCATGAACGCCATCGCGCCCGTCATCGCTGTCCAGGAAAAGGCTGCCCCCGATCATCCGGAGCGGCAGTACCTCGGCCTGCTGGCCGACATCATGACCAACGGCGTGCAGCGCGGCGATCGCACCGGCACCGGCACCCTGGGCGTCTTCGGCCGCCAGATACGCTTCGACCTGGCGCAGGGCTTCCCGCTGCTGACCACCAAGAAAGTGCATCTCAAGTCGATCGTGCTGGAACTGCTCTGGTTCCTGCGCGGCGACACCAACGTCCGCTGGCTGCAGGACCAGGGCGTCAGCATCTGGGACGAATGGGCCGATGAGGCGGGCGAACTGGGTCCGGTCTACGGTCGCCAGTGGCGCAGCTGGGCCGCGCCCGACGGCCGGGTGATCGACCAGATCGCCGCCGTCGTCGAAAGCCTGAAGACCAATCCCAACAGCCGTCGCCACATCGTCAGCGCCTGGAACCCGGCCGACGTCGACGACATGGCCCTGCCGCCCTGCCACTGCCTGTTCCAGTTCTTCGTCGCGGACGGAAAACTGAGCTGCCAGCTGTACCAGCGCAGCGCCGATGTGTTCCTCGGCGTGCCGTTCAATATCGCCAGCTATGCCCTGCTGACACAGATGATGGCCCAGGTGACGGGTCTGCAGCCCGGCGAGTTCGTGCACACCTTCGGCGACGCGCACCTCTACCTGAACCACCTCGACCAGGCGAAGGAGCAGCTCCGCCGCGAGCCCTACCCCTTCCCGACCATGCGCATCACGCCGCGCCGGGACCTGCTGGCCTATCGCTACGAGGATTTCGTGCTCGAGGACTACCAGGCCCATCCGGCGATCAAGGCGCCGATCGCGGTTTAGCCGGCGCGGCGATACACTTGCAGGTTGTTCCCGGTTCGTTCCTGATCGACGGGTGATCAGCGACCTTCCACCTCCGGCCCACGATCTGCGCCATCTCGATCCGGAGGTGCGCAAGGAGCGCGTCAAGCTGGCCGCGAACGCATCAAACGCCTTCGGGCTGGCGTTCCTGATCGGATCGCTCGTCGCGCCCCTGGTAGACCCGACGCGATTGATCGATCTCCGCCGCGCCGTCCCGGGTCTTTTGATCGGTCTGGCCTTCATTCTCGCGGCGACGTTCGCTTTGCGCTATATGAAGGCCAAGGAGCCGAGCTGATGGACCCATTCATCGCAACGGGATTGTTCATGATCGCCCTGGCCGCGATCGTCGTGCCGCCCTTCATCTGGCTGCTTCCGAAGCTCGACCGCGCCGCAGGCCGCCTCTCCGACTATCTCGACGCCCGCAAGGCCCGCTGACCGCTTGCACTTCGCTGTGCAGTCGATGGTCACGCGGCGGCCGGCGGGGTAGTCAGGGACCATGCCAATGCCCGCCCTCCGCCTCGCCATCCTCTGCGCAGCGCTCCTCGCCCTGCCCGCCTCGGCGCAAACCCCGGTCGTGAAGCCCGTCGGCCCTGCCGAGGCCCTCGCCTGGCGCGCGCTGCAGGCCTGTGTCGCCATCAGCAAGGGCGCGCCGCTCGAGACCGCCGCGGCCCAGGCCGGCTTCGTCAAGGACGACACCGGCTGGGCCGCCGAGATCGCCGAACGTTCCCTGACGCTGGAAGTCGCCACGCCCCCCGCCCCGCCCGGCGCGAAGGCCTGCATCATGGTCGCGCGCGGCCCGCTGGCCGACCACGAGGGCCTGCGCAAACGCCTGGACGCCTGGGCGCTGAAGGAAGGCTACCAGCCGGCCATCGAAGGCGTGACCCCGGGCGGCGGACAGTCCGTGCGCTATGCGACGCCCGACGAGGCGCGCGCCATCGTGCTGGCCCGCTATCCCGAGACCGGCAATCCGGGTCAGCCGACCCGCAGCGTCCTGTTCCTCGGCTGGGTGGCGCCATGAAGGTCGGCATAACGCTCGGCCCCGTCGCCCGCGGCCGCAACGGCGTCATAGGCGCGGGCGGCAAGCTGCCCTGGCGGCTGAAGTCTGATCTGGCCATCTTCAAACAGGTCACCATGTTCAAGCCGGTGATCATGGGCCGCAAGACCTGGGACAGCCTGCCGTTCAAGCCTCTGCCCGGCCGCCTGAACGTGGTGCTGTCGAAGGATGGTTCGTTCGAGCCGAACGGCGCGGTGGTCTGCGAGACCTTCGGCGAGGCGGTCGAGATCGCCCGTGAGCAGGCGGAAGAGGACGGCGCGGAGGAGGTCTGCGTCATCGGCGGCGCGGCGCTCTACGCCCTGGCCATGCCGCGCGCGACCCGGATGTATGTCACCGAGGTCGACGCGGCGCCCGAGGGGGACGTGCTGTTCCCTCCGTTTGACGAAGCCGGCTGGAAAGAGGTGCGCCGCGACGCCCACCCCGCCGGTGAGGGCGACGACCATGCCTTTGTCTTCCGGGTGCTTGAGCGGCGATGAAGGCGGACGACTTGCGCTGACGCGGCGTCACGCGGTTCTATCCCTGCAACCAGAAAAGACAGGGAGTGCGCCGCATGAACATCGAACTCGTCGCCGAGGGACTCCGCTTCCCGGAAGGCCCGATCGCCATGGCCGACGGCTCGGTGATCTTCACCGAGATCGCGGCGCAGCGACTGACGCGCGTGACGCCCGACGGCACGATCTCGGTGGTGGCCGAGACCGGCGGCGGTCCCAACGGCGCGGCGATCGGCCCGGACGGCGCGATCTATGTCACCAACAACGGCGGCAGCTTCGAATGGCTGGAGATGGAGGGTCTGCTGATCCCCGGTCCGACGCCGGCGAGCCACGTCGGCGGATCGATCCAGCGGGTCGATATCGCCACCGGCAAGGTCGAGACCCTTTACGACAGCTGCGACGGCAAGCGTCTGGTCGGCCCCAACGATCTGGTGTTCGACAAGCAAGGCGGCTTCTGGTTCACCGACCACGGCTGCTCGACGCCGGAGGGCCGCAAGTTCGGCGCGCTCTACTATGCGAAGACCGACGGCTCGCACATCAGTCGCCAGCGCGACCACTTCGTTTCGCCGAACGGGGTGGGTCTCTCGCCGGATGAGAAGACGGTCTACATGGCCGACACCAACCTCGGCCGGCTGTGGGCGTTCGACATCGCCGAGCCGGGCGTGCTGGCCGCGCCGCCGCCGTTCCAGCCGGGCCGGGTGGTCCACAACCTGCCGGGCTTCCAGCTGCTCGACAGCCTGGCGGTCGAGGCCGGGGGCAAGGTCTGCGTGGCGACCATCATCAACGGCGGGATCACCGCCTTCGACCCGAGCGGGACGACCGAGCACTATCCGTTCCCGGACATCCTGGTGACCAACATCTGCTTCGGCGGGCCGGACATGACCACCGCCTGGATCACCGCCTCGGGCACCGGCAAGCTGTACCGCGCGACCTGGCCGCGGCCCGGCCTGAAGCTGAACTTCAACGCCTGAGGTCCCACGGGGACATGTACCGAAGGTACGTGTCCCCTAAACCAGCCGCTCGATTGGGGGACACGTACCTTTGGTACATGTCCCCTCCGGCTACCGCGACATCCAGGGCTTGGACTTCGACGACGAGGTCTGGGCCGCCGCCTGTTCGCGCTGGAAGCGCCCGCCGCGCGGGGGCTTTGGGCGGGCGGCGATGGCCGCCTGCTTCAGGCGCAGGGCCTTCTGCATGGGGGTCTCGTCAGCGGGCGGGTCGTCAGTCATGCGCCTGACGCTACCCGGCTTGGGGCGCGCGCACCAGTGCGCGCCAGGGCCGCCGGCATGATCACGCCTATCCCCCGTTCATGTGATTGCATCCACCCGCAGGGGGCGGGAGAGTCGCCGGGGGACGCGGACAGCACAGTCCCTGATCCGGAGAATCTGGTCTAGACTCAAGCCCGACGTCCGGCAGTACGCCGGGTTGGAGGCGTCGGGTCAGTGCCAAGGAAGACCGGGTATTCCCTGTCGGAGGTTGTCCGCAGCCGCCTGGCCGATGGCCGGCCGGTCGAGGCGTTGATCGACCATTTCCGGGCGCTGGAGGCCTCGGCCCTGCGCGAGCCGGAGGCGCTGGCGGCGGTCCTGGAGGACGCGGCCTGCCTCGACCTCTCCGAAGCGCTGTTCACGCTGATCCCGGGCCGGGCGCTCGGGGTGGCGATCGTCGGCTCGGACGGCCAGACCCTGTGGACCGACGACGCCTTTCGCGCCTGGTTCGGCGATCCAGCCGAGGACCCGGCGGCGCGGCGGCTGCTGCGGCTGGCGATGCGCGGCGGCCAGGCGTCCGGATTGCTCGAGGCGTCCGACGGCGCGGTGATCGCCGGCTGCGCGGCGACCGGCGTCATGGCTCGGCGGTGGCCCCTTCCCGCGGAGGCGCTCGCGCTGCTGGCGGCGGACCCGCGCCGCGTCGCCCTGCTTGGCTTCGCCCCCTCGCGGGTCAGTGAACTGGCGGCCCGGGCCGCCGAGGCGTTCGGCCTGACGCCGCTGGAATCCCGTCTCGCCGAGGCCCTGCTGGACGCGCCGGGCCTGGACGCCGCCGCCGATCGAGTAGGCGTTGGGCGCGAAACCGCGCGTGACGCCATCCGCGGCGCCCAGCGCAAGATCGGCGCGCGGCGATCCTCGGACCTGGTCCGGCTGTTGCTCGACATGATGTGCGGCGAACAGCCCGAACCGCCGGACCTGGCCGACGTTTTCGTGGCCGCGTTCGGCGCGACTCCGGCGGAGGCCCGCGCGGCCGCCCATTTCGCCCGCGGCCTGACCGCGCGGGAGGCCGCCGTGGCGATGGGCACCGCCGAAAGCACGGTCCGCGGCCAGCTCAAGGCCATCTACGCCAAGGCGGGCGTCAACAAGTCCCGGGACTTCGTGCGGCTGGCGGCCGAGGCCGGCGTGCTCGTATCGATGTCGCGCACCGCCGAAACCGTCGCCGAGGTCGAGGGACTCGCGGGCCGGCTGCGACTGGTCCTGCGGTCCGACGGACGCCGGATCGCCTTCTGGGACTAGGGCCCACGCGGCGGCAAGGCGGTGCTGGTGACCCACGGGACGATTACCGGCCGCACCCTGCCGCCGGCGCTCGTCGCGGGCCTGCACCGGCGCGGCTTCCGGCCGATCGTGCCGCAACGTCCCGGTTTCGGCCTGACGGACATTGCGACGGCGGATTATGCCGAGACGGCCGCCGACGACATGGCCGCGATACTCGACGCCGTGCGGCTGAAGGGCGCCTTCCTGCTGACACGGGACGACGGGGTCGCCTCCGCTCTGGCCTTCGCCCGGCGTCACCCGGTGCGCGTCCGTGCGGCGATGCTGATCAACCCGCGCTGGCCGGGATCAGCGGTGCGCAGTCCCGACACGGTCATGGGCGCGGTGACCCGGGCCTTTGTCGCCCGCCCCGAACTGGTGTCGGTGTTCAGCGAGATGATGCGGCGTCAGACCCGCACCGACATCATGGCCGCCATCGTTCAGCGTTCGGCCGACCATGTCCCGGCCGACCGCGACGTGCTGCAGCGCCCGGGCGTCCTGACCAGCATGGTCCGTGACATCCAGGCGATGGCGGCGCGCACCAGCCACGGCTTCGCTCACGAACAGGGCCTCTACGCGCGCGGCTGGACGCCCCCGGCGCTCGAACCGGGCATTCCCTGGCTGGTGGTCGAGTGCGGTCCGCTGTCGTTGCCCGGCGTCGAGCGGGCGTTCGCGGCCTTGCCCGCCGCGCGCTTCACGGTCCTGCCGGACGCCGGGCTGCTGCTGTATCACTCGCACCCCGACGCCGTGGTCGCGCTGTTCGCCGACCATGCCGGGGGCCAGGCACCGTAGGCGGCTGCGCGTGATGCGAAGGGCCGCCTAGAGCGTTCGACGGTTAAGTTGGTGCATAGCCGGCATGTTGGAAGTAGTTGGCGCATTCCTGGGGTGTGAAGGCGTCGAGGACTTGGCCGATCCTGTCCCAGAGATTGTCTCGGGTGCGTTCGGATGCCTTGCGC
>JAIOXZ010000073.1 GCA_021741355.1 Caulobacter sp.
AACCTGGGCCGCCGTGCCGCTGCCGATGACGATCAGGTCGTAGGCCATGGCCGCAACTCCATCCGCATCGGCGCGAAGATCGCGCGGCCGACCTCCAGCGCTTCGGACAGGCTCAGGCGCACCCCGTCCTGACCGGCGGCCAGGCTGTTCGTGCGCCAGGTCTCCAGGTGAGCGTCATCGCAGAAGAAGGCCTGCAGGGTGCAGAGCGAAGACGCCGCGCAACCGGCGGCGTAGCGATGGCCGGACCAGACGACGATCCCCGAAGGCTCGACCTGATCCAGTTGGCGGCCGTGGCTCCGTGTGTGGATGGCGAGCGCACGGGCGCACTGACGGCACGCCGAGCGGACGGTGATGTCGCGCTCCAGCATCGCCCCGACGCCGAGCGCGTCGATGGCGCACATGGCGCCCACGGAGAGCCCGCCGGTCTCGACGTGATGCTCAGTCGGACCATCGGTGAACGGATAGGCGCCGCCTATCCGGCCGGCAACGTTGAGAATGAGGAGGTCGCGCCCGGCCAGACGCCGCAGCACGCTGTCGGTCTCAGCGATGGCGAGTCCGGCCCCGGCGGCGACGTCCGCGGCCTCCGGAGCGTGCCCGCTCATGGCGTAGGCGCTCAGGACGATGCCGTGGATTCGGCTCTCGGTCTCATCCAGCCCATCCCACTTGGGGCCGATGAAGGCCTCGACGACGGCCCTCAGGGCGTTTTGGGCCTGTGGTGTCGTGACCGCTCCCCAGTCTGGGATGATCACGCCGCCTCGAAACTCGACGGCGGGCCATCCGGTGGCTTCAGCGTGTGAGGTGGGCGTCGTCATCACGCGCGCTCCGCTCGCCACCCAAACTGAACCTTCAACCGGCGCAGCAGGAAAGCTGTTTCACATCCTTGGAGAAGGTCTGGGCCGCGAGCTTCAGGCCTTCCACCATGGTCAGATAGGGGAACAGCTGGTCGCCCAGCTCGCCGACGGTCATGCGCGCCCGGATGGCGAGCGCGGCCGTCTGGATGATCTCGCCCGCCTCCGGCGTCACCGCCTGGACGCCAATGAGCCGGCCGCTACCAGCTTCGGCGACCAGCTTGATGAAGCCGCGGGTGGCAAAGTTGGCGAGCGCGCGCGGGACGTTGTCCAAGGTCAGGAGCCGGCTGTCGGTCTCGATCCCGGCGCGGTGGGCCTCCGCCTCGCTGAGCCCGACCGTGGCGACCTGCGGATCGCTGAACACGACCGCCGGCATCGTGGCCAGGTCCAAGGCGGCCTCACCGCCGGTCATGTTGATCGCCGCCCGGGTTCCGGCCGCCGCCGCGACATAGACGAACTGAGGCTGGTCTGTGCAGTCGCCGGCGGCGTAGATGTGCGGCGTGCTGCTGCGCATGGCCGTGTCGATCACGACGCCGCCCTGCGCGTTGACGGCGACGCCGGCCGCCTCCAGGACAAGCGTCCGGGTGTTGGGCGCCCGGCCCGTCGCGACGAGCAGCTTGTCCACGCGCAGTTCGCCCTGGCCGGTGGCGAGGACGAACTCGCCATCGGCGTAGGCGACCTTGCTCGCCTGGGTGTGCTCCAGCACCTCGATGCCCTCGGCGCGGAAGGCGGCCGTGACCGCCTCGCCGATGGCCGGGTCCTCACGGAAGAACAGGGTATGGCGCGCCAGGATCGTCACCTTGCTGCCGAGCCGAGCGAAGGCCTGGGCCAGTTCGACAGCGACGACCGATGAGCCGATCACCGCTAGGCGCGATGGGAGGGTCTCGCTCTCAAGGGCCTCCGTCGAGGTCCAGTACGGCGTATCCGACAACCCCAGAATGGGCGGCTCGGCCGGGCTGGCGCCGGTGGCGATTAGGCAGCGTTCGAAGGTCACATGTTGCTCGACCCCGTCGGACTGGCGCACGAGCAGGCTGTGGGCGTCCGCGAAGCGGGCCTCGCCGCGCAGCACCGTGATGGACGGGGTGTCGGCCAGGATGGTCTCGTATTTCGCCTGCCGCAGCTCATCGACGCGCGCCTGCTGCTGGGCCAGCAGCTGCTCGCGCAGGATCGCTGGCGTACAGGCCCCGATCCCGTCATCGAACGGGCTTTCGCGACGTAGATGGGCGATATGCGCCGCGCGGATCATGATCTTGGACGGCACGCAGCCGACGTTGACGCAGGTTCCGCCAATGACGCCGCGCTCGACAAGGGTGACCTTCGCGCCCTGCTCGACGGCTTTCAGCGCCGCCGCCATCGCCGCGCCGCCGCTGCCGATGACGGCGATGTGCAGCGGGACGCCGCCGGCGCCGCGTTGCGCGCCGCCCGCGTCGGCGACCGAGGCGCGATAGCCGAGCGTCGCGACCGTGGCCGCAAGGGCCTCGGAGCTAACCCCCGCATCGGCCGCGATCTCCGCGCGCGCCTTCAGATAGGAGACGGCGGCCGAGCGCACGCCTGGGACGCGCTCCAACGCCTCCCTCACGTGCGTGGCGCACGAGTCGCAGGTCATTCCGTCAATGCGCAGGGCGAGCGCGGCGGTCACCGGGCAGGCTCCTCAGCGCTTCACGGTGGACGGGTAGCCCGCGCCCGCCGTCGCCTTGGTCAGGGCGGCGACCGTGGTCTTGGCGTCATCGTAGGAGACGACGGCCTCGCGCTTTTCGAAGCTGACCTCGGTTTTCTCGACGCCGTCGACCTTGGCAAGCGCCGTCTTGACGGTTATCGGGCAGGCCGCGCAGGTCATGCCGGGCACCGCCAGGGTGACCGTCTTCGTCGCGGCCCACGCGGGCGAGCTGAGCGCGCCCATCAGGGCGATCAGGGAGACGAGCGTCTTCATGGGGACTTCCTTTCAGTAGAACAGGGGCAGGACGTAGGGGAACGCCAGCGCGACAAGGACGAGCGCTGCGACCGCCCAGAAGATGACCTTGTAGGTGGTCCTGACCTTGGGCACGGCGCAGACTTCGCCGGGCTCGCAGGCGCGGGCCGGGCGAAAGATTCGGCGGTAGGCGAAGACCATGGCGATCAGCGCTGCGCCGATGAACAACGGACGATACGGTTCCAGCGCGGTCAGGTTGCCGATCCAGGCGCCGCTGAACCCGAGGGCGACCAAGACGAGCGGGCCGAGGCAACAGGTCGATGCCAGAATGGCGGCTACGCCTCCTAGCGCCAACGCACTGCGGCCGCTTTTGGGTTCTGACAAGTCGACTCTCCTTCCGATCAACTCCGCCATCACGTTAGGAAACAGCCCTTTCGCGGGGTGGCGCGGGCGCATTGCGAGGCGGTGCAGCGAGATCCCAGATCGCGACGACCACCATCAAGGTCAGTCCGGGATAGAGGAGCCACGCCGTCGGCCAACCGCGGGTGGCCATGAGCAAAGCCGCCGCCAGCACCAAGATCGGCCCGATGACGCTCAGCGCCATTCGCGGCCACCGGCGATGGCGAAGTCCGCCGACCACGTTGGCGACGAGGGCGATCACGGCGAACAGCGGCAGGAGGTAACGAATAAAGACGCCTTCGTACTGGCTCAGAAACCCGAGGCCCAGCGCGGCGCCAAGGCTCGCAAGAGCCGGGAAGCACGCCGCGCAGCCCATGGCGGTGACGATCGAGCCGATGACGCCCGCCTTGTCGGCCGCGCGGGTGAGGGGATTCTGGATGGGCATCGCAATAGCCTCGGCGACTTCGTGGAACCGTCAGAGCGACGCTACAATCAGGACTGCAGCTTGCCCGTGGGGGCTGAGGATCACTACATACGATCTGTAGCGACTACAGACTCAAGCCCAAAATTGAGAGGCGCGAACAGCATGGCGGATACCGCGATTCCGATTGGCGAACTGTCCCGGCGCACGGGCTGCAACATCGAAACGATCCGCTACTACGAGCGGATCGGCCTGATGCCGGCCCCGCCCCGGCGGGGCCGCTACCGGAGCTATGGCGCGGACGACGTGGGCCGCCTCGGCTTCGTGCGACGGGCCCGCGAGCTGGGCTTCACGCTGGACGAGGTGCGCGCCCTGCTGGGCCTTGCAGGCGGCGGGCACGCGTCCTGCGCCGAGGTGCGCAACCTCGCCGCATCGCATCTGAAAGACGTGCGCACGCGCATCGCCGACCTGAAGCGGATGGAGCGGGTGCTGGCCGACTCGGTGCGGGCTTGCGACGCGGGGCAGGATCCAGGCTGTCCGCTGATCGAGGCGCTCCGCGCCGCCTGAGCGGCTGCGATATGATCGTGGCGGCTGCGACTTTTAGCACAGCCTGCCCCGCAACGCCCCCTTTAGAGTGAGAGTGCGGACCGGGTTTGCCGTGACGGGTTGAGGGCTGGAGGAGAGGCCTCCGGCGCCCGTCGCGGAGAACCGCGATGTCCAGACATGAACGCGATGCTCGCTCCGGCGCCGACCGGACGAGCCTATATGACGACATCACCAACAAGATCATCGCCGAGCTGGAGGCCAGGCGCGTGCCCTGGGTCCAGCCGTGGGGCACGGCGGCGGCGAAGGCTCCGCTCGCCATGCCAGCGAATGCTGCGACCGGGCGGCAGTATTCCGGGATCAATGTGCTGATCCTGTGGGGTGCGGTGATCGAGCACGGCTTTCCGGTGCAGAGCTGGCTGACCTTCCGTCAGGCGCTTTCGCTCGGTGGCCATGTCCGCAAGGGCGAGCACGGCACTACCGTGGTCTACGCCGATCGCTTCATCCCCGATGAGGAGAAACGGCGCGCGCAGGAGACCGGCGAGGAAGCGCAGGCCATTCCTTTTCTCAAACGCTTCACCGTGTTCAACGTCGCGCAATGCGAGGATCTGCCCGGCGACCTCGACATCGCCCCGCCTGCACCAGAGCCGGGCCTGATCGAGCCGCGCGTCGAGGCGCTGATCAAGGCCACGGGCATCGACGTCCGCATCGGCGGCGATCGCGCCTTCTACATGCCGACGGCCGACTTTGTGCAGGCGCAGGTGCCGCCACCGCAGGCGTATTTCGAGACGATCAATTGGCATCGCACGGCCCTGCACGAGCTGGGCCATGCGACGGGCCATGCGTCCCGCCTCGGCCGCGACCTGTCGGGCTCCTTCGGGTCCAAGAAGTACGCCTTCGAGGAACTGGTCGCCTTATCTTGACAGTCTGCACCGACTCTCAGCGTCTTGCTTACGTCGATGCAACAGGACTGACGGAGGCGGTAGGTCTTGTCCCCACGTGTGGTGAGCTCGGTGGAGCAAAGCCGTCCGCACGCGCGCCATCCAATAG
>JAIOXZ010000074.1 GCA_021741355.1 Caulobacter sp.
AGCACGGCGAGTCGCTGCTCAAGGACATCATCGACCTGCCCGACCGCGGCTATGGCGACGGCACCGCGACCCCTTACGGCGGCGCCGAGCGCCGCGCCAACGGCGCCTTCAAGGAATTCAAGCCATGAGGGCGGCGGGCTGGAAATGGCTGATCGCCCGGCGGCTGTCGCAGGCCCTCTTCGTGGCGCTGTTCCTGGCCGGGCCGCTGGCCGGGCTGTGGGTGGTCGAGGGCACGCTGGCCTCCAGCCTGACGCTGGGCGTGCTGCCGCTGACCGATCCGCTGATCCTGCTGCAATCGCTGCTCGCCCGCCATTGGCCCGAGGCGACGGCGCTGATGGGCGCCGCGATCGTGGTGGCGGGATATCTGCTGGTCGGCGGACGGGCCTATTGCTCGTGGGTTTGCCCGCTCAACCCGGTGACCGACGCCGCCCATTGGCTGCGCGTCAAGCTGGGTCTGCGCGAGGGGGTGACCATCTCGCCGCGGCTGCGGCTGTGGATTTTGGCGGGCGCCCTGGCCGCCTCGGCGCTGTTTGGCACGCTGGCCTGGGAACTGGTCAACCCGGTGACCATCACCCATCGCGCCCTGGTGTTCGGCGGCGGGCTGACGTGGACGGTGGCGGTCGGCATCTTCGTCTTTGATCTGGCCATCGCGCGGCGCGGCTGGTGCGGGCATCTGTGCCCGGTGGGCGCCGCCTACGGGCTGATCGGCAAGGGCTCGCTGCTGCGGGTCAGCGCGATCCGCCGCGACGCCTGCGACGACTGCATGGATTGTTACGCCATCTGCCCCGAGCCGCGCGTGTTGGCGCCGGCTTTGCGCGGCAAGGCGAAAGGCTTCGGGCCGGTCATCCTGTCCGGCGACTGCACCAATTGCGGCCGCTGCATCGATGTCTGCCCACAGGATGTTTTCGGCTTCGCGTCGCGCTTCGACAAGCGCGAGCAAACCATCGGACAGCAACAGGGGGAGTACGTGCCGTGAGAACTCTGACGAAACTGATGATGGCGATCGTGCTGGCCACCGGCCTCGCGGCGGCCGCCAACGCCGCCGACGTCAAGGGCCTGTCCGGATCGGCGCCCACCGAGTTGAACGCCGCGCCGCCGGTCAGCACCTTGGTCGAGACCAAGAAATGGGAGCGCACCTTCCGCCAGCAGCCGCCCATGGTGCCGCACCAGGTCGACAAGTATCAGATCGACATCCGCGCCAACGAATGCCTGAAGTGCCACGACTGGCAGAACGCCGCCAAGGAAAAGGCGCCCGAGCTGTCCGAGTCGCACTACAAGGATCGTGACGGCAAGCAGTTCGAGACGGTCTATGGCGGGCGCTGGTTCTGTACCAACTGCCATGCCGGCCAGACCGACGCCAAGCTGCTGATCGAAAACACCTTCCAGCCGGGGGCGGGTCGCTGATGTCGCACGAATCCAAGCCATCCGAGGCCGGAAGCGGTCTTTGGCGGTCGCTGTGGCGCCCGTCCAAGACGCACGCCCTCGGCCTGCTGCTGACCATCGGCATCGCGCTGGGCGTGGTCGGCTGGGGTGGCTTCAACTGGGCCATGGAGATGACCAACACCGAGGCGTTCTGCCTGTCCTGTCACGAGATGAAGGACAACGTCTACGCCGAGTTTCGTGGCACGATCCACGACACCAACGCCTCGGGCGTCCGCGCCACCTGTCCCGACTGCCACGTTCCCAAGGCCTGGACCTACAAGATCGTTCGCAAG
This sequence comes from Caulobacter sp., assembly GCA_021741355.1. Taxonomy (GTDB): domain Bacteria; phylum Pseudomonadota; class Alphaproteobacteria; order Caulobacterales; family Caulobacteraceae; genus Caulobacter. The sequence goes on from JAIOXZ010000074.1 coordinate 1,716, forward strand.
ATCCAGGCCAGCAACGAGTTGTGGCACCACTTCCTGGGCACCATCGACACGCCCGAGAAGTTCGAGGAAAAGCGCCTGCATCTGGCCCGCAACGTGTGGACCGCGATGGCCAGCACAAACTCCCGCGAGTGCCGCAACTGCCACGACTTCACCTCGATGGACGTGACGGCGCAACGCAACCGCGCCCGCGAACGCCACCTCGAAGCGGACAAATCGGGCGCCACCTGCATCGACTGCCACAAGGGCATCGCGCACGACCTCCCGGCCGGTATCAAGGAGGAGGAACTCCACCCCAAGGGCGGGAAGTAAGCAGGAAAAAAGGTTAACCACCAAGGCGCCAAGGCCACCAAGAGTCACCAAGGGACCGAGACTGTACGGGCAATTCGCCGCCCGCTTGGTGTCCTTGGTGTCCTTGGTGTTTTCAAGCGAATGGCCCGCCGGTATTACTCACTCGTCATGGCCGGACTTGATCCGGCCATCCTGGCATGATGGCGAAGGGGGCGCCGGGCGACCGGCGCCCTTTTCACCTTTTCACATGGCGACGTTGACGCGCCCGGCCGCCCGCCGCATCTTGTCGGGACGACCGAACCGGGGACCGTCATGAGCCGCGGCAAGCGAACCCCGCAGCGGCGATGCCCAGGACGCAGGCACACTCCCCAATCAGAAATGCTAGTCTGCAATCTTGCGGTGTTTTAAACATACCGCTACTGTTTGTTTATTATACGCAGCGGGGGTTGGGGCACGCAAATGAAGACGGCACTGATCGCCCTGGCCGCCTTGGCGGCGGCTGGGCCGGCGCTGGCGCAGACCGGCAGCGGCACCATGGGGACGGAACGTGGCCCCCGCTTGCAGATGGGCCAGAGCAAGCAGAACGATCCAGCGCACACAGAACGCGAAGCAGGGAAAGGCACCACACTCGACGCCGGGCAAATGGCCCTTGCCGGCCTTGCCACTGTTTCGGTGCCGCCTGAACTGGCGGCGGCGGAATTCGACTTGGCGGTGAGCCTTTGCGAAGTGGCGTTTGGCAGGCGCTTGGGGTCGGCGGTGGCTGCCGATCTGGACCAAGTCCGCAGGGTGTACCAGCTACGCCAAGCCGGGGATTTGGCGGAGGCATCCAGCTACCGAATCGACGACTTGTTGAAGTTCGGGGCTGTTGACAAAGGTGATGACTTCGCGCGCCTTCTGCGATCGCCGGAGCCGCCGAATGTACGCCCACAGGTCGGCCCCGGAAACTACCGCGTCGTTGCGGTGAACGTGGAACCGGGGATCGTCGAAATCGAGATGAATGGAAAGCGATCGAGCTGGCGACCGGCGGAAACGTCCCCCCCGCAAAGCGTTCAAGGGCTGGTGGAGCCGCCCGAGCGGAAGACGTTGATCGATCGAGCACAAGCGCGATGGGCTGCGTTGACGGCGGACCCCGCAGCCGTTCCATGCATCGGCGCGTTGGCCCGCCGCTCGGTCGTTGCGCCGATGTCCGTTTGGCCCGGCGGCTTTTCTGGAGTTACTGTCGAATGGGTCGTCACCCAAACGGCTGCGGTTCTCGGGCTTTCCGAGATGGCGGCGGCCGTCGCCGACAAGATGCAAGCCACTGCGTTTCGGTCTCAGTCCGTGGCGATCGAGACCGCAAGCGCGCTCGCCGCTGAAATGGCACCCGCCTGGATCGCGCCTCTCAAGGCTCGGTTCGAATCCGCAGAGGTTGGGAAGTATCAAGTAGACCTGACCGGGAAGTGCGGACACGGGTGGTCGGTCGCGTTGCCGGACGGTCTAACCTATTGGCTGTGCGGCAGCGGTTCGGGGTTTGATGTCATGCTCGCCGGCTCCCCTTGGCTGGGGCAAGGCTGGATCGCCGGGAGCAAAATGGACCTGACGGTTGGCGAACGCGGCGCCGCCACTATGGCCGAGGCAAAACAGGCCATCAAGAAGGCCGGCATGACCTGGGGACAGCGGGTTGGGGCCGCGCTTGGCTTCGGCACTCAGTAAGAGCCGGTTCGGTAAGCTCAAGGTGGCCATGCCGCCACACGGCCTGATCGTGGCGACCAAGCTGGCGCGCGGCTCGGAAAGCAATCTCGCCGCCCGCGAAAACCTGTTTCTCGTCCAACTCATCGCGGGAAGGCGCAAGCCATGAGCCGCAGCAAGCGAACCCTGCGCGTCGAGGCCCAGGACGCCTTGCTCCGCGGCAAGATGGCGGCGGTGGCGAAGGCGCGCGACTGGGAACTCCTCGAAGAAATGGCCCGCATCGCCGAGGCCGACGCGCCCATCGAAATGGCCGCGACCGACCCGGCCATGTACGAGACCCTGCGCGCCGCGATCACCAAGTTCCACCTGAAGGGCTGGTCCAACATGACCGCCGAGCGGGTGCGCGAAGTCGCCGCGAAGGAAATCGCGCGCAAGCGGGTTTGATCGTCAGGCCGCGAGGTCGTAGGCGGTCTGCAAATTCAGCCAAAGCTCGGGGCCCGTGCCGAAATAGCGTCCAAGCCGCAACGCCGTCTCGGGTGTGATGGTGCGCTTGCCGCCGAGAATGTCGGTGATGCGCCCCGACGCCACCCGCAAGGCCAAAGCCAGGGCGTTCGCCGACAGTCCGCGCGCGTCCAACTCCAGGCGCAAGGCTTGTCCAGGGTGAACGGCCAACATGACCAAGCTCTCCACCCTCACGGGATCGTCCTGGCGACGCGGAAGCCCAGGCTGTCGTCCCGTTCGCCTGGTGGGTACCCGACGCGGCTGGCGGAGCGGACAGTCCGGGAATGGCTGCTCCAGGCGCCGCCTCGGATAACCGCCCGGTCGCAGGACATGGATGTGTAGGCGCGCCCATCGTCCGGCGCTTTCGCGTAGGTGTCCGCATAGCAGTCCTCGACCCACTCATAAACGTTGCCATGCACGTCATGCAGGCCCCAGGGGTTCGGATTGCGCAGCGAACCGACCTCCACCGCTTGCGCGCGCCAATCGAGCTTGCCGCCCTCTCCATAGGTGGACCCGATGTGGTTCGCCTGCGCCGTCGTGATCGTGCTCCCCGACCAGAACGGCGTCGCTGTTCCTGCGCGCGCCACGTATTCCCACTCGGCCTCCGACAGAAGGCGGTAGCCTTGGCCCGTCGTCTCGCGAAGCCATGCGACATATTCCTGGGCGTCCTTCCAACTCACATCGATCACCGGACGGCGGCCCTCGCCAAACGATCGGGATCGAGGCTTCTTGTTGCCGGCGCAGCCCCAGCCGGCGACGCAGGACTGCCACTCCGCGAACGTGACCTCGTAGACGCCGACCGCGAACGAATACCCGATCCGGACATCACGAACCGGCTCTTCGTCTTTCCAGCGCTCCTTCTCGGTCGTCGGAGAGCCGCGCGCGTAGGTTCCAGGCCCCACCACCACCATCTCCGGGCACGTTTCGCAGTCCTTGAAGACGGATTTCACCTGTGGATACACCCCCGCCACCGGAATGATCCGGCGCGG
>JAIOXZ010000075.1 GCA_021741355.1 Caulobacter sp.
CTCGCCCAGTCCGATCCCGACACCCGCCGGGTGCGCGCCGCGCTGGCCAAGCTCGACCTACTGGTGGTGCAGGACCTGGTCCTCAACGAGACGGCCCGTTACGCCCATGTCTTCCTGCCCGGAACGGCGTGGCTGGAAAAGGACGGCACCTTCACCAACGCCGAGCGGCGCGTCCAGCGGGTGCGCCCGGTGATGCTCCCTAAGGCCGGACTCGCCGAATGGCAGGTGTCGCAGGCCCTGGCGACCGCGATGGGAAGGCCCGAGACCTATCGCGGCCCCGCCGCCATCATGGCCGAGATCGCCCGCCTGACCCCCGCCTTCGCCGGCATCGATTACGCGGCGCTCGATCAGGCGGGTGGGGTCCAATGGCCCTGCCCCGCCGCCGGCCATCCCGGCACGCCGATCATGCATCTCGACGATTTCGCCCGCGGCCGGGGGCATTTCGCGATCACCGACTTCGTGCCCAGCCCCGAGCGCACCAACCGGCGCTTCCCGCTGCTGCTGACCACCGGCCGGGTGTTGAGCCAGTACAATGTCGGCACCCAGACCCGGCGCACCGCCAATCTGGCCTGGCATCGCGAGGATCTGCTGGAACTGCACCCCCATGACGCGGCCGAGCGCGGCCTGCGCGACGGCGACCGCGCGGTGATCGAAAGCCGCTCGGGCGAGATCGCCCTGACCGTCAGGATTTCCGACCGGGTGCCGGCCGGGGTGGCGTGGACCAGCTTCCACTTCCCCCATTGCGAGGCCAACGTGCTGACCACCGGCAACGCCGACTGGGCGACCAGTTGCCCGGAATACAAGGTCACCGCCGTTCAGGTGACCGCCGTGCCGCGCAACGTGGTTTAGATCCGCTCTGAAAGGCGGATGGCGAGACGGCAGCCGGCTTTGATGGCGGCGACCAGGGCGGGATAGGCCGGGGCGCGCTCGGCGCCATTGGCGAGACCGATGTCGCGGTGTTCGATCTCGTCCTCGCGGAAGCGCTCGACGGTGGCCTTGAGGTCGGCCTCGTCCTCGCCGAGTTGGGCGGCTTGGTCGGCGTAGTGCTCGTCGATCACCTCTTCGACGGCGACCGTGCAGGCCATCGCGGCGCGCTCGCCAAGCAGCGCCGTGCCGGCGCCCAGCGCGAAGCCCATGACGTGCCACAACGGCCGCAGCACGGTGGGGCGCACCCGGCGCCGCGCCATCTCGCGATCGAAGGTTTCGAGATGGACCCGCTCCTGGGCCAGCATCTGGCGCAAGGTCGGCGCGCAGGGCCGCTTGCCCAGCACCGCCATCTGGCCCTCATAGATGCGCACCGCGCCGAACTCGCCGGCCTGATCGACGCGCAGCATGCGGTCGAGCGGTGTGATGGGAAGATCGGTGGTCTCGGCGGTCATCAATAATCCCTCCGGTTGGCGGCCAGGCGCTTCGCCGCCGCCAGGGTCAATAGACCAAGGACCAGCGAGGCCACCACATTGTAGCCGGCCATGGTGACGCCGAACAACGACCAGGCGGGAGAATCGCAGCGTGGCAGGGCGGGGGCCAAGCTTTGCGTCCCGTCGAGCAGGCCGAGCATGTCGGCCGCCCCCCCCCCACCATCCATGAAGGCCCCGTCCCCACCCGAGCACGACGCGGTGCCGGCCCACCAATGCTGCTCGACGCCGACATGGAAGACGGCGATCCCGGCATTGGCGAGAAAGCCGATCCCGGCCAGCGCCACCAGCCCGATTCGCCAGCGCGGCGGCAGCATTGGCACCAGCGCGACCGCGCCCAGCAGCGCCGCCAGCCCATAGGGCACCCGCTGATACAGGCACAAGATGCACGGCGCCAAACCGAAGACGTGCTGCGCGACCAGCGCCGCCGCCAGCGCGCCCAGCCCGACCAGCAGCAGAGACAGGGATACGAGTCGCGCCGGATCGGCCGCCATGACGCTCACACCAGCTTGATGGCGAAGAAGCCGCCAACCAGCGCCACCAGGAATCCCGTGGTGACAAGGCCCAGGCGCTTCTCGATGAAGGCGCGAATCGGCGCGCCGAACTGCCACAGCAGCCAAGCGACCAGCAGGAAGCGAATCGCGCGACTGCCCAACGAGGCCACCGCGAAGGTCGGCAAATCGAGATGGGTGACGCCCGCCGTGATGGTGATCAGCTTGTATGGGATCGGCGTCATGCCCTTGGCCAGCACGATCCACGCCCCGTACTCGTTGAAGGTGGCGGCGAACCGCCCGAACTCGGCCTCCAGGTGATAGATGTCGATCACCCAGCGCCCGACGCTTTCGAACAGATAATAGCCGATGCCATATCCCAAAAACCCGCCCAGCACCGAGGCCACCGTACAGACGGCGGCGAAGTACCAAGCCCTCTCGCGCGCCGCCAGCACCATGGCCACCAGCATGACGTCGGGCGGAATCGGGAACACCGAGCTTTCGATGAACGAGATCGCCGCCAGCCACCAAACCGCGTGCCGATGACCGGCCAGCGACATGGTCCAATCATAAAGATTTCTGAGCATGGCCCCCAATTATCAGGTCGCCCGCGCCGCCGCAACCACCCGAACGCAGCAACGCCATTGACCCGCGCCACCGGTCGTCTAATATCCCCCCTCCATTCCCACGGTGCCCCAGTGGCGGAATGGTAGACGCGGCAGACTCAAAATCTGTTGCCCGCAAGGGCGTGCTGGTTCGAGTCCGGCCTGGGGCACCAATCTTTTCAATGGGTTAGGGATTGGAACAAAACGGGAATGGGACGACTGTCAGAGTTTGCCAAACTCTGATGTCAGAGTTTTGTACGCGTTGTGTTCGGTCGCGTCGGGAATGCGGTGGAAATGGCGCCGCGAGGATCTCCTTCGGGCAGGGGAAAGCCGGGACCGCCCACCGTCCCGCTCCTTCAGATGCTCGCGGGCGCTCGCCTTGCGTTCCGGGCTGCAAGACGACGGCCGACGGCGTCGGTCCACCCGATGGTCGCTGGTCACGCAGATGGACCCGCCGCCGGCCGGTCTTGGTCTTGCCCGGCCGGGAGCGAGCACCGCCACCGGCGTGTCGGCGCCAGCGCCCCGGCCATCGCATGGGTCCGCACCCGCGTCTCGGTCAAGGAGGTGATCGATGTCGCCACTCACCAAGCCCCCGGCCTATATACTCGTGGGGAGTTCATCAACCTCGCTTGTGGGGCGCTGCTGACGGTGGCCGGCGATAGTGGCGCCATCAGCGCGTTCCCCACCAGCCGGGCTGAACCCCACGACCAAGGGCGCTTTTGCACCGGCCACTCCGACGTTATATAGTCGCAACCGGACCAGGAGATGAACATGGGTCGCGAGCAGGTCATGGCGGCATTGCGGGCTCACGAAGCGGAATTGCACCGCTTCGGTGTCGTACATCTGTATCTGTTCGGCTCCGTCGCTCGCGAGCAGGCGCGGGCAGACAGCGACGTGGACCTGTTCTTCGATACCGACAATCCCCGGTTCAGCCTGATCGAACTGGTGGACATCCAGGAGCAGGTCAGCCGTATCCTGGACACCGAGTCCGACGTCATGACCCGTGCCAGCCTGCATCCGATGCTTCGGCCCCGGATCAAAGCCGAAGCGCTGCTGGTGTTCTGAGGTGGGACGCACCGTCCTGCTTCGCCTTTCCGACATCATGGATGCATATCCGGCATTGCGGCCGTCATCGGCCAAGCCAGCTTCGAAAGCTATGCCGACAATGGGGGCATGCAACGTGCCGTCGAACGCTGGCTGGAAATCATCTCCGAGGCCAGTCGCCATATTCCCGACGATCTCAAGGAACTGGCCCCAGACATTCCCTGGCGGCAGATCGCCGCCATCGGCAACCTGCTGCGGCACGAGTACCAGCGCACCGACGTGCGGGCGACCTGGAACATCGTCGGCGAACATCTGCCCCCTCTGGCGGCGGCAATCCGACTGTTGACGGCGGAAGCAGAGCGGCAGGAGCAAGGGCCTACTACTATGGAGCGCGTGTAAATGCCCCGCCTTGGATCCGATATCCCCCCCTTGGGTGCGATATTTCGCTTTATGATTTTCTGTTTTATCGGTTTAGTTGCCACAAGCGTTATCAATTTCTTCCATGCCGTATTCGATATGTTTGTCCTGATGTGGCCGTTTTTCAAGTGGTCGGTAATTTTCTTGGTTGGTATTTTCTCTGCGATGCACTTGGTATTGGGGATCATTAGGCTTATCAAGTCCGAGCGCAGGAAGATGGAAATTGCCAAAGATATTTCGATGTCGGACAACTAATGTTGCCGGACGTCCTGGCGGACCTCGGCACAACGATGCCGTCGGAGGAGGCGTCCACCCCATCGCCTACTCGATGTCGAACAGCGCGCCGAGGCGGCGCAGCGCCTCAGCCGCCAGGGGCGACCGCGCGGCCAGATGGACGTCGTGGAACTTGCGTCGGGCGTGCGCCCAGCACGCCATGCTCCGCGACAATTACCCTGGCCGGTGCGCGACAATTACCTTGGCCGGCTCTGATCGGCGATGCGGGTCAGCACGTCGCGCAGATAAGCCTCCGGATCGAGGCCGTTGAGTTTGGCGGTCTCGGTCAGGGTGTGGGTGTAGATGGCCGCCGCGCGGTCGCCGCCGGCATCCGACGCGGCCTCATGATGCCCGGAGTCTGGGTCATGACGTTGAGGTCGCCTATCACCTTCCCACCCCCTGTTTCGGCGGCCGGCGATTGTGGTCGCCGACCAACTGCACAACGGCTCTCGGCATCTGACCCTGCGCATTGGCGATGGCCCATCTTTCCTGGTGCCCGCCTGGATCCTCGAGTTAACGTCCACGCTCGTAGAGGCGGCAGACCAGGTGGAAGAGCAATTGGCCGCCACTTTGGGGAAACGGGACATAGCCCAGCTCGTCGAGGACGACGAGGTCGACGCGGGAGAGCTGTTCGGCGAGCTTGCCCGCATTGCCGGCGCGGGCCTCGGCCTCGAGCTGGTTGACCAAGTCGACGACGTTGAAGAAGCGCCCACGCGCGCCGTCGCGGATGCAGTTGGTGGCGATGGCTATGGCCAGATGGGTCTTTCCGGATCCCGTTCCGCCGGCCAGGAGGGGGTTGGGGGGCGGCGACAGCAGGCCCCCGGCATGAAGGTCGCGCACCAGGGCCGCGTTGACTGGCGAGGCCGAGAAGTCGAAATCGGCGAGTTCCTTGGCGAGCGGCAGCCGGGCGGCG
>JAIOXZ010000007.1 GCA_021741355.1 Caulobacter sp.
CCCTTGTCCGTAGATCGTCCGACCGCGCCTTGCCCATGCCAGCCTCCAAATCAGAGGCCGCAGTGACTCATGCAAAGGTCAGCAGGGGAATCCCGCGCCCAATCACAATCGATTCAACTCAACGGTCGAACGCTCTAGCTTGGTTGACGGAAATGGCCGCCAAACCCTTGAGAAAACAGGCTTTAGGTGCCCCTTCTCAACAGTTTGTTCACGAAAAAGTCCCGCCCGAGGCGTTTCTCCCCGTTGACGAGTCGTTAGCCCTGAATGTCCAATAGGAAGTAGTCAGGGGGCGCGTCGCCCACAAGATGTGCCGTCCGAGGACGATGCACTCCCCTGCAACCCCGCCGCCCCTTCCATAAGGGCGGGTCTTGGATCAAAGGCCTTTCGGGTTCCACCCCGAGAGGCCTTTGTGCTTTGGGGAGGTTAACCTCAGCCTAACTGCCCCTTCAAGCCTGAAGGCTGACAGATGGACGATTTCCAGCCACCGCCCCCTCACCACGCCCACCGCGTCCCCGCCGGCGGCGCTTCCGCCCCCGGCTCGTCCTCCCGCTCCAGTCCCGCCCGGAACGCCGCCTCGTCGGCCGCCATCCACAGCGCCCGTCGCAGCTCGGCCGCCTGTTCGAGGGCCGCGCCGCGATGCAGGGCGCGCACGGACCGCTCCAGCCTCGGCAACCCGTTGCGCACCTGGCCGCGGACGGCGGCGATGAGGGCCGCCAGATGCTCGCGGTCGGTCCGGACCACGAAGGGCCGGTCGATCATCCCGCTGACCCCGCCGTCGCTGGTCCGGTCGGGCGGATCGGCGTCGTCCGTCTCATGTCTCATGTCTCACCCTCCCTGTGACGCCTGCTGATATGTGAGAAGCGAGACGTCCTCCTCGCCGCCGCCGGCCAGACGGCCTTCCGCGACCAGGGCCTGCCGGATGCGCCCGACCGTCGCCCGCGACAGACCGGACGCCGACGCCGCGCCGACGATCGTCTCACCCTCCAGCAGGGCCGCCCTGGCCGCCGCGTGCAGCGCCTCGTCAGCCCGCCGTCCGTCGAACCGGTCGTCCGGCCCCGCCGGCTCAAGGGCTCGCCAACTCCACATGGCCATGCCGCCGACGGCTTCCAGCCGGGCCTCGAACGGCTCCAGCGCCTCTCCCGATGCGCCCCGGCATTTCTCCACCGTGACCTGTATCCTCGCGCCTTCAGCGGGATTGGCCCCCTCCGGCCGCCGCAGGGCGATGACCAGATCGAGCGCATCCTCCCGCCGGCTGGTGCCGCGTTGCTGGCCGCTCTTGCCGGCGTGGTGGACCATCAGCACCGACCGTCCGGCCCGGCGCTGGGCCAGGCACCAGTCCTGCAACGGGGCCCAGCGCTTCTGTTCATTCTCGTCGCCCTTGGCCAGGGCGGAGAGGTTGTCGAGGATCACCAGGTCGGTGTCGGTCATCAGCACCTCCAGTTCCGCCTGACCTTCGAGCGTGGCGAGATCGGGGATTCCGGCCTCGATCACATCGGCGCAGGCGATACGGAAGAAGCCGGGCGCCGGCTCGGCGTTCATCGCCCCGGTGAGCAGCGACAGGCGATGCTGCAGGTCCTCGGCGCGCATCTCGCCGTCGAGATAGAGCACCCGCCGCGGATTGGGGCAGCGCCAACGCAGGAAATCGCCGCCCGTGGCCACCGCCAGCCCGATCGCCAGCACCGCCCAGGTCTTGCCCACCCCCCGGGGGGCGTAGAGCATCGCGAGGCCCCGTTCGGGAAACACCGGATCAAGCAGGCAGTCGCGCTTCGGCAGGTCGAGCCGCAGGAAGCTCTCCACATCCATCGGTCTCAGATTGTCGCCGAGCATCCGCTTGCGCCGGGCGATCTCGGCGGCTTCCTCCCGGCGTTCCGCCTCCTCGAAGGCCCAGACTTCCCTGGCCTCCAGGGCATCCGCCTTCGTTTGCCAATCATCGGCGATTTCGGGTTCGAGGCTGGCCTCGGACATAGCTCCTCCCTTCCCGCCTTCCCCTCTCTCAGGGCGGGCGGGCGGCTGCGGTTTCAGACAGGAAGGAGTTTAAGCCCGCGCGGAGGCATGAGGCGCAAAAGCGTCTCACATCTCGTATCCCGTTGATCCCCAAGAGGATCACGAGACATGAGACGTGGGACAGATCGGGAAAAGGTCTTCGCCGCCCGCCTCGCGAGCGGCGAAGCTGCGAGCCTTAGTGCTGGCTTTCCGGCATGCGGATGACCAGGCCTTCGAGGTCGTCGGTGACCTTGATCTGGCAGGACAGGCGGCTGGAGGGTTCGACGTTCTCGGCGAAGTCGAGCATCGACTCCTCCATGGCCGACTTCTCGCCGGTCTTCGACGACCAGGCTTCGTCGACATAGACGTGGCAGGTCGCGCAGGCGCAGGCGCCGCCGCAGTCGGCGTCGATGCCGGGGATGTTGTTCTTGATCGCCCCTTCCATGACGGACAGGCCGGTCTTCACGTCGACCGTATGTTCGGTGCCGTCGTGCTCAATGTAGGTGATCTTGGCCATACGCTCCCTGACGCCTCTTCTTCGTGGTCCCGACCCTTATCAGGCGGCGACCTCTTTCATGGAAATGGACGAATCCGCAAGCCTCTCGCGTGAGACAGGCTTGCGGTTGAGGATGAGCATCTTGCCCATCATGAATTCCGGCGCGGCGTTGACCGCCTCGACCGCCTGCACCTGGTCGCCCTTCAGATGGAAGATGGCGAACTTCGCCGCGGCCCGGTCGCCGCGGATGATGCGGCTGTCGGCGTCGAACGGGATGCCGGCGATCTGCAGCTTGAGATCATACTGGTCGGACCAGAACCACGGCGCTTCCGGGTTCGGAGGGGTGTGGCCGGTGATGGCGCTGGCGACCTGCTTGGCCTGTTCCAGGGCGTTGGGCACGCTCTCCAGGCGGAACTGGCGCTCATAGAGCGGCAGGGGCCGGTGGGTCACGTCGCCGATGGCGAAGACCGAGGGATCCGCGGTGCGGGCCTGCAGATCGACGACGATGCCGTTGGCGCAGTCGAGGCCGGAATCCCGGGCGAGCTCCTCGTTGGGCAGGGCGCCGACGCCGACCAGCACAGCGTCGCAGTCGACCCGCTGCCCGTCCGACAGGCGCACGCGGCGCACCTTGCCGTTCTCGCCCTCGAGCGCATCGACGCCGGCGGACAGTTCGAAACGGACCCCTTTGGCCTGGTGATAGTCCTGGAAGAAGGTCGACAACTCCTCGCAGGCGACGCGGGCGAGGATGCGCGGCTCGCGCTCGATGATCAGGGCCGACGCGCCGAGCGCGCGGGCCGAGGCGGCCGCTTCCAGGCCGATATAGCCGCCGCCGATGATCGCCAGCCGCTTGCCCGGACCGAGGGCGGCCTTCAGCTGTTCGGCGTCGGCGGCGGTGCGCAGCTCGAGCACGCCGTCCAGATCCGCCCCCGGGATCGGCAGCTTCCGCGCCCGGGCGCCGGTGGCGATGATCAGGTAGTCGTAGGCGACCGCCTCGCCGGCCGACAGCCGGACGGTCTTTGCGGCCCGGTCGATCGAAACGGCGGTGACGCCCAGCCGCAGGTCGCAGTCGTTCTCGGCGTACCAGGCGCTGTCCTTGAGCGCGAGGCTGGACGCGTCGGCCTCACCCTTGAGCCAGGCCTTGGAGAGCGGCGGCCGCTGGTAGGGTGCGATGGGCTCATCGCCGATCAGCACGATCGGGCCTTCGTGGCCGTACTGGCGCAGGAAAGCGGCCGCCGAACCACCTGCGTGGCCCGCGCCCAGAATCACCACCTTCGCCTTCGGATCGGCCAAGCCGCCCTCCCCCAGGATCGCGCGGGAAAATGACGCCCGCGTCAACTTTTTGCAAGGGCCTTAGCCCGGATGGGTGGCCCAGAACCACACATAGAAGAGCACCCACCCCGCCGTGAAGCCCGACATGAGCCAGCGGGCGTCAATTCGTTCCGCGACCAGCCGCCGGATCGCCGCGAAGGCGAGGGCCGAGAGCAGGAACCGGGGCAGCCGGACCGGCAGGGCCCCGAGCGCAAAGGCCGGCAGGCTCGCGCCCTTCGACGGAGCCAGCAGGGCGTAGACCTTGTAGGGCGTGCTGCTCAGCGGCCCCTCCAGGGCGGCGTTGAACCAGCCCCGGCGATCCATCTCGACGCTGGCGTGGACGATCATCGGTGTCGACACCGCCGGCACGGCCGCGACCGCGCCAAGGGCGGCCTGTGGATCGCGGGCGCTCCAGCCGTACATCGCCGCCCCGCCGACCCCCGCGCCGATGGCCGCCAGCAGGCAGGCGACGACGGCGGCCCTCAGACCGTGCTTCAGCGCGACGTAGCTGATCAGCACGTCGGGAATGATGAAGAACAGGAATCCCTCCGCCGCGCCCCAGACGAGGGCGGCGAGGGACCAGGTTCGCCATCCGATGCCAGTATTTGTCGCCATATATGAACTATGGCATACTCATTGGATGACCGAGATGAAGAAAATCACCGCCTTCGTTCCCGCGGAGCTGCTGGCTTCAGCTCAGGAGGAGACGGGCGTGGGCATCTCGGAGACCCTTCGCATCGGCCTTCAGAAGATCGCCCACGCCCGCTTCTACAAGGGCATGCTGGCGTTGCGGGGCAAGATCGACTTCGACTTCGACATTGACGCCTCGCGAGAGGACAAGGACTACGGCGGCGACAGGTGATTGCGGCCGATACGTCCAGCATCATCGGATATCTGAAGAACGAGCCGGACGAGCGCGTTGCGCGGCTTGCCGGAGCCCTCGACAATCAGACGCTTTGGTTGCCCCCACCGGTCGTCGCGGAATTGCGGTCTGGGGCGGCCAGCCATGCCTTGCTGGACAAGCTGCTTAATGACGCGCCGATGCTCGCCCTGGCGGATGGCTTCTGGGATCGCGCCGGCAGAGCGCGGCGCAAACTGTTGGCCAAACGGCTGAAGGCCCGCATGGTCGATGCCTTGATTGCACAGTGTTGCATCGACGCCGACGTTCCGCTGCTCACCCTCGACAGCGACTTCCGGCACTTCGCGGACCACTGCGGCCTGAGATTGGCCTAAGCCACCCGCTCCACCATCAGCTTCTTGATCTCGGCGATGGCCTTGGCCGGGTTCAGGCCCTTGGGGCATACCTGGGCGCAATTCATGATGGTGTGGCAGCGATAGAGCTTGAAGGGATCCTCAAGCGCGTCGAGCCGGGCGCCGGTGGCCTCGTCACGGCTGTCGATCAGCCAGCGGTAGGCGTGCAGCAGCGTGGCCGGGCCGAGGTACTTCTCGCCGTTCCACCAGTAGCTGGGGCAGGAGGTCGAGCAGCAGGCGCAGAGGATGCACTCGTAGAGGCCGTCCAGCTTGGAGCGGTCCTCGACCGACTGCTTCCACTCGGTGCGCGGCTCGGGGGTCTCGGTGTGCAGCCAGGGCTCGATCGAGGCGTACTGGGCGTAGAACAGGGTCAGATCGGGGACTAGGTCCTTGACCACCGGCTGGCTCGGCAGCGGCGAGATCTGGATTTCATTGCCCGGCGTGTCTTCCCAGCCGTGGGTGCAGGCGAGCGTGTTGCGGCCGCCGATGTTCATCGCGCAGGAGCCGCAGACGCCTTCGCGGCAGGACCGGCGGAAGGTCAGGGTCGGGTCGACCGTGCTCTTGATGTGGATGAGCACGTCCAGCAGCATCGGGCCGCAGGCGTCGACGTCGACGTCATAGGTGTCCCAGCGCGGATTCTCCGACCCTTCCGGATCGTAGCGATAGATGCGGAACGTCTTGACCCGCTTCGCCCCCTTGGGCGCGGGGTAGTGACGGCCCTTGCCGACCCGGGAGTTCTTGGGGAGCGCGAGTTGAACCATGCCGCTGCATCACACTTCTAGGAACGATTGGGTTCCATCTAAGGCGCAGCGGGGCGCCTGTCCACGCAGGACAGGCGCCCGCGCCCAACCTAGTTACCCGCAGGCGGCGCCGGAGGCGTCGTATCGGCCCGTCCGCCGTACCATTCGATGTTCCGCGTGAGCCACATCCCGGCCGTCAGACCGACGAAGGCGGCGATCGAACCGGCCAGCAGGGCGAAGTCCTCGAGCCGCATCAGGAGGTAGATCAGGCCGTAAACGGTGCTGAACACGACCAGCGCCTGGATCCGGTAGCGGGTCGCCTTGAACGCCGCCCCGGCATAGAGGCCGATCAGCAGCACCGTCGCCACCGCCGCGATCGCGAAGCCGGCGTCGAAGCCGATGTATTCCGAGAGGCTGAGCAGCAGCAGGTAGAAGACCATCTGCGCCAGGCCGATCAGGACGTACTGCGCCGGGTGCAGCCGGCTGCCGGACAGGGCCTCGAAGACAAAGAAGGTCAGGAACACCAGGCCGATGAACATCACCGCGTATTTCAGCGCGCGCATGACGTTCTGGTAGGGGTTGTTGGTCCGCACGAAGCTGACGCCGAGATCGCGCTGGCCCAGTTCGCCGAGCGACAGGACGGAGGTCGAGCCGCGGTCGGGCAGGCCGCGGGCGATGAACGGCACCGACCAGTCGGCGCTGAACTTGTCCGCGGTGGTGTCGCGCTTCGTCGGCAGGAAGCCGCCGTCGAACCGCGGCGCGGGCCAGTCGCCGTTGATCACGACCTTTGTCGACTTGGCGAACGGCACGACGCTGAGCCTCTGGGCGCCGGACATGGTCAGGGTGGTGCGGATCGTCCCGCCCTCGATCGCCGCCAGCAGCGGCGCGGCCGGGGTCGAGACCAGGCCGTAATCACCGAGGTCCTCGTCCGGCCGGGCCCGGCCGTCGCTGTCAGGCGGCGTCATCGGCCGGCCCAGCCGCACGTCCGAGGCGGGGGTGAACTCCAGCCGCGTATCGCCGGCGGGGGTGGTCAGGGTCGCGACGACGTCGGTCTGGGCGCCGCGCAGGTCGGAGAAGCCCAGCACGATCTGCGCCCGGCTCCAGTCGATCACCGCCCCGGTCGGCAGGCCCTGCACCGGCTTGAGCTTGCTGAAGCCGGCGGTGAGGCTGGCCGTGGCCTTGTAGGTCGGCACATCGAAGATGCCCCGCCGCAGCGTGCCCGTCTTGACCTTCACGTCGGCCGCGCCGGTGTCGGGCGACACCAGATACCAGCCGGTGAGCACCTCGCCGTCCTTGGTGGTGGGGGTAACGGTCCAGGGGGCGACCAGCAGCGGGCCGGTGATCTGCTGGGCGCCGCCCTGCAGCTGCGAGACTTCGTGGACGACACCTTCCGACCGGTCCGACCGGTCCTTGATCAGGGCCCAGACGAACAGGCCCGGGATCGTCATCAAGAGGGCCAGGGCGCAGACCAGCAGCGCCTTGCCGCCCCAGTCGGCCGACCTCGGCCGTGGCAATCGCGATGGCATCGTCGGGGAAATGAAAGGTTGGTCGTCAGGGCCAGAAGGCATCGGAGCGTCTCCGTCCAGAATGTGAGCGATTGTTCACACACATCGATGATGGGCGCAAGAGCCTTCGCGCTGAGGCCCCGTCGCGGAGCATCAGGTTGGCGGTGGCGTGTGCAGGGACGGTGGAGAAACGAGATGCGAGACGTGAGAAAGGCGACCGCCGGCAGCGGTCGCCTTTCCCCGACCAGAGGTGATGCGAAGCCTAGTACACCCGCGCCTTGGGCGGGATGTAGTCGATGTCCTTGGACATCGTGTAGCTGTGCACCGGGCGGTAATCGATCTTCACCTTGCCGGTGGCGTCGTCGAACCAGGCCAGCGTGTGCTTCATCCATTCGCCGTCGTTGCGATCGGGGAAGTCCTCGCGAGCGTGGGCGCCGCGGCTTTCGGTGCGGTTCAGCGCGCCGGCGACGGTGACGGCCGCCTGGCAGACCAGGTTGTCGAACTCCAGCGTCTCCATCAGGTCGCTGTTCCAGACCAGGCCGCGATCGCTGACGCCGATGTCCTTGCGGGCGGCGACGACCGCGTTGACGCGATCCACGCCGCTCTTGAGCGACTCGCCGGTGCGGAAGACAGCGGCGTCTTCCTGCATGGCGCGCTGCATCTCCAGCCGCAGGTCGGCCGTCGGACGGCCGCCAGCGGCGTTGCGGAAGCGGTCGAAGCGGGCGAGGTGGGCGTCGGTCATGCCGGCCTTGAGCTCCGGCTGGGTCGCGCCCGGCGTCAGCTGCTCGGCGCAGCGCAGGCCGACGGCGCGGCCGAACACCACCAGGTCGATCAGGCTGTTGGAGCCGAGGCGGTTGGCCCCGTGCACCGAAACGCAGGCCGCCTCGCCGACGGCCATCAGGCCGGGCACGATGGTGTCGGCGTTGTCGCCGGTCTTGGTCACGACCTCGCCGTGATAGTTCGTCTGCAGGCCGCCCATGTTGTAGTGGACCGTCGGCAGCACCGGGATCGGCGCCTTGGTCACGTCGACGCCGGCGAACACCTTGGCCGTCTCGGAAATGCCGGGCAGTCGCTCGTGCAGCACCGCCGGATCCAGATGGTTCAGGTGCAGGTGGATGTGGTCCTTGTTGGGACCCACCCCGCGGCCTTCACGGATCTCGATGGTCATGGCGCGGCTGACCATGTCGCGCGGGGCCAGGTCCTTCACGGACGGCGCATAGCGCTCCATGAACCGCTCGCCCTCGGAATTGGTCAGGTAGCCGCCCTCGCCCCGGGCCCCTTCGGTGATCAGGCAGCCGGCCGGGAAGATGCCGGTCGGGTGGAACTGGACGAACTCCATGTCCTGCAGCGGCAGACCGGCGCGCAGGGCCATGCCGCCGCCGTCGCCCGTGCAGGTGTGGGCGCTGGTCGCCGACAGATAGGCGCGGCCGTAGCCGCCGGTGGCCAGCACGGTCTTCTGGGCCTGGAACCGGTGCAGGGTGCCGTCGTCCAGCTTCCAGGCGGTGACGCCGACGCAGACGCCCTCTTCCATGATCAGATCGAGGGCGAAGTACTCGATGAAGAACTCGACGTCCTTGCTGAGAGCCTGGCCGTACATGGTGTGCAGCATGGCGTGGCCGGTGCGGTCGGCCGCCGCGCAGGTGCGCTGGATCGGGGCCTCGCCGTAGTTCTTGGTCATGCCGCCGAAGGCGCGCTGGTAGATCTTGCCTTCCGGCGTCCGCGAGAAGGGCACGCCCCAGTGCTCGAGCTCATAGACGGCGGCCGGCGCATTGCGCGTCAGGTATTCGATGGCGTCCTGGTCGCCCAGCCAGTCCGACCCCTTGACGGTGTCGTACATATGCCAGCGCCAGTCGTCCTCGCCCATGTTGCCGAGGCTGGCGGAGATGCCGCCCTGGGCCGCCACGGTGTGGCTGCGGGTCGGGAACACCTTGGTGATGCAGGCGGTCTTCAGGCCGGCCTGGGCGCAGCCGACGGCGGCGCGAAGGCCTGATCCCCCGGCCCCCACCACCACGACGTCGAAGCGGTGGTCGATGAATTCATAGGCCGGCATCAGAAGGCTCCGAGGAGGGCCACCTTGAGGATGGCGAAGACCCCCAGAGCGGCGCCGAGGACGCAGACGAGATAGTTGGCGATGAGCGCCGCGGACTTGGCCACGAAACCCTCGATGTAGTCTTCGATGATCACCTGGATCGCCAGGCGCAGGTGCACGAAGCCGACCGCGATGAACAGGCTGAGCAGCACCGCATTGATCGGATGGGCCAGCCATTCGACGGCCATCCCGTAGCCGCCGGCCGCCAGCTTGAGGCCGCCATAGGCCGCCCAGATCGACAGCGGGATCAGGGCCAGACCCGAGACCCGGTCGGCGATGAAGTGGCCCACGCCGTGCTTGGCCGAGCCAAGGCCG
This sequence comes from Caulobacter sp., assembly GCA_021741355.1. Taxonomy (GTDB): domain Bacteria; phylum Pseudomonadota; class Alphaproteobacteria; order Caulobacterales; family Caulobacteraceae; genus Caulobacter. The sequence goes on from JAIOXZ010000007.1 coordinate 9,688, forward strand.
CGGGCGCGGGACAGGGGAGTACGGAAACCGGCCTTCGCGCTCATGACAGGCCTCCGGTCTGGGCGGCGATCAGCCAGACCACCGCGGTGGCCACCAGGGCGAAGACGATGCCGGCGATGGTGATCATGTCGGCCGTCTTCGGCTGGAAGCCGCGGCCGGTGTCCCACATCAGGTGGCGCAGGTTGCTGGCCGCCAGGAAGAACAGGGCGAAGGTCAGGCCCAGCAGCACCAGCCTACCCGGCCAGGACGCCAGCAGCGCCGTGTAGGCGGCGTAGGCCTGGTGGCCCGAGGCCAGGGCGACCGCCCAGCCGACGAGAATCAGCGCGCCGACGAAGAGGCCCATCAGGCAGGCGCGATGCAGAATGGAGCCCAGCATGGTCACATGCCAGCGCCACACCTGGAGGTGCGGCGAGGTGGGCCTTTCACGGACCCCTGACGAGGCTTCGGTCATTTGGTTCCCGACGGTTGCGAGCAGCAGGGCTATTTACGCCGGGAACAGGGGGTGTCAACGCGAGCGGGGCCTTTTCAGACCCCATCCGCCGTAGACGCCCCCTGGAGCCCGGTCAGCGACCGGGCGGGCGGTCAGCCCATCCGGTGGATGCCGCAGAGCTTGTTGCCGTCCGGGTCGCGCAGGTAGGCGAGGTACATCTTGCCCATGCCGCCTTCGCGGACGCCCGGAGGATCCTCGCAGGTGGTCCCGCCGTTGGCGACGCCGGCCGCGTGCCAGGCGTCGGCCTGTTCTGGCGAGCTGCAGACAAAGCCGATGGTGCCGCCGTTGGCGTGGCAGGCCGGCTCGCCGTTGATCGGCTCGGACACGCCGAAGACGCCGCCGTTGGCCATGTAGAACATGCGGTGGCCGTCCATGAAGGACGGCGGCACGCCGAGCGTGCCGAGCACGGCGTCATAGAAGGTCTTGGCCTTCTGCAGGTCGCTGGTTCCGACCATGATGTGCGAAAACATGTGTCTCTCCTCCCGTTGTGTGTCGATCAGTCCCTTACCCGTTCGAGCCAGTCGGTCGAACGCATTTCCTGCAGGCGCGAGACGGTGCGCTCGAACTCGAACGATCCGTCGCCCTGCGGATAGAGGTCTTCGGGTTCGACCGCCGCCAGCCCGACCAGCTTGGCCTGGGCCTCGTAGAGGGCGTCGATCAGGGTGTTGAAGCGTTTGGCCGCGTCCCGCCGGGCCGGGGTGAGTCGCGGAATGTCCTCCAGGAACACCGTGTGGAAGCGGCCGGCGATGGCCAGGTAGTCCTGCGGCCCGAGCGCGTGTTCGCACAGGCTGGGAAAGCCGGCCCGCAGCAGGCCGCCGCTGGCCCGGGGCAGATGCAGCCGCCGGCCGAGCACCTCCAGCGTCGCGCCGGTCTCGGGCGCGCCACCCAGCATATCGGCCCACAGCCGGTCGAATTCCGCCGTGCACGCCGCGTCGTCCGGCGCCAGCCAGGTGCGGGCGCCGCGCAGGCGGTCGAGACGGAAGTCCACCGGGCCGCGCACCCCGACCACCTCCAGCCGCGCCTTGAGCATGGCGATGAAGGGGATGAAGAGCTGGCGGTTGAGGCCATCCCGGTAAAGGTCGTCCGGCGGCCGGTTGGAGGTGGCCACCAGGGTCACGCCCTGGGCAAAGAGCGCCTCGAACAGCCGGCCGAGAATCATCGCGTCGGCGATGTCGGTGACCTGGAACTCGTCGAAACAGAGCAGCCGCGCATCCTCGGCGATCAGTTCGGCGGTGGGCTGGATCGGATCGTCACCTTTCGTCTGGCCGAAGCGGGCCTTGCGGGCCGCGACGTCGCCCTTGCGCCAGGCGTCGATGTGGCCGTGCACCTCGGCCATGAACACATGGAAATGCGTGCGGCGCTTCTTCGTCACCGGGGCGGAATCGAAGAACAGGTCCATCAGCATGGACTTGCCCCGGCCCACCGGACCCCAGAGGTAGACGCCGCGCGCGCCCTTCGGCCTGCGGAACAGCGACGAGAACCCCGGCTCCGACAAGGCGTTGAGGTCGCCCTCCAGGCGCGACAGGGCGCCCAGCGCCTGCTCCTGCGCCGCATCGGGCTTGATATCGCCCCGGGAAAGACGCTCGCGATAGGCGGCGCGGACGGATAAAGGCATCGCCAAAGCGGTTAGCGCGGCGAGCTTCGCGCTTCAACGAACATCGAGTGATCCATGCGCACCATCATTGAGCCCTTCCGCATCAAGGCGGTCGAACCCATCCGCATGACCACGCGGGAAGAACGGCTGAAACTGATCGCCAGGGCCGACTACAACCTGTTCGCCCTGCATTCGGAGGACGTGCTGATCGACCTTTTGACCGACAGCGGCACCTCGGCCATGAGCGCAAAACAGCAGGCGGCCCTGATGAGCGGCGACGAGAGCTACGCCGGCAGCCCGTCCTTCTTCCGCTTCGAGGCGGCGGTGAAGGAGTTGATGCCGTTCAAGCACGTCATCCCGACCCACCAGGGCCGGGCGGCCGAGGCGATCCTGTTCTCGATCCTCGGCGGGGCGGGGAAGTTCATCCCCTCCAACACCCACTTCGACACCACCCGCGGCAACATCGAGGCCACCGGCGCGGAGGGCCACGACCTGGTCATCGCCGAGGGCCTGGACCCGACCAGCCTGCATCCCTTCAAGGGCAACATGGACCTGGAGCGGCTGCAGGCCTTCCTGGTCGAGTATGGCGACGCCGTGCCCTGCGTCATGCTGACGGTGACCAACAACGCCGGCGGCGGCCAGCCGGTCAGCCTGGCCAATATCCGCTCGGTGGCGCGCATCGCCCATGCCCACAAGAAGCCGTTCATCATCGACGGCTGCCGCTTCGCCGAGAACGCCTACTTCATCAAGACCCGCGAGGCCGGCCAGGAGGGCCGCTCGGTGAAGGAGATCGTGCGCGACATGTTCGCCATGGCCGACGGCATGACCATGTCGGCCAAGAAGGACGCCTTCGCCAACATCGGCGGCTGGCTGGCGCTGAACGACGACGAGCTGGCCCAGGCGGCGCGCAACCGGCTGATCCTGACCGAGGGTTTCCCGACCTACGGGGGTCTCGCCGGCCGCGACCTGGACGCCATCGCCCAGGGGCTGACCGAGATCATCGACGAGGACTACCTGCGCTACCGCCTGCGCAGCATGGCCTATATCGGCGAGCGGCTGGAGGCGATGGGGGTGCCGACGGTGCGGCCGACCGGCGGCCACGCGGTGTTCATCGACGCCCGCACCATGCTCTCTCACATTCCGCCGTCGCAGTATCCGGGCCAGTCCCTGGCGGTGGCGATGTATGTCGAGGGCGGCATCCGCTCCTGCGAGATCGGCACGGTGATGTTCGGCCTGAGGCCCGACGGGACCGAGGTCGAGGCGCCGATGGATCTGGTCCGGATGGCCTTTCCCCGCCGCGTCTACACCCAGAGCCACGCCGACTACATCGTCGAGGTGTTCGAGGAGATCGCCGCACGCAAGGACAGCCTGCGCGGCATGAAGATCACTTGGCAGCCGTCGGCCATGCGTCACTTCACGGCGAAGTTCGCGCCGCTGTAGCAGTCAGTCCGCGCCCAGTTCGCGGAGCACGGCGCGATAGGTCCGGGGCTCCTCGCAGGCGCAGCTGCGCATGACGCCGTCGGCCGTCCACCAGACCAGGGTCGGATAGCGGACACCCTGGTCGCCGACCTTCACGCCGTTGCTCGCCAGCAACGGCCGCAGCCGGTCGACGACGTCGCGGCCGGCGTTGATCACCGCCGTGCGCGCGATGTCGCCATCGGCCGGCGGAATGCCCTCGGCCGTCCAGGTCTCGAGCGGCGCGCCGTCCCACCGTTCCATCAGGGCCCAGCTGCGGTTGATCCACAGTTCCGCCACGGTGGTCCGTTCGGCGGGGGTCGACTTGGCGGCGCCGTTGAGGTCGCGCCGGGCGATCACGATCACCCGCGTGTCGACCCCGGCCTTGTGCAGCCTGGGAAACATCTCGGCCTTCAGCCGCACGCAGTCGGGGCAGGAGCGGAACGCGATCATGTAGAGTTTGGGTCCGGTCTGCCGCGGCGAGACCCAGCCGGCCTCGTCGAGGATCTTCGCGATCTCGGCCTGGTGCTTCGTGACGGACTTCGGTCGCCACCGCACCTCGAGCCACCACCAGGCGGCCAGCGCGCCCACGACGGAGACGGCGATCAGTACGAGCCAGAGGATCAGCTTGTTCACAGGCGCTTCCTTTGCGGCGGTCACCCTTCTATCCCTTGACGGACGCGGGCGGGCAAGGCGCTCTCGCCGCGAACCGGAGTCCGCCTTGTCACGCCATCCGCCCCCGCCGTCGCTGTCGGACGTCCCGCTGGAGCCCGGACTCTATGTGGTGGCCACGCCGATCGGCAATCTGCGGGACATCACCCTGCGGGCGCTGGATGTGCTCTCGGGCTGTGACCTGCTGCTGGCGGAAGACACGCGGGTGACCGGCAAGCTGCTGGCCGCCTACGGTCTGTCCAAGACCATGCTGCGCTATGACGAGCACGCCGCCGAGCGCGCCCGGCCGAAGATCATGGCGGCGCTCGAGGCCGGCCAAAGTGTCGCCCAGGTGTCCGACGCCGGCACCCCGCTGGTCTCCGATCCGGGCTTCCGGCTGGTGAAGGAGGTGATCGCCGTGGGACACCGGGTCTTCCCGATCCCGGGCCCCTCGGCGGCGCTGGCGGCCCTGACCCTGGCGGGCCTGCCGACCGACCGCTTCCTGTTCGCCGGGTTTCCGCCCCCCAAGAGCGGCGCGCGGCAGACCTTTCTGGCAGAGGTCGCCAATGTGCCGGCGACGCTGATCTTCTACGAGAGCGGCCCCCGTCTGCGCGCCAGCCTGACGGACATGGCCGCCGTGTTCGGCGACCGCGAGGCGGCGGTGGCGCGGGAACTGACCAAGCTGTTCGAGACTACTGTGCGCGGCCCCCTGTCGGCGCTGGCCGAGGATCCCCGGCTGGACAGCCCCAAGGGCGAGATCGTCGTCCTTGTCGGCCCCGGCGAGCAACAGGCCTCGACCGCGGAGGACGCCGACTCGGCCCTGAGCGAGGCCCTGACTCGCCTGCCGCCCGGCGAGGCCGCGTCGGAAGTGGCCAAGGCGCTGGGTCTGAACCGGCGCGACCTCTACCGGCGCGCCATGGCGCTGAAGGACGGCCGGTGACCAGCGCCCGCAGCCGTCGCGGCGGGCTGGCCAGGCAAAGCGGCCGGCGCGGGGAGGTGCTGGCGGCCCTGCTGCTGATGCTCAAGGGGTATCGTGTCCTCGGCTTCCGGCTGGCCTCGCCGCAGGGCGAGATCGACCTGCTGGCCGTTAAGGGCGGCATTCTGGCCGTCGTCGAGGTCAAGCGCCGGGCCACGCGGGAGAACGCGCTGGAGGCCGTGCTGCCAGAGCAGCGGGCCCGGCTGAGGCGCGCGGCGGCGGCGGTCGCGGCCGGCAGGCCGGCCCTGAAGGGCGCGACCATCCGCCTCGACCTGATCGCCCTCGCCCCCGGCCGCCTGCCGCTTCATATTCCGGACGCCTGGAAGGGCGGTTGAGGCGTTAGGGGATCATGACGCGCGAGGACGCAGAGGCGTTTCTGACGGAAGCAGGGCTGGTGGCCGACGAGGCCTTCCCGCTGTTCGAGGCCGCGCTCGCCTGCGCCGTCCACGAGGATCCCGATCGCGACGCAGACGCCGCCCGTGCGGTGGCGGATGAAGGCGCAGCCCGGCTGGCGGCGCGCCTCGAGACCGAATCGCCGGAAGAGGCCATCGCCGAATCCATGGCCGGCGACCTGCGCTTGCAGGGCGACCTGATGACCTACGACCATCCGGACAACGCCGACGTCATCGCAGTCGCCGAGCGGCGCAAGGGTATCCCGGTCTCGATCGGAGTCTTCTACCTGCACGCGGCGCGACGCTGCGACCTGGACGTCCGGGGCGTCGATTTTCCCGGCCACTTCCTGCTGCGGATCGAGACCCGCGAGGGACCCATGGCGCTGGACCCGTTCAGCGAGGGCCGGGTGGTGTTGCCGTCGGAGCTCTCCCGACGCGCCCTGCGCGCGGGCCTGACCCCCGACGTGGCCGGCCGGCTGGAGGCGCTGATGGCGCCGATGAGCGACCGGGCGGTGCTGATCCGGCTACAGAACAACATCTTCGCCCGCGCCCAGGCGGCCCGCGACTGGCCTCGCGCGGAACGCTCGGCCCTGCGCCGCGCCCTGCTCAATCCGTCCGACCATCGCCCCTGGCTGGACGTCGCCGCGGCCCGGGAGGGCCAGGGCGCCCTCGCCGGCGCGCTACAGGCGCTGGGGCAGGCGCAGATTCTCGACGGCGGCGCGGCGCTGGCCGCCCGAGCGGCGCGCGAACGCGTGCGGATGAGGCTGAACTGACGGTGACGGCGGTGTCCTATCCGCCGCACAGGCTGGATGACCGCCGGAGCCATCCACTACATCCGTCATGGCCCGACTTGTTCGGGCCACCCATGAACACCGTTCCGGCAAGGGAAGCGGCGGCATCTCCGACAACCTCATGCCTCTCCGCGCTTGGGTGGCCCGAACAAGTCGGGCCATGACGGGGAGAGAAATTGGCGTATGTCGATTGAGCCCGAAACACGCTCGCCCCCTCCCGCCCGAGCGATACCGTCGCTATGTAGCGTTCGCCATCATCGCCAGGCCCAGGAGCCCCCATGTCACTGAAGGTCGCCGTACAGATGGATCCGATCGAGCGGATCAACATCGAGACCGACTCCACCTTCATGATGATGATGGAGGCCCAGAGCCGGGGGCATTCCCTGTTCGTCTACACCCCGGACAAGCTGTCGCTGGAAGAGGGCCGGGTCACGGCGCGCGGCCGTCCTGTGACGGTGCAGGCGGTCAAGGGCGACCATGTGACCTTCGGCGAGACCCGCGTCGTCGACATGATCGACGACGTCGACGTTGTCTTGATGCGCCAGGATCCGCCGTTCGACATGGCCTACATCACCGCCACCCACTTCCTCGACAAGGTCCATCCGAAGACCCTGGTGGTGAACAACCCGACCGAGGTGCGGAATGCGCCGGAGAAGCTGTTCGTCACCGATTTCCCGGGCGTCCAGCCGCCGACCCTGATCACCAGCGACGTCGAGGCGATCTATGATTTCCGCGAGCGGCACGGCGACATGGTGCTGAAGCCCCTGCACGGCGGCGGCGGTTCCGGCGTGGTGCGGCTGAAGGCCGACGACCCCAATCTCGACGCGCTGCTGGAACTGCACGCCCTGATAGGCCGCGACCAGGTCATCGCGCAGAAATTCATTCCCGCCGTCAGCAAGGGCGACAAGCGCATCCTGCTGGTCGACGGCGAGCCCGTCGGGGCGATCAACCGCATTCCGGCGGAGGGCCAGGTGCGCTCCAATCTCGCGCGGGGCGGCCGGGCCGCGGCCGTCGAGCTGACCGCACGCGATCTGGAGCTCTGCGCGATCATTGCTCCGGAGCTGAAGCGGCGGGGTCTGCTGTTCGTCGGCATCGACGTGATCGGCGACTATCTGACCGAGATCAACGTCACCTCCCCGACCGGCGCCCAGCAGCTCAAGCGCTTCGGCGGTGCCGATGCGGCGGCCGCCCTGTTCGACCGCATCGAGGCGATCCGACGCGGTGAGTGAGTTATGTCGGGTAGGCGACTGAATCATTTCAGTTTCCGCCTTGGTTCCATTTTTGTTCTTGATCCGGTCCACCCGCCATGGTTGAGTCTGTGGATAAGTCACAGCAGCTGTAGCGCGGAGGGGGCATGGTCACGCGGGTCGTCACGGTCGCGTTTCAGGGCGTCGAGGCCCGGCGCGTGGATGTCGAAGTCCAGCTGACCGGCGGCGAGGCGGTCATGGTCGTGGTCGGTCTCGGCGACAAGGCGGTCGCCGAAAGCCGCGAGCGGGTGCGCGGCGCCTTCACCGGTCTGGGCCTGGCCATGCCGGGCAAGCGGATCGTCGTGAACCTGGCGCCGGCGGACCTGCCCAAGGAGGGCAGCCACTACGATCTGCCGATCGCACTGGCGGTGATGGCCGCCATGGGGGTGATCCCGCCGGACGCCCTGAACGGCTGGGCCGCGGTCGGCGAGTTGTCGCTGGACGGCTCGATTTCGCCCGTCGCCGGGACCCTGCCCGCCGCCGTGGCGGCTGGCGCGATGGACCTGGGGCTGATCTGTCCGGAGGCCTGCGGACCGGAAGCTGCCTGGGCCGGCGGGACCCGCGTGCTGGCGCCCCGCTCGCTGATCGGGCTGATCAACCACTTTCGCGGAACCCAGATGCTGTCCGAGCCGAAGGCCGGGCCCATGCTCGACGGCGCCCAGGTTCCCGACCTGCGCGACGTGCGCGGGCAGGACCAGGCCAAGCGAGCGCTCGAGATCGCCGCCGCGGGCGGGCACAACCTGCTTTTCTGTGGTCCGCCCGGGTCCGGCAAGTCGATGCTGGCGCAGCGCCTGCCCGGCATCCTGCCGCCGCTGTCAGCCGCCGAGTTGCTGGAAACCTCGATGGTCCATTCGGTCGCGGGGCTGATCGCGCGCGGTGCCCTGACCCGCACCCGGCCGTTCCGCAGCCCGCACCATTCGGCCAGCATGGCCGCCCTGACCGGCGGGGGACTGAAGGCCAAGCCCGGCGAAGTGTCGTTGGCGCACAACGGTGTGCTGTTTCTGGACGAGCTGCCGGAGTTCAGCGCCCAGGCGCTGGATTCCCTGCGCGCGCCGCTGGAAACCGGCGAGGTGATGGTCGCCCGGGCCAACGCCCATATCCGCTACCCCGCGCGGGTCCAGCTGGTGGCGGCGCAGAACCCCTGCCGCTGCGGCCATGGCGGGCCCGGCAAGGGTTGGTGCGGCAAGGCCCCGCGCTGCCAGCGCGACTATCAGGGGCGGGTGTCCGGACCGCTCATCGACCGGATCGACCTGCAGGTCGATGTGCCGCCGGTGGCCGCCGCCGATCTGGCCCTGCCGCCGCCGGCGGAGGGCTCGGCCGAGGTCGCCGCGCGGGTGACGCAGGCCCGCGCGCTGCAGGCCGAGCGGTCGCTGGCGCTGGGCGAGAGCGCGCCGGTGCTGAACGCCCGGGCCGACGGCGACTTCCTCGGCAAGGCGGCCGACCTCAACGACCCCGCGCGCAGCCTGCTGGCCCGGGCTGCCGACGCCGGCCACCTGACCGCACGCGGCTGGACCCGGGCGATCCGCCTCGCGCGCACCATCGCCGACCTTGAGGGCGCCGCCAGCGTCGGGCGGATCCATGTCGCCGAGGCGCTGATCTATCGCCGGGTCGGCGCCGAGTCGGGCATCGGCGCGCCGCTCTGACGCCGGTCTCCGGGTTTCCCGGTCGCCCCTGATGATCTAACTCTCCCGGGCAGGGGGACCGCAAACGTCATGGCGCCGCGTCAGGCCGTACTGGGCATGGATCAGGCCAGCTTTCACCACGGCGCCAAGCCCGTGTTCGAGGGCGTGTCCTTCCTGCTCGACGACGCCCGCACGGCGCTGGTCGGCGAGAACGGGGCCGGCAAGTCGACCCTGATCGCCTGCCTGACCGGCGCGCTCGAACTGGACAGGGGCCAGGTGCTGAAGTCCCGCGGCCTGCGCGTCGGCGCCCTGCCGCAGGATACGCCCGAGGCTTTCGCAAGCCTGACCGTGCGCGAGGTGTTGCGGCGGTCGCTGGAAAAGATCGGCGCCGGCGACGACGACTGGCGCATCGATGTGCTGCTCGACGAGATCGGGGTGTCGTACGAAACCGCCGATCAGAGGTTCGGCGACCTGTCAGGCGGCTGGCAGCGGCTGCTGCTGATCGCCGGCGCGGCGCGGCTGGAAGAGCCGGACATCCTGATCCTCGACGAGCCGACCAATCACCTGGATCTGGCCAACATCAACATTCTGGAGACCTGGCTGACGGCGGCGTTCGATCTGCCGATGCTGATCGTCAGCCACGACCGCGAATTCCTCAACCGGGTGACCGACCGCACCCTGTTCCTGCGGTCGGACGGCATTCACGCGTTCAAGTCCCGCTTCTCGGTTGCGCGCGCGGAGCTGCTGCGCCGCGACGCGACCGCCGCCGCCCACCGCAAGCTCGAGGAGAAGGAGGTAAAGCGGCTGGAGGCCGCCGCCGCCCGCTACAAGGTCTGGGCGGTCAAGAACCCGGAGTTGAACAAGCGCAAGGCCGCCATCGAGACCCGTATCGCCCGGATCGAGGCCGACCGGACCACCGCCTATGTGTCGCGCGACCGGCGACTGGAGCTGTCCGACGGCGAGATCGACGCGAAGGTCGCCCTGCGGGTCACGGGCCTGACCGTGAAGACGCCCGACGATGCTCGCACGCTGCTGACCATCGACCGGCTGAGCGTCGCGGCCGGGGACCGGATCGCGATCCTCGGCGGCAACGGCGCGGGCAAGTCGACCCTGCTGGGCGCGCTGGCTGCGGCGTTCGATCCGGACCTGGAGCACTACGACGGCCAGGCGGCGATCCGCTTCAATCCCGCGACGCGGCTGGCGGTGTTCGACCAGTCGATGCGGGCGTTGCCGCTGCAGTCGAGTCTGCTGGCCTATGTCGCCGCCGCCCCGGACGCGACGGAGAAGGAGGCCACGCGTTTGCTGGCCCAGGCCGGCTTTCCGTTCGTCCGGATCAGCGATCCGATCCGGCTGCTCAGCCACGGCGAGCGATCCCGGCTGATGTTCCTGCGGATGAAGCTCGAGCGACCCAACTTCTACCTGCTGGACGAGCCGACCAACCATCTGGACATCGAGGGGCAGGAGGCGCTCGAGGCCGAGCTGGAAGACGCCGAGGTCTCCTGCCTGTTCGTCTCCCACGACCGCTACTTCACCCGCACCGCGGCGACCCGGTTTCTCGAGATCCGGCGCGGCAAACTGGTGGAAGTCGAGGACCCGGACGCCTTCTTCGACGCGCAGGCCTGACGGTGAGCGCAGGAACGCCCTCGCGGCGCAGTTCGTCCTGATGTCTTGAGGAGCATTCTTTGCTCTGGCGAGACCTTGCTCAAGGACCGCTTCGCGGCCGCGCAGCGGCGACCCCGAAGGGGTCGTCCTTGACCAGGGGCTCGTCCAGAGCAGACCATTCCATCAAGGCCTTCAGGGCGTATCAGCATCAGAGCATGACGGTGATATGGTCGCCCTCCGTCGTGAGGTCGGAAGGGAGAGTCCGATGTCCACCGCCATCCAGCTTCTCGTCGGCACCCGCAAGGGCGCCTGGATCTATCGCAGCGATGCGGCGCGCCAGACCTGGACGGTCCAGGGGCCGATTTTCCTGGGCGCCATCGTCAGTCACCTCGTGCTCGACCCGCGCGACGGGAAGACGCTGATGATGGCGGCCAGCACCGGCCATCTGGGACCGACCATCTTCCGCTCCACCGACGGCGGCGCGACCTGGACCGAGGCGGCGCGGCCGCCGGCCTTCCCGAAGGTCGCGGAGGGCGAGCCGGCGCGGTCTGTGGATCACAGCTTCTGGGTCGAGCCCGGGCATCCGGACGAGCCCGGCGTCTGGTGGGCCGGGACCTCGCCGCCGGGGCTGTTCGTCAGCCGCGACGGCGGCGACAGCTGGGACAGCGTCGCCGGCTTCAACGACAACCCGATGTACTGGCAATGGTGTCCGGCGGACGGCGGCACGCCCGACGGCGCCCTGCTCAACCAGATCATCATCGACCCGCGCGACCCGGCGCACATGTACATCGCCCTCTCCACGGCCGGGGTGTTCGAGAGCCTCGACCAGGGCGCCAGCTGGGCGCCGCTGAACAGGAACGTCGAGGCGAACTTCTTCCCCGACCCCTATCCGGAATTCGGCCAGGACGCCCACTACATCGCGCTCGCGCCGACCAATCCCGACCGGCTCTGGCAGCAGAACCACTGCGGCATCTATCGCCTCGACCGGCCCTCGGTGGACTGGGACAGGATCGGCAATGCTATGCCGAAGGAGATCGGCGACATCGGCTTCACCATCGTGCCCCATCCACGCGACGCCGACACGGCCTGGGTGTTTCCGATGGACGGGACGGATGTCTGGCCGCGCACCAGCCCGGGCGGGCGACCCGCCGTCTACCGGACCCGCGACGCCGGCGTCAGCTGGGAGCGGCAGGACGCAGGGTTCCCCCGGGAGCAGGGCTGGTTCACGGTCAAGCGGCAGGCCTTCTGCGCCGACCGGAACGATCCGCTCGGCCTCTACCTCGGCGCCACCAACGGCGAGCTGTGGATGAGCGACAATGAGGGTGGCGACTGGCGGTGCATCGCCCGCCATCTGCCGGAGATCTATTCGGTGGTCGCGGCGCCGCTCTGATGGTGCGGGTGCTGATCCCTTCGCAGCTGCAGTCCTATACAGGCGGCCTGTCCCGTCTGGAGGTCCAGGGGGCGACAGTCGACGAGGCGCTGCGCGCGCTGGACCGCCTCTATCCGGGCATCCGCTTCCGCGTCATCGACGAGCAGGACCGGGTGCGACGGCACATGCGTCTCTATGTCGGGCCGGAGCGCACGCTCGACATCGGAACGGCCCTGCGCGACGGTGACGAGGTGTTGATCTTCGGGGCGCTCAGCGGGGGGTGACGTCATGGGTTTCTGGAAGCTGGTGTTCTGGGTCGCGGCGGCGTTCAATTTCGCGGTCGGCCTGCCGATGCTTCTGGCGCCGGAGGCGATGCTGGCGGCGCTCGGCCAGCCCGTGCCGGACGACCTGCTGATGACCCGGCTGGCCTCGCTGCTGATCGTCGTGCTCGGGATCGGCTACGGTATGGTCGCACGCGATCCGACGACCAACCGGCCGATCCTCTGGCTCGGCGTGCTGGGCAAGGCGCCGATACCGCTGCTGGTCTGGATCAGCGGCGGGGCCGCCGCGCTGTCCAGCAGCGCCTTCATCCTGTCGCTCGGCGATCTGGCCTTCGCGGCGCTGTTCCTGCTGTTCCTGCTGACCCATCGCCGCCCGAACCTCGCTTGACCGACCGTTAAGCCGCCGCCGCTAGTCTGGCGGCATGTCTGACAACCGCGCGATCACGCCCGAGCAACTGGCCACCCTGAGCCACGAGTTCCGCACGCCGCTGAACGGTGTTCTCGGCATGGCGCGGCTGCTGGACGGCACCCGGCTGACCGCCGAGCAGAAGTCCTATGTCGCCGCCCTGCGCGAGAGCGGCGACCACCTGCTGGCGCTGGTCAACGATGTGCTGGACCTGGCGCGGCTGGGCGCGGGCAAGATCGAGTTGCACCCCGCGCCGACCGATATCGCCGCCCTGCTGCGGCAGGTCAGCGAGCTGATGAGTCCGCGCGCCCATGAAAAGGGCGTCGAGATCGCCTGGGCCTGCGCCGCGGACCTGCCGGTGGTGCTGGCCGACGAAGGCCGGCTGAGGCAAGTGCTGCTGAATTTCGCGGGCAACGCGGTCAAGTTCACCGAGACCGGCGGCGTGCTGCTGACGGCCGAGGGCGCGGGCGAGGGCCGGCTGCGGCTGACCGTCCGCGACACCGGCCCCGGCGTGCCCGAGGCGGCGCGCAAGCGGATCTTCGAACCGTTCGTCCACGCCGACCCCTCGCATGGCGCGGTGCTGGGCGGCGCGGGTCTCGGTCTAGCCATCGTCACCCGGCTGAGCGACGCCATGGGCGGGTCGGTCGGCGTCGACGCGGCGCCCGGCGGCGGCGCGGCCTTCTGGCTGGAGGCGGCGTTTCCGGCTGCGGCTGCGACGGTCGCGGACCAGTCCCTGAAAGGCCGGACCGTTGGCGTGGCCTCCCCAAATCCCGTCGTGCTGGAAGCCGCCCGCCGCCAGATCACCTGCCTCGGCGGCTCTGCGATCGTCGCCGGGACCGTGGCGGACCTGACCCTGATCGCCCCGCCGGACGCGGTGCTGCTGATCGACAACCTGCTCGCGACGGGCCGCCGGACCCTGAAAGCGCCCGAGGGCCGGGCCTGTGTGATCCTGCTGCGGCCGGACGAGCGGGCGCGGATTCCCCGCAGCCGGGCGGCGGGCTTTTCCGGCTACCTGATCAAGCCCTTGCGCGCCGATTCCCTGGCCGCGCGGGTGCTGGCGGCCCAGGGCGTCGCGCCGAAGGCCGACCATCCGCCCGAGGACGATCGCATCGCCGCCGCCACGGCCACTGGCGCGCGGGTGCTGCTGGTCGAGGACAATCCGATCAACGCGCTGCTGGCGCGGACCCTGCTGAAGCGCGAGGGGGCCGAGGTCGACCGCGCCGCCAGCGGGCAGGAGGCGCTGGCCGCCGTATCCGCAGCCACCTACGACCTGATCCTGATGGACCTGCGGATGCCGGACCTCTCGGGCGTCGAGGCGGCCCGGGAACTTCGCGCGCGGGGCGTCGGCACGCCGATCGTCGCCCTGACCGCGGACGCCTTCGAGGATGACCGCCGGGCGGCGCTCGGCGCCGGTATGGACGATTTCCTCGTCAAACCCCTGACCGAAACCGCCCTGCGCGCCGTTCTGGCCCGCTGGGTCGGCTGGACGGGCGGGACCGAAGCGGGCAGGCTCGCCTCCTGATTTGCGGGGCGTCGCGCTCCGCCCGGCTTCGGGGGAAGCGCAGCCCATGACTGACAACCAAGACGCCTCGGTTGAGCCCGCCGCCCGGCCCACACTGCTGCAATCGCTCGCGGTGTTCGGCGAGCGCCGCACGCTCGTCATGCTGGTGCTGGGCTTCTCGGCGGGTCTGCCGACCCTGCTCATCTTCGACACCCTGTCGATCTGGCTGCGTGAAGCCGGACTTTCGCTGCAGGCCATCAGCATCTTCGGCCTCGCCACCCTGGCGACGGCGATGAAGTTCCTCTGGGCGCCGCTCGTCGACAGAACCCGCGTGCCCCTCCTGACCGCCATGTTCGGCCATCGACGCTCGTGGATGCTGGTGTCCCAGGTCCTGATCATCCTGGGGCTGTGGCTGATCGCAGGGGTCGACCCCGCGACCAACCTCGGCCTCATGGCGGCCTTCGCGGTGCTTGTTGGATTTGCGTCTGCAAACCAGGACATCGTCATCGATGCCTGGCGGATCGAAGCGGCTGATGACGAGCGTCAGGGCCCGATGGCCGCCGCCTACCAGTGGGGCTATCGCATCGCGATGATCGTCGCGGGCGCGGCGCCGCTGATCCTGGCCGAGGCCTTCAGCTGGCGCTTCTCCTATGCCGCCATGGCCGCGCTGATGCTGCTCGGTGTCGCTGCGGTCTTCGCGGCCCCCCGCGAGGCCGAGCATTCGGTTCGCCCCATCGCCCTTGGCGACGCCATCGCCCGGCCGGCGCTGGAGGTTGTCGAGTGGGTGCTCCGCCTCGTGGTCCTCGTCACCGGCGCCCTGATCCTCGGATCAGGCCTCGCCGCGAGCGCCGACTTCCTGGCGACCATCCTCGGCGCTGTCGGCGCCGGCGGTGTGGGTGACGCGATGAAGGCAGCCTGGGCATCCGACGCCAAGGTCTGGTTCCAGCTGCTCGCCGTGCTCACCGGCTTCGTCGTCATCGCCGCCGCCGCCATCCGGATTCCCGGGCTGACGACGCGACCCGGCGCCTATCTCTCCGGCGCGCTGGGCCAGCCGCTGGCCGACTTCTTCGGCCGCTACGGCAAGATGGCCGGTCTGATCCTGGCGCTGATCTGCCTCTACCGGGTCTCGGACTTCGTCCTGAACATCAACGGGGCCTTCTACGTGGACCTTGGCTTCACCAAGCTCGAGATCGCCGAAATCCGGAAGGTCTTCGGGGTCGTGATGTCCGTGATCGGCGTTGCGCTGGGCGGCATCTCCGTGATCCGGCTGGGCCTCATGCGCGCCATGGTGCTGGGCGCCTTCGCCGGGGCGTTGAGCAACCTGGCCTTCGCCTGGCTGGCCACCCAGGGGCACAGCGTCACCGCGCTGCTGATCGCCATCGCCATCGACAACGTGGCGGGCGGAATCGCCGGCACCTGCCTCATCGCCTACATGTCCAGCCTGACCGCAGTCGGCTTCACCGCCACGCAGTATGCGTTGTTCTCGTCGCTGTACGCCCTGCCGGGGAAACTGCTGGCCAGTCAGTCGGGGCGGATTGTCGAGAGTTCGGCGCGGGCGGCGGACGCCGGCGGGCCGCTGGCCGGACTGAAGAGCTTCCTGCACGGGCTGCCGCCCGAAAGCTACGCCACGGCGATGGAGAAGTCGGGCGTCAGCCCCGCCGCGCTCGGCAGCGGCTATATGGTGTTCTACCTGTATTCAACGCTGATCGGGGTCTTCGCCATCGTGCTGGCCTTCATGGTCGCGCGGCGCCAGCCACAGCCAGACTCGCCGGAGCCCACCTAACTCGTCGACAGGCAGACCACCTGGGCGACCCGCAGGTCGCGGCGCAGGCCGTCGGCGACGCGACCGTAGTTCTCGACATTGATCGGCTCGCCGACGGCATAGCCGGCCGGGCGACGCTTGGAGCTGCGCAGGGCGCTCTGCACCGTCTCGGGCGTGGTGGTGTAGATCCGGCCCCGGCGCGGGGCCTCGGCCACGGTGACGCCGATCACCCGGCCGGCGGAATCGAGCACCGGCGCGCCGGAGAGGCCCGCCAGCGTGCCCTTGAGCGTCTCGGTGCGGCCGATCTCGGCCCAGGCCAGAACCGGCTCGGTGCGGGCGCCGCGACCCCGGACGACGAGGTTCTCGCGGCCCAGCAGGCGGGAGACCGCCTCGCCCGGCTGACCCTGCGGATAGCCCGGGTGGAAGCCCAGCGCGCCGGGCCGCGGGCTCGTCGCGGCGCCGGCCAGCGGCAGGGCGGGCGCGCCGCCCTCGGTGGTCAGGATCGCCGCCTCGCCGGAGGGATCGATGATCGCCTTCGCCGCCACGCCACGCCCCTCGGCCACGACCAGGGCGATGCGGGTGCAGCCGTCGACGACGTGGCGGGCGGTCATCCAGACGCCCGTGTCGGCGACCGAGAAGGCCGTGCCGGCGCCGGGCTTCTGCTTGCCGGGGACATCGACGACCACGGCCGGGTCGAACGGCGAGGACGGGTCGAGCGGAATCGCGTCGTCGCCGGCCATCGGCGGCGGCGGCGGCGGCGCAGGGGCCTTTTCGCGCCGACCCATGGATCCGATCACCAGGGCCGCCACGATGGCGAGATAAACCAGCCAGTCTGGAAGGCGGGGCAGATGCACCGGGGCTCAGCCCGCCAGGGCCGCGGCGAGGATCAGGGCGCTCGACACCTTGGCGCCGACCAGCAGGATCGCGGCGGAGATCTCGCCCTCCTGGATGCGCTGCGGCAGGCCGTGAAGGATCAGGTCGATCACCCGGAACACCAGCAGCTGGAACGCCACGGTGGCCGCCCCCCAGATGGCGATTTCCAGCGGCGAGACCGAGGCGCTCAGCGACGAGGCCAGCGGCAGGGCCAGCCCGATCAGGACGCCGCCCAGCGACAGCGCCGCGGCGTTGTTGCCTTCGCGGATCAGGGCGATCTCGCGATGCGGCGTGAGCATGGCGTAGAGCACCGCTCCCATCAGCAGGATCACAAGCGTCAGGCCGGCGTGCCCGAGGGTCGTGACGAACCCGGTCGAGAAGGCCTGGATTTCCATGGATTGGAGTTGCGGCGGCATCGAAGTGTCCATGCAGGTGCGGCGTGCGAAAGGGTTAGCACGACCGGCGCCGTCCCGCGCAAGCTTCTAGCGTCGCGCGACTTCGGAAGGAGCGTTGTCGGACCGCTGACCGCGCGCCGGATCAGGACGCCGCGAGCGTCTCGGCCCTGCGGCGCACCGACGCACGGACCTTCTCGCTCTCGGACTTCAGCTGGCCGCAGGCGGCGAGGATGTCGCGGCCGCGAGGCGTGCGGATCGGGCTGGAGTAGCCCGCGCGATTGAGGATCGCGGCGAAGGACTCGATCGTGCCCCAGTCCGAGCATTCGTAGTCCGTTCCGGGCCAGGGATTGAACGGGATCAGGTTGATCTTGGCCGGGATGCCCTTGAGCAGTTGCACCAGCGCCTTGGCTTCGGCCGGGGTGTCGTTGACGCCCTTGAGCATCACATACTCGAACGTCACGCGCCGGGCGTTGGAGATGCCGGGGTAGTTGCGGATCCCCTCCATCAGGGCGGCGATGTCGTACTTCCTGTTGATCGGCACCAGCACGTCGCGCAGGTCGTCGTTGGTGGCGTGCAGGCTGATCGCCAGCATCGCCTGGGTGCGCTCGCCCAGCGCCTTCAGCTCAGGGACCACGCCGCTGGTCGAGACCGTGATCCGGCGACGGGAGATGCCGATCCCTTCGTTGTCGCTGATGATGTCGATGGCGTCTGAGACGCTGTCCAGATTGTAGAGCGGCTCGCCCATCCCCATGAAGACGATGTTGCTGAGGCGGCGGTCCTCGCGGTCCGACGGCCACTCGTCCAGATCGTCCTTGCAGACCTGCACCTGGGCGACGATCTCGGCCGCCGTCAGGTTGCGCACCAGGGCCTGGGTGCCCGTGTGGCAGAAGGTGCAGTTCAGGGTGCAGCCGACCTGGCTGGAGACGCACAGGGCGCCCGAGCGGCCGACGTCGGGAATGTAGACCGCCTCGATCTCGATCCCCGGCGCGGTGCGGATCAGCCATTTGCGCGTGCCATCCTTCGACACCTGGCGTTCGACGATCTCGGGCCGGGCCAGGGTGAAGTGTTCGGCCATCGCCGCCCGGGTGTCCTTGGCCACGTCGGTCATCTGGTCGAAGTCGGTGACGCCGCGGTGATGGATCCAGCGGAACACCTGGGTCGCGCGCATCTTCGCCTTGCCCTCGGGCACGGCGCCGGCCTCGACCATGGCGGCCGCCAGCTGCTTGCGGGTGAGACCCGAAAGGTTGGCCGGAGCGGGGGCGACGGCGGGCGTCGCGCGAGCAAGGTTGAGGGTCGCGCCCAAGACGGCAGGTTCCGATGCGATGAGGAGAGAGTCCCCATAACAGAATTTCGCGCTCTGGACCAATCGCGGCGGGCATGACTATCCCTTGGCCGTGACCGCACCCGAGAGCGACCCCTTCGCCGCGTTGATGGAACGCATCGCCAGCCGCGGCGACCGCGAGGCCTTCGCGGCGCTGTTCGATCACTATGCGCCCCGGGTGAAGGGCTATCTCGCGCGGCTGGGTCTGGAGCCGGCCCGGGCGGAGGACCTGGCGCAGGAGGTGATGGTGACCGTCTGGCGCAAGGCCGCGAGCTTTGACCGCAGCAAGGCCAGCGTCTCGACCTGGATCTACCGGATCGCCCGCAACCGTCGGATCGACCTGTTCCGGCGGGAGCGCACCGCCACCCTCGACGCCGACGACCCGCAGCTCAATCCCGAAGCCCTGCCGCAGCCGGACGCCGGGCTGGAAGCCGCCCAGCGGGAGGTGCAGGTCGCCGCCGCCCTGGCCGACCTGCCGCCAGAACAGCGTGAGATGGTCCGCGCCGCCTTCTATGAGGACCTGACGCACAGCGAGATCGCCGAGCGGTTCGGCCTGGCGCTGGGCACGGTCAAATCGCGCCTCCGGCTGGCGTTCGAAAAGCTGCGCCTCCGCCTGGAGTCCGCCCGATGACGCCCGCGCCCGACTTGACGCCTCGCCGCCGCGGTCCATATCCCGCCTTTTCAAGGAGTTGCCTGACCGCATGACCGCCCTGACGACCCTTCCCGATCCTGCCAGCCATCCCGGCCTGCGCCTGATGGAAGCGACGGCGGCTGTCCTGCGCGGAGCGCAGGCGCCGGCCCGGCCGACGGACGTGCTCGGCGGCGCCTTCCTCGACGGTGAGACGCCCGTTCCGATGACGGGCGGGGCGGCCGCGGAAGCCCTGGCCCGGATCGCCAACCTCGAGGCCATCGATGATCGCGCCCGTGAGGCCGCCCATCGCGCCGGACGCGGTCTGGGCGAGATGCTCGACCTGCCCGACCCGCTGCGCGAGGCGGTGTTCGACTCGATGGCCGCTGGCCGCAAGTGGCGCTTCCTCGGCTTCGGCATTCGCGGCCTGAAGCTCAAGATCGGCGGCGAGGGCGAGACCGAACTGCTGCGCATCGAGCCCGGCCACGGCGTCGCGCCGCACGATCACGACGGCGAGGAATACACCCTGGTGGTCACCGGCGCCTTCCATGACGGGCACGAGCGGTTTGGGCCCGGCGACGTCAACATCGCCCGGGCCGGCTTCGTCCACGCGCCGCTGGCCGAGAAGGACGAGGTCTGCTTCGCCCTCGGCGTCAGTCTCGGCGGCGGCGCGCGCTTTGAAGGCGCGTTCGGCATGTTCCAAAGGCTGACCGGGCTTTAGTTCAGTACACAGCCGTCATGGCCCGACTCGTTCGGGCCGCCCAGGAACACGGTTGATCAAGAGAAGAGAGCAGACCCATTCGCACCTCCACGCCCCCCGTCGGCGTGCTTGGGTGGCCCGGACAAGCCGGGCCATGACGATGTGGGAAGGTTCAGAACGCTTCCGAGACGATCTCGCCGTTGGGCATGAGCGCCGCGCGCTTCATGCCGGCCGAGACGAACGGCATGGCGACGTTGCCGTCGACATCGACCGCGATGAGGCCGCCCTCGCCGCCGAGCGCGCGGATTTCAGCCAGCACCGCGTCAGCGGCCTCGGCCAGCGACTGCCCGCCGAACCGCATCCGGTGCGCCAGCTGGGCCGCAGCGGCGACGCGGACGAAATACTCGCCCTGGCCGGTGCAGGAGACGGCGACCCGCTGGTCGGCCCAGCCGCCGGAGCCGATCAGTGGTGAGTCGCCGACCCGGCCCGGCAGCTTGCCGAACACCCCGCCCGTCGAGGTGGCGGCGGCCAGCCGGCCCTCCCGGTCGCGGACGACACAGCCGACCGTGCCGTGCGCCAGAGTCCCCGGGGGATGATTGGACTCGTCCTGGCCCGCGCGGGTGAACCAGGCGGCGTCATCGGCGATGGCGGCCAGCTTCTGGGAGGCCGCGAACCGCGTCGCGCCCTCACCGGCCAGCATAACGTGCGGCGTCCAGTCCATGATCGCGCGCGCCACGCCGACGGGGCTTTCGAACCCCTGCAGCGCCGCCACCGATCCCGCGCGACCGGTGAAGCCGTCCATCAGGCAGGCGTCGAGCTCGTACTGGCCCGCCGTGTTCGGCGAGGCGCCGCGTCCGGCGACATAGAGGCCCGACGCCTCGAGCGCGGCCGTGGTTTCCTCGGCCACATCCAGCGCCAGGGCGCCGGCCAGCAGCCGGTCGCGCCCGGCCTCGACCAGCCCGCGCATGTGGGCGATCTCGCGGCTGTAGTCGCGACCGCGCTTCGCGCCCGCGCCGCCGTGAATCACCAAACTCAAACAATTGTTCGCCAACCGGTCCCTCCCGCCTATAAACGCGGAAACGCCCGCGATACCCTTCGCGGGCATTCAATGAAAGAGCGGGAGAGACGCATGCGGGCGGTGCTGAGCAAGAGCGTGGGCGGACCGGAGACCCTGGTCATCGAGGATCTGCCCAGCCCCGTGGCGGGACCGGGCCAGGTGGTGCTGTCGGTCAAGGCCTGCGGCGTCAACTATCCGGACGTCCTGATCATCGAGGACATGTACCAGTTCAAGCCGTCGCGCCCGTTCGCGCCCGGCGGCGAAGTGGCCGGCGTGGTCAAGGAGTTGGGCGAAGGCGTCACCCATCTGAAGGTCGGTCAGCGCGTGCTGGCCAACACCGGCTGGGGCGGCATGGCCGAGGAGCTGGCGCTGGACGCGGCCCGTGTCGTGCCGATCCCGGACTCGATGTCGTTCGAGGAAGGCGCGGCCTTCATGATGACCTACGGCACCTCCTACTACGGCCTGAAGGATCGCGGCTATCTGAAGCCCGGCCAGACCCTGCTGGTGCTGGGCGCCGCCGGGGGCGTGGGCCTGGCCGCCGTCGAACTGGGCAAGGCGATGGGGGCGAAGGTGATCGCTGCGGCCTCCAGCCAGGAAAAGGTCGACCTCTGCATCGCCCGGGGCGCCGACAGCGGCGTGGTCTATCCCGTCGGCCCGTTCGACAAGGACGGCAAGAAGGCCCTGGCCAACCTGTTCAAGGACGCCTGTGGTCCCAACGGCTGGGACGTGGCCTATGACGCCGTGGGCGGCGACTATGCCGAGGCGACGATCCGCGCGGCGGGCTGGGGCGGCAAGTTCCTCGTCATCGGCTTCCCGGCGGGCATCCCGTCCGTGCCGCTGAACCTGACGCTGCTGAAGTCCTGCGACATCGTCGGCGTCTTCTGGGGCGCGGCTGTCGCCCGCGATCCGAAGGCCCACCAGCAGAACGTCAAGGAGCTGATGGACCTCTACGCGGCCGGCAAGATCAAGCCGCACGTGTCCGAGACCTTCCCGCTCGAGCGGGCGGGCGAGGCCATCGCCCACCTCGCCAGCCGCAAGGCCCTGGGCAAGGTGGTCGTGGTCACCGGCTGACATCAGACAAGAACAACAAGGCAGGGGAAGTAGCGCATGGCGGGTCGTCTGGAGGGCAAGGTCGCCCTTATCACCGGCGGGGTTTCGGGCATTGGCCTGGGCACGGTTGAACTGTTCGCGCAGGAGGGGGCCTGTGTCGTCGCCGCCGACCTGCAGGACGAAAAGGGCGCCATGCTCGAGAAGCGGTTCGACGGCCGCATCCGCTACGCCCACTGCGATGTCACCAGCGAAGCCGATATCGCGGCGGCGGTGAAGATGGCCGCCGACCAGTTCGGCGGACTGGACATCCTGTTCAACAACGCCGGTCACGGCGGGGCGCCGGGCAATGTCTCGGAGGTCGACGTCGAGGCCTGGGACAAGACCTTCGCCCTGCTGGTGCGCGGCCCGGCCGTGGGCATGAAGCACGCCCTGCCGCTGATGCAGGCGCGCGGCGGCGGCTCGATCATCAACACCGCCTCGATCGCCGGCCTGCAGGCGGGCTTCGGCCCGCTGGCCTATTCGGCGGCCAAATGCGCGGTGATCCACATGTCGCGCTGCGCGGCGGCCGAACTGTCGCCGCAGAAGATCCGCGTCAACGCCATCTGCCCCGGTCTGATCGCGACCTCGATCTTCGGCGCCTCGATGGGCCTGCCCCGCGAGGTCGCCGACCAGATGGCCGCGCGCTTCGAGGAGGCCGGTCCCAAGGTCCAGCCGATCCCCAAGGCCGGCGTTCCGGAGGACATCGCGCGCGCCGCCCTCTATCTGGCCAGCGACGACTCACTGTTCGTCACCGGCACCCACATTGTCGTCGATGGCGGCCTGACGATCGGCGGCCGCGGATCCTGGGACACCGAGGCGCACAACCCGATCCTGGCGGCCATGGGCATCACGCCCGAACAGGCCCAGCAGATGCAGGCGGCGATGGCCGCCCAGCGCGCGGGAAGCTGATCGCCCTGTGACCGTCCCGCTCGCCATAGACCCGGCCCTCGATCCCGCCCGGATCGCCCCGGTGTTCGCGCGGATGGGACGGCTTCATCTGCCTGGCGTGTTTGACCCGGCGGCGGCGGCGGAGGTCGGCGCGGCGTTCGGCGCCGATGTGCCCTGGGTCAAGAGCTGGCGGACAAACGGGCCGAGCCTCGATGGCTCGCTGCAGGACTTCGAGGGCCTGACCCCGGAGCTTCGCGCCGACTTCGACGCCGATATGGCGCGGGCGGCGCAGGCGGGGTTCTGCTTCCGGTTCGACGCCTGGCGCCTGAGCGACGACATCGACGCCGGCAGGCGGCGCGGCGGCGCCCTGGCCCCGCTGGAGGCGGTGCATGACTTCCTCAACAGCGAGCGGTTCCTGGGGTTCGTGCGGGCCGTGACCGGCGAGCCGCGCTGCGACTACTGCGATGTGATGGTGTCGCGCTATCGGCCCGGCGACTTCCTGTCGGTCCATGACGACGACATCGTCGGCAAGAAGCGCCTGTTCGCCTATGTCCTGAACTTCACGCCGGTCTGGCGGGCCGACTGGGGCGGGGTGCTCAACTTCCTCGACGAGGACGGCCACGTCGCCGAGGGCGACACGCCGGCGTTCAACGCCCTGAACCTGTTCCGCGTGCCCCAGGCGCATGCGGTGACCTATGTGACTCCCTTCGCGGCGGGTCCGCGGCTGTCGATCACCGGCTGGGTCAGGACGCGCCAGTGACCGACGACCTGCCGCCCGTCGCCCCGCTGCCGGTCCGGCCGGCGCTGGCGCCCAATGTGCGCGGCGCGCTGTGGATGCTGGCCTCCGCCCTGTCGTTCACGGTCATGACGACCCTGATCAAGTTCCTCGGCGACGACTATCCGGCGGCGCTGCAGACCTTCTACCGGCAGGCGGCGGGACTGATCGTGCTGTCGCCGCTGATCCTGCGCGACTGGCGCGGCGCGTTTCATACGACCCGGCCGGGCATCCTGTTCTTCCGCTCGGCGGTCGGCACTCTGGCGATGATCTTCAGCTTCTACGCCTTCCAGAAGCTGCCGCTGGCCGAAGCCAACGCCCTGTCGTTCACCCGCACCCTGTGGATGGTGCCGCTGGCGGTGTTCATCCTGCGGGAAAAGACCGGTCCGCTGCGCATCGGCGCGGCGCTGGTCGGATTCCTCGGGGTGCTGGTGATGCTGCAGCCGGGCGCGCCGGGACACGGGTTCGGCCTCGGCCAGATGGCGGCCCTCGCCTCGGCGGCGATGTTCGCCATGACCATCACCGGCATGAAGGTGATGACCCGCGATCACTCGCCGTTCACCCTGCTGGTCTGGTCGGCGGTGCTGGGACTTGTGTTCTCGATCCCGCCGGCGGCGTTCGTCTGGCGCTGGCCCGAGCCGGTCGATCTGCTGCTGCTGGCGGCGATGGGGGTGGTCGGGACCATCACCCAGGGCTGCTATATCAAGGGCATGCAGATCGGCGATGCCGGAGCCATGGCGCCGATCGACTACAGCCGGCTGGTGTTCACCGCCGTCGTGGGCTTCTTCGTCTTCAGCGAAATCCCCACCTGGCCGACGATCATCGGCGCGGCCATCGTGGTGGCCTCCACCCTGTTCATCACCTTCCGCGAACAACGACTGGCCAAACAGGCGCGCGCGGCGGCGGCGGCTGACTGACCTTCAGAAGGGCGGACGCAGGAAGGCCCAGGCGATCAGCGCCTGCGCGGCGTAGTAGAGGAACCAGACGGCCCAGCCCGTCACGCGCTGCGATCCCAGAAGCTTCGCCTGGCGGAACAGGTCGCCGGCCAGAATGGCGTCAGAGGCCATGAAGGCGACCGCCCCGAGCATCGCCGGCCAGTAGAAGGACGGCAGCAGGAAGCTCGATCCGACCATCACCGCGATGGCGATGACATAGAGGATCACCGCCGGCCGCATGGGTCCCAGCGCCCGCCAGAGCCAGGCCAGCATCGCCACGGCCGCCACGCCGACGGCGACGGCGCCGGCGATCTGCAGGTGCGTCATCTCCAACGCCGGGTCGCGGGTTTCCTGGAACAGGAAGATCAGCAGGATGTGGCCGAGCAGGAAGGCGGCGAGGCCCAACGGAAGCCAGCGCTGCGGGTTTCCGGCCAGAAAGGCGTCGCCGACCGCGCACAGCAGCAGTCCCGCCGCCAGCAGCCAGGGGGCGTCCGACAGGAAGGCCATCACCGCCAGGGCGCCCACGGCCGCGACCTTCACCAGCGTCCGCTCGAGGGACGACGGGAAGCCGGCCATGATCAGCCCGTAGCCGAGCGCGGCCAGGACCGAGACGCCGGTCAGCACTGTGTTGGTCTGTTCCATGGCCCCCGCCGGCAGGATGTCGTCAGTCGCCGGACGCGAACCGGTCGAGCCAGGCCTTGGCCGCGGCGCGATGGTGCGACTTGATGTTCTTGCCCACGACCGCCATCAGCGCCGCGAACACGGCCGCATCGTCGGTGAAGCCGATCCCCGCGAGGATATCGGGAATCGCGTCGGTCGGCAGGACGAAATAGGCCAGCGCGGCCAGCATCAGCCCCTTGGCCGCCGTCGGTGTGGCCGGATCACGGGCGCACCACCAGACAGACAGGGCTTCCGGCGCGAAGGGAACGCGCGCGGCGACGCGCCGGATCTTGGGCCAGAACCCTTGTGCGACGCGGCGTTCATTGACCCTGACGACCTCGGGAACGAGGGCCCGGTCGGGATCGATGACCGGGTTTACGTCGGGTGACGGCTTGGAATCGGCGCTCATCGGGCTAAACCCCTTTTCGAACTGTATTCAACACAAGGACCGGGGAGCCGTCCATGAAGCTTGATTCCTCCATTTCCGCCGTCGTCACCGGCGGCGCGTCCGGCCTCGGCGAGGCCACTGTCCGCGCCCTGGTCGCCCAGGGCGTCAAGGTCGCCATCTTCGACCTCGACCGCCAGGCCGATCGTGGCGCGGCGCTCGAGAAAGAACTGGGCGTGACCTTCTGCGCCGTCAATGTCACGTCCGACGCTGAAGTCGACGCCGGCTTTGAAAAGGCCCGCGCCGCCAACGGTCAGGAGCGTATTCTGGTCAACTGCGCCGGGACCGGCAACGCCGCCAAGACGGCCAGCCGTGACAAGACCACCGGCGCCATCAAGCACTTCCCGCTGGCCCATTTCGACATGATCATCCAGATCAACCTGGTCGGCACCTTCCGCTGCATCGCCAAGTCGGCGGCCGGCATGCTGACCCTGGACCCGCTGCCGGACGGCGATCGCGGCGCGATCGTCAACACCGCGTCGGTGGCGGCCGAGGACGGCCAGATCGGCCAGGCGGCCTATTCGGCCTCCAAGGGCGGCGTTGTCGGCATGACCCTGCCGATCGCCCGCGACCTGTCGAGCGAAGGCATCCGCGTCAACACCATCCTGCCGGGCATCTTCAACACCCCGCTGCTGAACGCCGCTCCCGAAGCGGTCAAGGCCGCGCTGGGCGCCCAGGTGCCCTTCCCCAAGCGTCTCGGCCAGGCCGAAGAGTACGCCTCGCTGGCTCTGGAAATGATCCGCAACGGCTACTTCAACGGCGAGGACGTCCGCCTGGACGGCTCGATCCGCATGGCGCCGCGCTAAACCCGCACGCCTGAAGCGACAAGACGGAAGGGCGGCGTCCGCGAGGATGTCGCCCTTTCTCCTGCGCGTCATCCAGCCGGCGGGCGGACAATGCCCGGACCGAGGTTCGCCATGACATCGCGCGCGTCGAAGGCGCGGGGGTCATTCTGCGGCCTGGCGCCCCGTCCGATCAGGATCTCGGCGGAGGCCTCGAACCGCTCGATGGTGCGGATATCCATCCGGTCGGCCCAGAACGGATCGCCATACCAGGGATCCCAGGCGCGCCAGCCCACAGCCGGCCCGTAGTAGCGCCAGGAGGGCCGCCAGTAGCCGTAGACGCCATAGGGACCGTAGGCCGGCGGCTCGACATAGGTCCGCGACCGGCGGTCGGTCTGGCGTTCGACCAGCGCGAACCAGCTTCCGCCCTGCGCCACGGTCAGCTCGGCGGCGCGATACAGCAGATAGCGCTCGACCGTTTCCCGCGAGGTCAGGCTGTTGCCGGCGAAGTTGACCCGGAACCGGTCGGCTTCGATCTGTATCTCGGAGAAGCCGCCGGATACGGCCTGGCCCCGAACGGCCGGCTGGTAGGGTGTGGCCGTGGCGCAGGCCGTCAGGCCCGCCGTCGCGACCAGAGCCACCGCCAGGGTGGCCGCCTTGAGGGTCATCGTCGTTTGCTCCAGGGCGAAAAGGTCCTCTGCGAACAATACATGGCGCCCCCTTCGGGTTGCGCCAAGGCGCGTGTCAGCCGCGCGAGAGGATCAGCCCGGCGACGAAAATCAGCAGGATCCCGACCGCCAGGGCGTAACCGCGCCGGAACGCCGGCTCGCCCATCCGTCCGGCCAGGGCCGCACCGCCGAGGCCGTAGGCGGTCATGGCGACGACATCCATGCCAACCGTCGCCGCCGCGTAGAATGGCAGTTGTGGCGTGATAGGCAGGCCCGGGTCGAGAAAGGGCGGCAGGACGGCGGTGAAGAACAGCAGCGCCTTGGGATTGGAAATCTGCACCGCGAACCCGTCCAGGAAGGCGGACCGCGAGACCTGCACGACAGGCCGCTCCGCTCCACCGCCCTCATCACGGAGCCCCGACCAGATCGACCGAAGGCCCAGCCAGGCGACATAGAGGCCGCCGCCGATCGCCAGCAGGCGAAAGGCCCGGGGAAAGGTCGCCATCAGGGCGCTGAGCCCCAGCGCCGCGCCGGTGAACCATACCAGCGTTGCGACCGTCATGCCGGCGACGCCGATCAGAACCTGCGCCCGCCCGCGCTGGATACCGGTGGCGATCGCAAACAGATTGGCCGGGCCGGGCGTTACGGCCATCAGGACCATGGTCGCCAGGAAGGCGCTGTAGAGGCCGGGATTCACGGGCAAGGTCATGGGCTGGCCATATCCGCCGGATCGGTCGGCAAACAACCCCCGCCCCAAGAAATCCTCATCCGGTTCACAGGGATTGCCGGGTGACGCCGCGGACGATCCTTGTCATGGCTATCGCGAGTAAACCGGCTGAGGCGGCATGGATCCCGATTTCTGGATTTTCTTCGCGGTCGGCGTGGCGGCGCAACTGGTCGATGGCGCACTGGGCATGGCCTATGGCGTGGTTTCCTCGACGGTGCTGCTGGCGCTCGGCGTGCCGCCCGCAAACGCCTCCGCCAGCGTCCATGCCGCCAAGGTCTTCACCGGGGCCGCCTCGGCCGTCTCCCATATCGCCTATCGCAACATCAGCTGGCGGCTGCTGCTCCATCTCTCGGCCGGCGGCGTCGTCGGCGGGGTGCTGGGCGCCTATGTCCTGACCTCGATCGACGGCAAGGTGATCAAGCCCTGGGTGGTGGCCTGGCTGGGCATCATGGGTCTGGTGATCCTGTGGCGCGCCTGGAAGGGCACGCGGCCGCGGGTCATGAGCTGGAAACGCCCCCTGCCGCTGGGCCTGTTCGGCGGCTTCTTCGACGCCGTCGGCGGCGGCGGCTGGGGACCGGTGGTCACCAGCACCCTGCTGGGCTCCGGCGCGGAGCCCCGGCAGGCGATCGGCACCACCAACGCCGCGGAGTTCTTTGTCGCCGCCGCAATTTCCGCGACCTTCATCAGCGCCCTTCTGAGCGGACACTGGGAGGCCACGGGCCTGCTGGACCACGCCTGGTCGGTCGGCGGCCTGATCGCCGGCGGCGTGCTGGCCGCGCCGCTCGCCGGCTGGATGACCAAGGTGCTGCCGGTCCGCTTCCTGACCTGGCTGGTGGGCCTGCTGGTGACCGGCCTGGCGATCTGGCAGGGCGCGGTGCTGGCCGGGCTCTCCCGCTAGGCCAGCAGGATCATCACGGCCTTGCCGAGCGCCCCGAACAGCAGGACGGCGGCGGACAGGGTCTGGATCAGGAAGCCCAGCTCGCGCTTGGCCGGATCCTTGACGTAGCCGAGGGCGTAGAGAATCCTCCCGACGATCCAGACCGCGCCGATGGCCGCGACGATCACGCCGGCGGGATCCTGCGGCGTCCAGAACAGGTGGCAGAGCCACAGGGACGGCAGGAAGATCGGCAGCCATTCCAGGGTGTTGGCCTGAACGCGAACGGCGCGTTCAAGGATCGGATCGCCCGTCATGGCCGGGGCGGCGATGCCCGACTTGCCGCGCGCCCTGGCGACGCCCATGCCCATCCAGAAATAGACCAGCAACGCGAGCAACGTGACGATGGCGACGTAGGCATGTGATTGCATGTGAGAGATCTCCCCAATCCCGACGCGGTCTGTGCCGCAGGGGGCGGAGCCTGTCATGCTTCGCGGGGAGCCGGAACCCTTGGCCCCGATGAGGAATTTTAGGGGCTGGACGCCATGGAACGGAGGCCACGATGCCTTTCGAATCCACCGCCATCCGCGACATCCGCTACGAGGATGACCGTCAGAAGCTGTTCGTCACCTTCGTCAACGGTGGCGCGTACGTCTATGTCGGCGTCCCCGGCGAGGTGCATCGCAGCTTTGTCGAGGCCGAGTCGCAGGGTCGCTTCTTCGTCGCCGAAATCCGCGACCGCTTCCCCTACAACCGGCTGGATTCCTGACCCGGGCCGGCGCGCTGCCTACTTCGCCCGCTGATCTCGCTTGGCCAGCACCCGCAGGCGCAGGGCGTTCAGCTTGATGAAGCCGCCGGCGTCGCGGTGGTCATAGGCGACCTTGCCCTCTTCGAACGTCACCAGGTCCTGGTCATAGAGGCTGAGCGGGCTGGTGCGGCCGATGATCGAGACGTTGCCCTTGTAGAGCTTGACCCGCACCTGGCCGGAGACGTTCTTCTGGCTGTAGTCGATGGCGGCCTGGAGCATCTCGCGCTCCGGCGCGAACCAGAAGCCGTTGTAGACCAGCGATGCGTACTTCGGCATCAGCTCGTCCTTCAGGTGCATGGCCCCGCGGTCGAGGGTAATCGACTCGATGCCGCGGTGGGCGGCCAGCAGGATCGTCCCGCCCGGGGTCTCATAGACGCCCCGCGACTTCATGCCGACGAAACGGTTCTCGACCAGGTCGAGCCGGCCGACGCCGTTATCGTGGCCCAGCTGGTTCAGCTTCGTCAGCAGCGTTGCGGGTGACATAGCCACGCCGTCGATGGCGACCGGGTCGCCTTTCTCGAAGTCGATGGTGAAGACCTGGGGCGTATCCGGCGCGTCTTCGGGCGCGATGGTGCGCATATGGACGAACTCGGGGGCCTCGACCGCCGGGTCTTCCAGCACCTTGCCCTCGGAGGAGCTGTGCAGAAGGTTGGCGTCGACGCTGAACGGCGCCTCGCCGCGCTTGTCCTTGGTGATCTGGATCTGGTGCTTCTCGGCGAAGTCCAGCAGGGCCTCGCGGGACTTGAAGTCCCATTCGCGCCAGGGGGCGATCACGGTGATGTCCGGCTCAAGACCATAGTAGCCGAGCTCGAAGCGGACCTGGTCGTTGCCCTTGCCGGTGGCGCCGTGGCTGACCGCGTCGGCGCCCATCTTGCGGGCGATCTCGATCTGCTTCTTGGCGATCAGCGGCCGGGCGATCGAGGTGCCGAGCAGGTACTGGCCCTCATAGACCGTGTTGGCGCGGAACATCGGGAAGACGTAGTCGCGGACGAACTCCTCGCGCACGTCCTCGATGAAGATGTTCTCCGGCTTCACGCCCGCCGCCAGGGCCTTGGCGCGCGCCGGCTCGATTTCCTCGCCCTGGCCGAGGTCGGCGGTGAAGGTGATGACCTCCGCCCCGTATTCGGTCTGCAGCCACTTGAGGATGATCGAGGTGTCGAGGCCGCCCGAATAGGCGAGGACGACCTTCTTGACGGACTTCTTGTCGGACACGGCGGCATTCCTGGGGCAGAGGGACGGAGTCGCCGCGTTCAAGGGCGCCGGGGGGCCGGGGTCAAGCCCGATCGGGCGCGAAACGGAATCGACCGACGTTGCGGGCGAAGGCCGGGATCGGCTCCACCTGGGTTCCGGCGCCGATATTGTGCGCCACCAGCGGCTGGCCGAGGGCCGAGCGCGCGCCCGTGACGATGACGATGTGGGGCAGGTTTCCCGGCAGGCGCTGGGTGATCAGGTCGCCGGCCTGGCAGGGCGCGCCGAGGGGCAGGGCCGCGCCCCTGCGGGTCAGAAAGGTCTCGAGGTTGGGCACACGGCGGTGGTCGATGTTGCGGTCCGGGCGTCGCAGGCCCCAGGTCTTCGGATAGGCGGCGAAGGCCCGCGCCATGTCCTCGTGCACCAGCCTCTGCAGGTCGAGGCCGAGGGCGGCGCGGTAGGCGCGGATGACCACGTCGGTGCAGACGCCGCGGTCCTGCGGCACGTCCCCGCCCGGATAGGCCAGGCGGACGTAGGCGGGGTCATAGAGGACCGTGCGGCCGACCTGGGACCGGGCGGCGGTCACGAGGCGCGCTGACCAGTCCGGGTCGGCCCGCGCGAGATGCGGCGCGGCCAGGGCCGGCAGAGCGATCAGGACAGCGCGGCGGTCGATCATCCCGGAAGGATGGTCGCGGGTTTGTGGCCTTATCGCGACGGGCCCAGCGCGCCCTCGTCCTCCAGCACGACCAGCGCCCGGCGGATCTGGCCCATGTGCAGGACGGCGATCAGCGGCGCGAGGGTCGTGCGGACGCCGAGCGCGATCAGGGCGCCGTTGAGATCAATCCCCGGCGCGCGACTTTCGAACTTCAGCCAGACGCCCAGGGCAAAGGCCAGCACCGGAACCAGCCACAGGGCCGGCAGGCGGTGGGCGCGCGCGGTGACGGCTTCACCCTTCCAGGCCACCGGCGTCTTCGTGCCGGCCGGAATGCGCTTCCAGGCGCCCCAGGAGAGGGCGCTGATCAGCGCCAGGGCGAGGATCCAGAAGGCGTCGCCGACGAAGGACAGGGTCTGGATCATCAGGCTAGACCGTCACCTGCGCGCCCATTTCGACCACGCGGCCGGGCGGGATCTTGAAGAAGTCCGTCGGATTGGCGGCGTTGCGCATCAGGAAGATGAAGATCTTGTCCTGCCACAGCGGCATGCCGCTGTGGGCCGAGGCGATCACCGAGCGGCGGCCGAGGAAGAAGCTGGTGGCCATGATGTCGAACTTCAGCCCCTGCTGCTTGCGCAGCAGCGCCAGCGCCTTGGGCACGTTCGGCGTCTCCATGAAGCCGTAGGTGATGATCAGCTTCTTGAAGTCGTCGTTGACCGGCTCGATCCGCACGCGGTCGGCCTCGGACACGCGGGGCGTTTCGGCGGTGCGCACGGTGGCGACGACGTTCTTCTCGTGCAGCACCTTGTTGTGCTTGAGATTGTGCATCAGGGCGACCGGGGTCATGTCGGGGTCGCTGGTCAGGAAGATGGCGGTGCCCGGCGCCCGGTGCGGCGGCCGGGCCTTGAGGATGTCGATCAGGTCGGTCAACGGCACCGAGTCGCGGCGCGTCTTGTCGGTGAGGATCTGGGATCCGCGCGTCCAGGTCCACATGATCAGCACCAGCACCGCGCCGAACACCAGCGGCATCCAGGCGCCCTGCGGGATCTTCAGCAGGTTCGACGAGATGAACGTCAGGTCGATCGCCACCAGCGGGACAAGAACCGCCAGCGTGGCCGACCAGCGCCATTTCCACATGAACCGGACGATCACGAAGGCCAGCAGGGTGTCGACGAACATCGAGCCGGTCACGGCGATACCGTAGGCCGCGGCCAGGGCGCTGGAGGTCTTGAAGCTGAACAGCAGGACCAGCACGCCGATCAGCAGCAGGGTGTTGACCTGGGGCACGTAGATCTGGCCGGCCTGGGTCTCGGACGTGCGGCGGATGTCGATGCGCGGCAGCAGGCCCAGCTGCACCGCCTGCTGCGTCACCGAGAAGGCGCCGGTGATCACGGCCTGGCTGGCGATGACCGTGGCGGTCGCCGCCAGCGCCAGCACCGGCCAGTAGGCCAGCTCCGGCACCATGGCCCAGAACGGATTGGCCTTGGCTTCCGGGTTGGCGAGAATCATCGCGCCCTGGCCGAGGTAGTTCAGCACCAGGCAGGGGAAGACCAGCCAGAGCCAGGCGGCCTGGATCGGCTTTTTCCCGAAATGGCCCATGTCCGCATAGAGCGCCTCGGCGCCGGTGACGGCCAGGAAGACGCTGCCGAGGATCACGAAGCCGAGGAACCCGTTCTGGAACAGGAACATCACGCCGTAGTGCGGCAGGGCGGCGCGCAGGATCGAGGGGTCGTCGAACATGTGGTAGAGCCCGAGCGCGCCCAGCACCAGGAACCACAGGAGGGTGATCGGGCCGAAGAAGGTCGCTACACGGTGGGTGCCGCGCGACTGCACCATGAACAGGGCGATCAGGATGCCCGCCGAGATCGGCAGGATCCAGTTGTCGACCCGACCGCCGAGGCCCGGCGCCTCCTTGAGACCCTCAACGGCTGACAGCACCGATATCGCCGGTGTGATGATGCCGTCGCCGTAGAACAGCGCCGCGCCGATCACGCCGAGGAAGAAGACGGTCGCCGACCGCTTGCCGCTGGGCTTTGCGAGGGTCCTGCGGGCCAGGGCCATCAAGGCCAGTGTGCCGCCCTCGCCCTTGTTGTCGGCCCGCATTAGCAGCACGACATACTTGACGGTCACGACCAGGATCAGCGCCCAGATCACAAGCGACACCACGCCCAGGACGGCCAGTTCGGTCGTCACGCTGCTGCGGGTGTGATGCAGCGCCTCGCGCATCGCGTAGAGCGGGCTGGTGCCGATATCGCCGAAGACGACGCCGATCGAACCGATGGCCAGCGCCCAGAAGCCCTGGGCGCCGTGACCATCGGAGGCGGGCTTTGGAGTCGGTGTCGGGGCCGCCGCATCAGCTGCGGTCGCGCCGGGGGCTTTGGAAGCCATCAGATCCCTCCGGGATCACGGCGGGAAGGTCCCGTCGCCAAGTCCCTAGCGAGTGCGGCGCGGGCGATACACCCAATCCGCAAGGGGTTCAATGCGTGGTCGCAAGGTCGGTTCGACGATTTTCATGGCGTCCGGCCCCCGCCTTTCCTACCTTTCAGGTCCGATCATGTCAGACAGCCAGAAATTTCCCGTCGCGGCCCACGCCCTGGCCTATCTCGCCCACAAGCAGGCGACGGGGGCGGAGCGCGCCATATCGAGCGCTGAACTGGCCGCGTCCATGCCGACAAACCCCGTTGTCGTAAGGCGAGTGACCGCCATGCTGGCCCGGGCGGGACTGATCGACACCCGCGCCGGCGCCGGCGGCGGGGCCTGGCTTAAGGTCGATCCCGCGGCGATCAGCCTCGATGCGGTGCTCAAGGCCGTCGGCGGCTGCACTCACCTGGGCGTCGCGCCTCCCGGCGCCAAGGGCTGTCCGGTCGGGGAGATGATCCCCGAGGCGGTCAGCGCGGCGATCGCCGCGGCCGACACCGCGGCGTCCGAGCGGCTTGCCCGCATCACGGTCGCCGATCTTCTCAAGGCTCCCGCAGAAAAACTGTGATTAATCCTGTTGCCGATCGCTTGCGGGCGCGCGGCGCCCCAATTACGTAACTGTCACTGACACAGTTTCTTTTGGGGATACCAGAATGACCCGCATCGCCATCGCCTATCACTCCGGCTACGGC
Source organism: Caulobacter sp. (assembly GCA_021741355.1). GTDB lineage: Bacteria > Pseudomonadota > Alphaproteobacteria > Caulobacterales > Caulobacteraceae > Caulobacter. The sequence continues at coordinate 44,402 of JAIOXZ010000007.1, forward strand.
CACACCGAAATCCTGGCCAACAGCGTCGCCCAGGGCGTCCGGGACGCCGGCGCCGAGGCCGTCCTGCTGAAGATCGACAACGCGGCGCAGGATTTCGACCCGCTGCTGGACGAGATCACCGCCTCTGACGGCGTGATCTTCGGAGCGCCGACCTACATGGGCGACGTCTCCGGCGTGTTCAAAGTGTTCGCCGACGCGTCCTCGAAGGCCTTCTTCACAGGCGCCTGGAAGGACAAGCTGGCCGCGGGCTTCACCGTCTCGCACAGCTTTTCCGGCGACAAGCTGCATGCCCTTAGCAGCCTTTCGATCCTGGCGGCCCAGCACGGCATGAACTGGATCAACCTCGGCATCCCGGCGCCGAACATCCCGGCCGCCGAGCGCGGGCCCGATACGATCAACCGTGTCGGCTCCTTCATCGGCCTCGCCGCCCAGGCCGACAACGCCGCCGCTGACGTCTCCCCGCCCTCTGGCGAGCACGAAACGGCGCGCCTTCTGGGCCTTCGGGTCGGCAAGGCGGCGCTGCGCTGGGCGCGTGGCGCGGAGGCGGAACTCAAGCAAGCCGCCTGACGCGGCTTGACCGGGTCGGCGGGCGGGCCAATCTAGGGGTCCCAGTTCCTCAAAGGGTCCGCCCGCATGGCTCGCCGCCTTGCGCTGGTGACCGGCGCTTCCGCCGGCATCGGCGCCGCCTTCGCCCGTATCTACGCCAGCCACGGCTACGACGTGGCCCTGACTGCTCGCCGGACTGACCGTCTGGAGGCGCTCGCCAGTGAAATCCGCCTGCGCTTCGGGGTCGAGGCGCTGGTTATCGCCGCCGACCTCGGCGAGCCCGGCGCCGCCGACGCGGTGCTGGCCGAGATCGAGTCCCACGGCCGGGTCGTCGACGCCCTGGTCAACAACGCCGGCTACGGCCTGCCCGGCGCCTATGCCGACACCGAATGGCCTGACCAGCGGTCGATGCTGCAGGTCATGCTGGTCGCGGTCTGCGAGCTGACCCACAAGGTGCTGCCGGGGATGGTCGAGCGGAAGTTCGGCCGCATCGTCAATGTCGCCTCGCTCGCGGGGCTTGTGCCGGGTTCCGCCGGCCACACCCTGTATGCGGCGACCAAGAGCTTCCTGGTGAAGTTCTCCCAGAGCCTGCATCTCGAGAACCAGACGACCGGCGTGCATGTCTCGGCCCTCTGCCCCGGGTTCACCTTCTCGGAATTCCATGACGTCAACGCCACGCGAGCGCAGATCACCCAGTCGACGCCGGACTGGCTGTGGCTCGGCGCGGACGAGGTCGCCGCCACCGGCTACGAGGCAGCCGAGGCCAACCGGCCTGTCTGTGTCACCGGCGCGCCCAACAAGGCGATCGCGGCCATTGCAAAGCTGCTGCCCGACGACTGGGCTCTCGCCTTGATGGCCAGCCAGGGGTCGCGCTTCCGGAAGGTTTAGGCCGGGTCGCCGTCACCCTCGCGGCGGAATTCGTCCTGATGTCTTGATGAGCATTCTTGCTCCGGCGGGACCTTCGTCAAGGACGAGCCCGCAGGGCTCGCCGCTGCGCGGCCGCGAAGCGGTCCTTGACCAAGGTCACCGTCCGGAGCGGACCATTCCATCAAGGCCTTCAGGGCGTATCAGCATCACGCCCGTCGACAGGAAAGCCCCTACTTCTCAGCCGAATAGGGCGCCGACACATCCGTCTTGATGATCACGCTGCGGGCGGTGTCGGCCACGCCGATGATCACGAACTGCACCGCCATGGCGCAGAGGATCAGGCCGAGCACCCGCACGATGATGGTCATGCCGATCCGGCCGAGCAGCCGCGAGATCAGCGGCGTCATCCAGAAACAGATCATCGTCAGCAGCGAGACGGCGGCGATGACGCCGATCCCGACCGCCATCCCCTCAAGACCCAGGGTCTTGGCCTCGCTGGCGTAGATGATCACCGTCGATATCGCGCCCGGCCCGATCAGCAGCGGCATGGCGAAGGGCACAATCAGCCGCTCGAAGCGCCGGCGGGCGTAGGCGCGGGGGCCGGCGTCCTCGGCGCCCTCGGCGGCGTCGGCGAACATCGCCGTGAAGTCGTCGCGCGCCATCTCCAGTCCCATCAGGAACAGGATCACCCCGCCGGCGATGCGGAAAGCCGGCAGGGAAATGCCGAAGAACTCCAGCAGCGCCAGGCCGGTGAAGAAGAAGAAGCTCATGAACACGAAGGCGAACAGCGCGATGTAGACGGCGACCCAGCGCCGGCCCGCCGCAATGGCGCCGGCCGTGGCCGCCGCGAACACCGGCACGTTGCCGATCGGATCGAGCAGCGCGAACAGGGCGACGAAGAAGTTGACGGCGTATTCGGAGGGGGTCATGCAACCTCCTTAGCCCAAATCACACGAAATCGCCTCCCCCGAGAGGCGGGAGACGCCGCATGTCCGCCGACCCGCGCCTGATCATTCCGCTCGACCTGCCCAGCCGCGCCGAGGCCGAGGCGATGGTCGAGACGCTCGGCGACAGCGTCGGCTACTACAAGATCGGCCTGCAGATGCTGGCCGTCGGCGGCATGGACATGGCGCGCGACCTCAAGGCGCGGGGCCGCAAGGTGTTCCTCGACTGGAAACTGCACGACATCGGGGCGACCGTCGAAAAGGCCACCGCGGCGATCGTCGGGACCGGCGCCTGTGACCTGCTGACGGTCCACGCCCAGCCACAGGTGCTGGCGGCGGCGGTCAAGGGCCGCGGCGGCGACCGCCAGGCGAAGATCGTCGGCGTGACCGTCCTGACCAGCCTGAACGGCCAGGACCTGGCGCAAATCGGCTACGGCATGGGCGTCGAACAGCTGGTCGAACGCCGGATCCGGCAGGTGATCGACGCGGGCGCCGACGGCGTGGTCGCCAGTCCGCACGAGGCGGCGCTGGCGCGGCGCATCGGCGGCCCCGGGTTCCTGGTCGTCACGCCCGGCGTTCGGCCGGACTGGGCGGGCAAGGACGATCAGGCGCGCGCCGCGACGCCGCTGGAGGCCCTGCAGGCGGGCGCGAGCCATCTGGTCTGCGGCCGCCCGATCACCGCGGCGGCGGACCCGCGCGCCGCGGCCCTGCGCATTGTCGAGGAAATGGCCAGGGCCTAGTGGCAGCAACCACCCTTGCGCGGCTTGCCGCCACCCTTGCCCGGCTTGCCCGGGTGGACGGGCGGCGGACGGTGCGGGGGCGGGCGATAGCCGCGGCCGCCGCCAACCGTGACCCGCGCACTGGCGCTGGCGTAGGCATAGGACGAGGCGGACGCGCCCGCGTAGGCATAGCCGCCGCCACCACCGCCGCCGCCGGCGTAGACTTCCGGCCCGACGCCGCCGCCGCCCCAGAAGAAGCTGTCGCCTAGCCGCACCTCGCCATAGCCCGGTGGGTAGGACGGCGGACAGGACGGCGGCGCGGGCGGCGTGTAGCCGCCGCCGCAACAGCGGCTGCAGGGCGGAGGACCGGCCGGCGGCCGCGGCGACCCGCCATAGCCGCCCGCGGAACCATAGGCCGTCCCGCCGGACGCGGCCTGGGCGCCCGAGACCTGGCTCCAGCGGCCGTCCTGATCCTCGACAAAGATCTGCGCTTCCGCCGCGCCGCGCGGATATCCGGCGACATAGCCTGCGCGATAGCCCTCTTCGTAGCCGTAGCCGCCGGTCTGGCCATAGCCGCCGCCGTAGCTGTAGCCGCCGCAGGGCCCCGGACAGGCGGGCGGAGGCGGCGGGGGGGGTGGCAGGGGTTGCGGCGCCGGATGTGGCGCGCGGCTGCAGCAGGTCTCAACCACATAGTAGCCGTAGCCCTGGTCGGGGGCGGGGTGAGCGGGTGAATACGCCGGAGCGTAGGCAGGGGCGTAGCCGGAGGGCGGCGGCGGCGCCTCGTAGGCGGCGGCGGCCCGCGCGAGTGTCAGAAGGCTGACGAAGGCCAGCGCGACACGTGAAATCCAGATCATCATGGCCGCTCCAGCGCCTTGAAGCGGCGAACCTAGGAGCGTGAACGGCAGGAGGCGAACGCTTGCCCCTGAGGCGCGAGAGGCGCGTGGTTAAACTTCGCGCCTCACGGACAGGACTCAGAAGTCGCTGGCTAGGCCCTTGCGCTCCCAGTCGCCGTAGCGCGTCGGCTCCAGTCCGGACGGGCCACCCTCTTCCGGCGGCAGAACAGAGGGCGGCGCGGCGGCGCGACGAGCGGCCGCCTCTTGCAGCGCCCGCCGGGCGGCCGGGGTCAGCACCACATCGGGATTGGCGCCCGGAGGCAGATCGTCGTTTTCCATGGAGAAGATTTAACAGAACGCCACCTTGCGAACAACCACAAGCAATGATTGAAGGGCGGCCCCAAGCCAAACACAACAACATGGGAAGGTTACAACTATGTCACGTTGGCCCAATGCCTATTTCATGGCCGCCAGTCTCTACATTCTGGTCGGCGTAAACTGGGGCCTCTACATGAGTATTACTCATGATTTCGCCACCGCGCCCGCCCATGCTCACCTCAACCTCCTGGGGTGGGTCAGCATGGCCATCATGGGCGGCTTCTATGCTCTGCTGGGTAAGGAAACCCCCGCCTGGCTGGTGAAGACCAACTTCGTGCTGATGAACATCGGCGTGGTCGGCATGATCACCGGTCTTGGCCTGATGTTCACCGGCAAGGCCGCCATCGAGCAACTGGCCCCGTTCATCGCGGTGAGCGAGATCGCCATTGTCAGCGGCTTCGTCAGCTTCGCCGTCGCGGTGTTTCTCAGCCTCAGGCTGCGCGTCGCCACCCGCCGGACCCTCGCCCCGGCGGCTTGATCGACTGGCCGAACGCTGGTTTCGTAACGCCTGCCCATATCGGGCAGGCGTTTTCGTTTCTGGGGGAACTTGAACATGCCACGCGTATCATCCGCCTTCTTCACCATCGCGACGCTCTGTGGTCTCGCCGGCATGATCTGGGGGAGCCACATGGGGGCCAGCGGGAATCATTCGATGATGCCCGCCCACGCCCACCTGAACCTGCTCGGCTGGGTCACCCTGGCGATCATGGGCGGCTACTACGCCCTGCCGGGCGCCAAACCCGGGGTGCTGGCGTGGGTCAATCTGGCTCTTTCGAGCCTGGGGGCCATCCTGATGGCGGTCCTGCTGCCACAGGTCCTCACCGCGAAACTCAGCGGCAAGATCATGATGGCCGCCGAGATCCCGGCGATCCTCGGCATCATCTGCTTCCTGATCAGCGTGATCAGCGGCTGGCGCAAGCCGGCGGCGTGACCGGCCTCTTGCGCCACCGGCCCGGACAGGGCACGGGGCGCGGGTGAGCGAGCATGAAGATATCGGCCTCCCCGCGCGGGAGGCGGCGGCCCAGTTCCTGGAGGCCGCCCTGTCGCGGCGCGCGGGTCTCGACGAGGCCCTGTCCGTATCAGCCACCCGCGGCCTGCCGCCCCGGGACCGGGCGCTGGCCCGCGCCCTGACCATGGTCGCCCTGCGCCATCTCGGCGTGATCGACCGGGCCCTGGCGCCGAAGCTCCAGCGCGAGCCGCCGGAGCGGGTCCGCACCCTGCTGCGGCTGGGCATGGCGCAGCTGTTCTGGATGGACGTGCCGGACCACGCCGCCGTCTCGACCACCGTCGCCATCGCCGACCGGCTGAAGCCGACCCGGTCGTTCAAGGGCCTGGTCAACGCCATCCTGCGCGGCCTGCAGCGCGACGGCAAACCGGCTGACGATCCCGAGGCCCTCGCGCCGTCCTGGCTGTTCGCCCGCTGGCAGGCCGCCTTCGGCGACGCCGGCGCCCGCGCCATCGCCGCGGTGATCGCCAACGAGCCGGACACCGACCTGACCGCGAAGGACCCCGAGGACGCCGAAGCGCTCGCGGCCTTGCTCGAGGGAACGGTCCTCCCGGGCGGTTCGATCCGCACCGCGAAGCGCGGCGACCTCGCCGAATGGCCCGCCTTCGCCGAAGGCCGCTGGTGGGTCCAGGACGCCGGCGCGGCGATCCCCGCGCGGCTTCTGAACGTCCAGCCCGGCCAGACGGCGCTCGACCTGTGCGCGGCGCCGGGCGGCAAGACCCTGCAGCTGGCCGCCGCCGGCGCCGAGGTCGTGGCGATTGATCGCTCCGCCGACCGGTTGAAGCGCGTGACCGAGAACCTCGCCCGGATGACCCTGACCGCCGAGGTCGTCGCCGCCGACGCCCGGTCCTGGACCGACAAGCGGACCTTTGACGCGGTGCTGCTCGACGCCCCCTGCTCCGCCACCGGGACTTTCCGGCGCCACCCCGACGTGCTCTGGGCCGCCGCGCCGGGCGACATCGCCAGCCTGGCGGGCGTGCAGAGCCGCATGCTCGACTCGGCGGCGGACCGGGTGAAACCCGGCGGGCGACTGGTCTACTGCGTCTGCTCGCTGGAACCGGAAGAGGGCGAGGCCCAGATTCGCGGCTTCCTCGCCCGTCGCCCGGACTTCGCACTCGAGCCGGTGACGGCGGGAGAGGGCGGCGCGCCGTCGGACAGCGTCTCCTCCGAAGGCTGGCTGCGGATCCTGCCGCATCATCTTGAAGGCGGTATCGACGGCTTCTTCGCCGCCCGAATGGTCCGCAAGGTCTGACCTTCCTTGTTCCGCCGGGCGGCTCCGGTTAGATCAGGACATGGCCGCCCCGATCATCGCTCCGTCCATCCTGGCGTCAGACTTCGCCCGTCTCGGCGAGGAATGCCGCGCCGTCGAGGCCGCCGGCGCCGACTGGCTGCATGTGGACGTCATGGACGGCCATTTCGTGCCCAACATCACCATCGGACCGGATGTGGTGAAGGCACTGCGGCCGCACGTGTCGATCCCGTTCGACGTGCATCTGATGATCACGCCGGCCGATCCGTATCTGGAAGCCTTCGCCGCCGCCGGGGCGAACATCCTCAGCATCCATCCGGAGGCGGGCCCGCACCTGCACCGGTCGCTGAAGCGTATCCGCGAGCTGGGCTGCAAGGCAGGGGTCGTGTTCAACCCTTCGACCCCGGTGGAATGCGTCGAGTGGATCCTCGAGGACATCGACCTGTTGCTGGTGATGACCGTCAATCCCGGCTTCGGCGGCCAGAGCTTCATCGGCTCGCAGCTGAGGAAGATCGAACGCCTGCGCAAGATGATTGACGCCTCGGGCTGCGCCATCGAACTCGAAGTCGACGGCGGGGTCACGCCGGTCACCGCGCCGCAGTGTGTCGCCGCCGGCGCCACCGCGCTGGTCGCGGGTTCGGCGGTGTTCAAGGGCGGCCCGAACGCCTACGCCGATAACATCCGCGCCCTGAAGGGCGTCTGAGCCCGGCGGGATGGACGCGCCCCATCTGCCTTCAGCCTCTTCCGCCGCCCTCGCCCTGCAGGCCGCCGGCGAAAGCGCGCGCCGGCTCGCCGAGCGCGAATGGTTCGGCACGCCGCTGCACCGGCTGATGCTGGCGCGGCCGAGGCCGGACGGCATGGCCGCCAATCCCCGCGACCTGCGACCCGTGGAACCGGAAACCGGCCGCCGCATCCTGGGTGGAATCTTCGACATCGGCGGCACGGAGATGGTCGTCGGGGCCCAGGGCGATCCGTTTGACCGGCCCAGCCCCAGCCGCCGGTTCGCGGTCGCCCTGCACCGCATGGGCTGGATGGCCGACCTGCTGGCCACCGGGGACGCGGGGGCGCGGCTCGGCCTGCGACTGGTCACGGACTGGCGACGGGTGTTCGGCCGCTGGAACAGCTTCTCCTGGGGACCGGATGTCCTCGAGCGGCGGGTGTTCAACCTGGCTTGCGCCGCGCGGCGACTGTCGTCCGGCGCATCGGATGCCGAGCGCGCCGCCCTGCTTGACGATCTGGCGCGGCAGGCCCGACATCTGTCCGGTATCGGCCAGGCGCCGGAGCGGGCGCTTGAACGGGCGGTCGCGGCCGGCGTGGCCGGCTGCGCGCTCGGCGGCGAGGCCGGCGAACGCCTGATCGACCTGTCGGTGAGCCGGCTCAAGCGCGATCTCGCGTCGGTCGTGTCGCACGACGGCGTCCACGCCAGCCGCTCGCCCCAGGCGGGGCTGGAGCTGCTGTTCGACCTGCTGACGCTCGACGACGCCCTGCACCAGCGCGGCCAGTCGGGCCCTGACGACCTGCCGCGGGCGATTGACCGGCTGAGCGCGGCGACGCGGTTCTTCACCCTGCCTGACGGGCGGCTGGCCGATTTCCAGGGGGGCGAGGCTGTCGGACCGCGCCGCATCGCCGCCGCCCTGGCTCACGAGGAGGGCGGTCCCCGCGTTCGCGGCCGCGCGCCGCACGGCGGCTTCGAGCGGCTGGAATCGCCGGGCATGGCGATCATCGTCGACGCCGGCCTGCCGGCCCGGGGCCGGTGGAGCGCGACGGCCTGCGCCCAGTCGGCGGCGATGGAGATCGTCTGCGGGACCGACCGGCTGATCGTCGGCTGCGCCTGGACGGCCGACTCCGGCGCCTCGCACGCCCTGCGCCTGACCGACGCCTCGTCGACGGCGAACCTGGCGGACATGTCGGCCGGCCAGCCGCTGCGCGGCTTCGCCGCCGCCGCCCTCGGACCCCGTCTGATCGGCGCGCCGCGCAAGGTTGAAGTGAAGCGGCATGACGCCGAGGCCGCCGCCTGGCTGGAGGTGTCGCACGACGGCTGGGTCAAGCGTTTTGGCCTGATCCACGAGCGCAAACTGTACCTCGACCGGTCGCTCGAGGAACTGCGCGGCGAGGACGGCTTCCGCCCGCAGGTCGAGAAGACCCAGGACGGCCCGCGCCGCTACATGCCCTTTACCGTGCGCTTCCACCTGCACCCGGACGCCCGCGCCTCGCTTGCCCGCGACCACAAGAGCGTCCTGCTCAAAGGGCCGTCGGAGCAGGGCTGGTGGCTGCGCAACGACGCCATCGAGGTCTCGGTCGAGCCGTCGCTACACGTCGAGAACGGCGTCCAGCGCCGCACCGTCCAGGTCGTGCTGCGCGGCCAGGCCAGCGACGACAAGGGCGGCCGGGTACGCTGGAAGCTGTCGCGGGCGGAGGGGTGAGTGCGTGGTTCGAGACGCTCGGCTGATGCCTCGCTCCTCACCATGACGAACCTCCATGAAGCCCGCACCTCTACGTCATCCTGAGGAGCGAGCCTCAAGCGAGCGTCTCGAAGGACGCATTGACTCCCCCGGCCCGGCCCGTATTTTCCGCCTCGTTCGCGTGACTGGCGCTGGAGGTGGGTGACCACCGGGGAGCGCGAACCTCATAGCCGCGCGCCTGGGCTCCTTCCTCATCAACGGAGAGCCGAACCATGCCTGCCGCCCCCGACTACCCCGCATCCCCCGACCGCGTTCAGATCCGGCGCGCCCTGCTGTCGGTGTCCGACAAGACCGGCCTGGTCGAGGCGGCGAAGGTCCTCAGCGATCTCGGGGTCGAGCTGGTCTCGACCGGCGGCACCCGGGCGGCGATCGCGGCGGCGGGCCTGCCCGTGAAGGACGTCTCCGAGCTGACCGGCTTTCCGGAGATGATGGATGGTCGGGTCAAGACGCTGCACCCGATCGTTCATGGCGGTCTGCTGGGCGTGCGCGACGCGGCGGACCACGCGAAGGCCATGAGCGACCACGGCATCGGCGGCATCGATCTGCTGTACGTCAATCTGTACCCGTTCGAGGCCACCGTCGCGGCGGGCGGCGACTATGCGACCTGCGTCGAGAACATCGACATCGGCGGGCCGGCGATGATCCGCTCGGCGGCCAAGAACCACGGCTATGTCGCCGTCTGCACCGACCCCGCCGACATGGCCGAGGTCATCGCCCAGCTCAAGGACGGCGGCGCCACAACGCTCGACCTGCGCAAGACGCTCGCGGCCCGCGCCTATGCCCGCACGGCCGCCTATGACGCCGCCATCTCGACCTGGTTCGCGCGGCAGCTTGAGCAGGCCGCGCCGGCCCGCAAGGCCATCGCCGGGACCCTGATCCAGACCATGCGCTACGGCGAGAATCCCCACCAGGCGGCGGCCTTCTACGCCAGCGGCCCGGCCCGGCCCGGCGTCGCCAGCGCGCGCCAGCTGCAGGGCAAGGAGCTCAGCTACAACAACATCGCCGACACTGACGCCGCCTTCGAGCTGGTCGCCGAGTTCAGCGAACCGGCCTGCGTCATCGTCAAGCACGCCAACCCGTGCGGCGTGGCGACCGGCGGCGATCTGCTCAGCGCCTACAAGCGGGCGCTGGAATGCGACCCGGTCAGCGCCTTCGGCGGCATCGTGGCGGTCAACCGCCGGCTCGACCGCAAGGCCGCCGAGGCCATCGTCGAGGTGTTCACCGAGGTGGTCATCGCGCCCGAAGCCGATGACGACGCGATCGCCGTGTTCGAGTCGAAGAAGAACCTGCGTCTGCTGGTCACCGGCGCCCTGCCCGACGCCCACTCGGCCGGCGAGGTGTTCCGCTCGGTCGCCGGCGGGTTCCTCGTCCAGAGCCGCGACACCGCGCTGATCAAGCCCTCGGACCTGAAGATCGTGACGAAGCGGGCGCCCTCGCCGACCGAGATCGCCGACATGCTGTTCGCCTTCGTGGTGGCCAAGCATGTGAAGTCCAACGCCGTGGTCTTCGCCCGTGCAGGTCAGACTCTCGGCGTCGGCGCCGGACAGATGAACCGCAAGGACTCGGCCCGCATAGCCGCCATGCGCGCGGGCGACTTCGGCCTCGACCTGAAGGGCAGCGCCTGCGCCTCGGAAGCCTTCTTCCCGTTCGCCGACGGCCTGATCCAGGCGGCGGACGCCGGGGCGACGGCGATCATCCAGCCGGGCGGTTCGATCCGCGACGAGGAGGTCATCGCCGCCGCGGACGAGCGGGGCGTGGCGATGGCGTTTACCGGGGTGCGGGTGTTCAGGCACTAGGGGGCGCTCGGCCCTCATCCCTATTTCAACGTCATGGCCCGACTTGTTCGGGCCACCCAAGAACACGGTCCTTGGCGGTTAGGCGACAGCCTTCTGCGGGCCGGACCCCGACGTCAGTGCGCTTGGGTGGCCCGAACAAGTCGGGCCATGACGGGTTGGGGGAGGCCGCTTGACATGTGAGCGTTTGCTCACATACTGGCCGACATGATCGCCCAGCCCTCCACCCTCGCCGCGCGCGCTGAGTTGCTGTCCAAAGGCGTCCGCGTCCTCAAGCCGTCGGGCCCGGGCCCCTTCCCCGTCGCCCTGCAACTGCACGGCTGCGCCGGGTCGCAGCCCTTTCAGACCAGTTATGCCGAAGCCGCCGTGAAGGCCGGGGTGGCGGTGGTGATCGTCGACAGTTTCAGGCCCCGCGGGATGTCACGGCGCGACGGCAGTCTGTTCGTCTGCACCGGCACGGTGTTGCGCGGGTCACAGCGGGCGGGCGATCTCTACGCCATGCTGCACTGGCTGAAGGGCCAATCCTGGGCCCACGCCGACCGCGTGGTCGCCGCCGGCTGGAGCCACGGCGGCTGGACCGTCATGGACGCCTTTGCGCAGGGATCGGGCGCCGCCCGGATGACCGGCCTGATCGACGCCGACCCTGCCCAGCTTGGGGCCGTGCGCGGCGCCTTTCTCGTCTATCCATACGCCAGCTTCCCCTCCCTGACCTCCTCCCGGGGTTGGCAGGGGCAGCGGCCGAAGGTGTTCGCCGTGCTCGGCGGCAAGGATGCAATCGTCGGAACGGCCGCGCCGCTGAAGGCCCTCAACCGGCTCAGGGGCGACGGGCTCTCCGTCGATGTCCTGACCTTCCCGGACGCTACCCACGCGTTCGACGACGACGACGCCAACGACCCGAGGACGCGCTACCGCGCCGACCTGCGGGCGACGTCGGAGCAGTATTACGTGGCGGCGTTGAAGAGCGCGTTAGGCTGACAGCTTGCGTGGTTCGAGACGCATAGCTGAGGCTCGCTCCTCACCATGACGCGGGTGGGTGCAATCAAATCCCGCCCGTCATCCTGAGGAGCGGACCCTCTGGTCCGCGTCTCGAAGGACGCACCCTATTTCACCGCCGCCGCCGCAAGTTCCCGCAGGGCCGCGTTGGCGATGGTCAGTTTGGCGAAGGTCCAGCCGCCGCCGGCCTGCTCGATCTCCTCGATGGTGCGACGAACGACGCGGCCGGGCCCGGAGTGAATCTGCGCCCAGGAGTTGACGGTCGCCTTCGCCGCCTCGTTGCTTCCGGCCGCGTCAGGATCAGCGGCAAAGGCCATGACCGCGCGGGCGACCTCGGCCTGTTCGCTGAGCATGTCCTCGATCAGCCGCCGGACGGCCATCCGTTCGAAGTGGTCGCCGCCGCGCTTTTCGCCGGCCGCCGCCCGCAGGCGATCGAAGCTGAAGGCCGCGCCGACCTGGTGATAGAGCCGCGCGGCGTTGGCCACGGGCCAGCCGAGCGTGTTCGCCAGGTCCACGAGTTCGGACGCCGTGGTCAGCGGCTGGATCGCGGCGATGCTCGCAGCGAGGGCCTCGGGCGCCCCGTCCTTGACGAAGGCGGCCGCGCGACGGGCGACCGCCTTCTGCTCGAACGGCGACAGGATTCCCGGCGTCAGGGCGCGCAGCTCGGTGAGCGCAGGACCGTAGCGCTCCGTCAGGCCGCTCACTCCGCCGGGTCCGACCCGGCGGGCGAGCCAGAAGGTCTGACTGCGGATGATGTGCGACAGGGCGCGGAACAGGGCCAGCTGCCCCTCGGCCGGCGCCTTGCCGTCCAGGGCCGCGACCGCGTCCCAGCTGTCCTGGAACTTCAGGATCCGCCGGGCCGCCTCGAAGCCGGTGACCAGGGCGCCGGTGTCGCAGCCGGCCGCCGCCCGCAGGCGTGCGGGGAAGGTCGGGCCGCAGATATTGACCAGCTCGTTGTCGATGACCGTGGCGATGATCTCACGCCGCAGACGGTGCCGCTTCATCTCGTCGTCGTACTGACCCAGCGCTGTCGGGAAGTAGGCCTCGAGCGTCGCCTCGAACGCGGGATCATCCGGCGCCTTGGAGGCGACGATCTGGTCGAACAGGTCGAGCTTGCCATAGGCCAGCAACACAGCGAGCTCCGGCCGGGCCAGGCCCTTGCCCGCGGCCGACAGTTCCAGCATCTGCGCCGCGTCCGGCAGGCCCTCGACCTTGCGGTCCAGCCGCCCCGCCGATTCCAGCTCGGTCATGAAGCGGGCGTGGTTGTCGATCTCCGACGCCGCGTCCTGTTCGAGCAGGGAGACCGCCAGGGTCTGGTCGTAGTTGTGCGCCAGCACATGCTCGGCGACCTCGGCGGTCATCGAGGCCAGCAGCGCGTCCCGCGCAGGGCGGTCGAACTTGCCCGCCCGCTCGGCCATGCCGGTGAGGATCTTGATGTTGACCTCGTGGTCGGAGCTGTCGACCCCGGCCGAGTTGTCGATGGCGTCGGTGTTGATCCGCCCGCCGGCGCGCGCGAACTCGATGCGGCCGGCCTGGGTCAGGCCCAGGTTAGCGCCCTCGCCGACGACCCTGACCCGCAGGTCTCCGGCGTTGACCCGGATCGCGTCATTGGCCTTGTCGCCGGCTTCGGCGTTGCTCTCGCCGCGCGCCTTCACATAGGTGCCGATGCCGCCGAGATAGAGCAGCTCCGCCTTCGCCTTGAGGATCGCCGTCATCAGCTCGGCCGGGGACACCGCCTCGGCCTTGATCTCCAGCAGGGCGCGGATTTCGGGCGTCAGCGGGATCGACTTGAGGGCCCGCGAGAACACCCCGCCGCCGGCGGAGATCTTCGACTTGTCGTAGTCCTCCCACGACGAGCGCGGCAGGGCGAACATCCGCTCGCGTTCCAGCCAGGACGACGCGGCGTCCGGGTTCGGGTCGATGAAGATGTGACGGTGATCGAAGGCGGCGAGCAGCCGGATGTGCTTGCTCAGCAGCATGCCGTTGCCGAACACATCCCCCGACATGTCGCCGACGCCGACGACGGTGAAGTCGGTGGTCTGGATATCCTTGCCGGCTTCGCGGAAGTGGCGTTTGACCGCCTCCCAGGCGCCGCGCGCGGTGATGCCCATGACCTTGTGGTCGTAGCCGGCCGAGCCGCCGGAGGCGAAGGCGTCGCCGAGCCAGAAGCCGTAGGAGACCGCCACGCCGTTGGCGATGTCCGAGAAGGTCGCCGTACCCTTGTCCGCCGCGACGACGAGGTAGGGATCATCGCCCTCGTGGGCGATCACCCCCGCCGGCCGGACCACGGCGTTGTCAGCGTCGATGTTGTCGGTGATGTCGAGCAGGCCGAACAGGAACGTCTGGTACGCGCGGATGCCCTCGGCGCGGATCGCCTCGGGGGTCCCGCCGCGGGGCAGGTGCTTGGGATAGAAGCCGCCCTTGGAGCCGACCGGCACGATGACCGCGTTCTTGACCTGCTGCGCCTTGACCAGGCCCAGCACCTCGGTGCGGAAATCATCGCGGCGGTCGGACCAGCGCAGCCCGCCCCGGGCGACCGGCCCGAACCGCAGGTGCACGCCCTCGACATGCGGCGACCAGACGAAGATCTCGCGGAAAGGCTTGGGCGCGGGCAGGTCGTCCAGCTCGCGGCTGGCGATCTTGAAGCTGATGTAGGGTTTGGGGCCGCCCTCCGCGGCGGTCTGGTAGAAGTTCGTGCGCTTGATCGCCCCGACCAGCAGGGCCAGGCGGCGCAGGACCCGGTCGTGGTCGAGACTGTCGACGGCCTGGAGCGCGGTGATGATTTCCTCCATCACCGCCGCGGCCTGGCTCTCCCTCGCCTTCATGTCGGCGCTGATGGCCGGATCGAACCTGATGCGGAACAGATCGAGGATCAGTCGCGCGACGCCGGGGTGCTCCGACAGCGCCTGTTCCTGCACCAGCTGGCTCGGGTCGAGGCCCGACTGCTGGCGGTAGCGCGACATCGCCCGGATCAGCGCCGCCTCGCGCCAGGACACGCCCAGCTCCAGCACCAGCCGGTTGAACCCGTCGCTCTCGGTGCGACCGGTCCAGACCGCGGTAAAGGCCGCCTCGAAGGCGTCCTGCATATCGGCGAACACCAGATGCTCGCCCTGCTCGTCCTCAAGCAGGAACTCGTGCACCCAGACCGTCTCGCGCGCACCGTCCGGCGTCTGGGGGGTCAGTTCGAAGGCGTCCTCGATCAGGGCCTTGAGGCCCATGTGCTCGAGGATCGGCATGACGTCGGCCAGGGGCGCGGCGCCGCCCTTGCGGTAAACCTTGAAGCGGAAACGCGTGGCCGAGTCGCCGACAACCCGGAACGCGCGGGTGCGGAATTCCTCGCCGCCCATGGCGTCGATCTCGGCCAGGTCCGCAAGGGCCTCCGCCGACGGATAGAACTCGCGATAGCCGTTGCTGAACCCGCCGGTCCAGCGGAACAGGGTCGCGGGCACGCCGGCGACGGGCGGCTCGGCGCGGACCGCCGCCTCGAATCGGTCATCCCAGGTGCGGGCGGCCTCGGCGATATCGGCCTCGACCTGGGTCAGGTCCGGATCAACGATCGTCCCGGGGTCGACGCCGAGAATGAAATGCACCCGCGCCAGCGGCGCGTCGGAGAAGCTGGGGTAGTAGGCCGAAATCCGGCCCTGGTAGGCCTCGGCGAGGATGCGCCCGGCCTTCTCGCGCACGCCGGAATCGTAGCGCTCACGCGGCACGAACAGCAGCACCGAGATGAACCGGTCGAACGGGTCGCGGCGCGCGAACAGCCGCACGCGGGGCCGGTCGAACAGGTGCAGCACGCCCAGCGCCAGGACCAGCAGCTCGTCCTCGGGCGTCTGGAACAGCTCGTCGCGCGGCCAGGTCTCGAGGATGTTGCGCAGCCGTTTGTCATTGTGGCCGCCCGCCGAGACGCCGGCGCGAGTGATCACGTTGGCCACCTTGCGCCGGATCAGCGGCACCTCGCGCGCAGGAGCGTCATAGGCCTCGGCGGTGAACAGGCCGACGAAGCGGACCTCGCCCGACGGCTTGCCGTCCGGGCCGTACCGCTTGACCCCGATGTAGTCCATGTAGGCCCGGCGATGAACACGCGAGCGCAGGTTCGACTTGGCCACGATCAGCGGCGAGTCGGTTTCCAGGTGGCGACGCAGCTGCTTCGACAGGATCGCCGGCTCGCTGCTGCGGCGCAGGACGCGGCGCTCCTGGTCGCGCAGGACGCCGAGACTGTCCTCGGGCCGGTAGACCGGCTCCTCGGCGGCGTAGTCGCCGTCGGCGGTGCGCGGATAGTCGTAGGTCCGGGCGCCGAGGAACACGAAATGGTCCCGCTCCAGCCAGTCTAGGAAGGCGATGTCCTCAGCCCGGGCTTCCGCGGACACCGGCGCCGGAGCGCCGGTCAGTTCGGCGATGGTCTCGCGCATCAAGGCCTGCAGGGCCGCGAAGTCGGTCACCGCCATCTGGACGTCGCCGAGCGCCGCGCGCAGCCCCTCGACCAGCGCCTCGGCGCGGTCCTCGCCGACCGGGTCCAGGTGGACCTGGATCACAGACAGCCGGCGGCCATCGCGGTCCACGAGCGGATGGAACATGGCCCGGACGGGAAAGCCGGCCTCGGCGATCTCGCCCATGATGGAATCGACGAGAAACGGCCGGTCGGGCTGGGCGATCTCGAGCAGATCGCGGCCAAGATCCTTGCCGGACACGGAGGTCCAGCGCCGAAGGCGGATGGCCGGGGCGTCGCCCTTCAGGGCCTCGCCGAAGCGCCAGAGCTCGGCAAAGGCGGCGGCCAGGTCGGCGATATCCGGATCGGGCAGCTCCTCAACCGACAGATCCCGGTGAATCTGGACGGCGAACGCGGCCTCGGCCGTCGTCGGCTGGCCGGATCGGTGACCGAGCGCGCGGGCGAAAGCGGTGGCGAGGCTGTCAGAATCGAATCCCGGCGCTGCCGGGTGAAGGCTTGCGCCCTGCATCAGATATCCCCGTAGGATCTGGCTGCGGAGTCGATTTCCGGGCCCAAACGCGGGTCTGGCGACCGGAAACGCTCCGAGGAGGTGAATTTCGCGCCCTTTTAACCCGATCGGATAGAAAATTTCGATCAGGTTCGCGACCAGCCTAGACCCCTTGGGGCGCCGATCAACCGTCCGGGCGCTCCGCGAGCAAGAACTTTCCGCAACCCCGCCGTGGCCCCGAAAACGAATACGCCGCCGGAGGGGGGGATCCGGCGGCGTTTCTCGTCATCCGCGTCCGGGGGGAAGGACGGGACGGTCTTGTGTCAGGCGCCGGCCATCGGGGGGAGGAGGGGCGCCGCCTGGTCCGGCCGCAGGGGAGTGCTTGCCGGACACGAGAACAGATAGGCGCCGCCAGACCGGTTTCAAGAGGCGTGGTCGGGCCGACCGAACTGCTTGCCGTTTCGCCGGTGGCGACCGTTCTCGTCGACCCCTTGCGGGTCCCCGTTCTCGGACATCAGGATGGCGATCCAGCGCGAGCCCCCGAACTCAGCGAGGATGATCATGGCCATCACCGCCAGCGGCGTGGACAGGAACATGCCGGGCAGTCCCCACAGGGCGCCCCAGAGCGCCAGGGCCAGCAGCACCACCACCGGGTCGATGTTCAGGCTGTCGCCCTGCATGCGCGGGGTGATGATGTTCCCGACCACGAACTGGATCCCGTAGAGGACGCCCAGCAGCACGAAGCCCTGCCAGAGGGTGTCGAACTGGACGAGGCCGAACAGCGCCGGGAAGACGATGCCGATGAAGCCGCCGATGATCGGGATGTAGGAGGCCAGGAAGATCAGGAAGGCCCAGAACAGGGCGTTCTCGAGCCCCACCGCGATCATCGCCAGCCAGGAGCCGCCGCCGATCATCAGGCCGGTGACCGTCTGGACCCAGAGATAGCGCTCCACCCCGAACCGGATGCGGTTGAAGATCTCCAGAGCGTTGGAGCGCTCGGCGTTGTGCGGGAACAGGGCGACGATCTTGCGCTTGAACCCGCGCCGCGACGCCATGATGAAGCCCAGGTAGATCAGGACGAACACCGCGTCCGACACCACCCCCTGCAGGCCCTGCGCGACCTGGCTGACATACTTCGTCGGGTTGAAGTCATCGACCATCTGGGTCAGCGGCGGCGGCGCTTCCATGCCGACCATGCCGGCCATACGGGCGATCAGGCCGTCGATCTTCGGCCCATAGCCGACCAGCTCGCCGATGAACCCGCCGGCGCGGTCAGCCACCACCACCAGCGTCACCCCGAAGATCAGCACCGACAGGATGATCGCGACCAGCATCGACAGGCTGTCCGGCAGGCGCGGCCAGTGATGCTCAAGCCGGCGGGCGAAGCTGTCGATCATGATCGCCAGGAACATGGCCAGCGCCAACGGCGTGAGGATGTCGCGAGTCCAGTAGAGCGCCGCGGCGGTGGCGATCACCGCCAGGATGACCAGCGCATTGCGCGCGATCCCCTCGGGCCGCACCGACACGGCGGGCGCATGCGGGGGCTTCGCCGCCTTCTCGGGGGTCTTCCTGGCGGGCGTGCGGGCCATGCGGCGTCCTCATCAACTGCGGTCGAGTCTCGATTGTGGCCCGGCGTCCGTCAATCCGCCCGCTTGGCGAAGCAGGGCCCGCCCCTGTAGCTTGGGCCCGCAGCTTCATGGAGATAACGAATGGACGGCGCCAGCGATCCCGGAACCCTGTTCGTCGGTTTTTCGGACAAGCCCGAAACCGTGCGACTGGACCGGCTGAATCGCCATGGCCTGGTGGCGGGCGCCACGGGCACGGGGAAGACGGTGACGTTGCAGATCCTCGCCCAGGCCCTGTCCGACGCCGGGGTTCCGGTCTTCGCCGCCGACGTGAAGGGTGACCTGTCGGGGATCAGCCAGCCGGGGACGCCGAACGAGAAGTTCATCGCCCGGGCCCAGGGCATGGGCCTGACCCTGACCCCCGACGCGCCGCCGACGGTGTTCTGGGACCTGTTCGGCGAGAAGGGCCATCCGGTCCGCACAACGGTATCGGAGATGGGCCCGTTGCTGCTGGCGCGGATGCTTGAGCTCAACGACGTGCAGGAAGGCGTGCTCAACATCGTCTTCAAGGTCGCGGACGCCGAAGGGCTTCTGCTGCTCGATCTCAAGGATCTGCAGGCGGCGCTGAAGTACGTCGCCGAGAACGAGAAGACCATCGACGCCGAGTACGGCAACGTCTCGGCCGCCACCGTCGGCACGATCCAGCGCGGCCTGCTGACGCTGGAAACCCAGGGCGGCGCGAACCTGTTCGGCGAGCCGGCGCTGGCGCTGTCGGACCTGATGCGCGTCGACGGCTCGGGCCGGGGCGTGGTGAGCATCCTGGCCGCCGACCGGCTGATCCAGAGTCCGCGTCTCTACGCCACCTTCCTGCTGTGGCTGATGTCGGAGCTGTTCGAGGATCTGCCGGAGATCGGCGATCCGGAGAAGCCCCGGCTGGTGTTCTTCTTCGACGAGGCGCACCTGCTGTTCCGCGACGCGCCCAAGCCGCTGCTGGAAAAGGTCGAGCAGGTTGTCCGGCTGATCCGCTCCAAGGGCGTGGGCATCTTCTTCGTCACCCAGAACCCGGCCGACGTGCCCGAGACGGTGCTGGGCCAGCTGGGCAACCGCTTCCAGCACGCCCTGCGCGCCTATACCCCGGCCGAACAGAAGGGACTGCGGGCGGCGGCCTCCTCGTTCCGGCCCAATCCGGCGTTCGACACCGCCGAGGCGATCCAGAACCTCGGGGTCGGCGAGGCGCTGGTCTCGGTGCTGGACGAACGCGGCGCGCCGACCGTGGTGGCGATGGCCAAGATCCGTCCGCCTGCCTCGCGGCTGGGCCCTGCCACCCTGCCCGAGCGCCAGGCGACGCTGGCGGCCAGCCCGGTGCGCGGTCTCTATGACACGCCGCTCGACCGGGACTCCGCCTTCGAGAGCCTGAAGGTCCGCGCGGGTCAGGCCGCACACCAGGCCGAGGCGGACGCCGCAGCGGCCGACATCGCGAAACGCCGCGAGGCCGAGGAAAAGGCATGGGAGCGGGAGCAGGCCCGCCGCGACCGCGCCGACAGCCGGCCGGCGCCCCGCGCGCGGTCGTCGAGCCGCCAGAGCATGGGCGAGGCCTTCGGCAAGACCCTGGTCCGCACCATCGCCAGCCAGGTCGGCCGGGAGATCCTGCGCGGCGTGCTGGGCGGGTTGAAGCGGCGCTAGTCCCCAACCTTTATCATGCCGTCATGGCCCGGCTTGTCCGGGCCACCCAAGCGTGGCGTCGGAAACGGAAAGGGCGCGACTGATCAGCCGCGCCCTTCCTGGATCGTCCATGTTCCTGGGTGGCCCGAACAAGTCGGGCCATGACGCTCTAGGTTGGTCCTACGCCGCCTTCTTGCGCTTGCGAGGTGCCGACGTGGATTCCGCCGCCATCGACGTCGCCGCGGCGATCAGCACCGCCGGCAGGTCGTTGGTCCAGGCGCCGAGGGTGTCGGCCGGGGCCGGACGACCGATGGCGTAGCCCTGGACCTCGGCGCAGTCCTCGCCGCGCAGGAACTGCAGCTGTTCGTCGGTCTCCACGCCCTCGGCGACCACCGGGATATCCAGGCTGCGGCCCAGACCCAGCACCGCCTTGACGATCACCGTGGCGCGGGCGTCGCGGTGGATGTTCTCGACGAAGCTCTTGTCGACCTTGATCTTGTCGAACGGGAACGACTGCAGCGTCGACAGCGAGGAGAAGCCCGTGCCGAAGTCATCCATGGCGATCCGCACGCCCATGGCCTTCAGCCGGCGCAGGTTGTCGAGCGCACGCTGGTAGTCCTTGAACAGGGCGCTCTCGGTCACCTCCAGCTCCAGCCGCATCGGCGACAGGCCGGTCTCGATGAGGATCTCGTGCACCAGCTGGGCGAGGTTGGGCTGGTTCAGCTGGAGCGGCGACAGGTTGACCGCGATGCTCAGGGGCTTGTCCCAGGCGGCGGCCTCGGCGCAGGACTTGCGCAGCACCCATTCGCCCAGCGGCAGGATCAGGCCGGTCTCCTCGGCCAGGGGAATGAAGTCGAGCGGCGGGATCATGCCGCGCACCGGATGACGCCAGCGGACCAGGGCCTCGAAGCCGAGGATCTCGCCATCGCAGGCGCGAGCCTGGGGCTGGTAGTGGACCACCAGATCCTCGTCGAGGATCGCCTGGCGCAGCTCGCGCGCGAGGTTGCGCCGTTCGCGGATGGTCTCGTCCATCTCGCGCTTGAAGAAGCGATAGGCGCCGCGGCCGTTCTCCTTGGCCCGGTAGAGCGCCATGTCGGCGTTGGCCAGCAGGGCTTCGCCGGTGCGGCCGTCGTCGGGATAGAGCGACACGCCAAGGCTGGCGGCCATGGCCAGGTCCTGGCCCTCGTAGACGATGCCTTCCTTGAGCGCTTCCAGCAGCTGACCGGCGAGCTCGGCGGCGGCGGTCGGCTGGTCGAGGTCGGTGACCTGAACCACGACGAACTCGTCCCCGCCCAGGCGGGCGGCGAAGGACGGGGCCGTGACGCTGGCCTGCAGGCGGCGGGCGGCCTCGATCAGCACCGCGTCGCCAGCCAGGTGGCCGTGCAGGTCGTTGGCCTCCTTGAAGTGGTCGAGATCGACGCAGATCAGGGCCAGGGTCTCGCCGGAGGCCTCGACGCGGTCGAGGGCGGCGGACAGGCGGGCCTGCAGGGCGTTGCGGTTGGGCAGGCCGGTCAGGCCATCGTGCTCGGCCAGATAGCGGATATTCTCCTCGGCCGAGCGGCGTTCGCGCAGGTCGCGGATGGCCAGCACGGTCAGGCCGCGGGTCTCGGACCGGGCCCCATCGTCCATGGCCCGGGCGAAGATCTCCACGGGAACGGACTGGTCGCCGTTGACCGGATGCATGTGGCCTTCGCGGCGCTCGGCGTCCATCTGGACCCCCAGGTCGTCGTCGAAGGTCAGCAGGCCCTCGCCGAAGGGCTTGCCCAGCAGCGACTCAAGGTCGGTTCCGGCGAGCTCGCAGAAGGCGGCGTTGGCGTCCTTGATGATGCCGTTCTGGACCACCACGATGCCTTCATAGGCGGCGTTGGCCAGGGTGCGGATGCGCTCCAGAGCCGATCGGCTGGTGGTTGATTCGATCAGCACCGCCCCCAGGCCGCCCAGGACGATCAGGCCGGTGATGGTCGCCACGGCCAGGGTCATCACCCCGCCCAGCTGATCCGGCACGACCACGCTGGGGTCCGGCACGATGGTGATCGCGCCCATGGCGGTGAAATGCAGGGCCATGACCCCGACCGTCAGAAACACCGCCGCCGCCACCTGGCGGGGGAAGCGACGGGCGTCGTCGGCGGCGATCAGGGCGCCGATTGAACCCAGAATGCCCACGACCACCGAGGCGCCGATGGTGGCCGCCTCCCACTGGATGGTTCCCTGGGTCACGAAGGAGGTCATGCCGGTGTAGTGCATGGCGGCGACGCCCAGCCCGACCAGCAGGCCGCCAGCCAGCTTGTTGCCGATGTCGCGATACGCCGTCGAGGCGAAGAAGCCCGCGGCCATGAAGAACACCGCGACCATCAGCGACATCATCGTGCCGGTGGGCGAGTAGCCGGTCTTCACACCCGGATTGTAGGCGAGGATGGCGAGGAAATGTGTGGCCCAGATGCCTGACCCGGCGACCAGGGCGGTCAGCAGGAGCCAGGCGCCGCGCACCAGGCCTCGCGCGCCATTCATCCGGGAATAGAGGCGGAAGGCCGTCAGTGACGCGCAGAGGCAGACCACCCCCGCGACGAGCACCATCCTGTAGTCGTGCTCATTGACGAGACACGCGATGATCTTGTCCACAGCCCCCACCCCCATTCTGAGGAACTCAGCGGGGGTAACGTACGGGTCAAGTTGCAAAAAAAGCGTTTCAATCCGGGACGGGTGTCCCGTCGCCCCTCATTTCGGGCAAAGGCCCGCCATGAGGGGAAAACCGGGCCTGGATCAGCCCTTGGCGGGGGTGATCAGGAACTTCTCGCCGGTGGCCTTGCGGTTGTAGGCGGCGATCACGTCCAGATCGAGAACCTCGGCGAGGGTGAGCTCGCGGGTGTAGTGGCTGGCGAAGGTGGTCTTCAGCTCGGCCACGACGCGGTCGCGCAGCTTCTGGCCGGCCGCCGGTCCGATCTTCATCAGGAACGGCGTCAGCAGCCAGCCGCCGAGGCCCCACATCATGCCGAAGGCGCGATTCAGCTCGGTCGGGCCGGTGTCCAGGCCGCCGTAGACGTAGACCTGCTTCATCTGGTTGGAGCCGTAGCGGCTGTAGACCTTGGCCGTCTTGTTGGCCGCAACTTCCATGCAGTTGAGGATCTGGCCGGCCAGCCGGCCGCCGCCGATGGCGTCGAACGCCAGATAGGCGCCGGTCTCGACGATCGCCTGGGTCAGGTCCTCGAGGAAAGTGGGCTTGCTGGAGTCGACAATGTGCGTGGCGCCCAGTCCGCGCAGTAGCGCCGCCTGTTCCTCGTTGCGGACGATGTTGACCAGGGGAATGCCGTCCTTGAGGCAGATCTTGACCAGCATCTGGCCGAGGTTCGAGGCCGCCGCCGTATGGATCAGGCCGGTGAAACCCTCGCGTTTCATGGTTTCGGGGAAGCTCAGGGCGGTCAGCGGATTGACGAAGCAGGACGCCCCGTCGGCCGGCGCAGTGCCGTCCGGCAGCAGCATGACCGAGGCCAGCGGCAGGGTGCGGAACTGGCCGTACATCGCCCCGCCCAGGCAGGCGACCGTCTTGCCGAGCAGGGCCTGGGCTTCCGGCGAGGCCCCCGCGGCGACCACGACGCCGCAGCCTTCGTTGCCGACCGGCATGCTTTCATCGGCCCGCGCGGCCATCATGCGCATGAGGTGTTTGGGAATGTCGGCGGTGACCACCGGGCCGTTTTCATTGGACGTGACCCGCGCCGTGCTCATGTCGGCCGGACCGATCAGCAGCCCGAGGTCGGAGGGATTGATCGGCGAGGCCTGGACCCGGACGACCACCTCGCCGTCCGCCGGCGCCGGCGTGGGGACCTTTTCGAGCGATAGCTGCAAAGCGCCCGCCGAGGTCACCAGCGACCGAAGTTGAAGTCCCGACTCCCAGGATGTCGTCGCCATGATGTTCCGCTCCCGCCGCCGGTTGATCCGGACTGGCGGACAATGGAGCGCATCGGCGGCGCGGGCGAAAGGGGCGTTGTCGAAAAAGACCCTCTCACTGGTCGACAGACGGCCAAACGCAAAACGACCCCTTGCGGGGCCGTCCTGGTCAGACAATTCGCGGAATTTTGGAGCGGGCGAAGAGATTCGAACTCTCGACCCCAACCTTGGCAAGGTTGTGCTCTACCACTGAGCTACGCCCGCGCTCCAGGGACGCTTTTGGAGGGCGTCCCGAAATTCGAGAGGCGGCTTATGGCAGAGGGGCAAACCCATTGCAAGCGCCCGTGACGTCGATTTCAGACCCCGAGCCTCGGCGACTTCAGACGGCGCTTGTTGACGTGGTCCTTGGGAGCCGGGCCGGTCTGCTCGGGAAGCTCGCCCTTGAAATAGTAGCGTTGCCAGGCGTCGCGGACGGCGTCGGGTTCCTGCTTCATCAGACGGCGATTGAACTCCTCCCGCTGGCGGTACCAGGCGTCGTACTGGGCGCGCAGGTCGGCGTTCGACGCCAGCGACCGCGTCACCGGCTGGACCTGGGCCAGCGCCTTGTCCTGCACCAGGGTGATGAAGCAGAACGGCTCGCCGCGCTCGAACCGCACGCGGCCGGGGCGGGTGAAGATCCAGTTCATCGTGAACGGGAACGGCAGCCAGTCGGTCTCGACCAGTCCGGCCAGCGGCTGGATGCCGTCCTTGACGTGGTTGGGCGGGCCGCCGGCCCACATCGACCAGCCGGGCGGGGTGCGGAACAGGTAGCCGGGATGGAAGGTGACGATGCCGCGCGAAAAGTGGCTCTTCACGAAGTCATGGAAGTCCGGGTGGCCATGGTCCGGCGTGAAGGTGATGCAGTCCTGATGCGCGCCGCCGTTCCACTCCATGGTGAAGCCGACCGGGCAGAGGATTTCCCAGCCCGAGGTGTTGGCCATCGACAGCGGCAGGCACCGATAGGGGTGGCGCTCGGCGAAGGCGTCCATCCAGGCGCGCTGCGGGCGTCCGGGCACGATGTCCGGCGGGCGCTGGCTGGTCGGGTAGCATTCCAGAAGCATGGCGGCCTCTCCGGGTGGTCCTCGCCCGAACCTGTCGCGCGAGGGAGACGGTTCCGCAAGAGGCGCGGTTTGGCTATGGCGAAGTCCATGAAGACACGAGCCGATCTTTTCGCCTTTCTCGACGCGCACGAAATCGCCCACAGCACGCTGGATCATCCGGCCGTGTTCAGGGTCGAGGACGGGCCGGGCATCAAGGACGCCCTGCCCGGGGGGCATACCAAGAACCTGTTCCTGAAAGACGCGAAGGGTCAGCTGTGGCTGATCTCCGCGCTCGGCGAGACGGCCATTGACCTGAAGCGGCTGCATCCGGTGATCGGCTCCGCGCGCCTGTCGTTCGGCAGTCCGGAGCTGATGCTGGAGACGCTCGGCGTGATGCCCGGCTCGGTGACGGCGTTCGGCCTGATCAATGACGCGGAACGCAGGGTGCGGTTCGTGCTGGACGCCGCGCTGGCGGCCGCAGACCCGGTCAACTTCCACCCCCTGACCAACACCGCCACAACGGCCGTTTCGCAGGCGGACCTCCGGCGGTTCCTCGCCGCGCTGGGGATCGAGCCGATGATCGTGGATTTCGCGACGATGTGCGTCGTCGACCCATGATGCAATTGAACCGGCGCGCCGGTGCGACCATCTTGCACGCGACACGTTTGACCCTGGGCAAGACCCGCATACTGGACTGGAAGCGATGACCCTGATCGGAGAGGGCCTGGCCCCCAAGGCCCCTGGCGCGGCGGCGAGCGGCGACATTATCAAGGAGGGCACGGACGCCGGCTTCATGGCCGACGTCATCGAGATGTCGAAGACCACGCCGGTGATCGTCGACTTCTGGGCCACCTGGTGCGGGCCCTGCCGGCAACTGACCCCGGCGCTCGAGAAGGCCGTCACGACGATGGGCGGCGCGGTGAAGCTGGTTAAGATCGACGTCGACAAGAACCCGGCCTACGCAGGCCAACTGCGCGTCCAGTCGATCCCGACCGTCTACGCCTTCGTCGACGGTCAGCCGGTCGACGGCTTCATGGGCGCCCTGCCGGACAGCCAGGTGAAGGCGTTCGTCGAGAAGCTGGCGGGTCCGCCCCCGGCCTCGGAGATCGATGAGGTCCTGGCCCAGGCGAAGGAGTCGATGGACCTCGGCGATCTCGGCGGCGCGGCGCAGGGCTACGCCACGGTGCTGCAGATGGACCCGGCCAACGTGCCGGCGATCGGCGGGCTGGCGCGTTGCTACATCGCCGGCGGCGACTATGAGCGGGCCGCCGAGATCGTCGTCATGGCCCCCGAGAAGGCGAAGGACGCGGACCTGGACGCCGCGCGGGCGGCCCTGGTGCTGGCGGAGGGCGCCGCATCCGAGACCACCCCGTTCGAGCGGGCGCTGGCCGCCGATCCCGACGACCATCAGGCCCGCTTCGACCTCGCAGGGGCGCTGGCCGGTCAGGGCCGGCTCGAGGAGGCCGCCGACCATCTGCTGACCATCATCGCCAAGGACCAGGCCTGGAACGACCAGGCGGCCCGCAAGCAGCTGCTGACGGTGTTCGAGGCGGCCGGGTTCAGCTCGGAGGTCGCCAAGCAGGGCCGCCGGCGCCTGTCCGCGATCCTGTTCAGCTAAGGAGGCCGTCATGGGCACGGGATACCGCAAGGCCGTCGACCTGCCCCAGGCCATCCCGGTGTTTCCGCTGGACGGCGCGCTGCTGTTGCCGGGCGGCCAGCTGCCGCTGAACATCTTCGAGCCGCGCTATCTGAACATGATCGACGACGCCATGGCCGGCGACCGGCTGATCGGCATGGTCCAGACACGCGGCGGCGATCCCGAGCGCCCGACGCTGGCGACGATCGGCTGCGTCGGCAAGATCACCAGTTTCGCCGAGACGCCGGACGGCCGCTACATGATCACCCTGACCGGCGTGTCGCGGTTCGAGGTCGGCGACGAACTGCCGGGCGGAGCGCCCTATCGTCAGGTGCGGGCCCGGTTCGCGCCGTTCGAGGACGACCTGCGGGAACACGAGATTCCGCCGACGCTCGACCGCCCGCGGTTCCTGAAGGCCCTCGGCCGGTATCTCGACCAGCGCGGCCTGGGCATCGACTGGGACACGGCGCAGCAGGCCCCCGCCGACGCGCTGGTCAACAGCCTGTCGATGGGCCTGCCGTTCGATCCGGCGGAGAAGCAGGCCTTGCTGGAAGCAGTGACCATCGCTGACCGCGCCGAGGCGCTGGTCGCCCTGCTGGAGATCGACGCCGCCGGCGGCGATGACGAACCCCATTCGATGCAGTAGAAGCTCAGGCCATGACCGAAACCGCCGCCCCCTTCGTCGCCGACGTCGACCCCCGCCTGCTGGAAATCCTCGTCTGCCCGGTGACCCGGACCCCGCTGACCTATGACCGGGCCAAGGGTGAGCTGGTCAGCAAGGCGGCGAAGCTGGCCTATCCGATCCGCGACGGCGTGCCGATCATGCTGCCGGAAGAAGCGCGCGAACTGGACGAGTAGGGGCCTCCTGCGTCCTTCGACACGGCCCTTCGGGCCTGCTCAGGATGACGTGGAACGGAGGGCTTCAAATATCTCCGTCATGGTGAGCAGCGCGAAGCGCGTGTCGAACCATGCACGCTGACTAAAGCGCCTGACCGCGCAGCAGCCGGGGCAGGTCCCCGACCGCGCCGCCAGCCTCGTGCATGAAGAATCGTCGGGCCGGGCCGATGCGGTTGATCGCCGCCATGCCGACGCCCCGGACCAGCCGGATCAGCGGATTGTCGTTCGAGAACAGCCAGACGAAGGCGTCCATGCCGGCCGCCAGGGTGTTGGTGTCGAACCGGCGCCAGCCGGCGTAGCGCTCCAGCACCGCTTCGGAGCCGATGTCCTCGCCCAGTCGTGACGCCTCGACGATCACCTCGGCCAGCGCCGCCGCGCCCTTCAGGCCAAGATTCAGGCCCTGGCCGGCGATCGGGTGGACCCCGTGGGCCGCGTCGCCCAGCAGGGCGATACGCGGCGCGCAGAGTTTCTCGGCGATCGACAATGATAGCGGATAGGTGAACACCGGCCCGACCACCTCGATCCGGCCGAGGAATTCGCCGAAGCGGCGGGCAAGATGGGCGTCGAACGCCTCCGGGCTTGCGGCTTTCAAGGCGTCGGCGCGGATCCGCTTCTCGGTCCAGACCAGGCTGGCGCGGTCGTCGGTCAGGGGCAGGATGGCGAACGGTCCGCCGGGCAGGAAATACTCATGGGCGACGCCGCCGTGGGCGTGTTCGAGCTTCACCGTGCAGACAACGCCGGTCTGGGGGTAGTCCCAGCCGATAGCCTCGATCCCGGCGGCCTTGCGAACGGCCGAGCCGCGACCCTCCGCGCCGACGACCAGCGGCGCGGTCAGCACCCGGCCGCTCGACAGGGTCACCGCGGCGAAGGCCGGCTTCACATCGACCGACACCACCCGCTCGGGCGCCAGAACCTGGATGCCGGCGTCCGCGATCCCTTGGGCCAGGGCGGCGCGGGTGCGGCGGTTCTCCAGCATGTAGCCGAGCGGCTCGCCCGCGACCCGGTCGGCGATCTCGCCGGAATCGAAGTGCAGGAAGAAGGGGCTCTGGCCCGGTGACGCGGCGCCCGGGCTGCGGCCGTCGGTGACGAGGATCTCGTCCATCCGCTGGGCGTAAGGCTCCAGCAGCGGGGCGAGGCCCAGCGTCCGCCACTGACGGAAGCAGGAAAAGGCGATCGCGCTGGAACGGCCGTCGAAGGTCGCCTCCAGCTGGGTGTCGAACGGCGCCGGGTCGACCAGCAGCGGTTCGATGCCGCCGCTCTTCAGGGCCAGCGCGAGGGTGGCGCCGGCCATGCCGGCCCCGGCGATAATCACATCGGCGTCAAACTGGGCCATGGCTAGTAGGGCACCGTCGCGGGCGTTTCAGGCTGCTTCTGGCCTTCGAGAATATCGCCGACGGGATCAGCAGACGGCGCGGTCTTGGGCGCGGGCGTCGCCTTGGGTCGTGGCGTCGCAGGCGGCACCGCCAGCGGGGCGGGCGGTGGTACGATAGGTTTGGCGATGGTCGATTCCGCGGCCGTCGGCGTGTCCGCCGCATCAGTCTCTTCTGCGGCAGGCCTGGTCTCGGTCGCTTTCGGCGCGGGACCGGACGAGGGGGCGGGCGTGGCGGAGCGATCCGAAGGATCGAAGGCCACCGCCTCACGCGCGCCGTCGACAGGCGCGGTCAGCGGCACGGCGACCTGTTCGACGCCGGTGTACCAGCCGGGCGGGTTCTTGCGGATCTGGTCGCGGAAGCCGAGGAACAGCCCCAACACCCCGCAGGCGGCGAGGAAGAGGGCGACCCAGCGAAGCGCGGGCGGCGTGGAGGTGACGTCGGTCATCGCTGTCAGGTTACCGCGAGCCGCCGCCCGGTGAAAGCGCGCGCCGCCAAAGTTGATTTATGGACGCTCGCGTCCACTTAACGCTTGCTGACCCCCGAGCGCGGCGCTATCGGCTGAGGAAGAACGGATCGCGAGGTCCGATGTGTTCCCTGTGTGGCCCGAGGGCGAGCGATGCCGTCCATTCCCAGAAACCGACTGATTCCGGTCCTGACCGCCACAGTCGCCGGTCTGGCGATCCTCATCGGCGGCGCCTTCTGGTGGGCCGACAAACAGGCTTTCGAAAAGACCGACAACGCCTTCGTCCAGGCCGACACCGTACAGATCAGTCCGCAGGTGGCCGGCTATGTGGTCGAGGTGCTGGTCAGCGACAACCAGCACGTGGAGGCCGGCCAAGTGCTGGCCCGCATCGACCCGACCACCTTCCAGGCCCGGCTTGATCAGGCCATCGCCAACGCCAACGCCCTGCAGGCCGCGGTCAGCGCCGTCGACGACAAGGCCGCCCTCGAACAGGCGGTGATCGCCCAGCGCGCGGCCGGCCTGGCGAGCGCGCGCGCCGAGGCCAGCCGTTCTGACGCCGACATGAAGCGCTACGGCGACCTGGCCGCGAAGGGCTGGGTCTCGGATCAGAAGCTGTCGACCATCCGCGCCGGAGCGGCCCAGTCCGCCGCGTCGGTGGCCCAGGCGCAGGCGGCGCTGGAAGCGGAGCAGCGCTCGGCGGAGTCGCTGGGTTCGGCCCGCGCCCAGACAGTGGCCCAGGTGGCCGCCGCCCGGGCCGCTGTGCAGCAGGCGCAGCTTGATCTGGAACGCACCGTGATCCGCGCGCCCGCCGCCGGCGTCGTGGGCGCACGGTCCGTTCGTCCCGGCCAGCTCGTGCAGCCTGGCGTCACGCTGATGAGCGTGGTGCCGCTGGGCAAGGCCTTCATCGTGGCCAACTTCAAGGAAACCCAGCTGGCCCGTCTGCGCACCGGCCAGCCCGTGGAAATCAGGGCCGACGCCTTTGGCGGCGCGACGATCAAGGGTCGGGTCGAGAGCTTCGCGCCCGCGACCGGCGCGGAATTCGCGCTGATCCCCGTTGAGAACGCCGTCGGCAACTTCACCAAGATCGCGCAGCGGATTCCGGTGCGCATCGTCGTGCTCCCGGGCGACGCCCTGGCGTCGGCCCTTCGGCCGGGCCTGTCGGTCGAGGTCAAGGTGGATGTGCGGGGCCGGACCGGGCTGAGCTTCGCCGAGTCCGGCCAGGCGCCGGCGCAACTCGCCCGCACCGGGCAGTCCCGCTAGACCTGTGACAGCCGCGACCCTGACAGGGCCTGACGCGGCGACCGAAGCGCCCGCCGTCAACTGGACGATGCTGTTCCTCGGGTTCGGGGGCATGGCGATCGGCCAGTTCATGGCCATCCTCGACATCCAGATCGTCGCCGCCTCCCTGCCCCAGATCCAGGCCGGGGTGGGGGCCAGCGCCGACCAGGTAAGCTGGATCCAGACCGCCTACCTGATCCCCGAGGTCGTGATGATCCCGCTGTCGGCGTACCTGGCGCGGCTATGGGGGACGCAACGGGTGTTCCTGGCCAGCTGCGGCGGCTTCGTCGTCATGAGCGTGCTGGCCGGCATGTCGACGAGCTTCGAGATGCTGATCGTTTGCCGCGCCCTGCAGGGGTTCGTCGGCGGGGCCATGGTGCCGACGGTGTTCGCGACCGCCTTCAGCGCCTTCCCGCCGGAGCGCCGGGTCACAGCCAATGTCGTGACCGGGATGATCGTCACCCTGGCCCCGACCATCGGGCCCAGCCTGGGCGGGCACCTGACCGACTGGCTGAACTGGCGCTGGCTGTTCTTCATCAACGTCGTGCCGGGCCTGCTCAGCCTGTTCCTGGTCGGCCGGTGGGGAAACTTCGACAAGGGAGACCGGCGGCTGGCGCACAACTTCGACTGGTTCGGCCTGGCGATGATGGCCGTCTTCCTGATCAGCATGCAGTACGTGGTCGAGGAGGGCGCCAAGGACAACTGGTTCGAGGATACGGCCATCCTGTGGCTGACCGTCCTGTCGGCCGTCACCGGCGCGGCGTTCCTCTGGCGGCAACTGTCCTACTTCCAGCCGATCGTGCAACTGAGGGCGTTCTCCGACCGCAACTTCTCGCTCGGGATCCTGATGGCCGCCACCTCCGGCCTGTCCCTCTACGGCGGCACCTTCCTGATGCCGCTGTACCTCGGCCGGGTGCGTGGATTTTCGGCGGCCGAGGTCGGGACGACGATGCTGGTGTCGGGCCTGGCGATGTTCATCACCGGCCCACTTGCCGGTCGCTGGGTGCGGGCGGTCGACCCGCGCATCCCCATCTTCGTCGGCTACGGCATGGTCGCCTGGGGCATGTGGCTGGGACATGCGGTCAACGGTGAGTGGGGCTTTGTCGAGTTCGCCGCCGTCCAGGCCTTTCGCGGCGTCGGGGTGATGGTGGCGATGATCGCCTCGACCCAGCTGACCATGAGCACGCTGCCGATGCATCTGATCAAGGACGCGTCAGGTCTGCTCAATCTGGCGCGCAACACCGCCGGCGCGGTTGGCATGGCGATCATCGCCAGCAACCTGACCACCCAGGGCGCCGTGCACATGAACGACATCACCGCGCGGATCGACAGCTCCAGCATCGAGGGGCAGGCTATGCTGGCGGGGCTGACCCGCAGGTTCGCCCAACTGGGCGTGGCCGACCCCGAAGGCGCCGCCTACAAGGCCATGCAATACATGATCAGCCAGAAGGCCCAGATCCTCGCGTTCGGCGACGCCTTCGCCTTCATGGCGGTCTGCGCCGCCGTCGCCGCCCTGCTGGCCCTGCTGGCCAAACCCGGCAAGACGCATCCCGGCGGCCGGGCCTTCACACCGGAGCCCGAGCACTGATGCCCAGACTCGCCGGACAGATCGACACCGCCAAAAGTGAGGCCATCCTCGACGCCGCCTCCGAGGTGCTGGGCGAGCGCGGCCTGTCGGCGCCGATGGAGGAGATCGCCCGGCGGGCAAAGGTCTCGAAACAGACAGTCTACAATCACTACGGCTCCAAGACCGAACTGGTCCGGGCCCTCGTCGAGCGGCGGGTTGAGACCATTACCGCTCCGCTGCGGGAGCCTGGCGCGGTGGATCGGCCCGAGGAAACCCTCAAGGCCTACGCGCGAACCGTGCTGACGGTGGTGACCAACCGAAACTACGGCCTGATGCGCGTCACGGTGCAGAGCGCCGGAGAGATGCCCGACCTCGCGCGCGAGGTGTTTGAGACCGGGCCCAAGGCCAGCCGCCGCCAGCTTGCCGCGTTCCTCGAAGCCGAGACCCGCGCCGGCAGGATGAACGTGCCCGACCCCATGCAGGCCGCGGAACTCTACAGCGGCATGGTGCTGGGCCATCGCCAGACCAAGGCCCTGCTCAATCTGGCGACGGACCTCGAGCCCGACGAGATCGAGGCCCTGGCCGCCGAATGCGCCTACCGCTTCATGCGGGCCTACGCACCGTAAGGCGGGTTCAGCCCTCGGCCGTCTCGGCGTCCGGCAGGCCGATCATGTGGAATCCCGCATCGACGTGAACCACTTCGCCGGTGGTCGAGCGACCCAGTTCCGACAACAGCCACAGCGCGGCGCCGGCCACCCCTTCCATCGAGGTGTCTTCCTTCAGCGCGCTGAACGCGCGGCCCTGGCTGATCATGCCGCGGCCGCCGGAGATGCCGGCCAGCGACAGGGTGCGCATGGCCCCGGCCGAGATCGCGTTGACCCGGATGCCCTTGGGACCCAGGTCGCGGGCGATGTAGCGGGTCGCCGCCTCCAGCGCCGCCTTGGCCACGCCCATGGTGTTGTAGTTGGGGATAACCCGCTCGGCGCCGAGATAGGTCATGGTCACCATCGACCCGCCGTTCGGCATCATCGCCGAGACCCGCTTCGCGGTGTCGACGAAGCTGAAGGCCGAGATGTTCATCGCCCGCAGAAAGCCCTCGCGGGTGGTGTTCTCGACGAACGAGCCCTTGAGCTCGTCCTTGTTGGCGAAGGCGATCGAATGGAGGAAGGCGTCGAGCGTGCCCATCTCGGTCTCGAGCCGGGCGAAGGCGGCGTCCATCGAGGCGTCGTCGGTGACTTCCATGGGCACGAAGGTCTTTACGCCAAGGCTCTCGCCGAGCGGGCGGACGCGCTTTTCCATGTCCGGCAGATAGGCGAAGGCCAGCTCCGCGCCCTGGGCGGCCAACTGCGAGGCGATGCCGAAGGCGATCGAGTTGTGGTTCGCCACGCCGGTGATCAGGGCCTTCTTGCCCTTCATCAGGTCGCCCTTGGGGAAGCTGTAGTCGTCGGCCATGTGGCGTTCCTTGTCAGTGCGTGGTTCGAGACGCGCCCTTGCGGGCGCTCCTCACCATGACGAAGAGGGTTTGCGGCCCTCGCCGCCCGTCATCCTGAGGAGGCTGCGTAAGCAGCCGTCTCGAAGGACGCAAGTTGCTTGTGGCGGACCCCTAGACCCGCGCCATCACCAGGCAGCCGTTGGTGCCGCCGAAGCCGAAGCTGTTGGACATCACTGTCTCGACCTGCCGGTCGGCCCGCTGGCGCAGGATCGGCATGTCCTCGAATGCCGGGTCGAGGGTCTCGATATTGGCGCTTTCGGCCAGGAAGCCGTTGTTCAGCATCATCAGGCTGTAGATCGCCTCCTGCGCCCCGGCCGCGCCGAGCGAGTGGCCGGTCAGGGACTTGGTCGAGGAAATCGCCGGGGCGTTCTTGCCGAAGACCTCGCGGACCGCCTCCATCTCCTTGATGTCGCCGACCGGCGTCGAGGTGCCGTGCGGGTTGAGATAGTCGATGGTCCGGCCGCCGGCGCCGGCCATGGCCAAACGCATGCAGCGCGCGGCGCCCTCGCCGGACGGAGCGACCATGTCGAAGCCGTCCGAATTGGCCGCGTAGCCGACGATCTCGCCGTAGATTTTCGCGCCGCGGGCCTTCGCCCGTTCCATTTCCTCCAGCACCACGATGCCCGCGCCGCCGGCGATGACGAAGCCGTCGCGGTTCAGGTCATAGGCGCGGCTGGCGACGGCCGGCCGGTCGTTGAAGTTGCTGCTCATGGCGCCCATGGCGTCGAACATGTTGGACAGCGACCAGTC
This sequence comes from Caulobacter sp., assembly GCA_021741355.1. Taxonomy (GTDB): domain Bacteria; phylum Pseudomonadota; class Alphaproteobacteria; order Caulobacterales; family Caulobacteraceae; genus Caulobacter. The sequence continues at coordinate 78,770 of JAIOXZ010000007.1, forward strand.
CAGCTCCTCGGTCCCGCCGGCGAACACCACGTCCTGCTTGCCCATCAGAATCTGCTCGTAGGCCGAGCCGATGCAGTGGGTCGAGGTCGCGCAGGCCGAGCTGATCGAGAAATTCAGGCCGCGGATCTTGAACCAGGTGGCCAGGGTCGCCGAGGCGCCCGAGCTCATCGCCTTGGGGACAGCGAACGGCCCGATACGCTTGGGACCCTTCTCGCGGGTGGTCTCGGCGGCGGCGATGATCGCCCGCGTCGAGGGGCCGCCCGAGCCGATGATCAGGCCGGTGTGGTCGTTGGAGACCTCGGTCTCCTCGAGGCCGGAATCGGCGATCGCCTGCTCCATGGCGACATGCGCCCAGCCGGTGCCCTCGGCGAGGAAGCGGGCGGCGCGACGGTCGACAAGCGATTCCCAGTCGCAGTCGGGCGCGGCTTCGACCTGTGAGCGGAATCCGAGATCTGCGTAGGACTGGGCGAATTTCACACCCGACTTCGCCTCGCGCAGGGAGGCGATGACCTCATTGGCGCTGGACCCGATCGAAGACACGATACCGATGCCGGAAACGACAACGCGACGCATAGCAACTCCTTCCATCCCCGATCCGCCCCTTGTGGGACGGACCCCCCTGCCGGTCCGGTTCTTCGCCCGGCTATTTCGCGTAGAGACCGACGCGCAGGTCCGTAGCCTCATAGATAGGCTTTCCGTCCGCGATCAGCACCCCGTCGCCTATGCCCATAACGAGCCGGCGGTTGATCACGCGCTTGAGCTCGACGCGGTAAACGACCTTCTTGATGTCGGGCGTGACCTCGCCGGTGAACTTCACCTCGCCCACACCCAGGGCGCGGCCGCGGCCCTGGCCGCCGATCCAGCCGAGGTAGTAGCCGACCAGCTGCCACATGGCGTCCAGGCCCAGGCAGCCGGGCATCACCGGGTCATTGTTGAAGTGGCAGGCGAAGAACCAGAGGTCCGCGCGGATATCCAGCTCGGCCTCGACCAGGCCCTTGCCGTGGGCGCCGCCGTCGTTGTCGATATGGGTGATGCGGTCGAACATCAGCATCGGCGGCATGGGCAGCTGGGCGTTGCCGGGGCCGAAGGTCTCGTCGCGGCCGCTGGCGATCAGGTCTTCGTAGCTGTAGCTGGACTTCGCCATGGGCGGCGGGTTCGTCGAGGTCATGCGTCACCGGAACTTCGCCGCGCGGTGCGGCCGGGAAGAAAGCGCGGGTTACCACGCGCGGGAAGCGGTCTCAATCTTCGCGGGGCCGGCAGGGTGTGGGCCCGCCCGCGCCCCAGACCTCGGCCGCCGGAACCCAGCCCGTCTCTCCCGAGGCCTTGATCCGGCGCCACCCGCCCTCGCTCTTGTCGAGGGCGGCGATGGCGTTGGGGGCCAGATAGGCGACCACGCGCGCATCAGCCCTGGGCGCGGCGCGCATCGACAGCGGGCCGGGCTTGACCCGCATGACGGTCAGGCGACCGTCGGTACCCCGCTTGTGCGCCCAGGCGGCGACGCCGTCCGGGCCGCGCACCCGGCGCCAGTCGCTGGTCTCGGCGATCACCTCCAGCGGCATGCCCTTCGAGCGCCAGACCCAGAGGATGCGGTGATCCTCGCCCGGCCCCTTGCGGGCGTAGACCTCACCGAACTTCAGCGAAACGAAGCGCGGCACCGGCAGCGTCGAGGGCGTATCGCAGACCGGCGCGCCCCGTGCGCCGCAGCCGCCGAGCGCGAGGACGGCGGTCAGCGCCGCCAACTTTACCGGCAAAGACCAAACTTGGGCCCTCAAGGCGCGCGGCTTCCCTTGGCCCCCCGCCGGGCCTTTGCTAAGGGTGCGAAGACCCCCCGAGGGGCCAACGCCGTTATTGAAAGCGTCCATGGCCGCCAAGAAGCCGAAAGTCGTCGTCACACGCAAGCTGCCCGATCCGGTCGAGACCCGGATGCGGGAGCTGTTCGACACCGAATTGAATGTCGATGACCATCCGATGACGCCGGACGAACTCGTCGAGGCCATGGGCCGCGCCGACGTTCTGGTGCCGACCATCACCGACCGCCTAGACTCGCGGCTGCTGTCGCGCGCCGGCGAGCGGCTGAAGCTGATCGCCAACTTCGGGGCCGGCGTCGACAATATCGACGTGACCACCGCCAACCAGCGCGGCGTGATCGTGACCAACACCCCCGGGGTGCTGACCGAGGACACCGCCGACCTGACCATGAGCCTGATCATGGCCTCTACCCGGCGCATCGTCGAAGGCGCCAACGTTGTGCAGTCGGGCGGCTTCCAGGGCTGGTCGCCGACCTGGATGCTCGGTCGCCGCCTGTGGGGCAAGCGGCTGGGGATCATCGGCATGGGCCGCATCGGCCAGGCCCTGGCCCGCCGTGGCAAGGCCTTCGGCCTGTCGATCCACTATCACAACCGCAAGCCGGTCAGCCCGCGCGTCGCCGAGGAGCTGGAGGCGACCTACTGGGAGAGCCTGGACCAGATGCTGGCGCGGATGGACATCGTCTCCATCAACTGCCCGCACACGCCGGCCACCTATCATCTGTTGTCGGCCCGCCGGCTGAAGCTGCTGCAGCCGACCGCCGTGATCGTCAACACCGCCCGCGGTGAGGTGATCGACGAGGGCGCCCTGGCCAACATGCTGGCCCGCGGCGAAATCGCCGGCGCCGGACTGGACGTCTACGAGCACGAGCCGGCGATCAATCCCAAGCTGCTCAAGCTGCCCAACGTGGTGCTGCTGCCGCACATGGGTTCGGCCACCGTCGAGGGCCGCATCGACATGGGCGAGAAGGTCATCGTCAACATCAAGACCTTCATGGACGGCCACCGGCCGCCCGACCGGGTGATCCCGGCGATGCTCTGACCGGTTGACGCCGCCCCGCATACGCCGTCAAGGTTGTCGCGGGGAAATGGTGTCGGGGGCGTTGATGATTACGCGCAGAAAACTGGTCGCCCTGGCGGCGGCCGGACCAGTGGTGCTCGCCGGGGCCCCGGTCTGGGCCGCGGAGGCCGCGTCCGGCGCGACGCCGCCCACCCTCGATGACCTGACCCGTCCGCGCGCCGTGCTGGACGCGGCCATCTCCCCGCTCGGCGACCGCATCGCCATTCTCCGCGAACAGCGCGAGGGCGACAGGCGGCTGGCCTATGTGCTGCTCGCCCGCACGGCCGACCTGCGGGGCCCGCCGATCCAGGCGGTGATCGGCGACTACGACGTGCATCGCGTGCAGTGGGCCAGCAACGACCGGCTGCTGGTCTGGTTCAGTTTCGACAAGACCGCCGACGGCAAGAAGACCGGCATCCGGGCGGGCGCGCGGCTCTACGAGCGGTCGGTGCACCGGCTGATGGCGATCGGCGCCGACGGCGGCAACCCGGTGGTCCTGCTGGGCCAGGACCGCAGCGCCCAGAGCTACATCTGGAACGTCTCCCATGTGGTCGACCCGCTGGTCGGCGACGACGACCACATCCTGATGCAGGTCTGGGACCCGGACCTGTACGCCAACACCCTGCAGAAGGTGAACATCCACACCGGCAAGGGCGAGCTGCACGAGCGCGGCAGCGAGCGGACGCGGTTCTGGTACACCCAGAACGGCGTCGCCATGCTGCGGGTCGATGAGAGCGAGCTGGGCCGCTACACCCGCCTCTCCGCCCGCCCGCCCGGCGCCAGGGACTGGCAGTTCGTGCGCAAGATCCGGCGCAACGACTTCTCGCAATACGATGACTTCGAAGCGGTGGGGGCGACCGACGAGGCCGGCGTGCTGCTGGTGGCGACCATGGCGCCGGGCGACGACGCCCGCACCATCCGCCGGTTCGATCTGCGCACCCTGACGCTGGGCGAGGTGGTCGCGGGCCAGGCCGAGCGGGACATGGAGGGTGTCTTCTTCGACAAGGGCCTGAGTCCGCTGGCGGCCGCCTACACCGACGACCGGACCCAGTACCAGTTTCTCGACCCGGCGCTCGCGCCCCACTATCGCGCCGTGCAGACGGCGATCGGCGCGGACGCCAACGTTCTGCTGCACGACATCGACCTGGCCCGGCGACGGTTCATCGTGCACGCGTCGGGCGCCACCGAGTCCGGCGCCTTCTATCTGTACGACCGCGAGACGCGGCAGCTGGACCTGATCGGCCGGCAGGCGGGGTGGCTGGCGTCGGAGCGGCTGGCGCCGATGGAGGCTCTGCGGATCCGGGCGCGCGACGGCGTGGACCTGACCGCCTATCTGACCCGCCCCCTCGCCGCCGGACCGCGGCCCCTGGTGGTCATGCCGCATGGCGGACCCCACGCGCGCGACGGCTTGTCGTTCGACATCTTCGCCCAGGCGTTCGCGGCCCGTGGCTGGCTGGTGCTGCAGCCGAACTTCCGCGGCTCCAGCGGCTATGGCCGCGCCTTCGCCGAGGCCGGGCACCGTCGCTGGGCCGACCGCATGCAGGAGGACGTCGAGGACTGCGTCGCCCATGTCGTCGCCAGCGGCGCGGTGGCTCCCGGCAAGATCGCTATCTGCGGGGCCAGCTATGGCGGCTACGCCGCCCTGATGGGCGGCATCCGCAAGCCGGACCAATATCGACGGATCGTCTCCATCGCCGGGGTCACCGACCTGCCCGACCTGCTCAGCTACGAGCGCGAGGACGGGGCCGACTCCCCGAGCTATCTCTACTTCGTCAAGACCGTCGGTGACCCCGCCACCGACCGTGAGGCGTTGAAGCGCGGCTCACCCACCGAACGGGCGGCCGAATTGACCGCGCCGGTGCTGCTGATCCATGGCGACCTCGACGGGGTGGTGCCCATCCGGCAGTCACGGGCGATGGCCGCCAGCCTCAAGCGCGAGAACCGGACCGCCCGGCTTGTCGAAATCCGCAACGGCGGCCACGGCGGCTGGGAGCCCGACGTGCTCAAGCAGATCCTGCAGGAGACGACGGCCTTCATCGACGAGGGCTTCAGCGGCTGACGGGCGGCCAGACCTTCGCCTTGAGCCAGGCGTCGAGATCGGTCGCGGACCGGTCGGGGATCTGCTCCATCGGAACGTGGCCGACCTTCGGGTAGACGATCACCGTCGCGCCGGGAATGGCGTCGCCGAACAGGGGGGCGTGGGCGACGGGGATCAGCCGGTCGGTGTCGCCGTGCATCACCAGCGTCGGCACGGCGATCTTCGACAGCTTTTCCTTCGAGGCCGCGTCCGCAGGGTCGAAGCCGCCCATCAGGTTCAGGATAATGTCCTTGTGGCCCGGCGCGCGGGCCATCTCGACATAGCGGGCGACCATTGCTTCATCGACCATGTCGGGCGTCGGCTCGAACGCGTCACGCAGACCGGCGCGGGTCATGGCCGTGGTGTCGAGATCGCCGATCAGAAAACGGCCGACCGGGTTTCGCAGAACCTTGAAGATGAACGGCCCGTCCTTGCCGTCGGCCCGTTGCTGGGGCCAGCCGGCCGCATTGACCAGCACCAGCCCCTGCAGTTTCCCGGGGTGGGCCAGGGCGTAGTTCCAGGCCATGCCGCCGCCCATCGAGTTGCCGGCAAGGACGAACTTCGAGACGCCCAGCTTCGTGGTCACCTGGTCGACGACATCGACGAAACCGCTGCGGGGGAGGGTGAAGCCCTCCGGTGCGCTGGTCAGGCCAAAGCCCGGCAGGTCGAGCGTGATGATCCGGTAGTCGGAGCCCAGCCGCTGGACCCACGGCTCCCAGGTGTGGAGCGAGGCCGCGAAGCCGTGCACCAGAACGATCACCGGACCGTCGCGCCTGCCCTGGTCGCGATAGTGGACCTTCACCCCGCCGGGCAGGTCCATGTACCGCGAGGCGGCGTTGGCGTACTTGGCCTGCAGGGTGGGCCAGGGAATTTCGGGGCGGCGCAAGGCCAGCCAGCCGGCGGTCAGCAGAACGGCGAGAACCACCACGATCCCGGTCAGGACCTTGCCCAGCGTCTTCATGATCGTCCCGCCCCAGTCCGGCTCTAGCTGTCCGGCGGCGCGATTGACGCCTGCTATCATCGACTTCGTCAAGCACCGCCGCAGGCGGGGCAGTCCGGGTCGGGGCCGATCCGCACCGTACGGGTCTCGCCGGCCAGGGCGTCATAGATCAGCAGCCGGCCGGCCAGGGGTTCTCCGGCGCCGGTGATCAGCTTGACCGCCTCCAGCGCCATCATCGCGCCGATCACTCCGCCCAGGGCGCCGACCACCCCGACGGTGGCGCAGGTGTCGGCGTCGGGCGGAATCTCCGGCACCAGGCAGCGGTAGCAAGGCTTGCCGGGATAGACGCCGACCTGGCCGGTCCAGCGTGCGATCGCGCCGCTGACGAGGGTCTTGCCGGCGGCGACACAGGCGTCGGAGACGGCGAAGCGGGTGGCGAAGTCGTCGGTGCCGTCGAGAACCAGGTCGTAGCCACTGATGAGCGTCCCGGCGTTGTCCGCCGTCAGCGCCAGCGCGTGCGGTTCGATCGTGATGTCAGGATTGAGCGCGTTGAGCCGCTCGGCGGTAACATCCACCTTGTCCCGCCCGACGTCGGCCGTGGCGTAGAGCACCTGCCGCTGCAGATTGGACAGGGCGACGGTGTCAGGATCGACGATGCCGATCCGGCCGACCCCCGCCGCCGCAAGATAGAGCGCCGCGGGCGCGCCAAGCCCCCCTGCGCCGATCAGCAGGACGCCGGCCGCCTTGAGCCGCTGCTGGCCCGGGCCGCCGATCTCGCGCAGGACCAGATGGCGCGCGTAGCGTTCGACCTCGGCGGGAGAAAAGGTCATCAGGGACTCCGGCGCGCGCCATGACCGGCGCGTAGGGAAGTCTTACCGCGATTTCATGCCTCCGGGGCAGGCGCTTGGCGTAGCCTTGCGGCGATCGTGGGGAGAGAGCGCCATGCGCACCGTTCTGGGCCTGACCGCCGCCGCCATTCTCGCGCTGCCGGCCGCCGCTGACGTCGCGCCGATCACGCCGGCGCCGGTCGTCGCGGCCGAGCGCGCCTTCGCCGCCGACGGCGCCGCCCTGGGCTTCAAGGCCTCGTTCCTCAAACACTCGGCGCCCGACGCCATTGTCATCCAGCCCGAGCCGGTCAACGCCTGGGAGTCCCTGCGGGCGGCGCCGGACAGCAAGCCCGACGACCCCCGGCTCGAATGGTGGCCGATCTGGGCCGGCATTTCCGCCTCGGGCGACCTGGGCTTCACCACCGGCCCCTACAGCGTCGCCGGCAAGCGGCGCGGCCACTATTTCACCGTCTGGAAGAAGCAGCAGGACGGCCAGTGGAAATGGGTCTTCGACGGCGGGGTCGGCAGTGACCCGGTCGCTTCACCGGGACCCGACAGCACGCCGGGGTTTCTCCAGGTGTCCAGAGTGCGTGGCCAGTATCCGGAGAGCGCCATGGCCGGAGTGAAGGCCGCCGAGGCGGCGATGGCGGTCGAGGCCAGAACCGACAGCAAGGCGGCCTATCTCAAGGTCCTGGCCTGCGACGCCCGGATCCAGGCCTCGCCGATGGCGCCGGCGACAGGCTGCTCGACCTTCGGACCTGAACTGGACTGGCGCGCGAAGGAGATCGACTTCAGCGCCGTGGGCGGCGACGTCTCGTCGGCGGGCGACATGGCCTGGACCTACGGGACGGCCGGCTGGGTCAGGGACGGTGCGCCGGTGCAGGCCCACTACGTCCGAGTCTGGCAGCGCCGCGCCGAGGGCTGGAAGATTGTCTTCGACGAACTGTTGATCCCACCACCGCCGAGGCCGGCGGCTATCACGCCGCCGACCAACTAGAGTCTTTTCCGCAAAGGCGGAATTCGTCCTGATGTCTTGATGAGCATTCTTGCTCCGGCGGGACCTTCGTCAAGGACGACCCCGGCGGGGTCGCCGCTGCGCGGCCGCGAAGCGGTCCTTGACCAAGGTCGCCGTCCGGAGCGAACCATTCCATCAAGGCCTTCAGGGCGTATCAGCATCAATCGCGGGCAATGGGTTCGCGACTCACCCTGCCGCAGCGACAGCCTCCATCCCCAGCATCGCCGCCTTGCGCCCCAGACCCCAGTGATACCCCGTCAGCCGGCCGTCGCGGGCGATCACCCGATGACAGGGGATCAGCAGGCTGACCGGGTTGGCGCCAATGGCCGCACCCGTTGCCTGGTAGGCCTTCGGCTTGCCGGCCCAGCCCGCGACCTGGCCATAGGTGGCCGTCGCGCCGGCGGGAATCCGCAGCAGGGCCTTCCAGACCTGGATGTGGAACGGCGAGCCGATCAGCACCACCGGCAGGGGCTCGTTGCGGTCGCCGAAGGCGCGCGTCGCCGTATCGCGCGCGGTCTCGTCGTAACGAACCCAGTCGGCGGCGGGGAAGCGGCGGTGCATGTCGGCGAAGGCGGCGTCCACGCCGGCATCATCCACGAAGCCCAATCCGGCAAGGCCGCGCGGGGCGACCGCGAACAGGCCCGTGCCGAACGGCGTCGGCGCGAGGCCCCAGCGCAGGGTCAGGCCCTCGCCGCGACGGCGCGCCTCGCCCGGCGTCACCGATTCCTGGGCGATAAACAGATCATGCAGCCGCGAGGGGCCGGAGAGGCCGGTGTCGAGCGCCGCGTCCAGCACGCTGGCGCCCTCCTCCAGCAGGGTGCGGGCTTCGGCGTGGGCGATGGAGGCGACGAAGGCCTTCGGGCTGACCCCGGCCCAGCGGGTGAACACGCGCTGGAAATGGAACGGGGACAGACCGACCGCGTCGGCGGCCTCGTCCAGCGACGGGTGCTCGCGCCAGTTGTCGGCCAGCCAGGCCAGGGCGCGGGCCATACGATCGTAGTCGCGGGCGCGCTCCTCGAGGTTGATGATGACGCCTGAGGCCGGCGCCGGGGCGGAACGGGTGGGGGTCATGTCGTAAGCCATGCACCGAAGGTAGGCGGGTGGATCGGCGAAATCCGCCCGGTTCTTGCGGCCGCGGGGAATATAGTTCCGCCAGCATAGCGTCCCTGTCCGCCTTGGCGAACGGAACGGTGCAGGCCATCCTCGCGGCGATGAAAAAGCCCACGCCGAGGAAACGTCTTTCGCCGAAGGAGAAAGCGCGGGTCCAGGACCTGTTCGACCGCTTCGCGACCCTGTCGGACGACCCCCGCACCGAGTTGGCCTTCCAGGACCCCTTCACACTGGTGGTGGCGGTCGCCTTGTCGGCCCAGGCGACGGATGTGCAGGTCAACAAGGCGACGGCGAAGCTGTTTCCGGTGGCGAGCACGCCGGAGGCGATGCTGGCCCTCGGCGAGGCCGGGCTGATCCCCTATGTCAATTCCATCGGCCTGTTCCGTAACAAGGCGAAGAACGTCATCGCCCTGTCGCGGATCGTGCTGGAGCAGCACGGCGGGAAGACGCCGCTGAACCGCGCCGATCTGGAGGCCCTGCCCGGCGTCGGCCGCAAGACCGCCAGCGTGGTGCTCAACGAACTGGGCATCGAGCCGGCCATCGCGGTGGACACCCATGTGTTCCGCGTCTCGCACCGGCTGAAGCTGTCGGACGGCAAGACCCCGGACAAGGTCGAGGCTGACCTGATGGCCATCGTCCCGGAGCCGTACCTGACGCGGGCCCACCACTGGCTGATCCTGCACGGCCGGTACACCTGCCTCGCGCGCAAACCGAAGTGCGGCGAGTGCCAGGTGCGGGAGCTGTGCCCGTCAGCGGAATTGTTTGTGGGGGGCTAGGGGACATGTACCGCAGGTACGTGTCCCATAGTCGAGGGCGCGCGGGTTTGGGGGACACGTACCTGCGGTACATGTCCCCGTCGGTCAGGACACCGCCCGCTTCACCGCCGCCGCGAACACCGCACCGGCCTCCGGGGCGTGCTCCAGGAACAGGTCAGGCTCGATGGCTTCCAGCTCCATCACCCGCAGCGTGCCATCCGGATGGCGGATCAGGTCGACGCGGCAGTAGGTTAGCCGTCCCGGCGCGGCGGCGAGCACGGCCCGCGCCACATCGAGCGCGCCCGCGGGCGGCGTGATCGGGCCGATGGTCGAGCCGAACTGCGGCTGAACGCGGAAGTCGCCGGCCTTGGCCACCTTGCCGACCGCGTGGCTGAAGACGCCGTCGAAATGCAACAGGGAGATCTCGCCCTCGCCGGACACCGACGGCAGGAACGGCTGGATCATCGCCGCGCCCGACGGGCCGCCCACGAGAGCCTCGCCCGGCTCCAGCTTCACCGTTTCATGCGAGCCGCCGGACACCTGCGGCTTTACGACCAGCGTCCCACCGCCGATCTCGGCGCGAGCGGCCGCGACCACCGCGTCGTCCAGGCGGTCGGCGAACACGGTCGGCACCACCGGCACGCCGGCGGCCTCCAGATCGGCCAGGTAGGTCTTGGTCGTGTTCCAGCGCAGGATGGCGGCCGGGTTGAGCGCCTTCACGCCCTTCGCTTCCAGCGTATTGAGCATGGCCAGCCAGTCGGCGGCGTCCTGGTGATAGCCCCAGGCCAGCAGCGGCAGGACACCGTCCGCGTCTGCCTCCGCCGCCTTCGGCCATTCCATGGAGACGACCTCCAGCCCCGCGCCCGACAGGGCGGCGGTCAGCCGGTCGAAGGCCGGGCCCCAGACGCGGACGTATTCGTTGTGGGCGGCCGGGGTGAGCAGGGCGATGCGAGCCATGCACCGCCCCTAAGTCACCTCGCGCTCGGCGTCAAAGGCCCTCGACGGCCACCAGACGATACTCGGCGCCCTTGAAGCGGTGCTCGCGGGCGGCCTTGTAGCCGTCGCTGTTGTACCAGGCCTTGCCCTCGTCGATCGAGGGGAAGGCAATGACCACCACGCCCTCGACGTCAGGCCCCTCGAGCACCTCGTGCTTGCCGTAGAAGGCCAGCGGGGTCGCGGCATGGCCGGCGATGGTCCCGCCCGCCTTCTGGCCATAGGTCGCCAGTTCGGCCGCGTCGGTCGTCTTGTCGCGGATGAAGATGAAGTAGGCGGTCATGGTTTCGTCCCTCTGGTTCTGTCGTTGGATCCAGCGTCGAACGCCTGTCCCGGGGTAAGTCGAGAGGCTTTGCGCCGTTCATCGCGTTTGCCCCGCAAGGCCTTGTCCTGTAACCAGCCCGGACCCTTCAGCCACGCCAGAACCCCGACATGCCTGACCTTTACGACGTCGCCGCGATCGGCAACGCCATCGTCGATGTGATCGCCCCCTGCGACGACGCCTTCCTGGAACGCCAGGGCCTGGTGAAGAACTCCATGCAGCTGATCGACGAAGATCAGGCCGAGGAGCTCTATGGCCACATGGCGCCGGGCATCGAGACCTCGGGCGGGTCGGCGGGCAACACCGTCGCCGGCGTCGCCAGCTTCGGCGGCCGGGCGGCCTTCCTCGGCAAGGTCGCGGACGACCAGCTGGGCGAGGTCTATGAGCACGACATGAAGGCTATCGGGGTCGCATTCGACTCCCGGCCGCTGGTCGGCGGACCCCGCACCGCGCGCAGCCTGATCAATGTGACGCCGGAAGGTCACCGCACCATGTGCACCTTCCTCGGCGCCTCGACCGAGCTGAGCCCTGATGACGTCGATCCGCAGATGATCGAGAGCGCGAAGATCATCTTCCTCGAAGGCTACCTGTTCGATCCACCCGAGGCGCGCCGCGCCTTCGCCAAGGCGGCCGGCCTGTCGCGCGCCGCTGGACGGCTGATGGCCATTACCCTGTCGGACTCCTTCGTCGTCGAGCGCCACCGCGACCTGCTGCTCGGCTTCATCGAGACCGAGTGCGACATCGTCCTGGCCAACGAGGCCGAGGTGAAGGCGATGTTCCAGACCGACGACTTCGACGCCGCCGCCGCCGCGCTGGTGGAGCGCACGAAGGTCTGCGCCATTACCCGCGGCGAAACCGGCTCGGTGGTGTACGCGGGCGGAGCAGCGCACCTCATTCCGGCCTATCCGGTCGAAAAAGTCGTGGACACGACCGGCGCCGGCGACCAATACGCGGCGGGTTTCTTGCTGGGTCTGGCCCGCGGTCGTTCGATGGACGTCTGCGGTCGGCTGGGCGCCCTGGCCGCGGCCGAGGTGATCGGCCACTACGGCCCCAGACCCCAGGTCTCGCTCGAGGCGCTGGCGAAGGCGGAAGGACTGTTCTGATGGCCCGCACGGCCGAGGTGGTTCGCGAGACGAAGGAGACGCAGATCCGCGTCTGGATCGATCTCGACGGTACGGGGGAGGCCACGGTCTCCACCGGCATCGGTTTCTTTGACCACATGCTGGACAGTTTCGCGCGCCACGGCGGTTTCGACCTGAAGGTCGAGACCAGGGGCGACCTGCACATCGACATGCACCACACGGTCGAGGACACCGGCATCGTGCTTGGCCAGGCGGTCAACAAGGCGCTGGACGGCTTCAAGGGCATCCGCCGCTTCGGCTCGGCCTATATCCCGATGGACGAGACGCTGACGCGCTGCGCGCTGGACCTCAGCAACCGCGCCTATCTGATCTGGAAGGTGGCCTACAAGACGCCGCTGGTCGGATCGATGGACACCGAGCTGTTCAAGGAATTCCACCACGCCTTCGCGATGAACGCCGGCGCCTGCGTGCATCTGGAAACCCTCTACGGCGACAACAGCCACCATATCGCCGAGAGCGGCTTCAAGGCCCTCGCCCGCGCGCTGCGGACGGCGGTGGAGCTGGATCCCAAGACCCATGGACGCGCACCGTCCACCAAGGGCTCGCTCTAGGAAATCCTCCATGCAGAGCGTCGCCCTGATCGACTACGGGTCGGGCAACCTTCGCTCGGCCGAAAAGGCGCTTCGCCGCGCAGCGGAGACGCATGCGCTGTCGGTGGACATCATCGTCACGGCGGACCCGGAGGTCGTCGCAACGGCCGACCGGCTGGTCCTGCCCGGCGTGGGGGCGTTCGCCGCCTGCATGAGCGCCCTGTCCTCGCGGGACGGGCTGATCGAGGCGATGACGCAGGCCGCCATCGCCCGCCGGCGGCCGTTCCTCGGCATCTGCGTCGGCATGCAGCTGCTGGCGGATCGCGGCCTGGAGTTCGGCGAGACCCGCGGCCTGGGCTGGATCCCCGGCGACGTCGCCCGGCTGACGCCGGCGGACCCTGCCGCCAAGATCCCGCACATGGGCTGGAACGCCCTGGAGGCGCCGGCCAGTCATCCGCTGCTGACGGGCCTCGGCGAGGGCGCGGAGATGTATTTCACCCACAGCTTCGCCTTCACCCCGGCTGATCCGTCACATGTGATCGCCAGTGTCGATCACGGCGGGCGCTTCGCCGCGGCGGTCGCGCGTGACACCATCATGGGGGTGCAGTTCCACCCCGAGAAATCCCAGACCCAGGGCCTGCGGCTTCTGGCGAACTTCCTGGAGACGCCCGCGTGATCCTCTATCCGGCCATCGATCTGAAGGACGGGCGCTGCGTGCGTCTGCTGCACGGCGACCTGAATAAGGAGACCGTGTTCAACAACTCGCCCGCCGACCAGGCCGCGCTGTTCCAGAAGCAGGGCTTCTCCTGGCTGCACGTGGTGGACCTGAACGGCGCCGTCGAGGGCCGGCCGGTCAATGGCGACGCGGTCGCCGGTATCCTCGGCGCGGTCTCGATCCCGGTGCAGCTGGGCGGCGGCGTGCGGACCATGGCGGCGATCGAGGGCTGGATCGAGGCGGGCGTCAGCCGGGTGATCCTGGGCACCGTCGCGGTCAAGGACCCGGCGCTGGTCAGGGCCGCGGCGAGAGCCTGGCCCGAACAGATCGCCGTGGCCATCGACGCCCGCGACGGTCTGGTCGCGACCGAAGGCTGGATCGGCGGGTCGGACCTGGGCGTCATCGAGCTGGCGAAACGGTTCGAGGACGCCGGCGTCGCGGCCCTGATCGTCACCGACATCGGCCGGGACGGGGCCATGACCGGCGTCAACATCGATCAGGTCGGCGAGGTGGCCGACGCCGTGGCCATTCCGGTGATCGCCTCGGGCGGCATCGCCTCGGTGCGCGACATCGAACTGCTCAAGGCCCGCAAGGGCGTGGCCATCGCCGGCGCGGTGCTGGGCCGGTCACTCTATGAGGGCGCGGTCGATCCGCAGCAGGCCCTGAAGATCGCCGGCTGATGCTCAAGGTCCGCCTCATCCCCTGTCTCGACGTCAAGGACGGCCGCGTGGTGAAGGGCGTCAACTTCGTCGCCCTGCGCGACGCCGGCGATCCGGTCGAACAGGCGACGGCCTATGACGCGGCCGGGGCGGACGAGTTGATGTTCCTCGACATCACCGCCAGCCACGAGGGTCGGGGCGCGATCCTCGATGTCATCGCCCGCACGGCCGATGTCTGTTTCATGCCCGTCTCCGTCGGCGGTGGCGTGCGGACGGTAGAGGACGCCCGGGCGCTGCTGCGGGCCGGAGCGGACAAGATCTCGATCAACACCGCCGCGGTCGAGGATCCCGACCTGGTCGCCCGGATGGCCGACGCCTTCGGCTCCCAGTGCGTGGTGGTCGCGGTGGACGCCAAGGCCCGGGCGGACGGCGGCTGGAACATCTTTACCTACGGCGGGCGCAACGACACGGACATCGATGCGGTCGAGTACGCCGCGCGCGCGGTCGAGAGGGGCGCCGGCGAGATCCTGCTGACCTCGATGGACCGCGACGGCGCCAAGACCGGTTACGACCTGCCGATGCTGCGCGCGATCACCGGCGCGGTGTCCGTGCCGGTCATCGCCAGTGGCGGCGCAGGGAATGCGCAGCATCTGGTCGACGCTGTAACGCTGGGCGGCGCGGATGCCGTGCTGGCCGCCTCGATCTTCCATTTCGGCGAAGTCTCGATCCCCGAAGCGAAGCGCGCGATGGCCGCCGCCGGCATCCCGATGCGCGGTGTCACGGAGGTGATGGCATGAGCCGGCTGTCCGACGTCATCGCCCGGCTGGAAGCGGTGATCGAGAGCCGCAAGGGTGGGGATCCGACGCAATCCTGGACCGCGAAGCTGCTGGCCGATCCCGATCTGGCCGGCCGCAAGTTGATCGAGGAGGCGTCCGAAGCCGTCGAGGCCGCGCAGTCCGGCGATGGCGATCACCTGGCCGCCGAGGCCGCGGACGTCCTCTACCACCTGCTGGCCCTGTTGGCGGCGGCGGGCGTGTCGCCCGACGAGGTTGCGGCGAAGCTGGAAGCGCGGGAAGGTCGGTCCGGGATCGAGGAGAAGTCTTCGCGGTCCTGATCCCGCCATCGGGGAGGATGTGATGCGCTGGCAAGTCACCCTGGCCGCCGCGATGACCCTGGCCTGCGGGATCGTGGGCGGCGCCGAAGCCTGCCAGCCCCCTCCGCCGCCGCCGCTGCGCCCTGGCGAAACCGTTGAGCAGGCGTGGCTGAGGCAGGAGCGGACATCCCAGGCCGCGTTGTGGGATCAGGCCGACGTGGTCGTGCTTGCGCGCGTGGTTGCGTTTCAGGATGTGAGCGGGGATGTCGCGACGCGCCTGGATGTCGTCACGGGCGTGAAGGGCGGCGAGGCGCCGACCGACTTCCCGACCGCCCTTCCACCCACGAGTTGCCGGCCAAACCCTCCGGCGGGCAGCATCGTGCTGGCCTACGCCGTGCGCGATACGACCCTCGCGGACCCGCGTTTCGACGTGTTGCGGATTCTGCCGGTCGACGACGTCACCGATGATCGCGTACCGGTCGCGCTTCGTGAGGCCGCCAAGCGGCTACGTGCCCCGAGGCCCTGAACGCGCTCAGGCCGCGATCAGACCCAGCCGCTGCGCGTCCGCCGTCGCGGGCAGCTCGAGCGCCGCGAACATTTCGGCCCGGTCGGGACCCAGCTTCGGCGGATAGTATTTCTGCTTCAACGGCTTCGGCGTGGCCCAGGTCCCGAGCACCGCACCCAGGGTCGCCGGGCGTTTCAGCCAGGCCGTGGACGGTTCCAGCATATGGAAGCCGCGCATGAAGGCGCGCAGCAGGGCCGGGTTGGAGCGGATCGCCGGCGCGATGGCGTCTTCGGCGAAACTCTTGATCAGCTTCGCCTTCAACCGGGGCCGGTAGGCCGGATCGAGGGTGTTGCGCGCCCGGCGGATCGCCTGACGGTCCTGGTCGCGCATGGCGCGGAAATAGGGACGCAGCCCTTCATCGACGGCCGCCTGATAGGCCAGGGCGCGTGCCGCGGGATCGGACGAAACCTCCAGGGCGTCGCGGATCATGTAGGCCGCGATGGCCGCGAACGAGCAGCCGCGACCGTAGAGCGGATTGGTGCGCGCAAGCCCGTCCCCGGCGAAAAACAGGTTCAGCGCGATCGGCTTGCCGTCCCTGACCGTCGAGCGCCAGCGGCTCTTCAGGTCCCCCATGCCGTAGACCTTGCTGACCGGCTCGGAGCGGTCATCGGCGATCCACGGCGCGACGCCCGGCAGCAGTTGGCAAATGTGGTCGAAGATTTCCGGACGCATCACCGCCTGGCGGAGCGTCTCCTCGATCTCGGGCACCGACAGGGTGATCGAGAAGCAGCCGTTGTCGGCCGGGAACACGCCGTACTTGATGAAACCCATGTCGCCAGCGCCCGGAACGGGTCCGCGCTCGGGCGGCGTCTGGCCGGGCAGGAACCGCCAGTGCCGGGTGTAGTAGAGGATGCCGGCGTCCTCGCTTTCCTCGTCCCAGGTCACGCCCTGTTCGGCGAGCCAGTCGAAGCTCTGCGACAGCCGCCCCGCGCCGTCGACGACGACATCCGCCCGCTCCTCGCGTTCGGTCTCGCCGTCTTTGACCCGCAGCCCTTCGACGACGAAGCGGCCTTCGGGGTCAAGGCCGCCCAGCAGACCGGTCACGTTGACGTTGCTGTGGATCGCGACCCCCGGCATCCGCTCGACGTAGCGGCGGATCACCAGTTCGAGCGTGGTGCGGCGGCTGGTGATGACGGTCAGGATCTCGTCGCCCGGCTCGGGGCGATAGCGGTCCTTGCTGGCGGCGGGCAGGCCGTCGGCGAACTTCATTTCCTGGCAGCCGGCAGCGCGAAGCTCTTCCAGCAGCGCCGGATGGTGGTCCTGAACCAGATTGCGCAGGCGGGCGAGGAAGGCGTGGCTGTGGCGTAGATGGCCGACGCCGCGACGGTTCCAGTCGCTGAACGCCTCATCGGCGCCGCCCGACGGGGTCGGTGGATCGCGCTCCAGTACGTCTACGCGTCGGCCCGGCCCGGCCAGCGCCAGGGCCGAGAACAGGCCGGCCATGCCGGCGCCGATGATGAGTATGCGTTGGTTCATCTGCTCTCACCTGCCCCCAGGATCGGGCGCGAGTATGACGCTGACGCAAACGGCAAACCAGTGTGACCCGAGGTCAGGTCCGCGTTTTTCGCTTCAGCGCCACATAGAGGGCGCCATCACCGCCATGCCGTCGATGCGCCTGGGACACGCCGGCGACGATCGCGCGCAGCGGCGGGGCGGCCAGCCATTCCGGCGTGAACCGGCGCAGCACGCCGTCACCCTGGGTTCCCTTGCCGGTGATCACCAGCACCTCGCGGCAGCCGTCGTCCCAGACACGCAGGACGTAGGATTCCAGCGCCGCGCGGGCGCGATCATGCGTCATGCCGTGAAGATCGATGCGCGCCTCCAGCGGCTCGTGCCCGCGAACAATGCGCTTGTGCCGGCCGGGCTCGATGGTTTCAGGCGGACGAACGGGCTTGGTTTTGGTCGCGGCCGGCGCCTTGGGCAAGGGCAGGTGGGCGGGCGCCGCCTCAACGGGAGGCATCTTCGCCTTAGGCGTCGCGCGGCCGGGCAGCGGGCGCACCGTGGCCGTCACATGGCCCCAGAGGTGCGCCTCCTCCGCCTTGAGCTTGCGCGACATGGCCCTACGTGCCCGTGGGGGGAATGGGGACGAGACGATACATCTTCAGCACATGGCGCACGCGGCCCGCTTCGACCCCGGCTTCGTCGCCGCGACCCATGTAGAGATCGGCGCGCACCTCGCCCTTGATCGCGCCGCCCGTATCGAGGGCCATCACGAGGCGGCGGTAGGTGGGAAAGGCGCCGGTCAGCACCGGCGCGCTGGCGTCGATCCAGAACAGCTCACCCATGCGGTGGAGGCTGGTGTCGACGGCGATCGCGCGGCCCGCAGGCAAGGAAATCCCCGCAGCGCCCAGCGGATCGCGATCATCGTCGGCTGCGAGGCTGAAGAACACGTAGCGGGGATTGAGCCGCATGATCGCGTCGGCGTCGCGGCCGCGGTGACGGGCCAGCCAGCCGCGGATCGCGTCGCCGGATGTGTCGGCGTCCTTCAGCAGACCTTTTTCACGCATCGGCCGGGCGATCCCGGTGAAGGGCCGGCCGTTGTGAGCAGCGAACGCCGCCCGCTTGC
Source organism: Caulobacter sp. (assembly GCA_021741355.1). GTDB lineage: Bacteria > Pseudomonadota > Alphaproteobacteria > Caulobacterales > Caulobacteraceae > Caulobacter. The sequence continues at coordinate 96,944 of JAIOXZ010000007.1, forward strand.
GGGTTCCGTCCGGAAACACCAGCACGCCTGACCCTTGAATCTGCAGGAAGAACAGGTCCTCCGCCCGCATCCAGGCGAGCACCTTGCCCAGACCCTCGGTCTCGATCCGCTCGCGGTCGGGATAGGCCTCCATGCGGCCGTCCTCGAGCCGTCCGACCAGCTTCTGGCCGGGCGAGGCGGCGGGGTCGATGTCGGCCAGGTCGGTAATCACCAGGTCCTCAGGCCGGGCCCGCACCGGCATGGTGAAGGGGCCACGCCGGCTGGCCGAGGCCTCGTAGACCGGCGCGAAATAGGCGGTCAGCAGTCCCGTATCGCCCACCGGCTCGGGCCGGAAGTTCGTTTCAAGGAAGGATCGGGCCCCGGCTGCATCGGTCGGCCCCAGCGCCTTCGCCCGGCGGCAGACGACGTCGGTCGCCGCATCGCGCGAGACGCCGCAGGTGGTGCGGAACGCCTCCAGCGCGGCGCGATGATCCTCGGTCTCCCAGCCCGGAAGGCTGGCGAAGGCATAAGGAACCGGAGCCGGGGGCGTGCTCGGCGGCGGAGGCGGCGGAGGCGGCGGAGGCGGCGGAGCGACCGGCGGCGACGGGACAATGACGGGCGCGCCGGCCTTCGGCGTCGCACAGGCCGAGAGGGCCAGGGCGAGCAGGACGCCGGTAACGGGAAGTCGCATTACGCCTCCGCGGCGTCCACGTGAACAAGTGTCCAGTTGGGGTCGCGGCTGTTAAGATTGCGTTCAAACGTCCAGAGCTCGGCCGTGCGCCGGTCGTCGACCGCCTCGCCCTCGGGGCCCTTGGTGCGCGAGCGGAACTCGGCGAGGAAGCGCACAACCGCGCGGGCGACGCCGGCGTCGACGTCGATCCGGTCGATATCGGCCCTCGGCGGCTGGAGGAATTCGATCCGCTCGGTGCGCTCTTCCGCCTCGCGCGCGGCGATGCCGGCTTCGAAGCTCTCCATCACCGCCGGACCCAGAAGGTTCTTCAGCGTGGCGTGGTCGCCGGCTGCGTAGGCGATGACGACCATCTCGTAGGCCTGGCGGGCGCCGGCGAGGAAATGCGGAACGTTGAACGCCGGATCGGCGGCCCGCAGGGCGGCCAGGCCTGTGAGGTCGGCACTTTCAGGCGCAAGCCCCTCGGCGATGATCGGCTCGTCGGCCGATGCCGGCGCGGGCGCGGCGGCCAGATCGTCCTCCGGCTGGCGGCCGATGCGGCGACCAAGCACCGCGTAGAGCTGGTACAGCACCACGGCGGCGAAGAAGGCGAAGATGATGAGTTCGAAAAATCTCACTGGGGGACCGGCGCGGCTGACGTCATGAATGGGCAATATAGGCGAGCATCACGCCCGCGTAAGGGGCCGCGACGTTGCGCGGGCACAGGCTGCGTGATAGCAGCGCGCCTTCATCATGTCCCGCCCGCTCTCTTCGGGCGCCCGTCCGATTGACGACCAGGATCACGATCTCCTCATGAGCGACACGTCCATGACCCCGCCCGCCGAGAACGGCGCGGACATCTCCCAACCCGGTTTCCGCATTCTCGCGCAGTTCACCCGTGACCTGTCGTTCGAGAATCCCAATGCGCCGGAGTCCCTGCGCGCGGACGGTCAGGGCCTGCAGCCGCAGATCGACATCGGCGTGGAAATGAACGCCCGCGGCCGTCCGGATGGCCTGTTCGAGGTGGACCTGAAGCTGTCGGCCCAAGCCAAGCGGGGCGACAGCGTCGCCTTTCACGTCGAGCTGCTCTACGGCGGCCTGTTCCAGATCACCGGCGTTCCGGAAAGCGAGCTGGAAATGGTCCTGATGATCGAGTGCCCGCGCTATCTGTTCCCGTTCGCCCGCCGTCTGATCTCGGACGTCACGGCCGAGGGCGGCTTCCCGCCGTTCCAGCTCGACCCGATCGACTTCGCCGGCGTCTACGCCGCGCGCAAGGCCCAGGGCCAGAGCGGCTTCACCGGCGCAGCCTAGGTCCCGGATCGGGGTTCGGCTACAGGCCGAACTTCAGCCAGACAGCCTTGTCCTTCAGGGTTCCGCGTACGAAGGCTTCGTGCGCGATCCTTTCCGCCTCGGTCGAACGCGGCGCCAGCGGACGTGTCCGCACGCCATAGGGCGCGGCCAGGGTCGAGGGACCGATCGTGCGGATCGCCGGGGCGGCGTGCAGGTCCAGACCCCGTTCCTTGCCGCCCTGCAGTTCGAGATAGACCGCCGCCAGCAGTTCCGCGTCGATCAGGGCGCCGTGCTTGTCGCGCGCCGCCAGCGAGATCTTCATCCGCTTACAGAGGGCGTCCAGGGAGTTGTACATCCCCGGAAACTTCTTCTTGGCCAGCACCAGGGTGTCGATCCACTGGTCCTCGCGGGTCGGCGCCAGCCCGCAGCGGTGCAGCTCGGCATTGACGAAGCCGCGGTCGAACGGGGCGTTGTGGGCGACGATCGGATCTTCGCCGACGAATTCGAGGAAGCGGTCGACGATTTCCGGGAACCGCGGCTTGCCGTGCAGCGAGGCCAGGCTGATGCCGTGCACCCGTTCAGCGTCTGGATCGATCTCGCGGTCGGGATGGACGTATTCGTGGAACGACTTGCCGGTCGGCATGTAGTCCACGACCTCGACGCAGGCGATCTCGATCAGCCGGTGACCGGTCCGGGGATCGAGGCCCGTGGTCTCGGTGTCGAGGACGATGTGGCGCGCCATGAGCCTCTCATTGACCCCGTTCGGGGAGCGCGTCCAGCGGTCCGGCGCGCAGCCGCTTCAACACGTCGCGGACCTGGGCCCGGGCGTGATCCAGGCCCTGGCCGGTGTCGATGACGAAGTGGGCGCGGGCGCGTTTCTCGGCGTCGGCCATCTGCCGGGCGAGAATGGCGTCGAGCTTGGCCTCGTCCATCCCCGGCCGGGCCATCACGCGCTGGCGCTGCAGGTCGGCGGGGGCGGAGACCACGACCACCGCGTCCATGCGCTTCTCGCCGCCGGTCTCGAACAACAGCGGAATGTCGAGGATGACGATGTCGGCGCCGTCGGCCACGGCCTTCTGGAAGAAGCCGATCCGGCTTTCGCCGACCAGCGGATGGACGATCGCTTCCAGCTTCTTCAGTTCATCGGGCTTGCCGACCACGTAGTGGCTGAGTTTTGCGCGATCGACCGCGCCGTCGACGACCACGCCGGGGAACGCCGCCTCAAGCGGCTCCACCGCCGCCCCGCCTTTGGCGTAGAGCGCGTGGACCTCGGCGTCGGCGTCGTAGACCGGCACGCCCTCGGCCGCGAACATCGCCGCGGTGGTGGACTTGCCCATGCCGATGGAGCCGGTCAGGCCGACGGTGATCATGGTGTTTCTCCCACGGCCCGCAGGGCCAGCGCGCGGACGTCGACGCCGGCCGGCGGGGCCTGGTCAAAGAAGGCTTCAAAGCTCGGGACCGCCTGACGGATCAGCATTTCTAGGCCGTCGACCGTCGCCAGGCCGAGATCGGCGGCGCGGCGCAGGAACTCGGTGCGCAGCGGCTTGTAGACCATGTCGAGAACCACCGCGCTCAGGGGCGCCGCCGCCAGATCGATTTCCGGTCCGGGCCCGCCGCCGAGGCCCAACGACGTCGCGTTGATGATCAGGCCGGCGCCCGCCGGCGCCGCCTCGACAGACACGGCGCGCACCGCTGGACCGAGATCTCGCGCCAGCGCCTGCGCCCGGTCGAAGGTCCGGTTGACGATGCGGATCTCCGGCGCGCCGGCCAGAACCAGGGCGGCGGCCGCGCCGCGCGCCGCGCCGCCGGCCCCGAGGATCACCGTGGGACCGGACCGGGGATCAAATCCCGGCGCCTGGGCCGCCAGGGCGCCCAGCATGCCGAGGCCGTCGGTGTTGTCGGCGAAGACCGTCCCGTCCGCCCGGAACAGCAGCAGGTTGGCGGCGCCGGCGAGGCGCGCCCGGTCGCTGAGCTCATCGGCCGCCGCCAGCGCCTCTTCCTTGAACGGAATGGTGACATTGACGCCGCGGATCACCCCGCCGCGCAGACCGTTCACCAGCGCCTGGAATCCGTCAGCCGTAGGCGCGAGCGGCGCATAGACCGCGTTGAGGCCCGCCGCCTCGATCCAGGCGTTGTGCAGAACGGGACTGAGGGAGTGGGTCACCGGCCGGCCGATGATCCCGGCGACCATCGCCGCGCCCGTGATCGCGCTCATAGGGCCAGGGCTCCATAGCGCCGCAACAGGTCGAGCAATCCCATCAGCGGCAGCCCGAGGATGGTGAAATAGTCGCCGTCGATGCGGGAGAACAGCTGCACCCCGTCATCCTCCAGCCGATAACAGCCGACCGAGCCGAGCAGGCCTTCGCCGCCCCGGGCCAGGAAGTCATCCAGAAAGGCGTCGGTGAACGGCCGCATGGTCAGTTTCGCGGCCGGAACCTCGCGCCAGATCACTTCGCCATCCTTCGCCACCACCACGGCCGAGTGCAGCTTGTGCGTCTTGCCGCGCAGATGCTGCAGGCGGTCGCGGGCTTCCGCCATCGTTTCGGCCTTGTCGAACAGCTGGCCATCCAGATCGAGGGTCTGGTCGGCGCCGATGACCAGGGCGCCCGGATGTTTGCGCGAGACCCGCACGGCCTTCAGTTCGGCCAGCGCGTCGGCGACCTCGCGCGGACCGTTGCCCTGGGCCAGCAGGCCGGCCTTGACCGCCGCCTCGTCGACGCCGGCGATCGCCACCTCGAAGGTCACGCCAGCCCCCGCGAGCACGGCGGCGCGCGCCTTGCTGCCCGAGGCGAGGATAATCCGGCTCATCCGAGCACCTCGACCTGGCCGCGGCCGCCGGAGAGCAGATTGATGATCGCAGCAGCCGTTTCCTCGACCGAGCGGCGGGTCACGTCGATCACCGGCCAGCCCATCTTCTCGAACAGTCGGCGGGCGGCGATGATCTCCTCGCGCACGGCGTCCTGGTCGACATAGGTGCTTTCCCGCGTCTCGTGCAGCGACAGCAGCCGGTTGCGGCGGATCTGGATCAGCCGGTCCGGCGAAGCGATGAGGCCGACGATCAGGGTCTTCTTGAGCGCCAGCAGCGCCGGCGGGACCGGCGCGCCCGGCACCAGCGGATGGTTGGCCGCCCGCACGCCGCGATGGGCCAGGTAGATACAGGTGGGCGTCTTGGACGTCCGCGACACTCCGACCAGAACAACGTCCGCCTGTTCCAGATCCTGTCCGCCCTGGCCGTCGTCGTGGCCCATCGCGTAGTTCAGGGCTTCCATGCGGTTGAAATAGTCGGTGTCGAGCGTGTGCTGCGCGCCCACCCGGCTGGAGATCGGCGCCCCGAGGTAGCGGGACATGGCCGCAACGACCGGGTCCAGCGCGGCGATGCAGGGGATCTCGTGCCGCCGGCAGCCTTCCTCGAGCGCCGAACGCAGGGCCGGGTCGATGATCGTGTGCATCACCACGCCGGGCGAGCCGGCGATTTCCTCCAGCGCCCGCTCCAGTTGGCGGGCGGAGCGGACCAGGGCGTAGATGTGTTCGATCGGCAGGATGTCAGTGAACCGCGCGCAGACGGCCCTGGCCATGGCGTTCAGCGTCTCGCCCGTCGAGTCGGACACGAGATGGATATGAAAATAGGTCGCCAGGCGGGTGGTCGCGGTCATCACCTTCTCCATAGGGCGCCGCGGGGCCCGGGACCAAGCCTGTGGATAGGCCGTTAACGAAGCCTTAACCCTGAGGGGCGCCGTTTGGGCATTCATACAGTCGCCCTTCGCACGGTAGGGCCGGGCTGGGCGCCGCGGGGATGACCTGGGCGGATTGCGGTATGACCATCCCCAGTTTGGTTCGCGCCCGACCGGCCTGAACACCTGCTCATCCCCAGGGTCTAAAGAACAGTGTTCAGACGGCGGTTTCCAGGGTCGGCGCGATTAACCTTTCATTAAGGAATTCCGCAGCCTGTCGGGCTTGTCCCCGATATTCACACCGGCTCTGTCGGGCTGGGGACAAGGCCGGGTATGGCCAGCAATGAAGCATGGAATCCTCGCTGCTGAAGGCGGTTCATCCCCTCGGCGCCCCGGCCCTACCGCCTCTACCCCATCCTTCTTAATCTCTTATTAAGGATTGAAAGAGGGCACGTGGACTTGCCTCAGGATGGATGGGCTCTATCAAGACCCGTGATGACCCAATCAATGATCCCAAGCCTGCTCCGCGTGCTCGATGGTGAGACGCTTGAGCGCCCGCCTGTCTGGTTCATGCGCCAGGCCGGACGATATCTGCCCGAGTACAGGGCTCTGCGCGCGACGACGCCGGACTTCATCAGCTTCTGCCTGAATCCGGAAAAGGCCGCCGAGGCGACGCTGCAGCCGATGCGGCGTTTCCCGTTCGACGCCGCCATCGTGTTCGCCGACATCCTGTTGCTGCCCCAGGCGCTTGGTCAGGAGGTCTGGTTCGAGGCAGGCGAGGGTCCCAAGCTCGGCGCGCTGCCGGATCTCGACCGGCTCGCCGGCGAGATCGAGGCCTCGACCTTCAAGCTGCTGAACGTCGGCGAGACCCTGACCCGCGTACGGGGCGTGCTGGAGCCTGAGCGGGCGCTGATCGGCTTCGCTGGCGCCCCGTGGACGGTCGCCACCTATATGATTGAAGGTGGCTCCTCGGACCGCAGCAAGGCCCGGACCTTCGCCTATGAGCATCCGGCCGCCATGGACCGACTGCTCGACATCATCGTTCAGGCGACGGTGCGCTATCTGGCCATGCAGGTCGACGCCGGCGCCCAGGTGCTGAAGCTGTTCGAAAGCTGGGCCGAGGGCTTGCCTGAGGACCTGTTCGAGCGGCTGGTCTGCAAGCCGCACCGGGCGATCCTCGACGGGCTGGCCGGTCTGGACGTCGTGGCCCCTGTCATCGGTTTCCCGCGTGGCGCCGGCAGTCTGGCCCAGCACTATGCCGATACGGTCGGCGTGGACGCCGTGGCGCTCGATACGGCCGCTTCGGCGGCGCTCGGCCGAAGCATCCAGGAAAGGGTGCCGATCCAGGGCGCGCTGGATCCGCTGTTGCTGCGTGCGGGCGGGGCGGCGCTGGATCGCCGGGTCGACGAGCTGCTCGAGCAGTGGGGCGATGGGCCGTACATCTTCAATCTCGGCCACGGGATCATCCTCGATACCCCGATCCCGCATGTGGAACGGGTTCTCAAGCGGATCACCCAGGGATGAGCCGCAAGATCGCGGTCGTTCTGTTCAACCTCGGCGGGCCCGACGGCCCGGACGCCGTCCGGCCGTTCCTGTTCAACCTGTTCAATGATCCCGCGATCATCGGTCTGCCCGGGATTCTGCGGACCGCGGTGGCGAGGCTGATCTCCAGCCGCCGCGAGGAGCCGGCCAAGGCGAACTACGCCCTGATGGGTGGCGGCTCGCCGCTGCTGCCGGAAACCCGCAAACAGGCGGCGGCGCTGGAGGCGGTGCTCAAGACACGCACGCCGGACGACGAGGTCCGTTGCTTCATCGCCATGCGATACTGGCATCCGATGACGGACGAGACCGCCGCGCAGGTGGCGGCCTGGGCGCCCGACGAGATCGTGCTGCTGCCGCTCTACCCCCAGTTCTCGACCACCACGACGGGGTCCTCGGCCAAGGTCTGGCGTGAAACCTACAAGGGGCCCGGCAAGGTCAGGACGATCTGCTGCTATCCGACCGAACGCGGGCTGGTCGCGGCGCACGCCAGGCTGATCCGCGACAGCTGGAGCGCCGCCGGCCACAGCGGACCGGTCCGGCTGCTGTTCTCGGCGCATGGTCTGCCGGAGAAGGTCGTCAAACAGGGCGACCCGTACCAGGCGCAGATCGAAGCGACGTGCCGGGCCGTGGCGGCGGAACTGGGCGATGGATGGGACTGGAAGGTCTGCTACCAGAGCCGCGTCGGGCCGATGAAATGGATTGGTCCGTCCACGGACGACGAGATTTGCGCGGCTTCGGCGGAGGGCCTGGCCCTGATCGTCACGCCGATCGCCTTCGTTTCCGAGCACGTCGAGACGCTTGTCGAGCTTGACCACGAATACGGTGAACTGGCCCGGGACGCCGGCTGTCCGGCCTATGTCCGTGTTCCGGCGCTCAGTCTCGCGGAGAGCTTCATCGAAGGGCTGGCCGGGCTGGTGCTATCGTCCCTCGACCGTCTGGGAACCTCGCCCGGCGCGGGCTATGCCTGCTCCGGCTTTGGCAAATGTCCTCGAACGGAGCTGGCCGCATGACCTGGTTCGCCGACAACTACAATCTGCTGCGCGGCCTGCACATCATCGCCGTGATCGCCTGGATGGCCGGCATGCTCTATCTGCCCCGCCTGTACGTCTATCACGCGGGCGCGACAGCGGGCTCGGAGATGGACACCACCTTCCAGACCATGGAGCTCAAGCTCCTGCGGATCATCATCAATCCTTCGATGATCCTGGCCTGGCTGCTGGGCCTCAGTCTGATGGCGGCGCGGCCGGAGGTGCTCAGCCAGCCGTGGATGTGGGTCAAGCTGGCTGGGGTGCTCTTCCTCACCAGCTGGCACGGCTTCCTCGCCGGCGCCCGGAAGAAGTTCGCAAACGGGACCAACACCCGCTCGGCGAAGTTCTGGCGCATGACCAACGAGCTGCCGTTCCTGGCCGCGATCGTCATGGTTCTGGCCGTCACGACCGAGTTCCTGAGCCGCTGACGAGGCTCGGCGCGGCGACGGATTTCTTGACGCCGCCGGTGCGGTGTGGTCTTCCCTCGCCAGACGTCGGGTGTTTGATCCGGCGTTCCCGCCTCTTTGCCGGACCCGCGCCCGAAACCGGAGCGCCCATGGGACGGCCCCCCAGAATGACTGCCCGCGTCCTCACCGACGCAATCCATCGCCGCTGAAGGTCCTCAAGGCCCGAACGGCCCAAGTTTCGAAAGACGGACCCTCGTGTCCGCACGCCCAGAGTCTATCCATGTCTGAAGACACTTCCGAGTCCCACGAATCCGAAGTCGACACCACCGTCGAGGCCGCCACCGCCGCCGAGGTCGCCGAAGCGGCGGCTGAAGCCGCCGAGGCCGCGGCCGATGACGGCTCGGAGATCGCCGCCGTCGTGGCCGAGCTCGGACTCACCCGCATGTCGCTGCAGGAGCTGAAGGAGAAATCCCCGGCCGACCTGCTGGCGCTGGCGGAAAAGCTCGAGGTCGAGAACGCCAACTCCATGCGCAAGCAGGACATGATGTTCGCGATCCTCAAGACCGTCGCCGAGGAAGGCGTCGAGATCTCCGGATCCGGAACCATGGAAGTCCTGCCCGACGGCTTCGGCTTCCTGCGCTCACCCGAGGCCAACTACCTGCCCGGCCCCGACGACATCTATGTCAGCCCCTCGCAGATCCGGAAGTTCGGCATCCGCACCGGCGACAGCGTCGTCGGCGCCATCCGCGCGCCGCGTGAGGGCGAACGCTACTTCGCCCTGACGACTGTCGAGCAGATCAACTTCGAGACGCCCGAGAACGTCCGTCACAAGGTCCACTTCGACAACCTGACGCCGCTGTATCCCGAAGAGCGGCTGACGATGGAAATCGAGGATCCCACCCTCAAGGACCGCTCCGGCCGGATCATCGACATCGTCGCCCCGCTCGGCAAAGGCCAGCGCTGCCTGATCGTCGCCCCGCCGCGGGTCGGCAAGACGGTGATGCTGCAGAACATCGCCAAGTCGATCGCCGCCAACCACCCCGAATGCTACCTGATCGTGCTGCTGATCGACGAGCGGCCCGAAGAAGTCACCGACATGCAGCGCACCGTGAAGGGCGAGGTCATCTCCTCGACCTTCGACGAGCCGGCGACCCGCCACGTTGCCGTGGCCGAGATGGTCATCGAGAAGGCCAAGCGCCTGGTCGAGCACAAGCGCGACGTGATCATCCTGCTGGACTCGGTCACCCGCCTGGGCCGCGCCTACAACACGGTTGTCCCGAGCTCCGGCAAGGTGCTGACCGGCGGTGTCGACGCCAACGCCCTGCAGCGTCCCAAGCGCTTCTTCGGCGCCGCGCGCAACGTGGAAGAAGGCGGCTCGCTGACCATCATCGCCACCGCCCTGATCGATACCGGCTCGCGGATGGACGAAGTCATCTTCGAAGAGTTCAAGGGCACGGGTAACTCGGAAATCATTCTCGACCGCAAGGTCGCCGACAAGCGCATCTTCCCGGCTATCGACATCCTCAAGTCGGGCACGCGGAAGGAAGAGCTCATCACCCCGAAGGACCAGCTGCAGAAGACCTACGTCCTGCGCCGGATCCTCAACCCGATGGGCGCCCAGGACGCGATCGAGTTCCTCATGGACAAGCTGCGCCAGTCGAAGAACAACGGCGACTTCTTCCAGTCGATGAACACGTAAGGGCGCTCCGCTCCGCTCACTTTCGTGGCGGAGTCGTCCTGATGTCTTGATGAGCATTTTTGCTCCGGCGGGACCTTCGTCAAGGACGGGCCCGCAGGGCCCGCCGCTGCGCGGCCGCCGAAGGCGGTCCTTGACCAAGGTCACCGTCCGGAGCGGACCATTCCATCAAGGCCTTCAGGGCGTATCAGCATCCGCTCTTCGTGCGGATTCATCAGCTTGGCCCAGTCGGGCCGAACTCTCGCCGTCTAAGGAATCAACAGCGTCGAGCCCGTCGTCGCCCGGGCTTCGAGCGCCTCGTGGGCCTGTCGCGCCTGGGCCAGCGGGAACGTCTGGCCGATCCCGATCTTCACCGCGCCCGAGCGGATCACTTCGAACAGGGCCCCGGCGCTTTCGTCCAGTTCCTCGACGGTGGTGATGTAGTCGAACAGGGTCGGGCGGGTCATGAACAGCGAGCCGCCCCTCGAGAGGCGCAGAGGCTCCACGGCCGGGGCGGGTCCTGACGCGTTGCCGTAACTGACCAGCATGCCGCGGCGGCCAAGGCTGGCCAGGCTGGCTTCCAGGGTATCGGCGCCGACACCGTCGTAGACCACCCGAACCCCGGCGCCGGCGGTAATGGCCTTCACCCGGGCGGCGACGTCCTCGTCGCGGTAGAGGATGACCTCGTCCGCTCCGGACGCGACGGCCAACTCGGCCTTGTCCGCCGATCCGACCGTGGCGATGACCTGCGCGCCCAGGGCCTTGGCCCATTGGGTCAGGATGGTCCCGACGCCGCCGGCGGCGGCGTGGACGAGGATCGCGTCCCCCGCCTTCACCGTGTAGCAGCGGCGCAGCAGGAATTCAGCGGTCATGCCCTTGAGCATGGCGGCGGCGGCGTCGCGGCTGCTGACGCCCGCGGGAATCTTCACGGCCCGCTCGGCCTGAACCACATGATACTCGGCATAGGCTCCCATCGGACCGTTGCCGTAGGCGGCGCGGTCGCCCGGGACGAACCGGGTGACCCCCTCCCCCACAGCCTCGACGACGCCCGCGCCTTCCAGGCCGAGCACTGCCGGCATCTTCAGGGGATAGAGGCCCGTGCGGTGGTAGGTGTCGATGTAGTTCAGTCCGATCGCCTCATGGCGGATCAGGATCTCGCCGGGTCCCGCCACGGGGACCGGCAGGTCGACCGCCTCGAGGACTTCAGGGCCGCCGGCCCGGACCGCCTGGATCGCGAGCATCAGCCGAGGTTCGCTTTGAAGAAGGCCAGGGTGCGTGCATTGGCCGTGCCGGCGTCGGCGGCGTCGTAATGCTCCCCGCCCTGGCGGGCGAAGGCGTGGTCGCGGCCCGGATAGTCGTGGATCGTGATCAACGGATTGCCGTCGAGGGCCGCATGGATGGCCGCCTGGGCTTCCTTCGGCACGAAGCCGTCCTCTCCGGCGATGTGCATCAGCAGAGGCTTGCGGATCGAGGCCGCCTCGCCGGTCAGGGCGTCCAGCCCGACGCCGTAGTAGGAGACGGCGGCGTCGACATCCGTCCGCGCGGCGGTCAGGTAGGCCATCTTGCCGCCGAGGCAGTAGCCGACCGCCCCGACCTTGCCGTTGCAGCCGGCGTCGGCGCGGATGGCCGTGATCGTGGCGGCGATGTCGGCGACGCCCTTTTCCGCGTCGAACAGGCCGAACAGTTCAAAGGCCCGGTCCCATTCGGCCTTGGACTTGTCGGTGATGTCGATCCCCGGCTCGATGCGCCAGAACAGGTCCGGGCAGATGGCCAGGTAGCCCTCGCTCGCCAGCCAGTCGGCGGTCTCGCGCATCACGGCGTTGACGCCGAAGATCTCCTGGATCACCACGACGGCGGGTGCGCTGGCGGCGGCCGGCCTCGCGACATAGGCTGAAAAGTCGCCATCCGGCGTCTTGATGGTGAGGCGTTCTCCGCTCATCGTCGTAATCTCCCGTCTGTTGCGCTGCGTGTTAGCGCGCCGGACCCGCGTTCGCCCATAACAAAGTCGTGGGAGGCGCCATCAAGGAAGACCCATGAAGGTCACGATCAATATCGAATGCGACCCGGTGGAAGCCCGCACCTTTCTGGGCCTGCCTGACGTCAGCGGCCTGAACGACCATCTCGTGAACGAGATGAAGAAGCGCATGGACACCAATATGGCCGCCCTTGCGCCGGACGAGCTGATGAAGAGCTGGATGAGCTTCGGCACCGGCGCGACGGAGCAGTTCCGCAAGCTGATGACCGCCGCGGCGTCCGGTTCGGCCTTTGGAACCAAGCCGCCGGAATGACGGACACCATCTTCGCGCTCGCCACCGCGCCGGGACGGGCGGCCCTCGCCGTCGTCCGGGTGTCCGGTCCGGAGGCCGCGCGTGTCTTGCGGGGGATCGCCGGAGGCGCGCCGACGCCGCGGCGGGCTTCATTGCGGCGGCTGCGGACGCCGGAGGGCAAACCCATCGACAAGGGCCTGGTGCTCTGGTTTCCCGGACCAAACAGCTACACCGGCGAGGACTGCGCCGAGTTCCATCTCCACGGCGGGATCGCGGTTGTCGACAGCCTGATCAGCGCTCTGCAGGACCTCGGGCTTCGGCTGGCTGAGCCGGGGGAGTTCACGCGGCGGGCCTTCGAGCACGGACAGCTGGATCTGGTCCAGGCCGAGGCGGTGGCGGATCTGATCGACGCAGAGACGGCCGCCCAGGCGATGCAGGCTGTTCGCCAGCTCGAGTCGACCGCGATGACCGACTGGCGCGAGGGGCTGATCGAGGCGCTGGCCAATTTCGAGGTGGCCGTCGATTTCCCGGACGAGGATCTGCAGAGCGACACCGTGGAGCACGCGCGATCCTCGCTCCGGAGACTCCTTCGGACCATTCAGGACGCAATCGGAGACGCCGAGCGGGGCCGGCGCATTCGCGAGGGTTTCCGGATCGCCCTGATCGGCGCGCCGAACGCCGGCAAGAGCAGCCTGCTCAACGGTCTGTTGGGGCGCGACGCGGCCATCGTCACCGCGACGCCCGGCACCACGCGCGACGTTATCGAGGCGCCGCTGATCATCGCCGGGTACAGGGTGCTCGTGGCGGATACGGCCGGGGTGCGGGAGACCACGGACGAGATCGAGGCCGAAGGGGTGCGGCGGGCCGAGGCCTGGGCCCGGGACGCTGATCTGCGGGTCTGGGTCCTCGACGCAAGCGCTTCCAACGGGAGCTGGCGCCGGGCGCGGGTCGAGATGCTGCCCGGCGATCTCTGTGTGCTCAACAAGCAGGATCTTCCGGCCGGTTCGGATGCCGCGGCTGTTCGCGCCGAGGCCGAGGCCGCCGGCATGAGCATTCTGTCCGTCGCGGTGGCGGCGGGCGGCGCCGATGCGGTGCGGGCCTGGCTAGAAAGCCGGGTCATTGAGGCGCTTTCGGCGAGCGAGACGCCGGCGGCCACGCGTCAGCGGCATCGCGACGGTCTCGTCGAGGCCGCGGGCCTGATCGACTCGGCCCTGCACCAGACCGAGCCGGAACTGGCCGTCGAGGATTTGCGTCTGGCCGTCAGGGCTCTTGGCCGAATCGTCGGGATTGTCGATCCCGAAGCGGTGCTGGACCGAGTGTTCGCGAGCTTCTGTATCGGCAAGTAGGTGTTTCACGTGAAACACTGAGGGTCCTGAGTGGGGACTCCCGATCGGCGGCATTTTCCGCTATAGGCCGGTCCGTCGCCCCCGCCTGTCGGGGGCGTTCGCTTTCGGACCTTTTGAGATGACCCGTTCCTGGGATGTGATCGTGATCGGCGGAGGACACGCCGGCTGTGAAGCCGCCGCGGCGTCCGCGCGCGTCGGCGCCCGCACCCTGCTGCTGACGCACAAGATCGAGACGATCGGCGAGATGAGCTGCAACCCGGCCATCGGCGGTCTGGGCAAGGGCCATCTGGTGCGCGAGATCGACGCCCTGGACGGCCTGATGGGCCGGATGGCCGATAAGGCCGGCATCCAGTTCCGCATGCTCAACCGGTCCAAAGGGCCGGCTGTGCGCGGGCCGCGCGCCCAGATCGACCGCAAACTCTATCGCGAGGCGATGCAGGCCGAGCTGGCCTCGCAGGCCAATCTCGACATCCTCGCTGACGCTGTCGAGGACCTGCTGGTCGAGGATGGCGTTCTGACGGGCGTCGTCGGCGGGTCCGGCGAGGTCTATGCCGCGCCGAAGGTGGTGCTGACCACCGGGACCTTTCTCAAGGGTGTGATCCACCAGGGCGAGAAGCGGATCCCGGCCGGCCGGGTCGGCGACGCGCCGGCGATCGGTCTGGCCGACCGGCTCTACAGGCTCGGTCTGGACATGGGCCGGCTGAAGACGGGCACGCCGGCGCGGCTGGTCGGGTCAACCATCGCCTGGGACCGGCTGGAGATGCAGGCCGCGGACGCCGAACCGATCCCGTTCTCTTTCCTCAACAGCGAAATCACCGTGCCGCAGATTGAGTGCGGCATCACCTGGACCAATGAAGCGACCCACCGGATCATTGCCGATCGCCTGACGGAGTCTGCGGTCTATGGCGGCCGGGCGACGGGACGTGGTCCGCGCTATTGCCCGTCGATCGAGGACAAGGTCGTCCGCTTCGCGGACAAGACCAGCCACCAGATCTTTCTCGAGCCGGAAGGCCTGGACGACGACACCGTCTATCCGAACGGCGTCTCGACCTCGGTGTCGGAAGAGACCCAGTTGCTGTTCCTGCGCACGATCGTAGGTCTGGAGCAGGTTGAGGTCCGCCGTTTCGGCTACGCGATCGAGTACGACTACGTCGATCCGCGGGAGCTGCTCCCGACCCTGGAGGTCAAACGCCTGCCGGGCCTCTACCTCGCTGGACAGATCAACGGCACGACCGGCTACGAGGAGGCCGGCGCCCAGGGTCTGGTGGCGGGGCTCAACGCCGCCCGGGCGGCGAGCGGCGCCGAGCCGGCGACCTTCGCCCGCGATGAGGCCTATATCGGCGTGCTGATCGACGATCTCGTGACGCGGGGCGTCACAGAGCCCTATCGGATGTTCACCAGTCGCGCCGAGTTCCGCCTGACGCTGCGCGCGGACAACGCCGATCAGCGGCTGACGGCGCGCGGGATTGCTCTGGGCTGTGTCGGTCCGGCGCGGGCCGCGATGTTTCACGTGAAACAGGCCGCCCTGACCGAAGCCCGCGCGCTGGCCCGGTCGCTGACCCTGACCCCCGCGGCCGCCGCGAAGGCGGGTCTCGCCGTCAAGGCGGACGGACAGCGGCGCGATGTCGTGCAGCTGATCGCCTATCCGGACATCGATCTGGACCGTCTCGCCGTCATCTGGCCGGACCTGACGGCCTGGGCGCCTGAAGTTCGCGAGCAGATCGAGATCGACGCCGCCTACGCCGGCTATCTCGATCGCCAGCAGGCCGACGTCGACGCCTTCCGCCGTGACGAGGCCCTGCGCCTGCCGATGGACCTGGACTATGGCGCGGTGGGCGGTCTCTCCAACGAAATCCGCGACAAGCTCACCACCGTCCGACCCCTGACCCTCGGCCAGGCCGCCCGTATCGAAGGCGTCACCCCCGGCGCGCTCACAGCCCTGCTGGCCCATGTCCGACGTCCCCGCGCCGCCTGAGGCGGTCATCGCGGTGCAGGACGCCGCCCAGTTTCAGGCTCTCACGGGCGCCAGCGACGCGCAGATGGCCGATCTCGAGCGTTTTCGGGTGATGCTCGAAGCCGGCAATGCGGTGATGAACCTGGTTGGCCCGGCCACCCTGCCCGACTTCTGGAATCGTCACGCCTGGGACAGCGCCCAGTTGCTGCGGCGGGCCCCTGAGGCCCTGACCTGGGCTGATCTCGGCGCGGGCGCGGGTTTCCCGGGTCTGGTGCTGGCGATCCTGCTCAAGGACACCCCTGGCGCGCGGGTCCATCTCGTCGAGAGCATGGTGAAGCGCTGCCGTTTTCTCGATCAGGTCGTGCGCGAACTGGCCCTCCCGGCCGAGATTCACAACGTGCGTGCGGAAGACCTGTCGCTGTCTGTGGATATCGTCACCGCGCGGGCTTGTGCGCCGATGGTCAGACTGCTCGGGTATGCCCGGCCCTACTTCAAGCGCGGGGCCCGCGGGTTGTTCCTCAAGGGGCAGGATGTGGTAACGGAACTGAACGAGGCCTCGACGTCCTGGACGATCAAGGCGCGGCTGATCCCCAGCCTCAGCGACGCCCGGGGACAGATTGTCGATGTGGAGTCCCTGGCCCGTGCCTGACAGCAACAAGCCCATGCGCGTCCTGGCGATCGCCAACCAGAAGGGCGGCGTGGGCAAGACGACGACAGCGATCAATCTGGGCACCGCCCTGGCCGCCGTCGGCGAGCGGGTGCTGCTGATCGACGCCGATCCCCAGGGCAACGCCTCCACCGGGCTCGGCGTGCCGCGCCAGCAGCGCAAGATCACCCTCTACGACGTCCTGATGGGCGAAACGCCGATCACCGAGGCGGCGATCAACACCGCCCTGCCCGGTCTCGACCTGATCGCGTCAGACCCGGACCTGTCCGGCGTCGAGCTCGAACTGGGACAGATGCCCCGCCGGTCCTACCGGCTGCGCGATGCGATGGAGAAGCTGCGCATCTCCGGCGCCTATTCCTATGTGCTGATCGACTGTCCGCCGTCGCTGAACCTGTTGACGGTCAACGCCATGACCGCCTCGGACGCGGTTTTTGTGCCGCTGCAGTGCGAGTTCTTCGCTCTCGAAGGCCTGACCCAGCTTATGCGGACCGTCGATCTGGTGCGCGGCAGCCTGAACCCGGCCCTGGAGATCCAGGGCGTGGTCCTGACCATGTACGATCGGCGCAACAGCCTGTCCGAGCAGGTGGCGCGCGATGTGCGCGGCCACTTCGGCGAAAAGGTCTATGAGACGGTGATCCCGCGCAATGTGCGGGTGTCCGAGGCGCCGTCGTTCGGCAAGCCGGTCCTGATCTACGACCTGAAGTGCGCCGGATCGCAGGCCTATCTGAAACTCGCCCGCGAAGTTGTCGGGCGTGAGCGTCAGCGGCGTCTCGCCGCGGCATGAGCAACGGAGTGAAGGTGTCGATGGCCGAAGGTCGCAGAGGACTGGGTCGGGGTCTGTCCGCCCTGCTGGGCGAGTCCGACGCCGAAAATCCGGCCGCGGCCGGTGACGCCCCCGGTGCGCGCGAGATTCCGATTGAACTGATCCGGCGCAATCCCGATCAGCCCCGCCGCCGCTTCGGCGAGGCCGAAATCGCTGAACTGGCGGACTCGATCCGAGAGAAGGGCGTGCTTCAGCCCGTGCTGGTCCGTCCGGCCCCGGATGCGCCTGGCGAGTACCAGCTCGTCGCCGGTGAACGCCGCTGGCGCGCGTCGCAGCAGGCCGGACTGAAGGCCATACCCGCGCTGGTGCGCGATCTGGATGACCAGCAGGTCCTCGAAATCGCCATCATCGAGAACGTCCAGCGGGCGGACCTTGGCCCGATCGAGGAATCCCTCAGCTATCGCGCCCTAATGGACCGGTTCGGCCGCACCCAGGAGGATGTCGCCCGGGTCGTCGGCAAGAGCCGTCCGCATGTCGCCAACGCCCTGCGTCTGCTCAATCTGCCGGCCGAGGTGCAGACGCTGCTGGCGGAGGGAAAGCTGACCTCCGGCCACGCCCGCGCACTGATCGGCTCACTCAATCCGCTGGCCTTCGCCGAAATCGTCATCGCCAAGGGGCTGAACGTTCGCGACACCGAGGCGCTGGTGAAGCGCGGTGCGCCCGAGAAGAAATCGGCCGGACCCGGCGGCGCCGGCAAGGTCGCGCGCGACCATGACACCGCGGCCCTGGAGAGCGATCTCTCCGAGGTGCTCGGTCTCGACGTCGAGATCCGGGATCGGGGCGGCGCCGGTGAACTGCGGATCAAGTACGTCACGCTCGAGCAGCTCGACGACCTCTGCAGGCGCCTGACCCGGGGCGCCTGAGCCGCAGGGAGGCGTAGCGGAGTAGCCTGGACCGGGCCAATTTCGCCACAGAGCCGATTTTCAGATCAGTCTGCGCAAGTCGTTGAAATGGTTCACGAAAATTTGGAGCAATTTGGCTGCTTGGGGCTCAGAGCCCGAGCCGCCGGGCGCGGCCGGCGATCGTAAGCGCCAACCGCTCGGCAAGCAGCTGATCGGGCGAACCGGCCGTCTTGCAGGCCAGGTCGGCGGCCAGCACCTCCGGGTGAAGTGCGAGCAGATGCTCGAGGTTCCAGGCGCGCGCCTGTCGCAGGAACTCGCGCTCGTTCTTCCAGAAGATGCCCGACGCCTTGGCCGCCTCCGCGAGTGAGGCGCCGTTCTGGGAGAGCGTCAGCACGCGGCGAAGCTTGGCCAGGTGCATGCCCATCGCGCGCACGGCGGCGGGACCGCCCTCGCCTTCTGCAGCCGCGCGGCGCAGTCCGGCCTGGGCGGCGCCAAGCTTGCCGCCGAAGGCATCCGACGCGGCGTCCGCCAGGGAGGCTTCCGGCTCGACACCGAGAAAGTCTTCCAGATCCTTCGCCGTGGCGACGCGTCCGCTGCCCGGGCCGAGCCAGAGCGCGAGGCGTTCGATCTCCTGGCGTGAAACACCCCGCTCGCGCGGCATGCGGGCGACGAACATCTCCAGGGCGCCGGCGTCGAGCCCGACCTTGTCGGCGGACAGCGATTCCCTGACCAGCCGCGCGATGTCGCCTGGCTCATCCTCGTAGCAGGGGATGGTGGCGCAGCCCGCGGCCTTTTCCGCCGCCTTGCGCAGGGGCGAGGATCGGTCGATCGCCCCGGCCTCGATGAGGAAGAAGGCGTCCGGATTGAAGCGCCCGTCCATATGGGCGGCAAGGGCTTCGGCGACCGTCCGGTCGGGGCCGATCTTTTCTGTCGAGAAGCGCACCCGCACCAGCCGTCGGCCGCCCATCATCGAGATCGCGCTCAATTCGTCCGCCAGGCGGCCCTCGCCGAGCTCGTCTTCCATCAGGAGGGCGGCGTCGAACGGATCGTCGGGGTTGGCCGTGACAGCCTTCGCCAACTGGTCAGCCCGCTCGCGAACCCCGCTCCGGTCGCGGCCATAGAGGACGGCGGCGCGGAACGCCTTGTCGGGTGACTTCAGGAAACGCTCGACGTCGGGCCGTTTTGAAAGAATGGCCACAGCGGCGCTACTGCCCGCCGGTGCGGGCCATCCAGTCCGCGAGTTGCAGCTGGATCTTGCGGGCCAGCTCGGAGGCAGCCCGGCTCTGGGCGTCCTGATTGGCGACGATCGCCGAGTAGGGCTGGTCGGCCCGGTCAAAGGTCACTTCCGTGCTGGTGCTGCCCTCGAGGGCGACCGTTCCCGTGGCGACACGGGTCAGCTTCCAGTTGGCGCGAAGCACCAGTTCATAGCGGCTGGCCGTCGCGTCGGCCCGACGGCCGCGCGGCGTGCGCGTCTCCCGAAGGTCCATGGTCAACCGGTAGGCGGGCGGCAGCGCTTCATTTCGCGCAAGCACGTCGTCGAGCGCCTGGCGCAGCAGGAAGCCGGTCCGGCCCTCCGGTGCGATGCTTTCCACAGCCGACAGGCCTGGTGAAACGCCGGGTGTGGCGTAGAGCGGTGTGAAACCGCAGCCCGCCAGCAAGGGGGAGAGCAGCAGGAGGGCTACGGCGAGAAAGGGACCCCGCATCTCGTTACCCTGCCACGATGTTGACGATACGGCCCGGCACGACGATCACCTTTCGCACGGTCAGGCCGGCAAGGTGGACCGACACGGCTTCGTCCGCCAGAGCCTTCTCGCGCACATCGGCCTCGGCCGCCCCCGGAGCGACGCGGATCTCGCCACGGCGCTTGCCATTGACCTGAACCGGCAGCAGCAGTTCGGTGTCGGCGGCCAGTTCGGCGTCAAACACCGGCCAGTCTGCGTCGACGATCATTCCCTCGCCGCCGATCCGGACCCAGCATTCCTCGGCCAGGTGCGGGGTGTAGGGCGAGACAAGCCGCGCCAGCACCGACAGGGCCTCAGCCCGCGCCGCGACAACGCCGCCGTCGGTGGCAGGGAAGGTCTTGAGAAGGTTGAGGAATTCATACAGACGCGCGATGCCGCTGTTGAACCGGAACTGGTCGATCGACTCGGTGACCGCCTTGATGATCTTGTGCGTCGCCCGCCGAAGCTCGTCGGAGCGCGCCGCATCCGGGGTCGCCGCGACGGCTTCGACCTGGCTGTCGAATTCGGCCCAGACACGCTGAACGAAGCGGCTGGCGCCCTCGACGCCGCCGGTGGTCCACTGCACATCCCGCTCGGGCGGGCTGTCGGACAGCACGAACAGGCGGGCCGCATCGACGCCGTACTGTTCGAAGATCTCCTCCGGCGCGACCACGTTCTTCTTTGACTTCGACATCTTCTCGATGTCGCCGATGATCAGGGGCTCGCCCGTTTCCGCCATCACCGCGCGGCGGGTGGCGCCCTCTGCGGTCAGAACGATCCGTGAGGGCTCGACCCACTCCCCGCTCTGCCGGGCATAGGTCTCGTGGGTCACCATGCCCTGGGTGAAGAGGCCGTCGAACGGCTCGGCGACCGAGACCAGGCCCTCATCCTTCAGGGCGCGGGTGACGAAGCGGGCATACAGCAGGTGAAGGACTGCATGCTCGATCCCGCCGATGTACTGGTCCACGGGCAGCCAGTGGTCGGCGGCCGCCTTGTCGACCGGATCGGTCGCGTCCGGATTGGCGAAGCGGGCGAAGTACCAGCTGGAGTCGACGAAGGTGTCGAGGGTGTCGGTCTCGCGTTCGGCGTCTCCGCCGCAGGCCGGGCATTTGGTGAAGCGCCAGGTGGGATGGCGCAGCAGCGGGTTGCCGGGCTTGTCGAAGGTCACGTCGTCGGGGAGGACGAGCGGCAGGTTGGCCGCGCGCTCGGGGACAACGCCGCAGGCCGGGCAGTGGATGACCGGGATCGGACAGCCCCAGTAGCGCTGCCGCGATATGCCCCAGTCGCGCAGGCGGTAGACGGTCGCGCCCTTGCCCTTGCCCAGGCTTTCGATCTTCGCCACGGCGGCCGCCTTGGCCGGTTCGATCGCGAGGCCATCTAGGAAGGACGAATTGAACAGCTTGCCAGGACCGGTAAAGGCCTCGGTTCCGATCACCATATCGGCCGCTTCAGTGTCATCCGGAAGAACGACAGGGCGGACCGGCAGGTCATACTTTCGCGCGAAATCCAGGTCTCGCTGGTCATGGGCTGGACAGCCGAAAATGGCGCCAGTGCCGTAGTCCATCAGGATGAAATTGGCGATCCAGACGGGCAGGCTTTCGCCTTCCGCAAACGGATGGGCGACGCGCAGGCCGGTGTCCAGGCCCAGTTTTTCTGCGCCTTCAATCTCCGCTTCGGAGGTTCCGCCGCGGCGGCAATCGGCGACGAATGCCGCGACCTTCGGGTCTGCCGCGGAGAGCTGCTCGGCCAGCGGATGGTCGGGGGCGATCCCGACAAAGCTTGCTCCGAACAGGGTGTCAGGCCTTGTGGTGTAGACCTCCAGGCCGCTTTCGAAGCCCGCGGGCACAGCGCCGGCGAAGTCGAACGAGAACTGCAGACCGGTCGATCGACCGATCCAGTTTTCCTGCATGGTCCGGACCTTGGCGGGCCAGCGGTCCAGAGACGCCAGACCCTCGATCAGGTCGTCGGCGTAGTCGGTGATCCGCAGGAACCACTGGGTCAGCTTCTTCTTCTCGACCAGCGCGCCTGAGCGCCAGCCGCGGCCGTCGATGACCTGCTCGTTGGCCAGGACGGTCATGTCGACCGGGTCCCAGTTGACCGTGGCCTCCTTGCGGTAGACCAGGCCGCGCTCGAGCAGCTTCAGGAACCAGGCCTGCTGCTGGCCGTAGTAGGCCGGATCGCAGGTGGCGAACTCGCGGCTCCAGTCGATCGACAGGCCCAGCAGCTTGAGCTGCTCGCGCATCGTGGCGATGTTGTCGTAGGTCCAGCCCTTGGGATGGATGCCCCGCTCCATGGCGGCGTTCTCCGCCGGCATGCCGAACGCGTCCCACCCCATCGGGTGCAGCACGGCATGGCCCTGCGCCCGGCGGAAGCGGGCCACCACGTCGCCCATGGCGTAGTTGCGGACGTGCCCCATGTGAATGTGCCCCGACGGATAGGGGAACATCTCCAGCATGTAGTACTTCGGGCGCGGATCATCGTTGCGGGTGTGGAACACGTCCGCGTCTGCCCAGGCGGCGCGCCACTTGGGCTCGGTATCCTTCGGATTGTATCGGGCCATTCGGCGAGGCGGGTTCTGTCCGGGATCAGCCGGAGATGTTGGCCAGGCGCAACTGACGCGCCCGGGTCAGGATGGCGTTCTCGATGTCCGTCTCGGTCTGGGCCGAGGTCGGGGCATCGGTCCAGCCGCCGGCGCCGTCACTGATCTGCTTGAAGACCGTGACGTTCAGGCCGTCGGCCCTAAGTCGGGTGTCGAGGATGTAGGCGGTCGCCTTGAAGCGCTCGTCCGGCTTTTCGGGGTTCACATACCAGTCGGTGATCACCACGCCGCCGTAGGGGTCGGCGGAGGCGAGAGGCATGAAGGACAGCGTGTCCAGGGTTGCGCGCCAGAGGTAGCCGTTGACGCCCAGCTGGGCCGGCGCGCCCGCGCCGCCCTTGCCAGCCGATCCGCCACCCAGGCCGAACAGCCCGGAGCGGCTTTCGTCGCCGCTCTGGAACGTCCGTGTTCCGCCCGTTGAGCCACAGGCGGTCACGCCCACGAGACTCAGGGCCAGAACCCCGACGGAGACGACCCGCATCCACGGCCTGCGCGCAAACGCCATATTCTCTCGCTCCACTCAATCCGGCCGGGGCTTTCCATTGGAAAGCATTCCGGAGTTCACCCCCCGTGCCCACCAAGTGCGTCTACAACATGGCCTCGTCGCCGCCAAACAGGAATCGCGTGTCTCTCGCGCCACAGGCGAAACGGGAATCGCCGGAGTCCGGCCCGGACTCGCTTTCCGGGCAGTTGACCCCGCCGCTCCGGGGCCTTTAATCGCAGCCAAGGTCCACCCATCTTCACAATGAAGACGGATTGGACAGGACGGCTGGGGGAGCCGGAACGACGGCATGGCAAAAGTCTGGAACATCGCAGCAATCGCGGCGCTGACCTTTATCGGGTCGGCGACGATGGCGGCTGCCCAGACAGCGCCGGCCAAGCCGCGTCCGGCGTCGGCGGCCGACGCCTTCATCGTGCGCGGCGACTTCGGCCTGCGGGACTCCCAGTTCGGGACCCCGAGCGCCCGCCGCACCCTGATGTGGGACGCCAAGAAGGGCCGTTGGGGCCTGATGCTCGACTTTACGCCGCGCATGGGCCCGGACGCCCAGGCCCGTGACGTCGAGGCCGGGGCCTTCTTTCGGGTGACCCCGCAGCTTCGGGTCGGCGGCGCCGTCGGCGTCGGCGCTCAACCCGCTCCGGTGCGCAAGCCTGGCGATCGCGAGGATGAAGCGCCCCGCGTGCGTCTCGAGACCGCCTTCAAGTTCTGACTCCGGTCAGCCCCTCTACCATCGCAAAGCCCTGTGCGCCCGAGCCTGACAGCTGGGGGGCCGTTTTCGCATTCACGCCGCCGAGGGCGTAGACGGAAAGGGGCGCCGCTGCGACGAACGCTGCGAACCGCTCCGCGCCCATCGCCGGCCCGGCAGAGGCGCTGCTGCTGGCGAAAACCGTGGACGCCAGCACCGCATCACAGCCGGCCTGATGCGCTGCGACGGCCGCTTCCGGTGAGTGCGCGGCGGCTGTGAGGATCCAGGCGGGCCTCCGGGTCCGGAGGCGCGATGCCTCGGCGATCATCCGTTCCGGCAGATGGACCCCGTCCGCGCCGCAGGCGTCCGCCAGGGCGATGTCCGCGCCGATCAGCAGCACCAGACCCCGTTCAACGGCGATCGCCTTCAGGGCAGCGGCGCGCGCCTGGGCGTCGACGGCGCCGAAGGCCCGGTAGATCACCCCTGCGCCCGCGGGAAGTCGCGCCGCGATCGCCGCCGGGTCGGGAGTCCGGACCGGATCCGTGACAAACAGCAGCCTCGGCAGGGGCTTTTCGCCGGCGAAACGCGGTCGTAAGGACGCGGCCAGGCTCGCCAGCCGCTGGAGATCGTCACCTGTCGCCGTCATCGGATATCGTCGCCGCGCGCCTTTCCGTGCTGGACCGCATCGCCGCCGTCGCCCGCGAGGCCGGCCGGTCGCCCGAGGATGTGACTCTGGTGGCGGTGTCCAAGCAACAGCCTGATGACCGGATCGACGCCATGCTGGCCGCCGGACAGCGGGTTTTCGGCGAGAACAGGGTCCAGGAGGCTGCTGGTCGCTGGTCAGATCGCCGCCAGGGCGTCGAACTGCGGCTGATCGGCCCCCTGCAGACCAACAAGGTCCGCGAAGCCCTGGCCCTGTTCGATGTGATCGAAACGCTCGATCGGGAGAAGCTGGCCAGGGCCGTGGCGACCGAGATCGTCCGCTCGGGTCGATCCCCCCGGCTCTATGTCCAGGTCAACACCGGCGAGGAGCCGCAGAAGGCCGGGGTGGCGCCGGGCGCGGCGGACGCCTTCATCGCGTTTTGCCGGAGCTTGGGCCTGCGGCTGGAGGGGTTGATGTGTATTCCCCCCGATGCGGAGGACCCACGGCCCCACTTCCGGCTTCTGGCCGACATCGCCGCCCGCAATGGATTGACCGGACTGTCGATGGGCATGAGCGCCGACTACGAAGCGGCGGTGGCTTCAGGCGCCACCAGCGTGCGGGTCGGTTCGGCGCTGTTTGGCGGCCGTTTGCCCCGCCAGGGGTAGAGAACGCCCTCTTGCGGCCCTATCTGACGGTCAGAACCCTGCGGCGGTTGGCCTCAGGCCGCGAACCGGTGCATGGTCCCCCTATGGTGCAACGCAAGACCCTCCTCATAGTCGATGACGACGCCGACCTGCGCGGCGCGCTCGCCGAACAACTTCAGCTCCACGAGGAATTCGTCGTCGTCCAGGCGGAGACCGCCGGCGAAGGCGCCAGACTCGGCAAGGAAGCGCGCCCCGATCTGATCCTGCTCGACGTCGATCTGCCCGACATGGATGGCCGCGAGGCCTGCCGGCTGATGCGCAAGGGCGGCGTTACAAGCCCGATCATCATGCTGACGGCCGCCGTCAGCGACGCCGACACCATCCTGGGCCTCGATTCCGGGGCCAACGGCTATCTGACCAAGCCCTTCCGGTTCGGCGTGCTGCTGGCGCATATCCGCAGCCAGCTTCGCAGCCACGAGGCCTCCGAGGACGCCGTGTTCCGCATCGGCCCCTATGAGTTCCGGCCCGCGTCCAAGCTTCTCGTCGACGACAAAGCCAGGAAGGTCCGTCTGACCGAAAAAGAGACCAATATCCTCAAGTACCTGTACCGGTCAGGGTCCAAGGCCGTGTCGCGCGAGGAGCTGCTGACCGAGGTCTGGGGCTACAATGCGGGAGTCACGACCCATACGCTTGAGACGCACGTCTACCGCCTGCGCCAGAAGATCGAGCCGGACCCTGCCAACGCCCGGCTACTGCTGACCGAGGCGGGCGGCTATCGGCTGCAACCTTAGTAGACACACTTAAGGGTCATGTGTAGTTTCCGTAGGCTACGGAGACTAACATGGGAAAATACGACCCCCTGACGGCATTTCTCGCCCGGGCGGCGGGACATGAAGTGCCCATGACGTTCGCCGAGATCGAGCGAGTCACCGGCCATGCTCTCCCGGCCTCCAAGCAGTATCCCGCCTGGTGGAGCAACAATCCCGCCAACAATGTGATGACGAGGGCCTGGCTGGCGGCCGGCTTTCAGACCGAACGCGTCGATATCGGCGGCGAGCGGCTCGTCTTTCGCCGCGTGGCGGCGGCGGCGGAGAAAAGCGTCTCCACCGCACCGGCGGCGCCGTTGCGGGAAGGAACACTTCTGGAACGCATCCGCGCCAGCCTCGGCGGCATGGTCACGGTGGCCCCCGGCGTCGACCTGTCCGCGCCGGTAAGCGACATCTGGGACGCCGAGCGGTGAGCCGCGCCCCGATCCTCCTCGATACCTGCGCGGCCATCTGGGCTGCTGCGGCCCACGGCCTGTCCCAGAACGCCCTGCAGGCTCTCGAACTGGCCGAGCGGGATCGCGTTCCGGTGTTCGTATCCCCGATAACCGCGTGGGAGATGGGGATGCTGGTCGCCAAGGGCCGGGTCGCCCTGCTGGCGCCGCCTCTGAAGTGGTTCTCCGGCTTGTTGGACGCCGGTGTCCAGCTGGCCGAAATGGGCCCGTCCATCCTTATGGACGCGTCGTTCCTGCCCCAATCGCGACTGAGGGACCCCGCCGACCGGGTCATCGCCGCAACGGCCCGCGCCCAGGGATACCGGATCATGACCCGGGACAGGCCCCTGCTGGAGTATGCCGCCGCGGGACACATCCAGGCCATCGCCTGCTGATCAGACCATGAAGTCCGCAGTCAGGGGGGCGTGGTCGCTGGGCTTGTCCCAGCCGCGCACGTCGTCGTGGATGCGGCACAGCGCCTCGCCGCTGTGGAACGCGGCGCTGCGCAGGCCGGGGCTCGCCAGGATGTGGTCCAGCAGCAGGCCGCGGTTCGAGGCCCGGAAGTCGGCGGCGCGATAGCTCCACCAACTGGCCAGCTTCTCGGGCTCCGGGATCGCCTCCCGCGCCAGGTTGATGAAGCCCAGCGACGCCTCCAGAGCGCGGAAGGCGTCGATCTCGACCGGCGTGTGGCTGACGATCTTCGACATGTAGCGGTGGTTCCAGACGTCGAACTCGCCGGGCGCCACATTGAGGTCGCCGGTGACCACCAGCGGGGCATTGGGGTCGCGCCGGGCCATCTCGGCGGTCAGCCTGCCGTAGAAATCCAGCTTGTGGGCGAACTTGGGGTTCAGGAGCGGGTCGGCGACGTCGCCGCCGGCGGGGATGTAGAAGTTCTGGATCTCGACGCCGGCGATGACCGCCCCGACGCAGCGCGCGTGACCTTCACGACAGACATCGAGCGGCGGCGCATCCTCGATCGGCAGACGCGAGGCGATCGCTACGCCATGCCAGCCCTTCTGGCCGGCGATGCGGAAGTGATTGAAGCCGAGCGCCACGAACATTTCCTTCGGGAACTCGTGCGTCTGGCACTTGATCTCCTGCAGGCAGAGGACGTCGGGGGCGATCTCGTCGACCATCCGGCCGACCAGGTCGCCGCGCGGGCGGACGGAGTTGATGTTCCAGGTGGCGAGGCGCAGGCGCATGCGCCTTCAATAGGCTGGTTCGCGGCAAAGAAAACGCCCGGACGCTGTGAGGCATCCGGGCGCTGAAGTTGTCTCTCATGCCGCGGCCGGGAGGGGATAGGTTCCGGCACGGTATCTCACGGCAGCGCGAGGTCGGGCGCGCTATCGCCATAAGTGGCATTATCGCAACGTAAGCCTCGAAACGTCAATCGTGATTCGCAACGACCGTTGCCTGTCGCGAACATGTCACAGTTCAACGGCGGGTCGGCTGCTGGGGAAACGGTGCGCGAAACAGGTTTGGATCGAGCTCGCCGGCGCGGGTCAGGCTGGTCAGGCGGACCTGGGTAACCGCATTGCGGGAGTCGGTGATCTTCCAGCCGATCAGCTGCATCGGACTGTCGCTGAAGGTCAGGACGATCTGGCCGCGGGTCTTGCCGGCCCGGTCCTGGGCGGTGATCTCGAAGCCGTCGTTCAGCTTCGTCACCCGGCTGACGGTCACACCGCGGTCGAGACGGATCTCGTCGGCCAGGAACAGCTTCAGCGGCGTCTGGCTGAGGAAATAGCGGTTGACCGTCTTCAGCCGCTTGTCAGCGACCGAGACGACCTTGCCGTCGGAGACCACCAGCAGGCTGGACGGCGCGTCGTACTCGAAACGGGCGCGGCCGGGGCGCTGCAAGTAGATCAGGCCCTGGCTGACCGAGCCGCGCGGGTCGGTCTGGACGAAACGCCCGCGCGCCGTCGGCAGGCCCTGGAGATAGGCCACGGCCTTGTCGACCATCGCCTGGTCAACGGGCGTCAGGGCCAGCGCCGGGGTTGCCAGCAGCAGGGCGGGCGCGGCGAGGAGCAGGGTGCGGCGGGTGGTGTTCGTGTCCATTTGTCTCGTCTAGCAGCGCGACACGGCAAATTCAGGGCGGGGGCCCGACGAGGATTTCGCGCTTGCCGGCGTGGTTGGCGGGACCAACAACCCCTTCCTGCTCCATCCGTTCCATCAGGGAGGCGGCGCGGTTGTAGCCGATCTGCAGGCGCCGCTGGATATAGCTGGTCGAGGCCTTGCCGTCGCGGGTGACCACGGCCACGGCCTTGTCGTACAGGCCGCCGTCGCCGCCGCCGTTCTCGTCGCCGAACGCCAGGCCGCCCTGGCCCTCGTCCGCCTCGTCGTCCGCCCCGGCCGTAACCTCGTCGAGATACTGCGGGCTGCCCTGCTCGCGCAGGAACTTCGCCACCGCCGCCACCTCCTCGTCGGCCACGAACGGGCCGTGCAGGCGGATCAGCCGTCCGCCCGAGCCGCCGGCCATGTAGAGCATGTCGCCATGGCCGAGCAGCTGTTCCGCGCCCTGCTCGCCGAGGATCGTGCGGCTGTCGATCCGCGAGGTGACCTGGAAGCTGATGCGGGTCGGGAAGTTGGCCTTGATGGTGCCGGTGATCACGTCCACCGACGGGCGCTGGGTGGCCATGATCAGGTGGATGCCGGCGGCGCGGGCCATCTGGGCCAGCCGCTGCACCGCGCTCTCGATGTCCTTGCCGGCGACCATCATCAGGTCGGCGACCTCGTCGATGACCACCACCAGGTAGGGCATGTGCTCGGGGCGGATCTTCTCGCTCTCGAAGATCGGCCGACCGGCATCGTCGAAGCCGGTCTGGACGGTCCGCTCAAAGTGCTCGCCCTTGTCGATCGCCTCCTTGGCGCGCTCGTTGTAGGCCGCGATACCGCGCACGCCGATCTTGGCCATGCGGCGATAGCGGTCCTCCATCTCGCGCACCGTCCACTTCAGGGCGACGATGGCCTTCTTGGAGTCGGTCACGACCGGCGCCAGCAGATGCGGGATGCCGTCATAGACGCTGAGCTCCAGCATCTTGGGGTCGATCATGATGAACCGGCACTGCTCGGGCGGCAGGCGGTAGAGGATCGACAGGATCATCGCGTTGAGCCCGACCGACTTGCCCGATCCGGTGGTCCCGGCGATCAGCAGATGGGGCATCTTGGCCAGGTCGGCGATGTAGGGCTCGCCGCCGATCGTCTCGCCCAGCGCCATGGGCAGGGTCTGGGACTGCTTCTCGTAGTCGGCGCTGGCCAGCAGGTCGCGCAGATAGACCGTCTCGCGCTTGGTGTTTGGCAGCTCCAGCGCGATGGCGTTGCGGCCCTGGACCACCGAGACGCGGCAGGCGGCCACGCCCATCGAGCGGGAGATGTCGTCGGCCAGCGCCACCACGCGGGCGTGCTTCACGCCGGGTGCAGGCACCAGTTCATAGAGGGTGACCACGGGACCGGGGCGGATCTGGTCGATCGCGCCGCGCACGCCGAACTCCGCCAGCACGCTTTCCAGCAGCCGGGCGTTCTGGCGCAGGCCTTCCTCGTCGAAGTTGCCGGCGCGCGGCTTGGGCTTGGCCAGGATCGCCAGCTCGGGAAGCATGAAACCGCCCGGCTGGACGAAGTCGAAGGTCTTCTGCTGCTCGCGCACCTCGCGGCCGCTGCTTTTCGGCACGGGCTTAGGGGCCTTGATCGACGGCTCGCCGTCGGCCGAGCGGGGCGCGGGGGCCTGTATCTGCGTGGGGACGTCATCCGTAAAGGTCAGCGGCTGTTTGGCGGCCCGCTCGGCGCGGCGGCGCACGGCCGGGGCCTTTTCGGCGACCGGCGCAGGGTTGGGGGCCGGCGCGCGGCGGGTGTGGTCCAGCAGGCGCTCCAGCGCCCCGCCGGCGGCGTCGGCCATGGCTTCGCGTCGGACGCCCAGCGAAGCGGCCAGGCCGGCCAGGCCGAGGCCCAGCAGCAGCAGAGCCGACAACCAGGTCGCACCGGGAATGTGGGCGAAGGCGAACAGCCAGGAGAACAGCCCCAGCAGGGCGTCGCCCCAGAAGCCGCCGAGACCGCTGGCCAGCGCCCAGCCCTTGGGCGGCGTCGGGCCCGACAGCGCTCCGGCCAGGGCAAACACCGCCAGGGCGCCGATCAGCGCCCGCAGACGCATCGCGCCACGCGCCGCGCCAGGCTCAGGCTCGATCACCCGCGTGAGGCCAAAGACGATCATCAGCAGGGCCAGGCCCCAGGCGGCCAGACCCAGCGACTGCAGGAAGATATCCGCGATCAGGGCGCCCGCGCCGCCCATCGCATTGGTCGCCGGCAGGGCCGAGGCGACGTTGAGGCTCGGGTCGGCGGAATTCCAGCTGGCGAAGGCCGCGATCAGGGCCGCGCCGAACGCCGCGACCAGCCCGCCGCGCAGGCGGATCGTCGTCGGCCGCGACCAGGCCCAGAGCACCAGCTCCATCGCCATCTCAAGCCCCGACCGTCGCATCGCCCGCGCCATCCGCGCCCCCGTCACCGTGAACGCTCCGTTTTGCGGTCAGGAGGGTTAAGGGGCGTTTACTTTGGGTGGGGATCCCTTCCTCTCCCGGAGGGAGAGGTGGCCTGGCGGAGCCTGGCCGGAGAGGGAAGACCTGATCTACCCGAAAGGGTAGCCCGGTCCCCGCCACCCAAGTTCCGCGCTGATCATTCCGAGCGCCGCATCGATATTCTCCAGCACCAGGCGGGCCGGCAACCGAAGCGTCCGGACCCCTCGCTGCGCGACCCAGGCATCGCGCGCCGCGTCGCGGATCATCTGATCGTCGTGCTGGTGGACGCCGCCATCAACCTCGACGGCCAGTTTTGCGCCGTCGCAATAGAAATCGAGGACAAAGGGACCAAAGGGGTGCCGTCGCCGAAATCGCAGGCCCTTGAACCGGTTGGCCCTGACGGCGCGCCACAGGGCCGTCTCCGAGGGCGTCATTGTCTGACGATGGGCTCGCGCCCGCGCCGGGGAGTGGGGTGCGTTCTGCATACATACAAGTCATACGCGCATCAAATCAGGTTGCAATGCCTGAGCGGGAGCGTCTCCCTCTCCGACCCGGCGCTGCCGGGCCACCTCTCCCTCCGGGAGAGGGTGAGCACCAAAACCCATGCAGGCCAGCGTGCCGGACGTGCCGGGTTGGTCAAGGGCAGGCCCTGCGGGCCTGTCGCTCCGCGACGCGAAGCGCCCTTGAGCAACCCGGAACGCCCGGCGATGATCTCGGCATGGGGTTTGGGGGGCTGAGCATGAGGGACTACGTCGAAATGGCCGCAACCGCCGATGCGCGTGCCGCCTTCAACGAACAATCAATTCGACTGAGCTGGGCTTCGCCGGCAGCGAACGGCGCGACCTTACTGGCTCTAGCCGGAATTATCGGTGGGGTGGCCGATCCAGACTTCGCCATTGCAGCGCTAACGATTCCGATCTGTCTGCTTACGGTTGGTCTGATGGTCGGTGTCTTCTCGTTGCATGAGGCTCGTCATTGCTCGGCGCTCGATATGCTTCGGACACAGCACCTAGAAAGAATCCGCGTAGAGAACCTGCGTCTCCAGCACGTGGCAGCCATCCAGAAAGTCTCGGAGCTCAATGTGGAAGCCCTTCGGCTACTGTTTCCCGACCCAACGCAACTCAACGACGAAATTCAGAGGTTGTGGAAGGGGCTGAAACTCACCGAGCAGAAAGCTTCTAAGGACTCGCAAGCGGCAGTGGAAGAGGCCCAGACCGATCTCCAAGTTATCGCCGGACAGTGGGCAAAGGCCGAGAAGAGCTACAGGTTGGCCAATCTTGCATCAGCCGCACTCTGCGGCGCCTCGCTGCTCATCGCGCTGTTCGCTCACGGCCAAGGTGCCCGTTTGCAGCCAATCGTGAAGGCAGAAGTTATCCGATCGGTGGCAAGTGGCGTCACCGGCGATGCGCCAACGAAAGGCGCACAGGCCGCTACTGATCTGCCCCTGACGGTCGCGAAGTAAGCCCTCCCCCTTCGCAATGCTACGCTCACTCTTGCTTCTTGAGAGGGGGCTTCGCTGGCTTCCTGGTCGACGGCCTCATCGACAATCTCATCCTGACGCGATTGTCGAAACCCGCGAGGCTGACCTCAGCCCCACGGCATTCGTTCCGCAATCCGACGGTGCCCAGGGCCTCCGCTCTCGCGGAGATGAGCGGAGGCTATCCAATCGATCCGCGTGTTTCTAAGCAAAGCAAGAAAAAAGGCGGCTCCGTTTCCGAAGCCGCCCCAATCTTTCCTGACTGACCGAAAGGCTTACGCCTCGGCGGTCTCGGCCTTGGCGGACAGGTCTTCACCCGTTTCCTGGTCGACGACCTTCATCGAGAGCTTGGTCTTGCCGCGGTCGTCGAAGCCCAGGAGCTTCACCTTGACCATCTGGCCTTCGGTCAGCACGTCGCTGGGCTTGGAGACCCGCTCGTTGCTGATCTGGCTGACGTGGACCAGGCCGTCCTTGGCGCCGAAGAAGTTCACGAAGGCGCCGAAGTCGACGACCTTCACGACCTTGCCGTTGTAGATGGCGCCCAGCTCGGGCTCCGAGGCGATCGACTTGATCCACTCCTTGGCGGCGTCGATCTTGCCCTGGTCGGCGGCCGCGATCTTGATCGTGCCGTCTTCGCCGATGTCGATCTTGGCGCCGGTTTCGGCGGTGATCTCGCGGATCACCTTGCCGCCCGTGCCGATCACTTCACGGATCTTGTCGACCGGGATCTTGATCGTCTCGATCTTCGGGGCGAATTCGCCCAGTTCCGCGCGCGGCGCTTCCATGGCCTTGGCCATTTCGCCGAGGATGTGGTGACGGCCGGCTTTCGCCTGCTCGAGCGCCTGTTTCATGATCGCTTCGGTGATGCCGGCGATCTTGATGTCCATCTGCAGGCTGGTGATGCCGTCTTCGGTGCCGGCGACCTTGAAGTCCATGTCGCCGAGGTGATCTTCGTCACCCAGGATGTCCGACAGGACCGCGAAGCCGTCCTTCTCGAGGATCAGGCCCATGGCGATGCCGGAGACCGGCTTCTTCAGGGGCACGCCCGCGTCCATCAGCGCCAGCGAGGCGCCGCAGACCGTGGCCATCGAGGACGAGCCGTTGGACTCGGTGATCTCGGAGACCAGGCGGATGGTGTAGGGGAACTCGACCGCGTCCGGCAGCATCGGACGGATCGCCCGCCAGGCCAGCTTGCCGTGGCCGACGTCGCGGCGGCTCGGCGCGCCCATGCGGCCCGTCTCCCCGACCGAGTAGGGCGGGAAGTTATAGTGCAGCATGAACTTCTCGTAGTACTTGCCTTCCAGCGCGTCGATCAGCTGCTCGTCGTCGCCGGTGCCCAGGGTGGCCACGACCAGGGCCTGGGTTTCGCCGCGGGTGAACAGGGCCGAACCGTGGGCGCGGGGCAGGACGCCCACTTCGCCAATGATCTGGCGAACCGTGTCGACCGTGCGTCCGTCAATGCGGATGCCGGTGTCGAGGATGCCGCGACGCACGACGTCGCCTTCAAGCTCCTTGAACACGGCGCCCAGCTTGTTGGAGTCGTAGCCGTCCGGATTGGCGTCGCTCTTGCCCAGGGCGGCCGTGACCTTGGCCTTGGCCGCGCCGATGGCGTTCTGGCGGTCGCTCTTCTTGATGATCTTGTAGCCGGCGGCGATGTCGGCGCCGACCAGGTCCTTCATCTTCGCCTTCACCGCGTCGGTGTCTTCGGTTTCGAAGTCGAACGCGTCCTTGGCGGCGTGTTCGGCCAGTTCGATGATCGCGTCGATCACCGGCTGCATGCCCTTGTGCGCGAAGGAGACGCCGCCGAGGACGACTTCTTCCGACAGTTCCTTGATTTCCGATTCAACCATCATCACGGCGTCGGCGGTGCCGGCCACGACGAGGTCCATCTGGCTTTCCTTCAGCTCGTCGAGCGTCGGGTTGAGGATGTACTCACCATTGACGTAGCCGACGCGGGCGGCGGCGATCGGGCCCATGAACGGGGCGCCGGAGATGCACAGGGCGGCCGAGGCGCCGATCATGGCGACGATGTCCGGATCGTTCTCCAGGTCGTGGCTCAGCACGGTGGCGACGACCAGCACTTCATTCTTGAAGCCCTTGACGAACAGCGGGCGGATCGGACGGTCGATCAGGCGGCTGGTCAGGGTTTCTTTCTGCGACGGCGCGGTTTCGCGGCGCGGGAAGCTGCCGGGGATCTTGCCCGCGGCGTAGAATTTTTCCTGGTAGTTGACGGTCAGGGGGAAGAAGTCCTGGCCGGGCTTGGGGCTCTTGGCGAAGGTGACCGCGGCCAGAACCGTGGTGTCGCCGTAAGTGACCAGAACCGCGCCGTCAGCCTGACGGGCCATGCGGCCGGTTTCGATGGTCAGCGGACGGCCGCCCCATTCGATGGTCTTGCGCTTGATATCAAACATTTTGAGGGTGTCTTTCTCTGTATCCCGCAGGCGTATTCCTGGCGGGGGCGGACAGGTGTCGTTTCCGAAATCCTCTCCAGTGTCAGGCCCGGTGAGGATTTCGATTGAACCCTCGTCGTACGGATAGGCGGAGCCTTCGGCTCCTCACCGCCGCGTTCCAGAGCCTGGAGGAACAGGGCGGGCAATTCTGTCATTGCGTCCTTCGAGACGCCGGCTGCGCCGGCTCCTCAGGATGACGAATTTCAGTGGGTCGCACCAAACGTCGTCATGGTGAGGAGCGCCCGAAGGGCGCGTCTCGAACCACGCAAACCCGCGCTAGCGACGCAGGCCGAGCTTTTCGATGATCGCCGTGTAGCGGCTTTCGTCGGAGGACTTCAGGTGGTCGAGGAGACCGCGACGCTGGGACACCAGCTTCAGCAGGCCACGACGGCTGTGATTGTCCTTCTTGTGGGTCTTGAAGTGCTCGGTCAGGTTCGAGATGCGTTCCGAAAGGATCGCGACCTGGACTTCGGCGCTTCCGGTGTCGTTTTCAGTACGACCGTGTTCAGTGATGAGCGCGGCTTTGCGCTCCAGCGTAATCGACATCGGGTGAGTCTCCGCTCAGGCTTGAATAAAGACCCGGACGGGATTGAGCCTTCCCGCACGCATCTCGGCCAGGGCCACGAGCCGGTCTCCGTCCATGGCCGAAACGAGCCGAGAGCCGCCGGTGAGGCGGGCCTTGAGCGTCTCGACCTGTCTGGGAACCAGAACGATGGGTCGTCCCTGTGCCAGCCGAAAGGCGTCCTCCGCGGTCACGGCCAGCGCCGGGATGTCGTCCAGCGCGGTCTCGACCGGGAGCAATACCTCCGGAAGCGCGGCCTTATGGCTCAAATCTTCCAGATTTTCCAGCGTTATCGCACGATCTTCGCCGAACGGCCCGACGCGGGTCCGCCGCAGGGCGCTGACATGGGCGCAGGCGCCGAGCGCCTCGGCCAGATCGCGCACGATCGACCGGACATAGGTGCCCTTGCCGCATTCGATCTCGATCTCGATGTGATCGGCGTCAGGGGCGTCGCTGACCCGGGCCGAATGGATCGTCACGGCGCGGGGCTTGAGCTCGAAGTCCTCGCCGGCGCGGGCCAGGTCATAGGCGCGCTCGCCGTCGACCTTGACCGCCGAATACTGCGGCGGGATCTGCTGGATTTCGCCGACGAAGGCCGGCAGGGCGGCCTCGACCTGTTCGCGGGTCGGGCGGACGTCGGAGCTGGCGGTCGTTGCACCTTCCCGGTCGAGCGTGGTGGTCGAGCGACCCCATTCGATGGTGAAGCGGTAGGCCTTGTCGGCGTCCATCATGAACGGGACGGTCTTGGTCGCTTCGCCCAGCGCGATCGGCAGGACGCCGGTGGCCAGGGGGTCCAGCGTGCCGGCGTGGCCGGCCTTCTGCGCCTTGAACAGCCAGCGCACCTTGCCGACGGCCTGGGTCGAGCCGAAGTCGTAGGGCTTGTCGAGGCAGATCCAGCCGGAGATCGCCTCGCCCTTCTTGCGACGGGCCACGCTCAGTCGTCCGCGTCGTCGGCCGCCAGGTCTTTCTGGACGAGGGGGTTGTCGAACAGGCTGTCGATGCGGGCGGCGTGGGCGAAGCTGTCGTCGTGGAAGAACTTCAGGTCCGGCGTGAACTTCATGTCGATGATCCGGCCGATCCGTCCGCGCAGCAGCTTGGCCGCGCCGTTCAGGGCCTTGACCACGGTCTGGGTCTCCGCGCCGGTGACGCCGGCGCCGAGCGGCTCGACGAAGCAGATGGCGTGCTTGAGGTCGCTGCTCATGCGGACTTCCGACACCGTCACCGAGACGTCGGCGAGCACGGGGTCGGCCAGATGCTCCTCGCGCAGGGCTTCCACCAGGGCATGGCGGATCAGCTCGCCGGCACGCAGCTGGCGTTGCGAAGGGCCGGACGGGGCGGCGTGACGGGATTTCCCGTGGCGGGGTGAGGCGCGTGACATTGGCTGTATCCAGACGCCCGGCGGGGGGTCGAACCCCGGGAAGGCGGAAAGGGCGCGCTTCTAGGCCGGTGCGGGAGCGCTGTCCAGTCCGAGGCGGTGGCGGAAGAAGGCGATGGTGCGCGCCTCGGCGTCCTTCGTCGGGCCGCTGTTGTTGAGGTGGATGGTCAGCACCGAGTGGCCGGCGACGCCGGTCCCGGGCCGGGCGTCTTCCTGTTTGAGCTCAACGGCCTCGAACTTCTCGCCGAAGGTTTCCTTGAGCATCTCGAAGCGGCCGGGCGGCACGAACGGGTCGCCGTGGAAGGCCAGGCCGAGCAGGCTGAGGTCCTCGTCCTGGAACCGGCGTTTGGCGCAGGCGATCTCGGCGGGCGAGGCGTCGATGGCCCGGGCGCCCTTCTTGCCGAGCGGCAGGGACGGCTGGCTGAGCACCGGGGCGACGACCGAGGGCTCGGTCATCATGGCCAGCGCGAAACCGCCGGTGAAACACATCCCCAGCGCCCCGACGCCGGGCCCGCCGCACTCGGCGTGCGCCTTGCGGGCCAGGGCGCGCAGCCAGTCGACGATCTTCGACGACTTGCCGTTGGCCCAGACGTTGAATTCGCGCCGGATACAGATGTTGGCCAGCATCGAGCCGACGACATAGCCGTTCGACACCGCCTTGCCCGGCGCGCCGAACAGGCTGGGCAGGAATACCGTCATGCCGCTGGCCGCCACGCGGTCGGCGTAGTCGATCACCAGCGGATGCAGGCCGGGGATCTCGTGCATGATGATCACCGCCGGCCCGCTGCCGCGCCGGAACACCTCACGGGTCCAGGGCCCGTCGGTGAAGCTGAACCGCTCGTAGTGTTTCAGCGCGTCGATATCGGCCATGTGATCGCATCCCTCCCCTTCATGGGGAGGGATAGTCGGCGAAGCCGACAGGGTGGGGAAGTGGGAGAATAATCCCGAAGCGACCGATTGGCGGGTGGTTGCCCCACCCGTCCGCCGCTTCGCGACGTCCACCCTCCCCATGAAGGGGAGGGAGAGTCTTCCTATGCGCCCGGACGGCCGTAGTCAGGGCGGAAGACGCGGTCGGTGACGCCGCCGTTGACCGGACCGGGCATGCGCCACTCGCCGCGGAAGCTGAAATCCATCACCGCGCAGAGGCGTGGCTCGCCCGTCGCGGGGTCGTCGCCGAAGGCGTGCACGCGCATGGGCTTGCGGAAGCCGATCGCGCCGATCGCCAGCCAGCCCTTCGTCGAGCCGGGACAGAAGGCCTGGATCATCACCCGGCCTTCCTGGGCTTCGGGGTCGATGGAGAACAGATTGCTCTTGCCGCCATCCTCACCCATCAGCGCGTCGAGCTTGCGGTTCGTCGCGCCGTCGCCCGAGGGGCGGGGCACGATGCCGACCGACACCGCCGTGGCGCGGACCGCGAGGATCTTCGTGCGCATGAAGGACTTGGTGAAGACGAAGGTCAGGCCCGCCCCGGTCAGGCGCTTGGCGGTCGGCGAGGCGGAGTCGTAGCTGACCATCCGCTTCTGGGCCGCCTGGGCGGGCGCGGCGGCCAGCGCTGTCGACAGGATCAGGGCCGCCGTGGCGACGGGGCGAAGCAGACGAACCATGACGGGTCTCTAGGGGGCTTTGCGGGGCTTGCCGCGCAGGTCGGAAAGGTCGCCTTCGAACCCGGACAGACGCCAGGCGCCTTCGGTGTGGGTGAAGACCAGCAGGCAGGGGCCGTCCTTCTTCTTCGTCGCGCAGACCCGGCCGTCGGGCAGGTATTTCAGCGCGCCGGCGATGGCCAGACGATCAGGCAGGGGTTTGTCGGGGGTGTAGCCGTAGTAGTTGGCCGCGGCGCGGAACACTTCGGGCCGGATCATCGCGTCGACGGCGATGTCGGCAAGGCCCGGCGCGACCAGGGCGGCCAGCGCGCGGGCTCCGTCGTCCATGTCCGGGCGGCTGGTTTCGCGCATCACCCGGCCCTCGAGCGAGGCCTTCAGCGCCTTGCGGTCGACATAGCGTTCAAAGGCGGCGCGGTCGTTGTCGCGGATGGCCACCAGCAGGCTGTGGACGTCGCCCGCCGCGTCGATCCGGCTGGCGGTGGCGCAACCGGCCAGCGCGACGGCGGCGATCACGATGAGGGCGAGGCTGCGGATCATGGAAGGCTCCTTCGCGCCCATCCTAGGCGGAAATTGGGCGCGGACCACAAGGGTCCTGATCTCATGGCGAGAGGATTGCCTGCCCGCAGGAGATCGACGGCGGGCGTCCCGCGCGCCATTCTGTTGAACAGACTCTGCCGGGGGGCGTTGTGAGCCGGGGGAGCGCCGCCCGCCGCCTGAGCACCACAAAGGAAACCGACGATGACCAGCGCCACCATCTGCATCTGGTACGACCGGGACGCCGAGGCGGCGGCGCGGTTCTATGCGGCGACCTTCCCGGACACCACGGTGGGCGCCGTCCAGTATGCGCCCGGCGACTTTCCGGACGGCAAGGCGGGGGATGCGCTGACCGTCGAGTTCACGGTCATGGGCATCGCCTGCATCGGCCTGAACGGCGGTGACGCGTTCAAACAGAGCGAGGCCTTCTCGTTCCAGATCGAGACCGGGGACCAGGCGGAGACCGACCGGTACTGGAACGCCATCGTCGGCAACGGCGGGCAGGAAAGCCAGTGCGGCTGGTGCAAGGACAGGTGGGGCGTCAGCTGGCAGATCACCCCGCGCGTGCTGACCGAGGCGATGGCCAAAGGCGGCGAGACCGCCAGACGCGCCTTCGAGGCGATGATGACGATGCAGAAGATCGACGTGGCGAAGATCGAGGCGGCGGTGCGGGGAGCGTAGCGCCGTCCACGCATGTCCCCCAAGCACCGTCATGGCCCGGCTTGTCCGGGCCACCCAGGCACACGGATCGGCCAGAACAAGGCGCGGCCGGTTCCGCTCAAGTCCTGCCACGAAGGTGTTCTTGGGTGGCCCGGACAAGCCGGGCCATGACGGGGTATTTTGGGGATGGGGTTGTGCAAGGCCAGTCCCGGCCCTGATCTCATGGCGAGAGGATCGCCGGTCTGTCCAGCCTGCTCAAGGGCGCTTCGCGTCGCGGAGCGACAGGCCCGAAGGGCCTGCCCTTGACCAGGCTGGAAAGACCGGCACGCTGGCCTGCAAGAGATCGACGGCTGTCGATGGGTCCTTTGCCGGGTTTGGTCTAGACGTCGGGTATGGGTGGTGGGCTCAACTGATCGCTGCAACACACTCGGCGAAGGTCTCTGCTGGCGTTCGATAGAGCAAGGTCTTTCTAGGCCGTTCGTTGAGCTGTCGGGCGATGGCGCTGAGCTGGGCCTGACTGTGCAGGGACAGGTCGGT